>JAGPNG010000019.1 GCA_018052475.1 Candidatus Fermentithermobacillaceae bacterium
CTTTTTCTTTGCATGGTCGCCTGTGGATTATGTTGATAACACTGGGGATAACTGTAAAAGACCGCTGAGACCTGCTTGCGGTCTTTTTCTTTCTGAAGCAAAAAGTGCCGTCCCCCTTGCTTCACTTATCCAACGGTTTCCAGGTGAGGGCCCCTGTCGGGCATTCGTCGACCACTTTGATGATGTCCTTTGTGTCTGCCCCTTTCATATTGACCCAAGGCCGCTTTGATGGGTCGAATACCTGTCCAAGACTTTTCCAGCAGTTGCCGTTGTGATTGCAGAGGGCCGGCTGCCAGATTACCGCAATCTCATCGTTTGAATAGGATTTGACTATGGCTGATGTATCTTCAACCGGTTCGAATTGGTCCTTGCCAACGCCGCAGACAGGGCATTGCCAAGAATCATCTATTTCCTCGAAGGGTGTATTGGGCGGAGCATTTGGCGGATCACCTTTCGTCGGGTCATAGATGTATCCACAAATCTTGCAACGGTATTTTGTCATATCTGTTCCTCCTTGAGTGGATTGAAACTCCATCGGTACAGGACCATGGTATCATTTCTTCTCCCTAGGGTGACAAGGTTTTTGAAGCAGAAAGAACCGTCCCCCGTGCTTCACTTGCGCAAAAGGGGCTATAATTGATAATATGCCCAAGGAACCTTTTGTGAGCGTGGAATTTGGGAGGAGATGCCGTTTATGGAGTATTCTACGGAAAACATTCGAAACGTTGCTTTGATTTCGCACAGTGGTTCAGGCAAGACTACTCTTGGGGATGCTATGCTGTTTGTAACCGGTGGCAACGATAGGTTTGGTAAGGTGGACGATGGGACATCGATCCTAGATTTTGATTCTGAGGAGATACGGCGCAAGACTACGATATCTACGGCTTTGGCACCTGTGGAGTGGAAAGGGAATAAGATTAATATCCTAGATACGCCCGGATACTTTGACTTTGTTGGAGAGGTTCGTTCTGCGCTTAGGGTTGCTGATGGGGCCGTCATTCTGATTGATGCTACAGGCGGGGTCGAGGTAGGGACTGAGCTTGTATGGCAGTATGCTTCTGATTACAATATTCCGGTCATATTTGCTGTAAGCAAACTAGATAGGGAGAACACCGAATTTGCCAAGGTAGTGGATGAAATAAACAACTCGTTTGGCATTAGGTCCATTCCCCTTTATCTGCCTATGGGCAAAGAAGCAAATATAGAAGGCGTAGTAGATGTTATACGAAGTGTCTCGCTAATTCCTTCAAGTGATGGGAGAGTTAAGCAAGGAGAAATCCCTGCGGACTTGAAAGAAACGGTCGCAGACATGAAGGAACAGTTGAAAGAGGCTGCTTGTGATGGCGATGATGAACTTTTAGAGAAGTACCTTGAAGAAGGCGATCTGACTGATGAGGAAGTGCTGCGAGGCCTGAGAGCGGCTAGTCTTGAGAGGAAGATCTTTTTGGTCGTTCCTGTTGCCGCCTCGAAACTCGTTGGTGTTACCGCGCTTTTGGACGCTGTTTTGAGTTTTCTTCCCAGCCCTTCCGATGTTGGGCCTGTAACCGGAACTGTTCCATCTACAGGTGAGGAAGCGGTTAGATATCCTAAGGATTCGGAACCTTTCTCAGCTCTCGCATTTAAGACGACAGCCGATCCGTATGTGGGCAAGCTCACTGTATTTCGCGTTTACTCGGGTAAGCTCGAGTCCAACAGCACATGTTTGAACGCGAACAGGGGTCGTGTTGAAAGGATTGGCCAGCTATACTGCATGAAAGGTAAGCACCAAGAATCAGTTCCTTCTGTCGTCGCAGGAGACATAGGGGCTGTGGGTAAGTTACAAGAAACTCTGACCGGCGATACTCTTTGCGATGAAAGTAAACCCATAATTCTGCCCGGAATTACATTCCCAGCACCCGTTTATTCTGTTGCAGTTCACCCAAAGACCAAAGGCGATGAAGACAAGATATCTGCCGGGCTGACTCGTCTTACGGAAGAAGATCCTACGATTACTGTAGAAAGAAACGCAGAAACCGGTGAAACGATCCTGTCAGGACTAGGAGAAGTGCACGTCGATGTCACTACCACAAAACTCAAAAAGAAGTTTGGAGTAGATGTTGATCTTACGATGCCTAAGATACCATACCGGGAGACCATCAAAGGGTCTGCCAAGGCGGAAGGCAAGCACAAAAAACAATCCGGGGGTCGTGGTCAGTTTGGACACGTATGGATTGAGTTTGAGCATAATCCCGATCAAGACTTTGAGTTTGTCGATAAGATTTTCGGCGGAGCTGTTCCGAAGCAATACATTCCCGCAGTTGAAAAAGGACTCAGAGAAGCGATCTTAGAGGGCGTACTGGCGGGATACCCTGTCGTAAACATTAGGGCAACCTTGTATGATGGTTCTTTCCATCCGGTTGACTCATCTGAAATGGCGTTCAAGATAGCTGCCTCTCTTGCTTTCAAGAAAGGATGCTCTGAAGCGCAGCCTATCATCCTCGAACCTATAATGAGAGTTGAAGTCACTGTTCCCGAGCAATTCATGGGAGATATCATGGGCGACTTGAACAAGAAGCGCGGGAAAATCCTAGGTATGGAATCCAGGGGCCATATACAGGTCATAAAAGCACTTGCGCCATTGGCTGAGATGCAGCGGTATGCCATAGACTTGAGGTCTATGACCCAGGGTAGAGGCCTCTTTACTATGGAATTCGATCACTATGAAGAGGTGCCTGCGAACATAGCGCAGAGCATCATCGAAGAGGCACAAAAAGAAAAAGAGAACAAGTAGAACAAGCTGAGTAAGGCCCTGATTCATATGGCACTATGCTTTTTGGTCAGGGCCTGAATTGTACCTTTCCTCCTTGCTGCTCACCTTAACAGTTTGCGTATTGGTTCAGCTTCGAACGTTCCTCATGAGAGATTTAATGTGTAAAAACGACATGTGCCCCACAAGTTTGTTGAGATCCTAGACTATGCCGTGCTAGCATGAGATAGAAGCATATGATCTTGTAGACGGAAGATAGGATTTGTCGAAAGACCTGTAAGGGGGCGGGCTCACAAATGATATACGATGTTGTGATAGGCGGTGGCGGGCCAGGGGGGCTTACATCGGCCATTTACACTGCTCGCGCTGGCTTGAGCGTCAAGGTTTTGGACCCAATGGGCGGCGGAGGACAAGCGGGAGTCGTAGACATGATCTACAACTACCCAGGATTTCCTAAAGGCGTACCGGGGATTGAATTGATGGGATCGATGATTGAACAAGCCGCTGGGTTTGGGGCTGAGATTAGTTTTGGGGAAATCCGGATGGTAAACAAACAAGACAATCATTTTATCATTGAAACTGACAATGGCGATCTACAGGCCAAGACCGTTATTTGGGCGGCTGGCACAACTCCCAAGCGGCTAAACGTTCCAGGCGAGGATAGGTTCATTGGAAAGGGAGTCAGCTTCTGCGCCACCTGTGACGGCCCGCTCTTTAGAGACAAGGTTGTCGCTGTGGTAGGCGGCGGGGACTCTGCGCTTACAGAAGCCGAGTTCCTGGCGAGATTCGCAAAAGAAGTGGTGCTTGTCCACAGAAGAGATGAATTCCGAGCAGGGCTTGCAAGCGTACGGAGAATAGAGAAAAATCCAAAGATAAGCATCCGACTAAACAGCGTCATTGATTCGATGTCTGGTACAGACAAACTCGAGAACGTCTTAATCCGCGATGTAAAAACAGGCAAAACTCAGGAAATCCCGGTTGATGGAGTCTTTCTCTACGTAGGATCTACCCCTAACTCGAAGCCCGTCAGCGGATTGGCAAGTCTAAGTGACAATGGGTATGTAAAGGTTAGAGAGGATATGTCCACGGAGACTCCCGGGCTTTTTGCGGTAGGTGATGTTCGGGAAAAAATCCTGAGGCAGGTGACCACTGCCGTGGGAGATGGTGCTGTAGCAGCGTGGGCCGTCGAAAAGTATATTACTGAGAATCTTTAATGTTTCGGGGTAGTTATCATTCTTCTTTATCTTTTCACTGATCGAAGATCCTTGAGTTTTTCTGGGAAAGGTGTATGATATATGTGAATGTCAAGAAAAGTCAAAGTCAGACAACTTTGACTGTCCGAGATTGAATTACGAAGAAGCGCAGGTGATAAGCAGTGGCAAGTCTTGCAGATTTAATCGAGGCACATATTGTTGCTCTTGTTGAAGAGGCAGGAGGGATGGTTGAGATTCAGAGGGCTTTGTTGGCAGAGCATTTCAGCTGCGTGCCCTCGCAGATCACGTACGTCCTGTCCTCCCGATTTCAACCCGAAAGGGGCTATGTCGTAGAATCTCGTCGCGGCGGAGGAGGGTTCATACGAATAGCGAAGATCGAACCCGAAGGGGATATCGCGGAGATAATCGAAGAGGTAGGCGATTATCTGACACAAGACGAAGCTTATTCTTATCTGACGCGGCTTCTCGAAGATGATGCAATAGATATTAGGGCCTTTAAGACCATGCAAGCCGCGCTATCTAGGGAGACTTTGGCAGTTGATCTCCCGCTGAGAGATGCGTTGCGAGCAAGAGTGCTTAAAGCTATGCTATCGGCATATTTCTCTGTTCACGAAGATGAGGAGTGAATCTCAATGTTGTGCGAAAAATGCGGAAAATCGCCTGCAACTGTGCGCATAGAACACGTGGTAAACGGAAAGAAGACTACCATGTATCTATGCGAGGAGTGTGCAAGAGATGCGGGCTTTTTGGGCGATTTCTTCCAGAGCCCGTTTTCAATCAATAACCTTTTGTCCGCTTTTCTTGGATCTCAAGTTGAGTCATTGCCATCTCAGACTTATCCAAGGGAAGAGACTAGATGCCCGGTATGCGGTATGACTTACAGAGATTTCGCTCAGGTAGGGCGTTTAGGCTGCTCACAGTGTTATGACGTGTTTTCGAGCAACCTGGTCCCTCTTGTAAAGAGGATCCACGGTTCAGATAGGCACGTAGGCAAGACTCCTGCAGCAACGAGCGAAGGCGTGCAGATCCGCAAGGAACTAGATGAACTAAAGAACAAACTGGCTCGGGCGGTATCGTTAGAGGAATATGAAAAAGCTGCTGAACTCAGAGATCGTATAAAGGCGCTTGAAGCCGAGATAAGGGGGGAACATGATTGAGCGGAAAAAGAGTAGATACTCTAGATGACATCCTAAAGGCCTCATCGTCTCCCTGGATGGACGGAAGCGGTAGCATGAGCGATGTGGTTATATCGTCCAGGGTTCGACTGGCGCGCAATTTGGCCGATACACCCTTCCCTCATCTTCTTGGCGATAAAGACGCAGATGCGGTATTGGAAAAAGTGTTCGAGTGTGCCGATAAGATTGGCGAGCGAGGATTTGGAGGGCCGGTTTTTAAGGTGGTCCTTGACTACCTACCGCCGCTGGATCGCCAGGTCCTTGTGGAGAAGCATCTCATAAGCCCTCAACAAGCCGAAAGTGGTCACGGCAAGGGGTTGATTTTAAGACACGATGAACTGGTATCGATCATGGTAAACGAAGAAGATCATCTGCGACTCCAGTGCCTAAAGTCGGGTCTCGAATTAGAAGAAGCTTGGATACTTGCCAACGGAATTGACGATCTTTTGAGCGAGTTTTTGGAACTGGCATACGATGAGAGGTTGGGATACCTTACAGCATGTCCGACAAACGTAGGAACAGGGCTTAGGGCTTCGGTTATGGTTCACCTTAGAGCGCTTGCACTTACCAACGAAGTTTCAAGGGTGCTTAATGCCGTAAACAGAGTAGGCCTCGTAGTAAGGGGTTTATATGGAGAAGGAACCGAGGGTCAGGGAGACGTTTTTCAGATCTCAAATCAGATAACCTTGGGCCATACGGAAAAAGAAATCATAGAGAACCTTGTTTTAGTGGCCAATCAGGTCGTAACAGAGGAAAAGCGGGTGCAGGACGCGCTTTTGAAAAACCACAGACTTGAGGTAGAAGATAGGGTTTTTCGTGCGTTGGGGGTGCTTTCGAACGCTCGGTCCATCAGTTCAGCGGAGGCGATAAAGTTTTGGTCGGATCTGAGATTAGGTGTTGAGTTTGGCATGATTCCAAACCTGACGCTCAAAGACGTGAACGAGATATTGGTGTTGTCAAGACCCAACTTTGTCCAGAAGGTATTTAATGCTGAGTTTTCGCCCGGCGAAAGAGATATGAGGAGAGCTTATCTTATACGTAAGCACATTTCAGGAAAGATGTCACACATTGAATAATCGATTTTTAGGGGGAGGTATGTGACGTGAATGGAAAACAAAGATATACAGAGCGTGCTATGAGGGTGCTCAATTGGGCCCAGGAAGAGGCCAGAAGCCGTGGCGCGCAAGCTATGGATACTGAGCACATATTGCTTGGGTTGCTGAAGGAACGCGGGAGCATAGCGATTTCTATTCTTGAGTCGATGGGGATTACGCCTGACGAGATAAGAAACGAGATAGACTCACTATCTGAGAAAAAGCCTCCCGTACCTTCCATTGATGCGATAACGGAGTCCGCGAAGAATGTTTTGACGCTGCTTGGCGAAGAAGCGGCAGCGCTTGGCCATTCATATATAGGTACGGAACACATTTTACTTGCTCTTTTGCGAGAAGAAGGCGTGGCCAGCGAGGTTCTTACCGGTTTGGGCGCCGACTATGAGACTGTGCGCGAGGAGATCATAAAGCGGGTTGGCGGGCAAATCAAAGAGCCCTCAGCACCGCAACAAAAGGCCCACGCCGGACGGAGTCGCACTCCAACGCTCGATGCGTATGGCAGAGATTTGACCGAACTCGCTGCTCAGGGCAAACTCGATCCTGTCATAGGTCGTGAAAAAGAGATTCAGCGGGTGATCCAGATACTGTCTAGGAGGACTAAGAACAACCCTGTTCTCATAGGCGAACCCGGCGTAGGCAAAACGGCTATAGTCGAGGGTTTGGCCCAAGCCATTAAGGCAGGGAACGTGCCTGAGATGCTGAAAGGCAAAAGGGTGGTCAGTCTTGATTTGGCAGCTATGGTCGCCGGCACGAAATACAGAGGCGAGTTCGAAGAAAGGCTCAAGAAAGTATTAGAAGAGATCAAGAATTCGGGCGATATTATCCTTTTCATCGATGAGATGCACAATATCATCGGAGCGGGCGCGGCAGAAGGCGCTATAGACGCGTCGAGCATTCTCAAGCCGATGCTGGCCAGAGGAGAGTTGCAGTGCATAGGCGCCACTACTTTGGATGAATACAGGAAGTATGTTGAGAAAGATGCTGCGCTTGAGCGAAGGTTCCAGCCGGTACTCGTTTCTGAACCGACTGTCGAAGAGACTATAGAAATCCTGAAAGGGCTAAGGGGGAGATACGAAGATCACCACGGCGTAACTTATACCGACGAAGCGCTTGAAGCTGCTGCCGTCCTTTCCTCGCGATACGTGTCCGACAGGTTTCTTCCTGACAAGGCCATCGACTTGATAGATGAGGCAGGAGCGATGGTAAAGATGAGGGCCTTCGAGGCACCATCTGAGCTTAGGGAACTGGAAGCCAAACTCGAGAGCATTGTGCAGCAGAAAGAAGAGGCGGTTGCAGCTCAGGAGTTTGAAAAAGCGGCTCACCTAAGGGATCAAGAGCAGCAATTGAAGGCTCTTATAGAGGAAAAGCGGAAGGAATGGCAGATACGTGAAGTGCCGGAGAAAATGACGGTGACAGAAGATGACATTGCATCTATTGTTGCTGACTGGACAGGCATACCGGTCAAGAAACTTGCTGCCGCAGAATCTGAGAAACTTCTGAATCTAGAGGATGAACTGCACAAGCGGGTCATCAACCAAAATGAGGCTGTTGAGGCGGTAGCTAGGGCAGTGAGACGGTCACGGGCCGGACTGAAAGATCCTAAGAGACCCATAGGCTCCTTTATCTTCCTAGGTCCGACAGGCGTAGGAAAGACAGAGCTGGCAAAAGCTCTGGCAGAGGTTTTGTTTGGAGATGAGGATGCCATCGTGAGGCTGGACATGTCAGAGTATCAGGAACGCCATACCGTTTCAAGACTGGTAGGCGCCCCTCCCGGTTACGTTGGCTACGAAGAGGGCGGTCAGCTTACGGAGGCGGTCCGCAGGAAGCCATATTCGGTGATACTCCTTGACGAGATCGAGAAAGCACATCCAGACGTGTTCAACGTGTTGCTTCAAGTCCTAGAAGACGGAAGGCTTACAGAGGCTCAAGGACGTACTGTGGACTTCCGAAATACTGTGATAATCATGACGTCAAACGTAGGCGCTGAAGCCATACATGGTAAAGCCGGTCTAGGCTTTACTGCTGACCGTGGTTCGCAGGTATTGCCGCATGAAGAAGTAAAGGCGCGAGTTACCGAGGCATTGAAGCGCGTTTTCAGGCCGGAGTTCTTAAACAGAGTTGATGAGATCATAGTCTTCCAGTCGCTCACAGAGGAGCATTTGAGAGAAATCGTGGATTTGCAGATAAAAGACGTTAGGAAGAGGTTGGAGGATTCGGCCGGTTTGTCGCTTGAAGTTACTGATAAAGCGAAAGAGAAGCTTATCCGCGAAGGTACCGATCCTCAGTATGGCGCACGACCTTTGCGGCGAGCCATTCAGCGACTGATCGAAGATCCCATGTCAGAACTTATTCTGAGGGGTGAGTTCAGAGGAGCCGAAAAGGTAGTGGTAGACGTCGATGATGAGGGTAACATTACGTTTGCTGGCGCAAGTTCGGCAGTGGCTGAAGCGGTAGAAGAATAGAGGAAATTCGGGACGCGGCATAGAAACTATCCAATTAAAGGGAGAGATTTCTATGCCGCGTTTTGTTGTTAAGTATGTGTGCTCGGCCTGCGGTTTTCAATCGTCGCAATGGTATGGACGCTGTCCCGAGTGTGGCGAGTGGAACACCCTTGAGGAACAAACCGAAGAGAAAGACAAAAGGAAGCCGTCCGGGGCCACTCCAAAGCCCCTTTCTCCTGTCATTTTGGCCGAAGTTGAACCGGAGAGTGTCCAACGATTCTCCAGCGGTCTTGAGGAATTGGACAGGGCGTTGGGCGGCGGATTTGTGCCCGGTTCTTTGCTTCTTATCGGCGGAGAGCCGGGGATAGGGAAGTCTACGTTGCTCTTATCTGTCGCGGATAACGTGGCAAGGTCTTGCGGTTGCGCACTATATGTATCGGGCGAAGAGTCGGTAGGTCAGGTCAAGATAAGGGCCGATAGGCTCGGAATAAGTTCCAAGAACTTGTTTTTTGCCTGTGAAAGAAACATAGACAGTATATTGGAACTATGCTACCAGATAAAGCCCGCTTTTTTGGTAATCGATTCAATTCAGACCTGTCAGGATACATCGGTCGAATCCCTTCCGGGGAGTTCCGCTCAGATCCGGGCATGTGCCGCGAAGTTTCACGAATATGCCAAGACAAACAATGTTACATGCATTCTTGTTGGTCATACAGTTAAGACGGGAGAGATCGCAGGCCCTAGGCTTTTGGAGCACTTGGTGGATACGGTGCTTTACTTTGAAGGTGACTTGGGCCATTTTTACAGGATCATAAGGGCAAGAAAAAACAGATTTGGTGCTACCGATGAAGTGGCAGTCTTCCGCATGGGTGAAGGGGGGCTTACGGAAATCAAGAACCCATCAGAGTTTTTCCTTTCAGAACGCATGGAAGATAGATCAGGGTGTTGCGTTGCAGCCTGCTTGCAGGGAGTCAAGCCGGTCCTTATGGAAGTAGAAGCGCTGGTGACACCTTGTGCCTACGGCGCCCCGAGTAGAATTACAGGCGAGGTTGATTACCAAAAGTTGCTGCTCATTGCGGCTGTAATTGCGAAAAAGATGTCTTTGGGTTTGGATAAGATGGACGTATTCCTCAAGATTGCGGGTGGCGCACGCGTGAACGAACCCGGTATAGATTTGCCTTGCGCAGTGGCGATCGTGTCAAGTTATTACGATGTTCCTGTAAGACGTGATGTCGCCTGTTGCGGTGAAATCGGGCTTACGGGTGAAGTAAGAATGGTGCCTAGGATGGAAGAAAGAGTCAAAGAAGCGCTGCGGCTTGGTTTTTCCCAGGTTATCGTGCCCAGATCTTTTTCGGAGAACAATGGCTTACGAAATACAATAGGCGTTTCAACTATTGAAGAAGCAGTTAGAAACGCCTTAGCAGGAAACAAGTAAAAACTCAGAAGTAGTCTGCTGCCGACTAAAGAACATTAAATATCCCAAGACAGGTAATGCGGTCTTGTTCTTTCTCTAGGATCTCGTCAAAATCAAGGCCTAAAGTATTGCATAAAGCCGCCAGATAAAATAACGTCCTGCCGATTTCATCTTCAAGAACCTCGGTACACTGCTCGCATAGTTTGCCTTCAACGTGGTTTTTCATTGCGTCTCTAATTGAGGTAAGAGAACTAATTTCCGACGGGATTTCTTGCTTAGTAGCGTGTATCTGAATGCAACCGCACGAAGTAACCGCTTTTGCCACCGCTCGGTTAACACGACCGCTGGATTCGCTTATTTTGCTGAGCACGTCTATAATGCTTCTGTGCCTGATTAGATACTCATCTACAGTCTCTTGGAACTCTTGTGCCGGCGTATTTTCCACAGTCTTCACCTCTTGTAAGGTCTAGAAACCTAGCCAAGAATATCCTGGTGGACGTGGCGGGATTCGAACCCGCGGCCTTTCGGATGCGAACCGAACGCTCTCCCACTGAGCCACACGCCCACATATTATAAGGAGTACGCAAAGCAATTCTACTTTAGCCGGGACTAAGAGTCAAGAAAAGGACTATCTAGGCAAGAATCTCATCGATGATTTGAACAGTTTCTTCCCTATCCCAATCAGTTGCGAGGATTAGCTCAGAAACCAGGATCTCCCTAGCGGTGTCCAGCATTTTGCGCTCGCCGCTGGACAGCCCTTTCTCCTTGTCCCTGGCTGTGAGGTTTCTTACGACACCGGCAACTTCAAAGATATCACCACTTCTGATTTTTTCGAGGTTATTGCGATATCGCCTGTTCCAGTTCGTGGACATAGGGGTGCAGTCCTCTTTGAGTACTTTCAAAACTTCGTCAACTTGTGTGGCGTCAATTACATCTCTTAGACCAACTTCTTCGCTGTTGTCTACTGGGATCATGACTTTCATATCGCTTATGGGAAGGCTCAACACATAATACCTATGAGTTTTTCCTAGAACCTCTTTTTGTTCGATTCCTTCTATAGTTCCGGCGCCGTGCATAGGATATACCACCCGGTCACCAACCCTGAACATAGCTATACCTCCCATTGAGCTGTACACACACAATTGTACTATTAACTGGGCTTTGGGTCAATTGCATTGGCCTTCCCGTGACGGTTAGCTTTGGAAGAAGGTATGCCACGAGGGTATTCCCAGGCACACTGCAATCTTATATTCGCTTTTACCCTCTTATTTCGTCTTATTCTTTGTCTGCAGGTTCTACCTAGCATATAATAATTGCATAAAGTAGTATCTCAGAGGGAGGTGCTCTAAAATTGGAGAAATCGGGACGGTATTTCGCAGTCTTTGGGGCCATCGTTGGCGGGGTTTCGGCCTTCTACCTACTTGGTCCCATAAGTGATTTCCTTGGCAGGAGCTTCACTATTTACGAATCAGGTGGAGCGATACTTGTCATAGCAGGTGTGCTCGCGACGTTGTTTTACTTGATAGGGCCGCCTATCGCTGTTTTGGTTAAAAAAGGCGTCAAGTCGCTCGAAAACCAGATGGTGAAAATGGCTTTTCAGGACATCTTGGTAGGGGTGTTTGGACTTATAGTCGGACTTATAATAGCTAATTTGATTGCCCCGTCATTGGCCAGGATTCCTTTTGCGGGAAGTTTTCTCCCATCTATCGCTCTTGTGTTGCTAGGGTATATCGGGATGTCGGCTGCTCTTAGCAAGAAAGACGACGTTTTGGCCGTAACTAAGCGGTTTCGCATTTCCGAGAAAGCCAATACAAACCCTAGTGGCGAGAGAGCAGAAAAGGAGGTTCGAAGTTCGTCGGGTGTACCTAAGATCCTTGATACGAGCAGCATAATAGACGGAAGGATAGCTGACATATGCAAGACGGGCTTTGTCGAAGGGCCCATCATCATTCCCGACTTCGTGCTTGATGAACTTAGGCACATAGCTGATTCTTCGGACAACATGAAAAGGAGTAAAGGAAGAAGAGGTTTGGATATCTTAAATGCTATGCAAAAAGAGCTTCCGATCGAGGTATCTGTTTTGGAGTGGACTGAAGATCCGGATCTAGACGTGGATCTTAGGCTGCTTAAGATGGCGATGGCTACCGGAGGAGTGATCGTTACAACAGACTTCAATCTGGCAAAAGTCGCAGAACTCCAAGAAGTGGGCGTCCTTAATATTAACCAGTTGGCAAATGCTCTCAAACCGATTGTATCTACCGGTGAAGAACTGGTTATAAGGTTAATAAAAGAAGGCAAAGAACCGGGGCAAGGCGTGGGGTACCTGGAAGATGGCACTATGGTGGTAGTTGAGGACGCAAGGAGACTCGTTGGCGAGGAAGTCCCAATAGTCGTTACTAATTGTCATACTACTCCCGCCGGTCGTATGATATTTGCAAAACTCAAAAGCGTAGATTTGGCTGAAGTGCAATGAACGAAGAACTTTGGTGCATAATCCCGGCCGCAGGGCATGGTACGAGAGCATGTTCTCGGGAACCCAAGCAATTTGTCACCATTTCAGGCAAGACAATTCTGGAATGGACGGCAAGTAAAGTCTTGGCTTTGCCAGAAGTAGACGGCGTCGTCCTTGCACTGCCGCAGGGTTTCAGAGATAACCATGAAATAATGGAGATTGTGGTGTCCTTGGAGCGGGCCTGGCTCAAACCTGTATTCGCCATCGAAGGCGGAGCCAACCGGCAGACCTCAGTAATGAAGGCGCTTCAGGAGATTCCGCCTGAACCCAGATGGGTTATGGTGCACGACGCATCGAGGCCTCTTTTTACGGCCGGACTGTTTAGGCGAGTATTCGAGGCAGCCAAGAGCATTTCAGCAGCAATATGTGCTGTTGAGCCAGTTGATACTGTGAAGGCAGTCAGTTCTAAAGACGACGAGGTATTGCCTGTTGTAGGCATGACTTTGAAGAGGGATGGGCTGGTTTTGGTTCAGACTCCGCAGATATTTGATTACCGGTTATTGCGCTTCGCCTATGAAAGAGCTAAGGAAGATGGATTTGTCGGTACAGACGATAGTCAGTTGGTTGAGCGACTAGGACATAATGTGGCGATCGTGCCGGGAGAAAGGACAAATCTCAAGATTACCTTCCCGGAAGACTTTGTTCTCGCAGCAAGCCTCTTGGAATCGACCAATACGCACGGAACCGGTCATGAGGCAAAACCTGGTGACAGATCTGAGCCAAAATGCGAAGATGCAAGAAAGAAGGCCGGAAAGCGGGCTGTCAAGCCTGAAGGATGCTTCGTGACCGGTTTGGGGCTGGATGTTCATCCCTTGGTTCCCGGCCGCAAATGTGTTTTGGGCGGAGTGGAAATACCTTTTGAGAAAGGGCTCTCAGGGCACTCCGATGCCGATGTTTTGTGCCATGCAATAATGGATGCCATTTTAGGGGCATTGAATATGGGAGATATAGGTGTATGGTTTCCTTCTGACGACCCGGTGTATCAAAATGCCAGAAGCCTCAAACTGTTGAGCGCCATGTGGTCCGTCCTATCGAAAGGGGCAAGGATCGTCCACATTGATTGCACGATAGTTGCACAAAGTCCCAGACTCTCACCTTACATCGAGGGCATGCGCGAGAATATATCACGAGTGTTAGAAATCCCCCAAGATCGGATATCCATAAAAGGGACTTCGCCCGAAAACATAGGCGCGTTAGGGAGAGAGGAAGGAATAGCAGCATTTTGCACTGCGACGGTATATAAGAAAGGCGGGGGCTAGTTTTGGGTATTGTGGTGTACAACACGCTTTCCAAGGGTTATGAGGAATTTGAACCTATTGAGGAAGGACATGTGAAAATATACGTATGCGGAATTACGCCTTACGACAGTAGTCACATAGGACATGCTCGCCCAGCCGTGTTCTGGGATGTGGTTAGGCGCTACCTTCTATACAACGGGTACAGAGTGACTTTGGTGACGAACTTTACAGATATAGAAGACAAACTCATAAGAAAGAGCCAGGAGACGGGGATCCCGCCTACAGAGATAGCTGAGAAGTACGCGGCTGAGTATATAGAGGCTATGGATAAGTTGGGAGTAAAACGCGCCGACGAATATCCAAGGGCCAGTCAGGTAATTCCGGACATCATAGAAATGATCGAAGGCCTGATAGAAAAGGGTTTCGCCTATGAATCATCGGGCGACGTCTATTTCAGAGCAGAGAAGTTCGCCGACTACGGAGCTCTTTCGGGGAAGGACCTTGATAAGCTCATGCCTGGGGCGAGAATCCAGGTATCTGACCTTAAAGAATCCCCTCTCGATTTTGCCCTTTGGAAAAAGGCGGACGAAGATGAACCGGGATGGCAGAGTCCGTGGGGGCGAGGAAGGCCCGGATGGCACATAGAATGTTCAGTTATGGTGCTAAAATTCTTGGGGCCAAGCATTGACATGCATGGCGGAGGAACCGAACTTATTTTCCCGCACCATGAAAACGAGATAGCTCAAGCCGAGGCTTTTTCAGGGATCAAACCTTACGTTAAATACTGGATTCACAACGAGATGGTGAACCTAGAAGGCGAGAAGATGTCCAAGTCCATAGGCAACGTGATTCGCATAAATGAGATACTAGATGCGCACGATCCGATGGCGGTTAGACTGTACCTTCTTTCGGCTCATAGGCGCAAGATCCTAGAGTTTTCAGAGGAGCTTCTTGGCTCTGCGGAAAAAGGCTGGTCCAGGATACAGACATGCATAGACAACGTCACGGCGTTCTTGCTGAACCCGGATGCACAAGGATTGCCTGATGCCGGGCCTCTTTCTCAAGCCATAGAGAAATGCAGAACGGACTTCTTTGAAGCGATGGATTACGATTTCAACACCCCTGGGGCGATAGCGGCGGTCTTCGACCTTGTAACCGCCATCAACTCTCATGTTGTTGCTCAAGCTGAGACGACGTCTGGCCCGTCTAGCCGGCAAAAGGTCGCAGAAGCATACGGGTTGTTAATACAGTGCCTCGGCATCCTTGGATTGACGCCCAGGACTTCTGAGGAACCAAAGCCTTACGGAGATGACCTTAGCCAGGGACTTCTTGAAATCCTCGTTGACATGAGAAATTCGGCTAGGAAAGAAAAGGACTTCAAGACAGCAGACTACATAAGAGATAGGCTGTCCTATCTCGGGTTTGCCCTTGAGGATACACCTTCGGGCACAAAGATCCGCCATCAGAAATAAAAGGAGGGGTCGGAGGATATGAGTGAGGCAGTGAACCCTGAACCGCAGAAGACGAAAATGAAGGTGAAGGTCCTTTATTACCCATTCATGGGAACTGACATCGATACTGAAAGACTTATACTTCTTGCGCGTATTTGTTACGCCCCAATGGGGATAGATAGTTTGGAGTCTTTGTTGACAGGGGATAAACCGTCCAAAGAAGAAACCGGGAAATTCATAAGGAACCTGATAAGGTCGGGACACGTTGGAGCGCTTGAGCATTGGTACACCACTTTTGCTGTAGAGGGGTATTCGAGAATATCTAGCCAGCAAAATGACAGACACAGATTGATGAAGGTGTTCAAGGACTCCGGGGTCTTCTATTTTAACGAACCGGTGCAGGCTTCTCCGGATTTGTCCCAGCTCCAGCAGTCGCAGCGGTATGTGAAAGAGGACAACTTCAGATACATAACGCCCCCTAGTTTCTACGAACACGAGGAGTTTTTGAAGAGATTCGAAGACTTGCAGAAAGAAGTAATGGATATTCAACGCGAGGGTTTGTCGTTGGGAATTCCTGCCGAAGATGTTAGGTTTGCTCTTACCAACGCTACTGAAACCAGATTTGTGGTTACTACAAATGCTAGGCAGCTTCGGCACATGTTTAACCTCAGATGCTGCCAAAGGGCTCAGTGGGAGATCCGGGAGATGTTTACCATTCTTCTCGAGGAATACAAAAAGATTGCCCCTAACATCTTTTACAATGCGGGGGCTTCGTGTGATGAATTTGGCTATTGTCCCGAAGGTAAAATGTCATGCGGCAGATCGCCAACCCTTGATGATCTGAAGAGAGCTTATAAGGATTCAAAGAAGACAAAGTAGGTGCTCATCCGCGTGACAAAGGTTGATAGATTGAAGGAGTGTAGAATCACGGGTGTCGAAGAACAGACCTAGTAAAGGCCCGGGTAGGTTCAAGATATACGGGAAACAACCGGTGACCGAGGCTATTGAGAGCGGGTGGCCCGTATATGAGGTAATCATTAGAAAAGGGATAGACCAAGAATCGGCCGCATCAATTGCATCGAGGGCTCGTTCTTTGGGGATCCGTGTATCTTACATGGCCGAACGGGATTTTGATGCGGTTTATGACAAATCAGCTCAGGGTTTAGCCGCGGTAGTCGGAGAAGTGACCTTCAGGGATCTAGATGACGTAATGCAAAACATACCGAAAGGAAGTTACCCGCTATTTGTTGCCCTCGATGGCATCTTAGATCCACAGAATTTAGGCTCTATTTGCAGGACCTGTCATTCAATGGGTGTTCATGGTGTGGTAGTACCTAGAAGAAGGATAGCCCCTTTCGGGGAAGGCGCGTTCAAGGCTTCATCGGGAGCTATCTTCTACCAGCCGATTTGCGAAGTGCCAAATATCCACCATTTCATTCAGTGGTGCCAAAAGCAAGGGATCTGGGTGTACGGTCTCGATGCAGATGGAACCCGATCGTTGTGGGAGACGGACCTCAGCGGGCCCGTTGCCCTTGTGGTAGGTAGCGAAGGCAAAGGGCTATCAAGGCTAGTGCGCGATAGATGTGACGAGATAATAAGCATCCCAATGTTTGGGGAGATAGGGAGTCTTAACGCGAGCGTAGCTTGCGCAATGGCACTTTACGAAGTTCAGAGGCAGAGAAATGTGAAATGTTGATCTTTGCTCTTGGGCACACTTATAATGTATGTATCAAGGCACCATTAATCCAATCGGGGAGTTTACGGATACAGGCCAAAATAACCGGGGGAGGGGTGCTGTTTGGTAGTTAACCCTCAAGATAGGTTCGCTTTAGTGTTCGATGGCATGCAAGACGAGGAAATAGTAGAAGTCGCAAGGACCGGTTCGGTTGAGGCACAGGAGTATCTCATCAATAAGTACAAAGGTTTTGTAAAGGCAAAGGCGAGATCGTATTTCCTTATAGGGGCAGACAGAGAAGACATTATCCAAGAAGGCATGATAGGGCTTTATAAAGCAATAAGAGATTTTCGCAGCGACAAGTTGACTTCATTCAAAGCTTTTGCGGAATTGTGTATAACACGACAGATAATAACTGCTATAAAAACAGCCACCAGGCAAAAACATATACCGCTTAACTCGTATGTTTCTTTGAACAGGCCTATATATGACGAAGATTCGGACAGGACGTTATTAGACATAATGCCTAGCGACCAGGTGTTAGATCCAGAAGAAGTAGTCATCAGCGCAGAAGAAATTGGCCGGATGGAAGAGCAGATCACAGAAATCTTGAGCGAATTGGAATGGCAAGTTCTTAACTGCTATCTTGACGGCAAGTCATACGTGGAGATAGCCGACGAGCTTCAAAGACATGTGAAATCGGTAGACAATGCACTTCAGCGCGTAAAGAGAAAACTAGAACGTTATATGGATTCCAAGAGCATCACAATCATAACTGAGAACGGGCACGTATGCTTGCGGGAAAACTAAGAACAACTCCCCTCGGCACACATTGCCCTACTCGGACGTGAGCGTATTGACATAACAGCTGCGGCATTATACTATTTGATTTGCCCTATTCCTTAAGAGCCAGCGTAGCTCAATTGGCAGAGCAACTGATTTGTAATCAGTAGGTCGTCGGTTCGAGTCCGACCGCTGGCTCCATTCTTTGAAGCAAGGGGGACGGCACTTTCTGCTTCGCATAATACATCGGCGCATCAAGAAGCAGCCTGAGTAAGTAACCTGCAGAACCACTGCCAGAGGAATGATAGCGTACAATGCAGAGAGAAAAGGAAGCAAGGATAGGGTTCTAAGCTCCATCCCGAAGACCGAACAAGAAATGATCTCAGAAGAAAGGTACTACCGCCTTGAGATAAGCGGTGTCCCGTAGCTTGTGACCGCTGCTTTGACCTTTTTCCCCAATTGCGCGAAGTCGCACGACACTACTTGGCTTGCCATCTGCATTCCGACTAACCTCGCCATTTCGACGGATCAAAAGAGCAGTGTTAGCTTGATGCGAGACCCGGCTTACGAACGGCGTATTGTGTAGGCATTTCTTTTGGGACTATAGTTAAATAGGAAGTGCCAACCGGAAAAGGAGCTCTGTCGGTCGAGATTTGTTCGGAAGATCCAGGAGGTATCGCAGAAATGGCTTCGCGTCCCGAGATAATTCGAATAGGTATATGCGAAGATTCTGAACCTGACATTCGGATATTGAGGAAGTATCTTAGCGAGTGGCAGGCAGAGGTGAACCAGAGCAAGCGTTTGACGGAAGCGGTGCCTATCACCTTGGATCTCAAGGTTTCAGAGTTTTCTGACGCCGAGGGATTCTATTTTTCCTATCCTGACGATCCGCGGTTCGACGTCCTTTTATTGGATATTCACATGAGCTCTCTTGACGGCTTCCAGTTAGCAAGAAGCATCCGGGATAAGGACCCACGGGTAGCCATTGTATTTGTAACTGGAGATCCAGATTATGCAACCAGAGGGTATGACGTTGATGCTTTGGGCTATATCGTAAAACCCATAGACCGTCAAGAATTCTACGCGATCATGGACAAGTGTTTCCTATCTCTTAGACACTACAAGACCGAACTTATTTGGGAGACCGATGGTGACCTCCATAAAATATATCAAGAAGACGTACTGTATTTTGAATCCGATGGACACCTGATAACTGCAGTTACTCTTTATGGGCGATTTACCGGGAGGCTCACATGGGCAGAACTAGAAACCATGATCTCGCCGAACATGTTTGCGCGAATTCATAGATCCTACATTGTAGGGCTGCACCATATAGATGTAATTTCAAAGGACGAGGTCATTTTGGATGACGGGTCAGTGTTGCCCATAAGCCGTAGGCTTGGAAAAGATTTGAGAGAGAAATTCGTCAAGTTCCACACGGAAAAAGATAGGCGGTTTATCTGATGATAACTCTGAAATATGCCCATGTGGTATTTGCCCTTGCGGTCCTAGCGGGATCTTTCTGGTTGCTCTACAAAGTAATCCTTCCAAGGATGGTTGACCGCCGCATCCACAACTATCAGAAAGACCTTCTAGAAAGGCATTTTGAGGAAATAAACGAAGTATATATGAAAATGCGGGGGTTCAAGCATGATTTTCACAACCACCTGCAGGCAATGAAGGCCCTCATTGAACTAGGAGAGTACGACCAACTGGCTGTCTACCTGTCCCAGATTTCAGAGGAATTGGAGAAGATAGACTGGACCGTAAAGACAGGCAACCTTATGCTCGACTCTATATTAAACGTGAAACTCACTCTGGCAGAGGAAAAGGGTATAAAAATTAGCGCTGCAGCTTCTGTACCAGAAACTCTGATGCAGAAAGACCGATATTCTGTGACCGATGTGGAGCTCTGCACCATAATAGGCAACCTTATGGATAACGCTATAGAAGGGTGCCTTACGTTAGATAATGAAGAGGACCGTT
Organism: Candidatus Fermentithermobacillaceae bacterium; assembly: GCA_018052475.1. Taxonomy (GTDB): domain Bacteria; phylum Bacillota; class Sulfobacillia; order Fermentithermobacillales; family Fermentithermobacillaceae; genus UBA3907. The sequence continues at coordinate 19,748 of JAGPNG010000019.1, forward strand.
TTATCAGACTCCTCATACGCCCCATGAAAGGTAATCTCTACATATACGTGGCAAACTCATACGGCGGCGAGCTGCGTCGCCTTGGAGACGTATACGCGACCACAAAGGAAGGCCATGAGCATGGATTTGGTCTAAGGAGCATAGATGGGATCGTGGATAAATACGGCGGCTCGGTTAACCGTAAGAGCGAGCCCGGAGTGTTTGTCACTGAAATACTTTTGCCCATAAACCATATAGATCCAGAGGGAGTCCCATCGCACTAAAGTGAAGTTGGTCCACCCTACAATTGACCTATCGCATGCGCTAGCCACCACATACGACAAAAAACATACCGCTTATGCCAAAGACAGCTCCATATGCAAAACCTGTGGTAATCTGCTCCCGAAAGCGGGATCGACGGCTTTCCATATAAGTGGGAGAACTGAGTGAATCAGGGGGTGCCTTCTTTGGAAGATGTGACAGAAGAAAGCAGGAGACCCGAAAGTTTTTTTGGTGACAAGAAGCCAGAGAATTCATTATGGCAAAACATGTTTTATCTCCTAAAGAATATATACCGTACCGACAAATTGTACTTCGCATTCATTCTGCTCATAGTACCTGTACAGATAGGCATAATAGCGCTGGAGGCCTATGTGCCTAAAGCCGTGATAGGAGGTATAGGTGCAGCCGAATCACTAAGAGTTTACCTCCTGAGCATAGTATATCCGGTCCTTTTGTATCTTGCAGCAAAATGTCTATACGTCATTTTAGACTACAAACTTGTAAAAGGCGGGGCAAACCAGCGAGCTCTGTACATGACTTACGGCTTCAATAAGTCCATAGACATGGATTATCAAGATTTCTCTTCTGAAAAAGGTCAGACTCTGGTTAGTAGGGGGCTTGCTCTTGCAGACGAAGGGGATAGCACCCTTTTGGTAACGTTTGGCCAGCGATGTTCGGCTTTTTTGGCTGGGATCGTTGGGATAGTCTTTTTCGCAGGATTGGTTGCTCAAATACACCCTTCTCTTCTCGTATGCATATGTGTTTCTGGCGTCATCCAGTACTATTACGGAGAACGCTTGGCCGAATTTAAGGAAAAGACCGTTAAAGAAACGAGAGGGCTAAGGACAAAGATGCGATATGTTCGCAGAGCCAAAGGCGACTATGAGTACGCCAAAGACATACGCCTCTACAGGATGGCAGACTTGTTTCGTGATACAGAAAGAAAACTAGAGGGTGAATGGGAGTGTTACAGGAGAAAAGAGAAGATCAGAGACTACGCCGGATTTGCTCTCACCGCATTGTTGATCTTTTTCCGAGATGGCCTCACCTATTTCTACCTTACGTCCATGTTCCTTTCTGGCAGCATCCAAACAGCTGACTTCGTGTTCCTATTGGGCATAACCCGTGGAATTTCAGGGTGGCTAATGGATCTTATTTCTCAAATAACGGCTATACATGGAGATATGGCGCCTCTCAACGACATGCGCGAATATCTAGAATACCAAGATTCTCTTAAGCGTGGTGAAGGCCTACCGGTTCCAACACGATACGATATTGAGTTCAAAGACGTATGGTTCAAGTATCCTGGTTCTGACAACTGGGTCATAAAAGGCATGAGTTTTCATATAAAAGAAGGGGAAAAGGTAGCTATAGTTGGGGTAAACGGTGCCGGCAAAAGCACCATCGTTGGCCTTATAATAGGCCTTTTGCATCCTTGCAAGGGTGAGGTCTTGATCGGCGGAATAAATGCAGAGGAAATGAACATCAATGAAAGGTATGCCCTCTTTTCTGCAGTTTTTCAAGATGTGCACATTTTTCCTGATACGGCGGCGAACATGGTGATGGGCAGTGATTATACAGAACTAGACTTGATGGACGTAGGAAGCTCTGGGTCTGATTCTGAAAAGGCTCAAACACCTGACGAGGCTTATCGTAGAAGAAAGGTTGAAGAAGCTTTGGAAAAAGCGGGACTTATAGAAACGATCCGGGCCCTTCCCTATGGTATGGATACGTATCTTGGCAAGATGTCCCGTGAGGGCGCTGTAGATCTTTCAGGAGGCCAAAATCAGAGGCTTGTACTGGCTAGGGCCATATACCGCGATGCTCCCATAGCTATACTTGACGAACCTACTGCCGCTTTGGACCCCATAGCCGAGAGCGAGATATATGAACGGTACAACCAACTGGTAAAAGGAAAGACAGCCATATTCATATCCCACAGGCTCGCGTCCACTAGGTTTTGCGATAGGATCTTTTTCATTGAAGATGGCCAAATAATAGAAGAAGGTAGTCATGAAGAGCTGATGAGATATGGCGGTAAGTACAAAGAAATGTTTGATATCCAGGCATATTACTACCAAGATCATCTAGAAGGCGAGAAGTTATCTGTATTGTCCAAGGATGGAGGTGAGTCTCGGTGAAAACAGAGGCTACACAAGGAACCAGAAGACAGGGCCGAATAAATAGTGGGCTACGCGAGGTTTGGGAGGGGTTCAAACTCCTTTCCAAGATAGATAGATCTCTGGGTAGAAATTCTATAATCTTGGGGTTCTTAGATGCAGTAGTTCCTCTTTTGGCAGTCTACATGGGCGCAAGGGTAATCCAGGTCCTCACATCAGGCGGAGATATTATGAAAACCGTGCTTCTGGCCATTACCCTTAACCTAGTGCTTACTTTTTTGGCGAAGTGGGTAAATGTGCAATTTGACTACGGCAGGATGGAGATATGGCGCAAGAAAGATGCAGCAGTGAGCGATAAATTGATGGAGGTAGATTTCGAAGTTCTGGAAGACCCGAGAACTCATGAAAAGCTGAATTGGTTGCGGGAAACAGAGAAGTTTTTTGACTATGGGTTGCCAGCGGAGGCTTACTACGCGAAAAACATAGTAAAGGGTGGGTTCACGCTTCTTATTGGCGCCATCATGTCCGCTAGAGTCTTCAAAGTGCCACTCCCTGGCGTAACAATACCTTTATTCTTGCAAAATACCGTATTTATTGCTCTTATCGCGGGGATAAACGTCTGGTGTGTGAAACTGGCCCAGCGCGGTGTCTCTCAATTGGATGAGCTTAGCCAGTCGGAGGCCCGGTCTATAAACCTGCTGTTTTCAGCCTATTGGCCGTATTGGGGCGACTATTCGTATGGGAAAGACACTCGTCTCTATACCCAAAAGGCATTGAAAAGCGGAATTGCCCAGGTGCCGGAGCTGCTTGGAAACGTATATGCTAAGTTTTTGGGGTACAGCACTAGTATTGGGGTCAAAAACGCTGCAGCTCAGATAGGCACAATGGGTTTAGTCTACGGTTTCGTCGGGGTCAAAGCATATTACGGACTTGTTACAGCAGCGGATATCATCCTTTTCGCAGGCACGGTGACCTTGATGATGACAGGTCTCACAGACTCTATGCAGAACTACAGTAAAGCGTTACTCAACACATCCTATATCAAAGTGCTTAACGAATTCTTAAATCTCAAAAGCGAAAGGTACCAGGGAACCCTTCC
>JAGPNG010000008.1 GCA_018052475.1 Candidatus Fermentithermobacillaceae bacterium
AGGCCCTTTCTTTAGGGCAAAAGGCCCTATCAGGTAAAAGCGAAGGATCATCGAGAGATGCTGTGCTTCTTTTGTCTCATGCCCTGAATTGTAGTCCCGAAGACATCTATATCCACCCTGAGCGCATCGTGACACCAGAAGAATACGATACTTATGTATCTTTCTTGAGAAGGCGAGTAGAAAACGAACCCATTGCATACATTTTGGGATACAAGCACTTTATGGGTAGGGAGTTCAAAGTAGATAGAAGAGTCCTTATCCCGAGGCCTGAAACCGAAATACTGGTTGAAAGTGCACTTTATCTCATAAAGGGAAAGACCTCTCCTGTCATCTGCGACATTTGCTGCGGCTCAGGCGCAGTAGGGCTATCCATGGCAAAGGAACTAGAAGGTGGACTTTGTTTCCTCACTGATATCTCTTCAGATGCACTCCAAGTAGCCTGCGAAAACGCCAAGAGGTTGCGGTTAGACCAAACAGGTGCGGTGCACTTTTTGCAGGGCGATGGATTGGAACCGCTCAAGCAAAAAGGGTTGTGGGGAAAAGTAGACATTATGGTTTCAAATCCACCCTACATACCTCATAAGGAGATCGCTAACCTATCCTCAGAGATTAAGGATTTCGAACCATGGTTGGCGCTAGACGGCGGAGACGATGGAACCGAGTTCATACGAATGCTCATCAAATCGGCTCCTTGTTTTCTCAAGCCAGGAGGGTATCTGCTGATTGAGATAGGCTACGGCCAAGTAGATGCATGTGTTGACGCGGTGTTTCAGTCTGTGGAGCGCCCGTCCGAAGGTTCGAGTGTTACCGGCGGATTGGAAACTCAGGCGCTTCTCAGTCCTCCTCATCTTCTTGTAAAGACAGAGTTCTATGCACCTTGCGAATCCCCTTGGCTCAAGTGTTGGACCATATGCGACTACGCCGGAATAGAAAGAGTATTTGCTGCGCAAAAGAAATGACTGACATATCTTTTGCAGATACGTCGCTAAGATAACCGCAGCGGAAATGCAGACTATGCTGAACTAGAAAGGGAGGGTTCATAATGAAGATAGGAGTATTATGGAGAAGATTCAGAAATGTTGAGCAGCATATGAACCTCGAGCCCGAGAGAACCTACGATGACGCTTACCTTGAGGCGCTTCAATATTCGTATGGGCTAAGGGATGCCGGGTACGAAACATGCCTGCTCGAGTGGCGAGACGAGTGCTGTGAAACCATGCGCGAAATCGAAGGTGAGAAAGTCGATCTGATCTTCAATGCCTCGAGCACCAACGAAGTTGCTTTTTGCGAAATTCTCGGATTGCCATATGTTGGTTCAGATCTAGGCCTAGTGGCGACTGATAAGGCGTTCAGGAAAGCCGTTGTTGGCTATTACGGTCTTGCCACCCCCAGATTTGTCGTGGCAAAGGACGAAGACTCCATTCCGGAAATTCCGTTTGGTTATCCCGTTTTCATCAAACCGTTATCAGGTAGGGGTAGCGCTGGGATTGGCGAAGACAATATTGTTCGTGATCCGGAAGCAATCCGGGAAGTAGTAGCAAAAGTTGTGCACGGCGTCGGTCAACCGGCACTCATAGAAGAGTATATACAAGGTAAAGAAATCACAGTCGGAGTCATAGGCTTTCGTCATCCTGTTGCTTTGCCGGCAGTGGAGATTGAGTATAATTCGCAAACGACCAATACTTTCGAGCACAAGATGTTCGATCGCGAAACCATCTACTGTCCTGCTCGTTTGCCTTCCGTAGTGGGAAAAGACATCCGGAACACCTGCCTTTTAATCTATGAGGTGCTAAACGCAAAGGACTATGCAAGGATCGATATGATGCTGGACGACCACTTGGAGCCCTATTTTTTGGAACTCAATACGTTTGCCGGTCTTACCATGGAATCGCAGGTTGCAGAAGATGAAACAATGCGGTTGCATCACGGGTATATGGGGTATGCTGCCAAAGCAGCCGGTATGAGTCAAGCGGAGTTGCTTGGGTCGATTGTCAAGAGCTCGCTCGATAGATATGGGATGGCTGGTTGAATGCATGAATAATCCGATCGTAATCTTACAAGACGCCTGAGGGCGACCTCATGAAATATTGACACCTCAAAATTCACAGGCGTATACTTAAATCGTATCTCTTATTGATATGCAGTATGTAAACGTGGCCGTAGGCAAAGAAGGTTTCTTTACCGCATAAAGGAGGTGGGAATCTTCTCGTTGACGCGGTTGTCCTCTTGAATCTTTGTTGGGTAGACTTTAGCTCACAATTCTCTGACGCAATGAATGTCGTAGCATATTCATCCTCATGAACGAATTATGGAAAAAGCCCACATCCGATGTGTTTAATGCCTGCATGTAAGCCTTTTAACTGATCCCGAATAGCTCATGGAACCATCGAAACGAGGTAGATGGACACTATCTAAGTTAAGGAGAGGTAGGTGGTTTCGAAATGTTCTGGTTAGCGGCCGAAGAATCTGCAAAACCGGTGCTGGGTTTCCTTGCACCTGGCAAAGTGGCACAGTGCTTTACTATGATAATCATGCTATTGCTCGTGTACATCATGATTCAGCGCGCAAAGGCGGGTTTGCCTACACGACAAATCCGGAAGATACCGGGACTTGATGCCGTGGATGAGGCGATTGGGCGAGCTACAGAAATGGGGCGCGCAGTTCACTTCAGCCCCGGTCTGGGAGGCGTTTCTAATCCGGCCACCTTTGCTGCGTGGGCGTTTTTGTCATATATCGCAAGACTCTGCGCAAGTTATGATACACGACTGATAAATACCAACCGAGACTATCTGGTTCACTCTATCGATGAAGAGATAATCAGACAATCCTACCTAGAAGCCGGACGACCGGAAGCGTACAACCCCGATGATGTCAGGTGGTTATCGGACTCCCAGTTTGCATATGCAACAGGGGTTCTTGGCCTTTTTGAACGTGAGCAACCTGCAGCGAACATCATGATTGGGTACTTCTACGCTGAATCTATGCTATTTGCCGAGGCCGGTGCCATTAGCGGAGCGATTCAGATTGCGGGGACGACAAACACTACTCAGCTCCCGTTTTTTGTTGCTTCATGTGATTATACCTTGCTCGGCGAAGAGATTTATGCGGCTTCTGCCTATATTTCTAAAGAGCCGGTTCTAATTGGATCTGTAGTGGGACAGGACCTAGGAAAGATGTTAGTCCTTGTGATCATCATTTTGGGGACTATCCTTGAAAATGTGACTGAAGAAAACGTGCTGAGAACGCTCCTTAAGATGTAACACAAGGAAGATCACAAGTGGCTGTAACAGGTATGTGAAACTAAACTCTCTTGGAAGTCTCAGACCTACCATCTGGGACACGTTGGATAAACTGCGGACTAGGGGGGTTAGAAATGAAAAAGCAATTGCCGCTTATATTGACGGCGGTTGTAGCATTATTCATAATATTTGCGAATTTTACGTTCTATGGAACTGAAAAGGAACTGACAGGGAAAATAGATCGTTACTTCTTGATAAGTCAAGCTGCCGCATTCATGATCGGTGCCATAAACTTGACGAGGATTCACACTACTAACATTCTGCGGAAGCGCGGAGGGTATCATAACTCGATCGCGCTTCTTCTATGCTTATGGGGATTTTTCATCCTAGGTCTGATACAGAGCAACAGCGGGCCTACCTACAAGTGGATATATGAAGCGACTATAGTGCCTATGGAGGCGACCATGTTCTCGGTCGTAGCTTTTTTCATTGCATCTGCAGCATACCGGGCATTTAAGGTTAAAAGCCTGGAGTCTGCGGTACTACTGATTAGCGCACTCATTGTGATGTTAGGCAACGTTCCCATAGGGTCGGTTCTATGGAGCGGTTTTCCGGAAGCAAAAGACTGGCTTATGTCAGTTCCCAATTCGGGAGCTTTTCGGGGGATAACCATCGGAACCTATATAGGTGCTTTTGCTACTAGCCTACGCATTCTTCTAGGTCTTGAACGTGCCCACTTGGGCGCGCGGGATTAGGGGGTGGCACATTTGCTGGAAAAACTAGAGCGGGTTGACCGTAGGATCATATTTCTTGTTTTGGCGTTGGCCCTGATAATACCTCTATTTGCACCTATTGGACTTCCGTTGACGATCAGTCCTCCAACTAGAGCTTTCTATGAAGTGATGGAGAGTTTGCCCGAGGGATCTATCTTGTGGTTCGGTTGCGAGTATTCCCCTGGCGCGTCCGGAGAGCTCAACCCTCAGCTGGCGGCTGTGTTCAGACATGCAATGTCTAGGAACCTACGAGTGATTTTGTTCAGCCTATGGCAGGATGGTCCGGTTCTTGCTCGGAGCGTCGTAGATCCGATAGCTGAGGAAATGGGCAAAGTCTATGGGGTAGACTACGTAAACCTGGGGTACAAACCGGGCGGAGTGTCTGCGCTTAGGACTATTTTGCATGATGTATGGGCCGGCTGTGCCAATGTCGACATAGATGGTACTGCACTGTCAGAGTTACCACTAATGTCCGAAGTTCGGGCCATTGACCCTGACACGATAAAGGCAGTCATAGTGTTTTCTTCAGGAAGCCCTGGCGATGGAGACTATCTGACTTACTGGACAGAACCTTTGGGGATTATTCTGATGAGCGGGCAAGTGGCGGTGCAGGTCCCGACGAGGATGCCACAGCTGCAATCAGGCCAGCAAAAGGGTCTCATACCCGGATTAAGCGGTGCTGCAGAATATGAGACGCTGATGGGAAAACCGAGTACGGCAACCCAGCTTATGGACTGTCAGTCTATGGCTCACCTTGCCATCATCATCTTTCTGATTATAGGGAATATTGGTTACCTCGGGACGGTATTCGGGAAAAAGGGGGGTAAAGAATGACACCCACACAGACAACTTTGGCTGCCATCGGCACTTTGGCGTTATTCACCTATCTTTACAAAGAAAACGCTATATTTAGATTTGCGGAGCACTGCATGATAGGTTTGGCGGCTGCTCACTCACTGGTGATGACATGGGATAACTATTGGAAACCGACACTTACCAAAGATATTCCGGGCGGGGAGTGGTACCTCATAATACCGCTCTTACTAGGGCTTCTTATCTATACTAGGTATTTTGGCAAAATATCCTGGTATGCCAAAATTCCAATGTCGCTATGGGTGGGCTATGGTGTTGGTTATACTCTAGCGTACAACCCTAGACCTTTTTTGACTCAAGTGACAGCGACATTCCTCAAACTTAACACTTTCGACAATGTTTTGTTTCTCTTATGTGCTATTTGTGTCCTGGCTTATTTCTTGTTCACAGTATCGCACGAGAAAGCGAAGTCGGTGAAGTATATGTCATGGTTTGGGCGGTTTGCCATTATGGTAGCTCTCGGAGCTTCTTTTGGCAACACTGTTCAGGGTCGTCTTTCGCTTCTCATTGAGCGGATTAGATTCCTTCTGGAAGACTGGTTGAAGATAATTAGCCTGGGTTAATCTTTGGAAGATTTACATTGACCGATCTTAAAACAGCCCAACGGTCGGCTAATCGGTTTCTGATCAGCTGACCCGTTAGGCTGTTTTTCTAGGTGTTTTGCCACATAACCACCTAGGTTCTTGTAATTTAGGTCTAAGCTATCTTGAGAAAATCTCTCAAAAGAAACTGAAGGCGACCCAAAAGCACCGATATCCTTGACATTACAGTGTTTCCAAAGCTTGCGCCAAACGCCACGAGCAGAAATATCCGCCCTGTATCGGTTACACCCCTCATAAACGGCCCCTTTATAGGTACCGTGAAGAAGAAGTACGTTACGACTGTAACAACTCCGAGCACGAACAGAATATTGTTTATCGTATTGAGTGAGAGAAAAGTGGCTTGTATCTGGCTGAAGAACAAAGCGGGTGTCTTGGTGAAAACGTACGCGGCGCCAACTCCAATGAAAAATGCCATTGGAAATCGGGCCAGCCAGGCTACGGGTCTTACGAACCTTGAATACATCAATAATCCAAGGAGGATAGGTATGAGCAACCAGAATTTCTTGTTGTTCACTATATCAACGGTCACTGCGGGTTTGATGTAGTTGTGGAAAGTCAGCACAATCCCGTTTGCGGCAGTGATCGAAACCATGACTGTTTCGGCCAAACGAAACAGTTTGTTGTCTTTGTAAAGAACCATACTGTAAATGCAAATTGTAAAAAAGGCCGCTAACCATATTTGTAACTGTTCCATAAATGTGTCACCTCCTGATATATGGTTACCCCTCTCGCTTTTCGCCCAAGAAATAGCCTAAGTTGCCAAGGATGATAAGAACTATGACCAAAATGTGAGCAAACGATTGGGAGTCCATCCCTGTAATCGCGTCGCCGGGAGCTCCCAACAAAAACTCGTATTCAGCGGCCCCTCTAAGCCCTGCAAGCAGTCCTTGATATTGGCGGGATGAATAAAACACCATTTCGCTAGTAGCTTGAAGTGCTGTTGTTCCTACAGCGTAAGGGACTTTTGTAGGAATTATCGCCATCTGAAGCAGCTTTTCGCCCGGGCTAGGTACTACTGCAACCAGGTTGAGTACCAGATCAGCCTTGGCTAGTGAGTCAAATCCTTGCATTATGGGGAATTTGTCTAAAGGGTCACCGTTCATGTCACAATAGGCGGATGCTTCCCAGAAGTTATCTACCATCTTTTTCATAAAGACATCTCCGCCCGGTTTGTACCCTAAGTTAATCCAATCAACCCCATACTCCAGCCCGAGTTCCTCGGCTACTTTTACTGCTACAGACTGGGAAACCATAGCACCCTCATCTACTCCGGATACCATGATTATCTTCCCGTGTTTTTGTGCAACGTGCTTGAAGATGCATATTAGCTGTGGGTTCATCTCAACGACACAGTCTGTTCGGTAGTTGATAAAGACGAGGACTTTCCCGCCTTCCGGCAGTTTGTCAACTGTTTCAAAGAAATCTTGAGCTTGTTGTCCTACTTTGATCGGAAGGCCTAAAGGCTTTACGATTGGAAGGGCCACAACGATCATCAAGATAACATAGTAGACTCTGCGGTCGAGGTTTCCTAAACGTTCCCAAATATTCATTGGCTCACCTCCTATTCGCCCGTGGATGCATATGGTCTTTCTAGTCCCAAAAAGATCCTAACTGCGGTAATAAACGCACCAAGATAGGCGCAGAGGGCAACCCCTCTTTGTGCGGCTGTGTTTGGAATGTCCATTATCCAAGTGGTTGCAGTGCCAAAAAACGGAAATAGAGCTTCTCCTAGAGGTGCTCTACCCATAAGCACGATTATTGCTGCGACTAACAAAATGGCCGCATCTCGGGTTTTAGCTCTAAAAGCCCGATACGCTGCGGATACGATGTAGAATGCAAGCACAGAATAAAACGTTGCTCCGAGAGGCACTTCAGTAGATTCAAAGATCCATGTATATATTTCGTCAGTAGGTCCTTTTACTAGGCCATATGCTAGATACCCGAACGTTATCACTAACATTAATATCGATAGATCCCAGTCTTCGCCCTTTCTCTTTATGTTTTTGAGATGGACAGTGCTAAGATTTACAAGTCCTATGCAGCAGACCATAGCTGTTCCCACTATGTACCACTGGTCGATCTCATCGCTTACGCCCGGCAATAAAGTAGAGAAAACGCTAATCAAAATAAGTACTACTGCGATCACCGTTATCATATACGGTACCTGGGTCTTCATCTGCTACCACTCTCCTTTCTACCAATTCAATATGGAGTTTATAACTTCCAGACCACCGAAGGTTTTAAGTACCGCTCCCAAAACCAAAAGCCCTGCGACGAAAAACTTCGCCCAGTCTTCAGCAACTATGGTTGCAATCCTCACTGGGTCTTTGGTAAGGTACGCTGCAGCGGCATATATCTCTTCACCTATGAGCGCATAGTCGCATGCTGCTACGAAAAAAGGTATTTGGGTGATTGCGGCGGTTCCGCCTACTTGAATGGCGCCTGCCTGGTTTCCGGCTTCGGCATACATAAGAGCGTCAAATGCGAAGTCGCCGATCATTATGTTTGTAGCCACTTGCTCTTTGAACATAAGAGCGATTATGCCTAATGCATAACCATAATAGTGGTCTGAAAACCACCGGACGTCATCCGGTCGATAGTTCTCAGACTTTCCTTCAGATGCGTATGCTTGCCTTACGATTTCCTGAATCACAGGATAGACGCCAGAATATGGTACACATACGATTAGACGCGTATCGTACCTAGCTGTCGTCTTTGCAACCTCTGAGAGGACTGCCATAGAGGCCAGGAGCTGTGGCTGGTCGAAACCGCCTGCACCAGGCAGATAAAACACCGGTCGATCCATTTCCGTCGCCCTGCCGATACCTTCTTCTATGGCATCTAGTCCCGGAATCCTACGTATGTCCCACTTTGCACCCTTATTCTTTGTCTTTCCCATGATGTAGACTACACAAACGATAAGACTCAGGATGAACAGAAGATCAAATCCCATTCCTTCATTCAACAATCCTTTTCACCTCCAATATGTCAGTAGACAACGAATCAGTAAAAGGACGATCACCTCCGTCGCTTAGAGCAGATGATGTCTGATGTCTGATTATCATTCTACAGAGCCTCCAATTATTCCTTCTCTTCACAATCTCCAACGAGGGGAAATGGAAACACGGGGTTGAAATAGGAGAACAAGAGTGTCATGATAGATGTCAGACAACATGCTAACAGACATTTCTAATGTTAAAGACCAAATGGTAGGCGATCAAATGCAGAAAGGAACTATCTTTAATATCCAAAAGTTTTCGGTTCACGATGGTCCGGGGATACGCACGACCGTATTCCTCAAGGGCTGTCCTTTGAGGTGCAAATGGTGTCATAACCCGGAGGGGCAGTCGATGGCAAAAGAACTGGTCATGTACGATTCAAGATGCGTGAAATGTGGTCTTTGTATAAGGGTTTGTCCCCAGAAAGCTATAAGTTTTGTACATGCGGATTCTGGGCTAGGTGTAGAGGAAGGGGTTTTGGAACCAGGGTCAGACGACATAGCGATTGTAACAGACAGAAATAGGTGTATTGCGTGCGGAGATTGTGTTTCTGTATGTGCTTCGGGCGCACGGGAAATCGCAGGTAAAGAAGTATCATCTGATTACGTTCTTAATGAGGTTATGAAAGACCGGATTTTTTACGAGCAGTCAGGGGGAGGCGTTACTTTTTCAGGCGGAGAGCCCCTTATGCAGTCTGCGTTTCTTCGGGAGCTGTGCGAAATGTGCAAGCGGGAAGAAATTAACGTAGCGATAGATACGTCAGGGTATGCACCTTGGAAGCAAATTGAGGACATAGCGCCTTATGTGGATGTGTTCCTCTATGACGTAAAAATCATGGATAATAAGAAGCATGTGGAGTATACAGGAGTTTCAAATTCTTTGATCCTTGAGAACTTAAAGAAACTGTCCGAGATTCACAAAAGAGTCATTGCGAGAATCCCAATCATTCCGGGGATAAACGATGACTTTGAGAGCATTAGAGATATAGGAGAATGTTTGTCTCAGATGAATGTCAAGCAAGCCCATATACTCCCTTACCACAATATTGGAATAGATAAGTACGCAAGGTTAGGGAAAACATATGAGCTGTCCTTTGTTCCCGAGCCAAAAGATGAGGACATGTTGAGTATCAAAGCAGACCTTGAGCGCTTTGGACTAAATGTGAAAATAGGGGGATAGACCGTGAAAGACAGAGTTACCAGATTAAGAGCCTCGAGTTTGGATACGGTGCCAAGCCTTTCTATCGAAAGAGCGCGCCTAGTAACTGAGGCCTACAAAGAGCATGAGGGGAAAGTGCCCATTCCGGTTTTGAGGGCGCTCACCTTCAAAAAACTCATGGAAGAAAAAGAGATCTTTATAGGTGATGACGAGCTTATAGTTGGTGAAAGGGGTAGTTCTCCGAAAGCTACACCTACTTTTCCCGAACTTTGCTGCCATAGTGTAGAGGATTTTGACGTCATAAACAGCAGAGAAAAGACCTTTTTCACTGTGAACGCCGAGGCGAGGGAAGTCCAGGAAAAAGAGATTATCCCGTTCTGGCAAGAGCGGGCAATGAGACACAGGATTTTCGAAGAAATGACCCCGGAATGGAAAGACTGCTACGAAGCCGGTATCTTTACAGAGTTCATGGAACAACGGGCCCCCGGGCATACCGTCGCTGACGGTAAGATCTACAGCAAAGGGTTCTTGGATTTCAAGAAAGACATACGTTCAGCTATAGATGCACTGGATTTTCTTGGCGACCCGCATGCCTGCGACAAGAAAGATGAGCTTATAGCTATGGACATTTCGTGCGATGCGATAATCACCTATGCAAGACGGCACGCCGAAAAAGCTCTTGAACTTGCCGAAAGAGAAATAGATCCCAAGAGAAAAGAGGAACTCCTTGAGATTTCCCGCGTGTGTACTCATGTCCCTGCGAATGCCCCAAGGACGTTTCGCGAAGCTCTACAAATGTATTGGTTTGTGCATGTAGGTGTCATAACAGAACTTAACACTTGGGACTCATTTAATCCCGGCAGACTGGACCAGCACCTTTACCCATTTTACAAAAAGGAACTCGCCGAAGGCACTTTAACGAGAGAAGATGCTAAAGAGCTGCTTGAGTGTTTCTGGGTAAAGTTCAACAACCAGCCTGCTCCACCTAAAGTAGGTATAACTTTGCAAGAAAGCGGCACCTATACAGATTTTGCGAATATAAATAACGGCGGACTGACCGCACAAGGATATGACGGGGTCAATGAGGTCACGTACCTAATCCTTGATGTCATAGATGAGATGAGGTTGCTGCAACCCAGCACGAATATACAGCTGAGTCAAAAGAGTCCTGACAGGTTCTTAAAGCGCGCCTTGGAGATAGTGCGCCAAGGCTGGGGTCAGCCATCTATTTTCAACGCAGATGTTGTAGTTCAGGAAATGTTAAGACAGGGTAAATCCATAGAAGACGCTAGGACCGGCGGCACAAGCGGATGCGTGGAAACCGGCTGTTTTGGCAGAGAAGCGTATATTCTGACAGGCTACTTCAACCTCCCTAAGATACTTGAGATCACGCTAAATAACGGCACGGATCCCAGGACAGGCAAGAAAATCGGGATTGAAACCGGAGATCCAAGGACCTTCCGGTCTTTTGAAGACCTCATGGCTGCTTTCCAAAAGCAGATGAACTACTTCCTGGATGTAAAGATAAAAGGGAACAATGTGATCGAAACCCTCTACGCAGAGTACATGCCTTGTCCGTTCTTGTCTACGATAGTGAGCGATTGCATACAAGAAGGCAGAGATTACAATGCCGGTGGCGCAAGATACAACTCTAGGTACATCCAAGGAGTTGGCATTGGGTCGATCACTGACAGTCTTGCATCTATTAAGACCCATGTTTTTGATGAGAAATCTGTTTCTATGGATGTACTTTTAGAGGCATTAAGAGAGAACTTTGAAGGCTATGAGCTTTTAAGGCACAGATTTCTGACCCATACGCCTAAATATGGCAATGATGACGATAGGGCAGACGAAATCATGGTGCGGGTTTTTAACATGTTCTTTAATAGCGTTGATGGACGACCTACCCCTACCGGTTCTTCATACAGGATCGATATGCTTCCTACTACTTGTCACGTGTATTTTGGTTCTGTGACAGGCGCTACGCCTGATGGAAGGCTTTCCGGCGAGCCTCTTTCAGAAGGGATTTCTCCGGTCCAAGGAGCGGATAGGCATGGTCCTACGGCGGTCATAAAATCATGCAGCAAAATGGACCATGTGAAAACAGGGGGCACGTTGCTTAATCAGAAGTTCACGCCCAGGCTTTTGGAAGGGGAAGAAGGCATCGACAATCTCGCCCATCTGGTCAGGGCGTATTTTGCCTTGGGAGGGCATCATATTCAGTTCAACGTGGTTAGTGCGGATATGCTCAGAGATGCGCAGAAGAACCCCGACAAATATCGGGACTTGATAGTTCGTGTTGCAGGGTATAGTGATTACTTCTGCGATCTGACGAAAGCACTGCAAGATGAGATAATCGCTCGAACTGAACATTCGAGCTTCTAGTTTGTGTGACAGATCGACCTTTGGTTGATCGCTACCAAGAGCCTTCCATACGAGACTGCCGGTCTTGGCGGAAGGCTCTAGTTTTGAGATACACCTTTTGTGCCTACGCAAAGAGCGACCTTTGCAGGTTAACCAGAGCGTAGGTAGAACTTAAATGTCTGACGGTTGCGAAAACACATATCAGGGGGAGGAGACATTTGATAGATAATTTGAGTCCGTTGAGGAAGCCAAATAAGATCACGGAGATAATCACAGATAAGATTCGGCAGATGATCGAAGAGGGCGTGCTTAAGCCCGGGGACAAACTTCCGACAGAGAAGGAGCTGTGCGAGGGTTTTGGAGTAGGGCGTTCGTCTGTTAGGGAAGCGTTACAAGGTCTCGAGTACATGGGACTAATCGAATCAAGACCGGGGGTAGGCCGTTTCTTGTCATCTGATTCCGATGTCCTTCTCAAATCCGAGAATTGGAGGTTTACTTTGGACAAAGCCTCGGCCTTTGAGCTTATGGAGGCAAGGCGTATATTGGAAGTTAGCGCTGTCGAGTTGGCCGCGGAAAGAGCTTCAGATGAAGTAATCAAAAGACTCAAGGAACTTTTAGGCGTAATGGAAAAAGTCATGGATAGCGACATGGATCTTTTTTTCGATAAAGAGCTGCAATTTCACCTTACTCTTGCGGGCGCCTGTCAAAACAGCGTATTGGTAGACCTTATTAACGGAGTGATACACCGAGTCACAAAAGATAGTGAGAGATTCCTAAGGACTTTACCGTACACTTTTTCCCGGACCGTCGAGCAGTTCCAAACTATAGTCCGCGCACTTGAAGAAGGTGACCCGGTTCTTGCAGGACAGAAGATGGATGAGCACCTGGATTTGGTGAGATATGCCTTGGGCAAAGACGAAGAAGGCGTAAGCGAGTAATCCGGGTTCTCTAAAGGAGGGCTTGCAATGAAGTTTTCGAAGATGATTACCGCGATAGATACGCATACATGCGGTGAGCCCACTCGGATTGTAACCGGCGGAATTGGCCCTATTCCCGGAAGTACGGTGTCTGAAAAGATGCTTTACTTCAGGGAAAACATGGACTCTTTGCGCACCATGCTAATGCATGAGCCAAGGGGACACAGCGTCATGTCGGGGGCGATACTGACTGAGCCGTGCCATAGCGATGCTGATATTGGAGTAATATATCTGGAAACAGGCGGTTATCTTCCCATGTGCGGGCATGATACCATTGGCGTGTGCACAGCCCTTGTGGAAACGGGAATGGTGAATGTTTCAGAGCCTGTGACCTCTATAACATTGGAGACTCCTGCGGGGTTAGTCCGGGCCAAGGTCAAGGTGAAAGACGGTTCCGCAGAATCCGTGACTTTTAAGAATACCGAGTCTTTTTTGTATAAGAAAGGACTATGCGTTCACATAGACGGTATCGGAAACGTAGTTACGGATATAGCGTATGGTGGGAACTTCTATGCAATAGTGGACGCCGGAGATGTTGGGATCAAGATATCGCCTGAGTATTCGGCTGAGATAAAAAGGATTGGCAGCGAGATTAAGAAACGTGTGAACCAGGAGATTGAAGTAATACATCCCGAGAAACCCTTTATCAGACAGGTTACCCATGTTTGCTTTAGCGAAAGGATGCACGCGCCTCGGCTTGGCAGGAAGAATGCGGTGGTCATAACTAACGGTGATATAGATAGGTCGCCATGCGGGACCGGCACATGTGCAGTGCTTTCTAAGATGTATTCTGAAAAAGAGATCGCGAAAGGGGACGTTTTTCTCAGCGAGAGCATAATTGGCACAAGGTTTTTTGCGTCGGTTGTCGAAGAGTCTTTGATAGGTGGTATCCCTGGAGTTTTATGCGAAGTGGAAGGCAGGGCTTTCATTACAGGTTTTCATACGTTTGTAGTGGATCCGCAAGATTCCTTGCGGGATGGATTCATGCTCTAGGAGGCTCAAGGCTATCTGCAGTACGGAGAGAGGGATAAGACATGCGAGTAATATCCCATCCTGTGCTTGAAGACATGCAAGGCGCTAAATGGGTAGAGATTACCGTAGACGGTAGGAAAATAGTGGCACGGCAAGGGGAGAGCATTGCAGCGGCTCTTATGGCGGAAGGCATAAGGACAATGAGGTATACACCAGTAAGGTCCGAGCCCAGAGGAGTATTTTGCGGGATCGGACAATGTAGTGACTGCATGGTCACGGTAAATGGCGTTCCAAATGTGAGAGCATGTATTACCCCGGTTGAAGAGGGCATGGTCGTGGAAACCGGAACAGTTCAGCATCGAGGTTAGAGAGATGTCTCATCAGGTCGATGTTTGTGTGGTAGGTTCGGGCCCCTCTGGTCTTGGGGCCGCAATAGAATGCGCGAGATACGGTCTTAGCGTCATCGTTTTGGATTCCAATCTTCAAGCAGGCGGTCAGTTGAACAAGCAAATCCACAAGTTTTTCGGTTCTAGCGCCCACCGAGCGGGTACAAGGGGAATTCTGATAGCCCAAGAGCTTTTGGAGGAAGCCCTAAGTCTCGGCGTTAGGGTATGGCTTGACTCTGAAGTATACTCCGTTTCAAACGATCTATCCCTTCAGATACTAAAAGGCGTAAGAGCTTCTAAAGTAACGGCTGACCGCGCCGCGCATCCTTGTACCCTTATGTGCAGATACCTGGTCATAGCAACGGGAGCTTCAGAAAAACCGGCACTGTTCCCCGGTTGGACTCTTCCGGGGGTTATGAGCGCGGGGGCTGTTCAAACCATGATGAACTTGGAAAGGGTTTTGCCGGGAAGGAATTTCATCGTTGTAGGCGCAGGGAATGTTGGGCTCATAGTTGCCTATCAACTTCTGCAGGCAGGAGCCCAAGTGTCATGTGTTGTTGAATCTAATAAAGAGATAGGTGGATATGCCGTACATGCTGCCAAGATAAGGCGGTGTGGAGTTCCTATTCTGACTGAAACTACTGTAATACGAGTTTTGGGCATAGACCAGGTAGAAGCAGCAGAAATAGGTAGGATCGGTGCCGATTGGAATGGGAAAGACTCCGCTAGGAAGCGGATTTGTGTAGACACGGTGTGTATGGCAGTAGGCCTCAAACCGTATGCCAGGCTTGCTTCTTTAGCAGGGTGTGCGTTTGGATATTACCCTCAACTCGGTGGTTGGGTTCCCCTGCACGACGAGTACATGATGACTACGAAACAAAACGTGTACGTGGTCGGTGATGCTTCCGGCATTGAAGAAGGAGGAATAGCTGAGGATGAAGGTCGTCTAGCTGGTCTTGATATAGCTCTTAGGGAAAACCCTTGGGAAAGAAACCTGGATTTGAATCGTAACAGGGTGAGAGAAAGACTATGGGAGAATAGATCCGGAAAATATATGAGTGATAAAGGTGATGCTAAACGAGATGTAATATCCCGCTGGCACAATCTGTCCGATCCATCGGGACCATAAGACGCATTTTGACGTTCCCAGTCTGCCATATTGCCCTTTTCTCGTGGGAAAGGAGAGTTGTTTCATTTGGATGATGACGTGGTTGTCTGCAGATGTGAAGAAGTGACCGTTCGGGATGTGAAAAAGGCAATAGCCGAAGGGGCATTTGATATCGCCGGAGTAAAGCGACGCACAAGAGCGGGAATGGGGATTTGCCAGGGTAGAACATGTGAAGACCTGATCAGGCAGATTTTGGTTTCTGAACTTGGGATAGAACCCGAAGCGGTATTACCGGATAAGGTCAGGACACCTATATCCCCTGTTACTTTCGAGATCCTATCCGGTGGTGGAGCCCATGAATGAGGTTTGCGACGTCGTGGTAGTCGGCTGTGGCGTGATAGGTGCAGCCATAACATATTACTTATCGGCAGCCGGTATGAAAGTGATCGCCGTGGACAGGTCGGACATAGCTTCCGGTACGTCATCGGCTTGTGACGGGAATATACTTGCAATAGACAAAGAGCCTGGTTTTGACTCAAGAATGGCTCTTGAAAGCCAAAAACTCTTCGAGACGCTTGAAAAGGAGCTTTCGTTTGATTTGGAATACAGGCATCTTGGGAGCACTTTGGCTGTAGAGGACGAATATCAAGTAGAGCAAGCTGCCGAATGGGAAAAAGCCATGAGGGAGTCAGGGCTTGATGTCAGATTGATAGGCCCGTCAGACGTGCACTCATACGAACCTATGATAGCCGAGGATGTCCTTGGACTTTTGGAGTGTGCTTCTGACGCTTCACTAAACCCCATAGCGTTGGTCCGCGCTTATGTACTTGCAGCTAGAGGAAATGGGGCGGTCATAGAGGAGTTTACCGGGGTTAAGGACATCTTGGTTACCGCTGACGGTCGTGTTGCGGGAGTTGAGACTGATTTGGGCAAAATACTTGCGCCATTCGTGGTATTGGCCGCAGGGGTCTGGACTCCCGAGATAGCTAAAAGGTGCGGCATTTGCATTCCGATCCTGCCTCGAAAGGGCCATATTATTGTATCCGAAAGGACTTTTAGAGTTGGCAGTAGGAAGATCCAGGAATTTGGGTATCTGATGGCAAAATTCGGAACAAGAGATAGACGCGGCGTAGATAGTGAAACAGAGCAATACGGCATAGCCATGGTATTTGAACCTACCCCCCACGGCAACTTCCTTATAGGCTCAAGTAGAGAGTTTGTGGGATTTGATACTTCCTGTAACACGAAAGTTGTAGCGCTCATGGCAAAACGAGCCATGAGGTTCTTCCCTTGCATCAAGGACATTAGAGTTATAAGGACATATGCAGGGCTCAGGCCCTACACACCTGATCATCGCCCTATAATCTCCGAGGTAGACGGCATTTCAGGTTTGTATGTTGCTTCGGGTCACGAAGGCGATGGGATAGGGTTAGCTCCTATCACAGGTGTTTTGGTGCGTGACATGGTTCTTAAGCGACCTTCGCAGATACCCCTAGAACCCCTTAGTTTGAGAAGATTTGCATAGAAACAAATCTCGTAGAACTTCTGAGATAACATTTCACAAAAGCAGGAGTTTTCTTGGCTATGGAGAACCTCCTTAATATGTATAGACATCAGACAATCTGATCGGAATCGGAATGGGTGTACTTCTGCCCTCGTTGCGCATTAGCTCAATCAAGGAGGCGGTTGGAAATGGGTGAGAGAGATAGCGTTAAGCTGGTCCAATTGTACAGAGATTTTGACGAAAGATGTGCTACTTGTCTTGATCAGATAAAAAGCACCAGAAGATACGAAAAGCAGTTGTATGTACCTTCTGAGGAAACTCGAAAAAAGGCCGAGAGGGCCCTACAAGAACTCTTGGCTGAGGCCGGCGAACTAGAGGCGCCTGATGTTGTTTTTGAGATACTCAAGAACCATTTTGACGAGTTCATTCGCGAGCAAATGTCCCATCTCAGGAGAATGTTTGCCGGACCCAGTTCTTTTATCAGCGGAATATCGAACACAATTGACTACTACTCAAGGAAAGACTCACGTAGCAGTTCAGAAAGAGCAGAGATCCTTCTAAGTAGGTTGAACAACATAGACGCGGTTTGGTCGGGCGTAAGAAAACTTCTTCCCTCTACTGCGATAGATGAAGTATCACAGATGTCAGATGTATGTGACACTCTTTCCACAGTAGCAAAAAAGATGGTCTCTAGGGTTCCCGAACTATATAGCGGTATGTCAGAAAAACTCGTTCAGGAAGTACAGTCAGAGTTAGAACGGGTATCTGAACGGGCAAAGGGCTGGGAACAAGAGGTAAAGGAATTTGTGGAATCAAGAAAGAGTGGTTCCGGACACAAGGAAGTAGTATCGGAGAGGGATCCCATTGAAGAATACAGGTACCTACTCTTAAATCAGTTTGGAGTGGACCTAGACCAGATCTTATCCTGGCATGAGGAAGAAATCGAAAAGACCAGATCTGAGATGTTCGAAATCGCTAATCGTATTAACGTTCCGGGGTTGCCAAAGGTAGATTCAGTAGAAGATGTGGTAGATATATTGAACAAGTTCGAGGGCCCGTGTGACGAGCCCGACGAGATGTTCGTTAGGATGAGAGATTATCTAGACAGGGCTCAAAAGGCTACGCGCGAGTTTGTGAAGCTCCCGGAAGAAAGTGTCGTGGTGGTTCCTACGCCGGATACCCTCGTCAAGCACTATCCTTGGGGAGGATACGGAGGAGGCTGTCCCAGGAGAAGGCCTCTTCAGGGCGAAACATTCCTTAACGTTGAGAACTACAAAGCTGTAACCGACGGCTGGATCAGGATGAATTCGGTACATGAATGCTATCCAGGGCATCACGTTCAGTGGGTACGATCGGTGCTAGATCCTCTTCCTGAGACCGTTAAGGTCGGTGCTCGCGGGGTTCCGACTTTGGAGGGCAGCGCACATAGGTCGGAACGTCTCATGGAATTCATCTATCCAGACGATCCATTCTATCCGCTATTTGTGGCCTATAGGCGTCACCATACCTCGGTGCGGATAAAAGCAGATTTGTGGCTCAGGTACTTTGGGCGTCCCTTTGACGATGTGGTCGATCTATATGTCCAAGAGCTTGGCTTTGAAAGGAAAGTTGCATCGGGTCAAGTGTTGGCTCAAAACCTCATGAAGGGCTATTTCACCTGTTATTACTATGGAATGAAACGTTTGACAGACCTTGAGCGGCAACTGGGATACAACCAGAAAGATTTCACCGAACTGATTTTTTCCTTGCCAAGGGTTAGCCTCAAGACTATGGAAGAATTCTTGAAACTAAGCGAGCCTGATAAGTCTAGATTGCTAACTGAGTTTCCTAGCAAGGTAACACTCTAGGGAACGAAGGTGAATTCTCTTTCAAAGAAGAATGTATTTGATGGTACCTGATGGATGTTGGCCAAGTTCTTGCTCAAAGAAAGGAGACTGAACGTAACTATGCGCAAGTTTCGTGTTTCTCCGGAGGAATTCAAGAGGCGGACTGACGTTGTACTCGAAGAAATGAAGGGTAAGGATATTAAGGGCTTTGTGTTTTGGAGTTCGGTCAGTATTTTTTATCTTTCCGGGTTTGCGTTTATACCGACAGAAAGACCGCTTTGCCTCATCTTGTCGCAAGATGGCAAAAAAACGATTTTTGGGCCCAGATTGGAGCTTGAGCATGCCCGAGAATGCCCTGAGGTAGCGGATATAAAGACATATCCCGACTATCCGGGTAAAACGCATCCAATGAAGCAGTTGGGAAAACTTTTAGAAGAGATGGGTTTAGGTACGGGTAAAATCGGAAGCGACGGAGGCGGATATGCATCGTCTTCGGGCTATCGGGGACCCAAGCTGTCTGAAGTCTTGCCTTCGGCGGAGATACTCATAGATCCCTATCTTATAGAGAATATGAGAATGGTTAAGTCCAAAGAGGAGATCTTACTCATCAAGGAAAGCTGCAGATGGGGGAATCTTGCTCACAAGTTCCTACAGCTTTACTCAAAACCCGGAGCCTACGAGAACGAGATTTCGGCCAGAGCTTCCCTAGAAGCCACGCTAGCCATGATTAACACCTTGGGGCCGCTGTATGATCCGACCACCATAGGGCGCGGCGGCGCTAGCGCCGGTTTTAGAGGGCAAATTGGGCCTAACTCGGCTTTGCCTCACGCCATGTCGATAAATGCGGTCCTTAAGCCCGGGGATGTTTTGGTTACAGGTGCGGGTGCGGGAGTTTTTGGATATAACAGTGAGCTGGAAAGGACTATGTTTGTAGGTGAACCCGACGATGAGAAGAAAAAGTACTTTGACTTGATGATGCAGGCACAACAAGTGGCTTTTGATAACATAAAGCCGGGCCGCAAGTGCTCTGAGGTTGATGCGGCTGTGTCCGCTTTCTATGAGAAGCACAGTCTTTGGGACTACTGGAGACATCACACGGGCCACGCTCTTGGCTTACTTGGTCATGAGGCACCTTTCTTCGATGTAGCAGATGACACCGTAATCAAGCCCGGAATGGTGTTTAGCGTTGAACCGGGGCTTTACGTGATGGGTCTTGGAGGCTTTAGGCATTCCGACACTATATTGGTTACCGAAACCGGTATCGAAATGCTCACCTACTATCCGAGAGATTTGGAGTCTCTTATCTGCGGATGATTCAGTAACTGTGGCAAGAACGAAGGAGCAGGGGCTATCAGACAGAAAAGGTCCCTGCTCCTTTTTTGGAATGTGGATTACCTATATTCAAGTTTGCTTGGAAAACCAGTCAGCAGTCTTGTTTTGTCTTGGTCGCTTAGAGTCAGAAACGCCTCGAAGTTGGATAGGCTCACATATGGCAAAGAGAATAAGTATTCGGTGAAGGTTTTCCTATCATATCCATATCGTAGCTCCATATCCTCGAGTTTTTTCATCCCATAGTAATAACAGGTGAAGTAACCGATTCTGTTTTGAGGAAGTTGAGATACGGCTTGCCCTTTGGCGGTTTGATAATCGAAACCTAACTCGTCCATATATAACTTTATGGCATCTTCTAGTGGGCGGCCGAAATACTGCATGTAAAGGTCGGCTTTGATCCTGACGGAAGTATGGTGACGCCTATAGGTCACCGCGAGCGGATAGAAAGGATCGTCATCATATATGTACTCCATGAGTCTTTCTGTTCGATGACACATGCCTTCTTCCATTGGCACTCTCTTTGCGCCTAACTTCATGGTTTCGGGAAGCGGATCAAGGGTTGTGCGGACCCACTGTACATGGTGGCCGGGGTAACATTCGTGCACTGCGTTTATCTTAATCCACCCGTCTGTGACTGCACGGTAGTTTGTGTCATTTAGAAACACTTCGCCGAGAAGAGGCCTTCTTCTTGGGCACCCGCCGCCATAGCCTCCCCAAGGGTACGTCTCCCTGCATTGTTCATACACAGGGACAACCCTGCAATCTTCTTCAGGCATGTTAACCCAGTCCCGACACGCTTTCTTGGCTCTGGCTAAATACTTCTTCATCCGGTCGAACATCTCAGTAGGGGAGGCAGCCGGTCCGGCGTACTTATTCATGATTTCAACTGCGTCAAGGGGCCCTTTTACCACAACGCCCGGAAGATCAAGGTGTGCGGCCGTTTCCACAAACTCCGCCCGGGTCTTTTCCACTTCTTCCTCGTACCAATTTAACAATTCGTCTAGACTGACCCCTAGTTCTGTCTCCAAAACAGATCTATACCGTTCGGGACCGGCAGTAGCTATTTTGCCCTTGTCTTCTTTGTCGGGACGGTTTTCCAAGAGACTTTCTATCTCTTGCGCCCATCTGGAGCTTTTGGCTGCAAAGGTATCCAGCGCGTAAAGGATCTTTTCCATATCGCCTGCCGATAGACCTTGATACTCTTCTTTAGCCTTAGACTTTTCGATGCTTGCGACTCGAGCCAATAGCGAAGAAGCCGAGCTTGCTTCAACAAGTTGAGCGCGCGGACTCGTTTCAAGGATATCTCGAAGCGCAGACCATAACTCGTCCAATAGATCGATTCTTGCCAGCAAGATCTCTAATCGGATTTGTGGTGGTCTTGAATCTTGACTTCCGAGGAACGTTAGCGAGTGAGTAAGCGACGATATGAACGCAGACGGATACTCGTACATGCCATCTAGATTAGATTTCTGCCCCTCTATGAAGTCTATTATGTGGCTCCTGAGAAGAGCAAAAACAGGGTCGGGCGCGGCAC
Source organism: Candidatus Fermentithermobacillaceae bacterium (assembly GCA_018052475.1). Classification (GTDB taxonomy): domain Bacteria; phylum Bacillota; class Sulfobacillia; order Fermentithermobacillales; family Fermentithermobacillaceae; genus UBA3907. Next base: position 21,648 of record JAGPNG010000008.1, read on the forward strand.
AGAGGTATGCTTCATGCAATATGTTATCCAATTCCTTCTCCTCGCGCTGTTTGGCTTCTTTCGTTGGAATGAACAGGTTCATTTCATAGTCGCGGTTATTGCGCAGTCTATCAGATTGAAGGCCGCACCGGTAATCCAGGTCAATATAGCTTTGGCGAAGATTAGACATGTCCTGGGAACTGTTCTTTCGGTTCAAATGCATCATCCCACCTCAGATTAGTTTTTCTGTCTCTTGCGATGAAGTCTTTTGTATGACGAATATGAGAACTTTGTCATATCATCAGACATCAATCTACGAATTCTACATTGAGATTCGGAACCCTCTTTTGAGGAGTAAACTCTTGCAAAGTTATATGTTTTATCGCTAGATGGTAGAATAGAGGAGATGACGAATCCGGGGGTGAGACTAGCGTTGGATACAGTCGTTTACAAGGTAGACCCTTTGCACCCTGATGAAGAGATAATCTCCAAATGCGCAGAGGTGATTTTGCGGGGGGGCCTGGTAGCGTTTCCCACTGAGACAGTCTATGGGATCGGCGGAAACGGTCTCGATCCGGTTGCTGTAGCAAAGATATTCGAGGCTAAAGGGAGGCCCCCAGATAACCCGCTGATACTGCACGTTTCGCGGCCCGAAAGCGTTGAGGCGTTAGTCGAGGAGATTCCGCCGGAAGCGGTCAGATTAATGGAGATGTTCTGGCCCGGTCCTCTTACGCTTATTCTTCCTAAATCTCATCTGGTGCCTTCAATAGTTACCGGAGGTTTGCCTACTGTGGCAGTCAGGATGCCGGATCATCCTGTAGCGCAGAAACTCATTGATGCTTGCGGCGTACCATTGGCAGCTCCCTCTGCGAATATATCGGGAAGACCCAGCGCTACGTCTGCTGAAGACGTGTTGGCGGATTTAAACGGCAAAGTGGATATCATTCTTGATGCAGGACCTACTGAAATTGGCATAGAGTCGACGTTGGTGGATCTTTCTGGCGATGTTCCCAGAGTGAACAGACCCGGTGGATTGAACCTACAGAGCATTAGGGAGGTTCTTGAGACTGCCGATGTCGCTCCTCAGCCAAAATATAGACATTATGTTCCTGACAGTGACCTTTATCTTGTCACCGGTGATTTGATGCAACAGAGAAGAAAGTCGATATTCCATGCGATAAGGTTCATTGGTTCAGGTAAGAAAGTAGTCATTTTGGCGTCTGACGAAAATGCGCCGTTTTATGTTCCGTTCCAGAAGGTATTTGGCGATGACCGTATGCAGGTGATACCGCTGGGTTCCAGATGCGATCTTTCACCTGTAGCCGCAAAACTGTATTCAAGCCTTAGGCGCGCTTCAAATGAATTGGGCGCAGATGTAATCTTATCGGAAACATTTCCCGAAGAAGGCATCGGTTTTGCCATTTCCAACAGATTAGAAATGGCAAGCGAAGGCAGGGTAGTCCCTTGGTTCGACTCGGCGTCAGACTATCAGCCCGCGCCACTTGCGATACTCATGGTCTGCTCCGGAAATACATGCAGAAGCCCAATGGCGGAAGGGCTTCTTAGGCGTCTGTGGAAAGATATAGGTGAGCCATATCCCATTCATGTTGCATCTGCCGGTGTATCGGCTATACCGGGGCTTCCGGCGTCGAGAGAGGCGATAGAAGTTATGGCCAAAAGAGGGGTAGACCTTTCATACCATAGGTCTAAGGCTTTAGAAATTGAAGATGTAAAAAGGGCAGATCTGGTTATAACGATGACAAAGGCGCACAAAGCGGTCTTGGTATTGAGTTACCCTGAATTCTCTCACAAAGTGTTTACCCTATCGGAGATGATTTCTGATAGGGATTTAAGCGATGTCCCTGATCCTTTTGGACAAGATTTGGAGATGTATGAGCGTACGGCAGATCTTCTCGAACAAAGCCTCCTGGTATTGGCAAAGAGGTTGGCGGGGTTGGACGTTTGAGAACAAAGGGTGTGAGGGTATGAGACAGTTAAATGAGAGAGATCTCGTTGCTGCGGTTTGGGGCGGGGCGGTTTTGGGGGGCGGCGGAGGTGGTTCGCCTGAAGCAGGTTACCGCCTTGGGAAAAAAGGTTTGGAGATTGGGCGCGTGCTTTTGGCCGACGTAGACGAACTAGATGCTGATGACCTAGTCGTAACAGCGGGTTTGGTAGGTTCTCCAAAGAAAGGCGGCCTTGGACCTGCAGCCGAATCTTACGTAGATGCCTTTTCTTTTTTCCGACATGTCACAGGGGCAAGGATTTCTGCTATAAACTCTAACGAGTGCGGAGGTCTTGCAACTGTGAACGGGTGGCTTCAAGCTGCAGGTCTGGGCGTTCCGGTTCTGGATGCCCCGTGCAATGGGCGCGCTCATCCTACTGCCCTTATGGGAGCTATGGGATTGCACAAAGATCCGTCATATGTATCGAAGCAGGTGGCAATAGGAGATGGATCTCGGATGTATGTAGAGGGTCCGCTTGGGGATGCGTCTTCAATGGTTAGAGAGTTTTCCAAAAAAGACGGTCTTGTGGCAGTAGCCAGAAATCCTGTTAGCATCGGCTATGTGAAGCGAAATGCAGCATGTGGCGGAATATCAAAATGCATTGACCTTGGCTATGCAATGGCAGCTCATGTTCAAGAAGAACTAGGTTTTGATCCGCTTAAGCCTCAATACGTTGGAGGGTCACGAGAGTACCCTTTGGCCGGGTATTTTGCGTCGAGCATGGCTGCGATGGTGCTCGGTGGGGTGATTACCCTGATGGGCCAGGTAAAGGCGGTAGACATATCTACAAGAGGCGGTTTTGACGTAGGAGAGGTTGAGGTGGCATCTTTCGAGACTAAAAACGGCAACGGAACTACTGCGCATTTAACTTTCATGAACGAGTATCTATCATATGGCCTAAAGGGGCATGTCATATTCAGTTTCCCTGACTTGGTTGCAGTGATGGATATGCATACGGGGTGGCCTATATCCTCTGCGGACATAAAAGAGGGTATGGAGGTCATCGTTTTCGGTGTCCCATCAGATAATTTGATACTTGGGGCAGGCATGTATGATAAAGAACTTTACAAGCCTCTTGAGGAGGCGACAGCCTTAACTTTTAACCTTCCTGTTTCAAAGAGGAGGTCAGACACATGAAAATCGCGTTGGGAAGTGACCATGCCGGTTACGCTCTCAAAAGAAAGATCAAGGAATTTGCAGAAGATTTGGGCCATGAAATAGTTGACTTGGGGCCCTATGATGAAGAATCAGTCGATTACCCTGACTACGCAGCGAAAGTTGCACGAGCCGTAAGGGATGGTGAATTTGACCGCGGTATTTTAGTCTGTGGTACCGGGCTGGGAATGGCCATTGCGGCTAACAAGGTCAAGGGGATACGGGCTGTTACATGCGGTGACACGTTTTCGGCTAGGGCATCTAGAGAACACAACGATGCAAATGTTCTTTGCCTTGGCGCCAGAGTAATCGGCGAAGGTTTGGCGATGGATATCGTCGCTACGTGGCTCGAATCTTGCTTTGCAGGCGGGCGACACAAGAGGCGTGTTGATAAAATTATCGAACTGGAAGAGGTAATGTAAGGTGAGCGAGAATTTCAAAGATTGGCCCGATGGTAAAGTATACGCAAAAGATGCAGAAGAAAGGCTTACTTACCAAGAAGCTTTTCTGGAGGAGAACATCAGTCTAGAAAGTATCCATGATGATACGAAAAAACTTGTAGGCGAGCTTTTGGATTCGGCCAACCTAAAACCCGGCAATATCTTGGTTTTGGGTTGCTCGACGAGTGAAGTTCAGGGCAAGAGAATTGGCTCTTACGGCAATACCGATGTCGCTAAGGCGATCTTAGAAGCAGTGCGCGCTTTATTATCCGAATCGGGCGTGTTCTTAGCGGTCCAGTGTTGTGAGCATCTTAACAGGTCTTTGGTAGTTGAAAGAAAGGTACTCGACAAGTACGGTCTTACTGAAGTCACCGTGCTTCCTGTGCCCCACGCGGGAGGAGCCGCGGCTTTTACCGCGATGCGGTTGTTTGAAGATCCCGTTGTAGTCGAATCCATCCAGGCACATGCCGGGGTTGATATTGGAGATACCTTTATAGGTATGCATCTAAAGCCTGTGGTTGTTCCTGTTCGGTTGTCAGTTAAGTCGATTGGTTTTGCTCACGTTACTGCGGCGAGGACGAGACCCAAGCTTGTAGGTGGCAAGCGCGCTGTGTACGATCGAGAAGAATTTGAAAAGTGGGTTAAGGGGGAGCGCCGGTAGTAATAGATAGGCTCTCATATCGTGCGGTGATGCCGGATAAGGAACTTGGAGGAATGTTTATGAGTCAAAGTAAAGACACCCGCAGATCAAACAGACCCGGGTGGGATGAGTACTTTATGCAGGTAGCAGATGTTGTATCTAGGCGTTCTACCTGCATACGGCGAAACGTAGGAGCGGTCATAGTGAAAGACAAGCGGATCCTTGCGACAGGGTATAACGGTGCTCCAAGCGGTCTGGCGCACTGTGCTGATGTGGGGTGTCTTCGCGAGGAATTGGGAATTCCATCAGGTGAGAGGCATGAGATTTGCCGAGGGCTTCACGCTGAACAAAATGCTATTATCCAGGCAGCGAAGTATGGGATAGCTATTGAGGGCTCAACTATTTACTGCACAGTTGAACCGTGCAGTTTGTGCACAAAGATGCTCATAAACTCTAAAATAGTGCGAATCGTCTACAAGGAACCGTATCCTGATGATCTTGCGCGGAGGCTTCTGGCTGAGTCGAAAGTGACTGTAGAACATTTCGTGGTGCCCGATATCAATTGACTTGCGTACATTGGTTTGGTTAGAATTAATGACGGTTAGTTGGCACTGAAAAGGCGAATCCGGAAGTTGAAAGGGGTAGGCAAGTGAATGTCTTTTTTAGCTTCGTGATAGCGTTTGTGTTGGCGCTTACCCTTACGCCGCTTTTTCGAAGCCTGGCGCACAGATTGGGCGTTTTATCATATCCGAATGAGCGAAGCGTGCACAAAAAACCCATACCGTACTTTGGCGGGATAGCGATATACATTTCGTCTGTTGTAGCCATCTTAGCTATTGGCCCTCAAGACAAGTCTACCCAACAAGGCATAATATGGGGCGGACTCATCATACTTATAGTGGGAATACTAGACGATCTTTATACACTCAAACCATGGCAAAAAGTCCTAGGGCAATTGGCATCTGCAATATGTGTAGTTGCCTTGGGGGTTGATATAACCTTCATAAAAGATCCTTTTACAGGAATGTTCCGATTCTTGGGCATCCTCGCAGTTCCTGTAACTATTATGTGGGTGATATGTTTTGAAAATGTGATAAATCTCTCTGATGGACTCGATGGTCTCGCGGCCGGGCTATCGGGCATTGCCGCATTGGTGACAGTCTTTGCGTCGACTAAGGCTGGTCTGCCTGCGGTTAGTCTTGCTGCGGCTGCGGTGGCAGGCAGCGTGTTTGGGTTTTTGCCATATAATTTCCATCCCGCGTCTATTTTCATGGGGGACGCTGGGGCGATGTACCTTGGATTGGTACTATCAGTGATCTCTGTTCAGGGTCTGGTCAAGTCCACAATCGTTCTATCGGTCTTGGGGCCGATTCTTGCGCTTTTGGTGCCCATATCAGATGCTGCATTTGCGATAGTGAGGAGGCGGGCTTCGGGAAAACCTGTTTCCAGCGCAGACCATGATCACATACATCACCGCCTGCTCGATTTAGGGCTAGATCATCGCCAAGCCGTGCTTGCCATATACTTGGTATCAGGGGTCTTCGGAGTGCTTGGCCTGTCCTCAACATTTCTTCCGGTCAAAAGCAGCACCACCATTGCAGGGCTTGCAGTAGTAGGGCTGTTTATTGTAGCTCAAAAAATCGGTATTTTATCTGTTCCTGGGTCTAAACGCAAAGCCAAAGGATCCTGTGCTGAGCTGAAGTCGGGCCGTGGGCAGAGTGCTGCTTCGGCAAACAAGCAATCGCCGAGCAAATCTGTTGCGTCGCCCGATGTCCTAGGCGTCAAGTCGCCTCGGAAGTGAAAGCAAGAGAGTGGATTTGACTTACGGTATTCGGAACCGTCTGAAAGGTGCGAGTGGGTTTTGTCTTTGAAGCAGATTAAGGTTTTGTCGGTGTTTGGTACGCGTCCGGAGGCAATCAAGATGGCGCCGGTAGTGCTCGAACTATCGCAAAAATCCCCTCTTATCGTCTCTAAAGTTCTGGTTACCGCGCAGCATCGTGAAATGCTGGACCAAGTCATAGAACACTTCGGGATAAAGACAGACTATGATCTGGATATTATGCATGAACGCCAAACCTTACAGGAAACTACAACTCGGGTACTCGAGAGGCTCACCCCCATCTTGAAGAAAGAAAGCCCCGATATCATACTAGTGCACGGTGATACAACTACCACCGCGGCTAGCGCGCTTACTGCGTATTATGAGAGAATTGCCTGTGGTCATGTAGAGGCAGGACTTAGGACTGGAGACAAATATGCTCCTTTTCCAGAGGAGATCAATAGAAGAATCGCAGGGATAATATCTGACGTCCATTTTGCCCCTACAAAACGTGCGAAAGAGAATCTACTGAGGGAAGGGGTAAAAGAAGAGTCAGTGTTTGTAACAGGAAATACCGCCATCGATGCCCTTTTCATGACAGTCAGAGATGATTACGTTTTCAAGAATGCAAAACTCGGTTCGATTTATGATAATACAAATGCAGAATATGGAGAATCTATTCGTGATATAGTGATTGAAGTGCATCGCAGAGAGAATTTTGGGGAAGGCATGGAAAACATTTGCCAAGCTCTTGCGGATATAGCGAAAAAAAGAAATGGGGATGTACGTCTTTTGGTCTCGGTACATAAAAACCAACAGGCCCGAGAGCCTGTTTTGCGCTATTTGCGCGGAATAGATAATGTAGTCTTGTTTGAGCCTTTGAACTACGCGGATTACGTCAATCTTGTAAATCGTGCGTATTTGGTGGTTTCAGATTCCGGTGGTATTCAAGAAGAGGCTCCTGCTCTTGGAGTTCCGGTTATCGTGTGTCGCGAGAAGACTGAGCGTCCTGAAGCCGTGGAGGCCGGAACTGTGGCGCTTGTCGGGACTTCAAAGAGTCTTATTGCAGATACAATTGAGGAACTGTTAGAGGATAATGAAAAGTACACCCAAATGGCTACGGCCAAGAGTCCTTTTGGCGACGGGCAAGCTTCGCGTAGGATTGTCGAGGCTTTGATGTATCATTTTGGTCTTTCCGACGAGAGGCCAGACGAATTCGAGACTTTTTTGTAAGGGAGGGAACCGCGCAGTAGCGTAGATTGCGCGGGATTTCGTGGCCAGGAAAGAATTTGATCTCATACTTGAAGCGGAGAAAAAGGCAGAAGACGAGATTGAACAAGCTAAGAAAACTGCCCAGCAAATATTAGAAGATGCGACTGCGAAGGCGGAAGAAATAATAGCCAATGCAACAAAAGATGCCGAAAGCAAGGCTAATGCGATCATTGAGAAAGCTAAGAGGAACGCAGACCTTATCGCTGATTCTGCGGCAAAGAATGCAGACGCTGAAATCGAGGAGATGAAGGCTGAGGCTATGAGCCGATTTGAAAAGGCAGTTAGCTTCGTCATAGAGCAGGTAAAGAAAGCGGTTTGAAGGGAGGGAACTGTAGGCTCGTATGTGTAAGCTTGCAGTGCGATTATGGCTGTTGCCAAAATGCGGAAAGTAACGATATTTGCTTACGAAGAGATTGGTGAATCCATCTTTGAGACTCTAAGAGACTTGGAGATCCTTCATGTTATTAAGAGCGAATCCTATGGTCATAGGGAGCGCGGAGATGCAGAGGGACCGGAGGTAGATGAGGCCAAGTACAATGAGACACTTTCCCAATTATCGGCTATTAAGTCTTACTTTGAACGTTACACGAGTATCAAGAAGAGCTTCATAGATATGTTTACAGGCGCAAAGCCTCAGATGTCATATGAGGACTTTCAGAAGGTCGTCGCCAGATATGATGTGGCAGAGACTTTCGACAAGGTACAGTCCCACGAAAAGCGTTTAAGAGAGATAGACAAGGAAATCGAGGAACTCAGCCAGAGAACCCAGGTCCTTGAGCCTTGGGTTGACTTCGATATCCCGATTTCCCATATGGGTCCAACAAAAACCTGTGACATGCAGTTGGCAATAGTCCCTACTCGGTCTTTGAGCGAGGCAGTGAAGGAAATTCCTTTGGAGCATGTGCACTTTAAAGTTATATGGCAGGAGCACGGAAATTCGGGCGTGTGGCTGGTTGGTCTTTCGGACGAGGAGCCTTCGCTTAGCGCAGTGGTGTCTGCCTTCGGAGGCGTAATCGTAAACTTAGGCAGAGAAGTGGCAGGGTATTCCGAAACCGGACTGGTTAGCGATGCGCTCGCGAATATCGAAAAGAAAAAGGAAGAACTTTTGAACGAACGCAATGCGATTCTAGTTGAAGATTCTGAGGTGGCTCAGAATCTCATGGATATACTTGCGCTAATAGACTATTACCTTGACAAGAAGAATCTGTTCGAGATCCACCAAGAAGTAGCCAAGACTAGATTCACTCTGGTCATAGAGGGCTATGCTAGGGCAAAAGAGATCGATAAGCTCAGAAACGGTCTCGGCATGTACAAAGATATTGAGGTCATAGATGAGGAACCGGGGCAAGACGAGGACATTCCAGTGCTCCTTGAGAATAACGCTTTGGTGAGGCCATTTGAGTTCGTTACGAATATCTATGGGTATCCTCAATACAATGAAATGGATCCTACTCCTTTCTTGGCCCCGTTCTTCTGGGTGTTCTTTGCTATGTGTCTAGGCGACGCTATCTACGGGATCATTCTTTCTATATTTTCCATCGTGTTTCTTAGGACGCAAAACCTTGAGGATGATAAGCTCATCAAGCTGCTGGGCTATTGCGGAATATCTACTGTGTTTGCGGGCGCACTCATGGGCAGTTGGCTAGGGGATTTGCCGAAGACCTTTTTGGCAGGAACTGCTTTTGAGAAATTCACGTCAAGCATCGCTATTTTGGATCCGGTTAATGATCCTATCACGCTTCTTATCGTATCTTTGGGGCTAGGCATTCTTCATATCTGGGTTGGCATAATTGTGAAAATGATTGGCACCATAAGGCAAGGGGCGGTCGTCGATGGGATACTGAGCCACGGTTCGTGGGTTGTGTTCTTGCCGGGTCTCATCCTTTGGGCAGTTTCTCAGATGGGGATCATACAAAGCAGCGTTCCACTCTACATCATGATTGCAGGTGCAGTAGGGATAATGTGGTCCGGTGCTAGGAATCAGAAGAATATCCTCATGAAGCCGATATCGGCAATTGGCGGCTTTTATTCAATGCTCTCTTATTTCTCAGATACGCTATCTTATGCCAGAATTCTTGCGTTAGGATTGGCCAGCGCCATAATAGGGGTCGTGGTGAACATGGTTTCAGCACTGGTTGTTGATATGGTACCTGGAGTCGGATGGGTCTTTGTCCCTGTGATATTGATCGTAGGACATCTTTTCAACCTTTTGATAAACGCGTTGGGTAGTTTTATTCACTCGGGCCGTTTGCAATATGTTGAGTTTTTCAGTAAGTTTTTCGAAGGAGGTGGAACTCCCTTTAGGCCTCTGAAACGGGTAAGGAAAAACGTGTGGGTCGTAGAATAGTTGCTTTTGACTGAAAAGAGCAAGTAAAAAGAGCAAGGCGATACTGGGAGGGGTTTAGTGTGTTTGAAGGAATGATAGGAAAGTGGGTTTTGATAGGTTGTGTATTGCTTTTTGGAATGCTCATTGTGGGTTTGATTTTTGGACCGCTTCTTGGCGGCAACGTTTTGGCTCTCATGGGCGCAGGGTTAGCAGTGTTTCTCGGAGGGATCGGTTCTATTGTGGCAGTAGGAGCTACGGGAGAAAAAGCTGCTGGGATGACTGCCGAAAACCCCGAAAATTTCGGACGTCTTTTGCCACTGCAGGCTCTTCCGGGAACTCAGGGCATCTACGGTTTCTTGGTAGGCTTCCTTGCTTTGGTCAAAATAGGTGCGTTTGGCGGAGTTATGGATCTTGACCTCGCGCAGGGCTGGCAGGTTTTCTTCGCGTGCGTACCGGTTGCCGTCACTTGCTTGGTGTCAGCTTTGTACCAGGGGAAGGTTTGTCTGGCTGGTATGGATATCGTGGCAAAGAAGCCTGAAGAATCAGGAAAGTCCCTTATTCTTCCGGCTATGGTTGAAACCTATGCTGTTTTGGGACTCTTGGCTTCAGTCCTGATGATAATGTTTGCAGTCAAAATCTAGGGGGAAAATCATATGCCCTTAGAGGACATTTTAAGAAAAATAGACGAGAAAGCGGATCATCTCAAGGAAGAGATTATTTCCGCCGCACAAACGCAAGCCGAGTCTAAGCTCAAATCTGCAGCTGAAACGGCATCTATGCTTGAAGCCAGTATTTTGGAAGAAGCACGCGAACGTGCGGCTCGAATTGAGAGCATTGCCGTATCTCGAGCTGAAATGAATAAGAAGCAGATGCTTCTGGAAGCCAAACAACAGCTGATCTCCGACACTCTCAGGGAAGTGTTGGAAGAGTTTCGGAACATGCCGCAGGAACAATACAGGGGATTGCTTCTGGACTGGATTTCTCTCAGGGCCCAAGGCACAGAGATGGTAATAGTTAGTGAATGGGAAAGAGAGAGCCTGGGCGAGGATTTTTTGGAAGCGGCAAATGAGAGACTCCGGGAAATCGGCAAAGAAGGCAGTCTCACTATCTCATATTCCCCGGAGTATCTAGGCGGTGGACTCATTCTGAAAAAGGGCGGAATATCAGATAACCTGACATTTCCTGCTATCCTGAATTTCATGAAAGAGGATCTTGAGCTCGAAGTGGCCACGATACTTTTTGGGAAAACTCAGGAGAAGGAGAGTGCGTCTTGAACGACTATCTTTGGGCAAATCCGGTGGGAAGGATAAGGTTTATCGAAAAGACGCTTCTCACTCGAAGCGATCTAATGCGGGTCTTAGAGGCGCCCACGCTCGAAAGCGCCCAATCGGCGCTGAGGGATTCTTACTATGGGCCTTATGTATCAAAACTTGATAATTCCAATGACTTTGAGCCCGCGCTTGAAGCGGCCATGAAGGGGATTTACGAGGGTATTCTCGAAATCGCACCTGAGCCCATAATAATTGATGCGTATAGGGCGCGGTATGACTTTCACAATCTCAAGGTCATTCTAAAGGCAGAGGTTTTGGATGTAGCGCCGGACGACAGCGCTTTTTCGCAACTGGGTAACTTTGACCTTGTTGCGCTTGATAACTTGATTGCTCAAGCGCGCAAAGAAGATGATGCTACGTTGAGAGCAAAAAAGAAAAAGCGTCTTCAAACAGACGATCCCAGAGAAAAGAGCCTTTATGCTATAGGTTTGGAGATCGAAGAAGTCTATCGTGACATCCGCAATGTATCTCTTACCAGATCACTGTCACCTTTTGAGGTAGACAGTCACATTGATAAATCATACTACTCCTGGATCGGAAACCTCTACAGGAGACATGGTTATTACTTCCTTATCGAGTTCATACAGCGGGAGATCGACATACTTAACATGAAGATGCTAATGAGAAGCTATCGTCTGAAAATTTCTCCTGACGATTTTGCCAAAGCGGTCCTCGAAGGGGGGACCATCAAATCTGACCTCTTGGTGAGTGCTTTTGCCCAGGGTCCAAAAGGTGTATACGCAGTATATCAAGGTTCTGAACTAGAGAAACTGGCAGGGCGCGGCCTCTCCTTTGTGGAGAAGAATGAGCCGTTGACTCGTTGGGAGAAGGATTGCGATGATGCAATCTCAGAGATTGTCAAGGAAGCAGGCAAGGTGGCGTTGGGCCCAGAGCCTGTTTTCGGATATGTGTTTGGGAGAGAAATCGAAACGAAGAATCTAAGGATCATATTCTCAGGGAAGCAATCTTCCGTTCCCGAGAGCAAGATTAGAGAGAGGTTGCGTGAGAGTTATGCCTAAGGTTGCGGTATTAGGGCAAAGGGATGCGGTGTTAGGGTTCAAGGCAAGTGGAGCTGTTGCCTTCCCAGCTGACAGCCCCGAAGAAGCTCGCAAGCGTTTGAGCGAGATACTCGAAAACGATTACGCTATTGTGCTGGTCACGGAAGAGATAGCCGAGGTTCTAGAAAAGGAATTGGAACCCTTATACAGCATGCCCAAACCGGTGATTACGGTTTTGCCTGATTCTAAGAAACCCAGAGGTATGGGAATGGAACTTTTGCGCAGGCGAGTTGAAAGAGCTGTCGGAGCGAACATATTGTTCAAGAGAGAGGAATGATGCGGCGTGGCGGAAAGCCAGGTTATAGGTCGGATAGTAAAGGTGTCCGGCCCTTTGGTGGTAGCTTCTGGGATGGCCGGCTGCCGCATGTTCGACGTTGTGAGGGTCGGTAACAACAAGGTTATAGGCGAGGTTATCGAGCTTAAAGGTGATACCGCTTCAATTCAGGTATATGAGGAAACATCGGGTCTAGGCCCTGGCGAACCTGTTGTGTCTACCGGTGCTCCTCTAAGCGTCGAACTAGGGCCAGGACTTATCGGGTCGATCTATGACGGTATTCAAAGACCTCTTAATGTTTTGGCCGATATGGCCGGAGACTATATTTCCCGGGGGCTGGAGGCTCCTGGTCTCGATAGAGAGAAGAAGTGGCACTTTGTGCCTTATGTCGATGTTGGCGATGAGGTATTTGCAGGGGATATTCTGGGAACTGTACGAGAAACCCCATTGGTTTTGCATAGGATAATGGTGCCCCCCAAAATAGCTAAGGGGACCGTAAAAGCGATTGAAGAAGGAGACTTTACGGTTACGGAAGTTGTGTGCGAACTAGAAACTCAGGAAGGACCAGAGGAAATTTCTATGCTTCAAAAGTGGCCGGTTCGTCTCCCTAGACCGGTAAAGCAGAAACTTCCTCCTGTGGAACAGCTGGTTACAGGCCAGAGAATAATCGATACGTTTTTCCCGATAGCAAAGGGAGGAACAGCATGCGTGCCCGGTCCGTTTGGAAGCGGAAAGACCGTAATTCAACACCAACTGGCCAAATGGGCAAATGCGGACATAATAGTTTATGTAGGTTGCGGTGAACGCGGCAATGAGATGACCGACGTCTTGCTTGAATTCCCGGAGCTTTTGGATCCAAGTTCGGGCAGACCCCTTATGGAAAGGACCGTGTTGGTAGCCAATACGTCGAATATGCCGGTAGCAGCCCGTGAAGCCTCTATTTACACCGGAATTACTTTGGCTGAGTACTATAGAGACATGGGTTATGATGTTGCCCTTATGGCAGATTCTACATCGCGTTGGGCTGAAGCGCTGAGAGAAATATCCGGCCGGTTGGAAGAAATGCCCGGTGAAGAAGGGTACCCTGCATATCTTGGTTCAAGGCTCGCAGAATTCTACGAACGGGCAGGTAGGGCGCGTCTTCTTGGAAATGGCGACAGGCAAGGAGCTTTGAGCGCCATAGGCGCGGTATCCCCTCCGGGCGGTGATTTGTCTGAACCGGTAACCCAGGCTACATTGCGGTTGGTTAAAGTATTCTGGGGTCTGGATGACCGCCTTGCAGCAAGGAAGCATTTCCCCGCTATCAATTGGCTGGATAGCTATTCGCTTTACACAGACACCCTGGATCCTTACTTCCGAGAGTCAGTTGGGAAAGACTTTCCTGAGTTGAGAGACGAGGCAATGGCTCTTTTACAGGAAGAAGACGAGCTTCTCGAAATAGTTAGGCTGGTCGGTGTAGATTCATTATCCGACAGGCAGAGGATGGTGTTGGAAACGGCCAAGTCCTTGAGAGAGGACTTTCTCTACCAGGTTGCGTTTCATGAAGTAGATACGTATTGTTCCCAAAGAAAGCAATATGGCCTCCTCAAGATCGTTCTTGAGTTTCACCGTAATGCCATGGAACTTCTGGATAGGGGCGTGAAACTGGATAGGATTCTGAGCATGGAAGTAAGAGATCGTATTGCAAGGGCCAGAGTAGTGCCTGAAGACAAATGGACGCAAGAGTATGAGAGCATTATGGCGGCCATCCGAGATGAGCTTTGGGCCGGAGTCCTTTGAGCCAATAACAGGCCGGAGTGAAAGTTTTAGCATGGGGGAATCTAAATGCCGTTGGAATACACGACGATTACGCAGATAGCAGGGCCGTTGATTATAGTCGATCAAGTTACCGATATACACTATGACGAATTAGTAGAAGTCGAAACTGGCGATGGGCAGATTCGACGGGGGCGGGTGCTCGAAGCTAGCGAAGGCTCGGCACTAGTGCAGTTATTCGAGGGCACAACGGGTCTCGATGTTAAGTCATCGAAAGTGAGATTCTTAGGTAGAGTACTTGAGATCCCTGTCTCACCGGACATAGTTGGGAGAATATTTGACGGGGCCGGGAACCCAATCGATGATGGACCCAGGATTGTGCCGGACAAGAAATTGGATATAAACGGTAGCCCGATCAATCCGTACGCGCGGGCTTACCCTTCTGAGTTCATACAGACGGGAATTTCATCCATAGATTGTATGAACCCATTGGTACGTGGGCAAAAGCTTCCTATCTTCTCAGGGGCCGGGCTTCCCCACGCTCAAATCGCCGCTCAGATTGCTAGGCAGGCAACGGTTTTAGGTACGCAGGAGCCTTTTGCAGTTGTGTTAGGGGCTATGGGCATCACTTTTGAAGAGGCCGATTTCTTCATTACGGATCTGAGAACAAGCGGGGCTTTGGACAGAGCGGTCTTGTTCATCAATCTAGCTAACGATCCGGTTATCGAAAGGATCGCTACTCCCAGAATGGCGCTCACTGTAGCCGAATATCTAGCATTTGAATTGGATATGCACGTTTTAACGATACTGACAGATATGACGAACTATGCTGAAGCTTTGCGTGAGATTTCGGCTGCGAGAAAAGAGGTTCCGGGCAGAAGAGGATATCCCGGCTACATGTATACAGACCTTGCATCGATATATGAAAGGGCGGGAAGAATTACCGGCAAGAAGGGTTCAATAACGCAGATACCTATTCTGACGATGCCCGAAGATGACAAGACTCATCCGATTCCTGACCTGACTGGATACATTACAGAAGGGCAGATAATTTTGTCGAGAGAGCTTCATAAGATGGGGATATATCCTCCTACGAACGTTTCGGTGTCATTGTCAAGGCTTAAAGACAAAGGCATTGGGGAAGGGAAAACCAGGGAGGATCACGCCGACGTTTTGAACCAGCTTTCAGATGCTTACGACCGGGGTAAGGAAGCTGCTGAACTAGCAGTAGTTTTGGGCGAGGCTGCTTTGTCTGAGTCTGATCGGATCTTTCTTAAGTTCTCAGAAGAGTTCGAGCGGAGATTCGTGAATCAAAGACCCGATGAAAACAGAACGATCCAAGAGACATTGGACATCGGTTGGAGCCTTATGTCGCTTCTGCCCAGATCTGAGATTAAGCGTGTATCCCAGGAGAATATGGACAAATACATGCCGAAGGATGCGGAACGAAAAGTCAGCGACTGAGGGGGTGACAGACCATGCCGATCAAGGCAAACGCGACTCGGCAGGAGCTCACACGGCTTAAGGGCAGGTTAAGCATGGCCAAACGTGGTCATACGCTCCTTAAAGATAAAAGAGATCAGCTTATGAAAGAATTTCTGGCTATTGTGCATGAGAGCCAGAGACTAAGGCTGGAGCTCGAAGAGAAACTTGCAGATGCGTATAGAAGTTTTTCCCTTGCACGAGCTGTTCTTTCACCATCGATACTTGAGGAGGCGCTTATGGTTGCCGGTGGAGCCGAGGAGGTTTCTATATCCTACCGCAACATCATGAATGTGTCTGTGCCCCAGATGGAGATCGTTCACGGTGATCATGAAGAGGCGATAGAGACGTCAGGTTTTCATCCAAACTATGGCTTGGCTGTGACTTCATCTGATTTAGATGATGCCATAGAAGAATTCCATGGGATTTTGCCTCTCTTGGTCCGCTTGTCTACTGTCGAGCGCACCATCCATCTCTTGGCAGACGAAATAGAAAAGACTAGGCGAAGGGTAAATGCTTTGGAATATGTCCTTATCCCGGAATTGGAAGAAGCAGTCAAGAGCGTTGAGATGCGCTTAGAAGAAATGGAACGCGAAAACGTATCCAGGCTGATGAGGATCAAAGATGTGGTTAGGGCTCGTTGAGGGTAAAAACATGCTTACCTGCTTTGATCGTATAAGGAGATACCTATGAAGGAGTTAGTTGTTTCTGGCGGAAAGCCACTAAACGGCAGAATAAAGTGCGACGGTGCGAAGAATGCGGCTTTGCCCATTTTGGCAGCAACGCTTCTTACTCATGGGGTCACCCACCTAACACAAATACCGTATCTTGCCGATGTAGAGACGATGCTTGCGATTTTGTCATCTGTTGGAGCAAGCACCAAAATGTCATCCGGACAGGTACGCGTAAGAGCGGAACACCTTGTGTGTGATGTGCCTTATGAATTAGCTCGCATGATGAGAGCTTCATTTCTGGTTATGGGGCCGCTTTTGGTGCGCTGCGGCGAGGCGCATGTGCCTTTGCCCGGTGGTTGTGCCATCGGGCGAAGACCCGTGGATCTTCATCTCAAGGGTTTTGAAGCGATGGGAGCTGTCGTGTCTATGGAGCAGGGAAATATCATTGCCAAGGCGCCGAGGTTGCACGGGGCCGATATCTACCTTGACGTTCCTTCGGTCGGAGCGACAGAGAATATCATGATGGCGGCTTCATTGGCCGAAGGAGTTACCACCATAGACAACGCCGCTCAAGAGCCGGAGATAGTTGACCTTGCTAATTTCTTAAACGCTGCTGGGGCAAAGATAAGCGGAGCAGGGACTTCGAGGATAAGAATAAAAGGTGTCAAACAACTCCATGGCGTTGAATATACTATTATCCCTGATAGGATCGAGGCAGCTACCTATCTAGTGGCAGCGGCAGCTACATTGGGCAACATCTGCGTTGAAAATGTTATTCCTGCGCATCTTACTTCCGTTCTGGCCAAGCTTGAGGAATGCGGGTATGTCGTTTTGGAGTCAGATAGCGGCGTTGAGATTATCAGTGAATCGCGCCCGAAGCCTGTAAACATCAAAACCATGCCATATCCCGGGTTTCCAACAGATGTTCAGGCTCCTTTTGCAAGCCTTTGCAGCTTAGGGTTGGGAACCAGCGTCATATCCGAAACTGTTTTTGAGAGCCGGTTTGGCTATGTCGAAGAATTAGAACGCATGGGCGCAGATATTAGGGTTGAAGGTCCCAATGCCATTGTCGAGGGTGTTGACTACCTCAAGGGTGCTAATGTCCATGCACGGGACCTGCGAGGGGGCGCCGGGTTATGTATAGCCGCTCTTTCTGCAGATGGCATAAGCCATATTACCGGAGTGGAGCATCTGGAAAGAGGATATTCAGATTTTTGTGGGAAATTGCGGTCTTTGGGGGCCGAGATATCTTATGGCTACGATGTGGATCAGCCGTTGCGACTAGTCAAATGAAAGTGACTTTAATACGAGAACATGGGTGAGGTGGAATGTTTGAGGTTAGGTAAAGACGTAGGGATTGATCTTGGAACCTCATCGGTATTGGTATTCGTCTCCGGCAAGGGGATAGTTCTTCACGAACCGTCAATCATATCGATTCATAGAGACTCGAAAGAAGTCTTGGCAGTCGGCGAAGAAGCCAAACGGATGGTAGGCAGAACTCCGGGGAACATAGTTACGGTACGTCCCCTTATGCAGGGAGTAATAACTGATATCGAAGTTACCGAAACCATGTTGAGATACTTTTTGCGCAAAAGCGTAGGGTCGATGATGATAGCAAAACCTAGGGTCCTTCTCTGCGTGCCATCTGCAGTAACATCTGTTGAAAGAAGGGCTGTTCTTCAGGCGGGCATTGCTGCCGGTGCCGGCAGTGTGTACCTTATCGAGGAACCTTTGGCTGCGGCTCTTGGAGCAGGGTTGAACATAAAGCGTCCCAGAGGGCATATGATAGTAGACATTGGCGGCGGGACTACCGATATTGCGGTATTGTCCCTAAACGATATCGTAACCGGCGCTACAACTCGGGTAGGCGGCAATGCTTTTGACGATCAAATAGTGAAATACATCCGTAGAGCACACAGACTTCTAATTGGTGAGTCTACTGCAGAGGATGTAAAGATCGCCATAGGATCTGCCCACGCGGAATCTACTGACGAATTAGAGTATGAAGTTAGAGGGCGAGACGCGCTTACCGGTTTGCCCAAGAGCGTGATCGTTCGTTCTTCCGACATAAGAAGCGCTTTGTCTGAGTCCTTGGAAGTTATCGGCATGAATGTGCGGGCGGTTTTGGACCGAACTCCGCCTGAACTTGTATGCGATATCATAGACCGCGGCATCATACTTACCGGCGGCGGGGCTTTGTTAAAGGGTATGGATTCCTACATAAGGGACTTAACAGGTTTGTCAGTTCACATTGCGGAAGATCCGATTTCTTGTGTCGCCAAAGGTACACAAGTTGCGTTAGAGGACTTTGAAACCTACAAAGACCATATGAATAGGTTGTCCAAATAGAAGCACTTCTCGGGATCTCCTCTTTTTTTGCACAACTCTAATCACTTTCCCTTTTCTTACGATACAAGTTGAGGGGGAGTTATTCGTGATTAGAGGCATCTTGTCAGCAACCACTGCTATGAGAGCGCAACTGGTGAATCAAGAAGTTATAGCTAACAATTTATCCAATGCAGATACGGTTGCATACCAAAAAGATAAAGCTACTTTTTCGAGTTTCCACGATGTTCTCATGTATAGGGTAGAGCCCTTTAGCCGGCCTGCACTCGTAGGCGGATTGGGCAACGGAACAGTACTTCAGGACATAGCCACATCGGTTGAGCAAGGACCGCTGAGAAACACTGATAATCCTATGGACATCGCACTGCCCAAAGGGGCATATCTGGGTTGCGAGACTCCCTCTGGGACTATGTACACGCGAATGGGCGATTTGCGGGTAAGAGATGGGTATCTCACGGTTGCAGGTTACAAAGTTCTGGGCGAAAACGGTCCCATAGAGGCGGATGACTATACGGTGTGCACGGTTTCTGAAGATGCAACTGTCCATAGCGAAGGGAGCGAGATTGGGCGATTAGCTGTGTATTCTTTCCCTTCGGGCACTGCTCTCACAAAGGTTGGCAGCAGTTTGTTTCGACAAGACCAAGGAGTGGCAGATGCCATCGAGATGCCGGCTGTAACTGTTGGCGCTCTCGAAGGGTCTACAGTAGATCCTGTGTCTGAGATGGTCAGCATGATTTCTTCACTAAGGTCCTACGAAGCGGCTCAGAAAGTCCTTCAGGCTCAGGATGAGACTTTGGATCAGGCGATAAATAGGGTCGGAAGAGTTTGATTTGTTTCAACCAATCACGTGCGGAAGGATGAGGTGTAGATGCTTAGAGCGTTATGGTCGGGCGCAACAGGAATGGCTGCTCAACAGTTTAACATCGATAACATATCTAACAATTTGTCCAACGTAAACACATCGGGCTACAAAAAACAACGTGTACAGTTCCAAGATCTGTACTATCAAAACCTCACTATAGGTAATAGCGCCGTAGTTTCGATAGGGAGCGGCGTGCGAGTTTCAGGAACCGACAGGAACTTTCGGCAAGGACCCCTCGAAAAGACAGATGACCCGTTATCTCTTGCTGTGGAAGGTCAGGGTTTTTTCACAATCGTAGGCCCGAATGGAGAAGATAGATACACGCGAGATGGAGCTTTTAGATTGGACAGCCAGGGCAGACTCGTGACATCACAAGGTTACGCGGTGAAGATAGACGGGGCCGGAGTCATACCTGCAAGCGCTGAAGAACTTACCGTTGACAAAGACGGGGTGATATATGGCAAGGTCGGTGGGGCTTTTCACCAGTATGGGAAGATAGTTCTGACTATGTTCCCAAATCCAGCTGGGCTAGAGGCTGTAGGCTCCAATCTATATCGAGAGACTACTCAGTCTGGGACAGGTGTTAACACAGATCCTGGCCAAAAGGGCGCGGGCTTTGTTTTATCGGGGTATTTGGAAAACTCCAATGTCGAGGTCGTGACCGAGATGGTCAATTTAATCGTCGCGCAGAGAGCCTTTGAACTCAATTCAAAATCGGTTGAAGCTGCGGACCAAATGTGGGCCATTGCAAACAATATCCGGCGGTAGAAAACGAGAGTGTGCCACGCTGAGGGGTGTTTATAAATGTATTCGGATTCAATCAGCGGTACCTACTTGAAAGATGTTTCTAAGAACATTGATGCGCACAGAGACGCAAAGACCTTGAAAGCATGTCAGGAATTTGAGTCTGTTTTTTTAAGCATGCTGTGGCGCGATATGACTAGTTCGTCAGGGTTAAAAGGCGGCAATTGGGATGTGATGTTATCACAGGTAATGGGAAAGGCCTGGGCGGATGCAGGTGGTATCGGTTTGGCGAAGGTACTTTACAGCCAGTTGTCGAAGTCATCTTCTGAGAATATCTTGGGAGATGATTATATTGAAGGACCCTTGTCAGACACCTTGTGAAAGCGTTTCCAAGGATGACTTGGAGAGAATAAAGGAAATCCTACCTCATAGAGATCCTTTTTTATTTCTCACACGGATCATTAGAGTTGAAGAAGGCAAGTCAGCTATAGCTGAGTATGATGTACCCTATGACCACATTTTCTTCAAAGGACATTTTCCCGAAGAACCCATTTTGCCAGGTGTGATCATTCTCGAGATGATGGCTCAGACCGGGGCGCTGGCGGTCTTGTGCGATCCTCGTCGCAAGGGACAAGTCGTCTATCTCGCTGGTATAGATGCTGCTCGTCTCAAGAAACCAGTGAGGCCTGGCGATGTATTGCGTGCTGAAGTGACTGTGGAGAGCGTTAAGATGAAAATCGGCAGAGGAATTGGAAGAGCCTTTGTAGGGGCAGATGAAGTGGCGTCAGCCAAGATCATCTTTGGCCTGCCGGTTTGACGGGTGGGTGTCTAGGTGCTAATATAGCCTAGACCGCAGATTATTGCTTGGCTTTGTGATTATTTATTTCCTCCTGAAGGAGGTTGGGCTATGCCGACTATTGGTAAGGGAACCAAGTTATTCACTTCAGAGTCTGTGACCGAAGGTCACCCAGATAAGGTAGCCGATCAAATCGTAGATGCCATTTTGGATGCGATATTGGAAAAGGACAAAGAAGCCAGAGTCGCATGTGAGTGTCTTGTCAAGACAGGGTTTGTGCTTGTTGCAGGTGAAATCAGTACGGAATGCTATGTTGACATGCCATATATAGTCAGGGAGACCTTAAGGAAAATTGGCTATACACGGGCAAAGTTTGGATTTGACGCAGATACTTGCGCGGTCCTTACGGCAATTGAGGAGCAGTCACCTGATATCGCTTTGGGCGTGGATGAATCGCTTGAATCCAAAGAAGGAACGATGCCACCAACAATAGGGGCAGGAGATCAAGGCTTAATGTTTGGCTATGCGTGCGACGAGACCGACGTCTTCATGCCTACTCCTATTCACTTGGCACACCTTTTGGCCAAACGACTGTCCTACGTACGTCACGAGAAAATAATACCCTATCTTAGACCAGACGGAAAAACCCAGGTGACTATGGAATATGAGGACGGTGTTCCCGTGAGGGTTCACACCGTAGTTATTTCTGCGCAGCATGCAAATGACATATCTCTTGATACGATCCGCAGAGACGTAACTGCTAAGGTAATTAAGCAAGTGATTCCGCCCGAACTTATTGACGAGCGGACGCGAATACTCGTGAACGCAACAGGTCGCTTTGTGGTAGGAGGACCGCAAGGAGACAGCGGGCTTTCCGGGCGCAAGATCATAGCAGATACTTACGGTGGGTTTGCAAGGCATGGAGGAGGCAGTTTCTCCGGTAAGGATCCTACAAAAGTTGATAGGTCCGCAAGCTATGCCACACGTTACATTGCTAAAAATGTGGTCGCCGCAGGACTCGCGAAGGAATGTGAAGTACAGGTGGCATATGTTATAGGTGTTGCCGATCCTGTATCTATATACGTAGATACAAAAGGTACTGGTGTTTTGTCGGATGACGCAATACTTTACGCGATCAAGAAGTGTTTTGATTTCAGACCCGCGGGTATTATTGAAAGATTCGACTTAAGGCGACCGATCTACTCTCAGGTCTCCGTATATGGCCATTTCGGCAGGAGCGATTTAGACCTTCCGTGGGAACGTCTTGATCTCAAAGATGACATCCTAAGGCATGTGTAAAGTCAGTCGCATATTGTGATTAAGCTCCCTCGAGGCGTATGAATCCTCTGAGGGAGTTTTCATTGGTAGGCTAATGGCGTCTTGCCCCCTAGGGTAAAATGGCATAAACTAATATTAGAGGGAAATTGTGCCATAACTTTTTGACCGAGAAATGTTCCCGGAAAGGGGCAAGGTAAGATGTGTCGCGTGGGAAGCAGGGCCATATATGGAATCTCCTCGGGAATTATCTATGGCGAGCCGACTTGCTGCTGTCTGTGCGGAAGGCGCATTCTGGTTGGGAATGGTATATGCGAAACATGCAGGGAGTTTTTGAAACTCCAAATGGCCAATACCTGTAAAGTATGTGGTATCCCGGTTCCGCCGCCATTTGAACTTTGCGAAACATGCAGGAAAAACCTTTACTATTTTGATGCGTGCAAATCGGCGGGGCTTTACGCCGGACTCTTGAAAAACGCCATTGTGAGCATGAAATACCGAGGAGAAAGGTGGCGGTCCAGGCCTTTGGGCGGATTACTATCAGAGGCCATGAGTTTTCTGGATAGAGCGGACATGTTGGTACCCATACCTCTCGAACCTTCCAGTATGGAGAGAAGAGGTTACAATCAGGCGAAAGATCTAGCGAGCGAGGTTTCTAGTAAAACAAAGTTGCCTATGTTCGATATCTTGATTAGGGAACGCAAAACAGGACGACAGTCCAAACTCAATCGAGTGAATCGATGGAAGAACCTAAAGGGTACGATGGCCGTACAAAGCGGTTATCAACTGCCAGATGCGACTGTAGTTTTGGTAGACGATGTGACAACTACCGGTGCTACTCTTGATGAAGGGGCAAGAGCGCTCAAAGAAGCAGGAGCCCAAAAGGTGTTTTGTCTTACCCTTGCACGAACTATGAAATACTGATACAGAAATGTTCGACGCATATCTCGGAAGAAGGACTAATGAATTGCTGAGGAAGAAGGGATGTACGTGCCCATACAAAACTGCAAGAAGTGCGGGAGACTCTTTGTCAGCTCAGGTTCCATGCTTTGTCCGGAATGTATAGAGAAAGAGGATGAGCAATTTCAGATCGTAAAGCGATATCTTACCGAAAACCCCGGCTCTTCCGTGATGACGGTTAGCGAAAAAACCGGGGTTGCAGTTGAGACCGTTACCGAGTTCATCCGTCAGGGCCGATTGATGGGAATGGAACCGCAAGGGGCGGAAAACCTGTTGGTGTGCATCATCTGTAAGAAACCAATTTCTGCAGGCAGGATATGCGACGAATGCCAGAAAGCTCTTTCGGGACGTTCTTCAGATGTATCTGGCAAAGAAAATGGTAAAATAGACGTGGAACGACCTAAACTAAGTATAGATGAACAAAATGAAAGAATTGGCGAACGTATGTACACTATCGATCTCATCCGAAGGAAAAAACAATAAGTACTGACAGAGATAGCTAAACGCTAAGTTCCAATTAATCGATGATTAATTGTGGACGGTGGCGCGATCCAAAGAGAGGCGATGTCAAGGTGATGATATCCAAGATACAAGTGGATCAAATACTCAAGGTGTACAAGACCAATAAGTCGCTGGGCGCTCAATCGGCTGTTGAGAAAGTCTCCTATGACAACAGGCAGGACGAGGTCGGGCTTTCCTTTACCAGAGAAGATATTGAAAAGATAAAGGAACTTGTAAAAAAGATGCCTGACGTCCGTGAGGACTTGATTGCTCCAATTTCGAAGAAGGTCGAAACTGGTGAGTATTCGGTCGAGTCCGAGGCTATTGCTGAGAAGATGATGGGAAGGCTTTTGGCCGACAAGATTCGGTGATGACTTGCCTCAGAATGTATAGGCGTTAAGCTCGCTGCCGTCCCTCAAGGGGGCGGACGTAATGGAAGAAAAATCCATAGAAGTTGCAAGTTTGATAAATGAGCTGGACTTGGTCATTGAACGGCTTATAGATCTAGCTAGGAAAAAGCAAGACTTTGTGATTGCAGGCGACTGTAGCGGGTTAGAGACAGTCGTCAGAGAGGAAACAGCTGCCCTTTGGGACCTCAAACACCTGGAAAAACAATTCAGTGATGATGGTCACTCGTGTATTTTGGAAGATATTCTCCGAAAAGATGAATATCGATCCGCTAAAAATACCCTCGCTAAGAAGGCCTCATTGCTTCGAAGGCTTAACCATCAAAACCAAAGGCTAATATCTAAGAGCCTGGAAATTGTGAAATATGAACTGGGATTGTTCTTGCCCAAAGATGACTACTTCAAGACTTCTGAATTGGCGCCTATTGCTTTTGATCAAAAAGTTTAGCCGGAGGTGGCTTTGATGCCTTCTACGTTTACTGCTATCGAAATCGGAAAATCGGCTCTGCTTGCCGCAAGGCGTGCGATGGACACTACAGGTCACAACATAGCTAACGCTGCTACTCCAGGATATTCGAGACAGCGGGTGGTACAAGAGCCGATCATACAAAGGATTGATGTAAGTTCGGGTACATCCGGACTTGGCGTTAAGGTTACTGATGTTCAAAGGATAAGAGATCCGTTTATCGACGGGGTTTTGCGTAATGAACAGGCCAAGCAAGCGAGTTTCGAATCTCAGAAGGATGTTTTGGATCATTTACAGGTCGTTTTTGCCGAACCGTCAGATTCAAGCCTGAGAACATTTGTAGACTCTTTCTGGTCAGCGTGGCACGATCTTGCATCAGAACCACAATCCCAAGCTGCGCGCGCACAACTCATGGAAACAGGTCAGTCTGTTGCTGATATGTTTCGGCACCTGGGAAGTCAAATAGACTCCCTGGTAGGGGACGTGGAAGGCGCTATCAATTCGACGATAAATACGGTAAACCTTCTTAGCGAGAAGATTTGTTCTTTGAATACAGAGATTTCAAGGGGACTGTCTCGAAATGAGCCGGTTGGAGATCTTATGGACCGAAGAGACCTTCTTATCGATCAATTGACCCAGCTCACGGGTGCAACCGTGAGTTATCTTGACGAAGGCACTGTAAAAGTTAGCATTGGTGGCGTAGCGCTGGTAGACAAATACAAGTCTTACCCCATGTCGAGTTCGATAACCTCGGCGGGCGTAAAATACTTTGTATCTACAGGGCCTGCGAGCAGCGACAAAATACAGCTAGACTTGGTTTCCGGAACACTAGGAGGGCACAAAGTCGCAAGAGACGAGACCGCACTGAAGTTTAGACAAGAACTGAACACCATTGCGGCAGAGTTTTTTCAAGGGATCAATGATATCCATCAGACAGATTCTACTACCGGGCAGGTAGATCCATCGTACATTAAGTTCTTCGAGTTTTCCGGTTCTGATGTGCTTTCAACGCTCAAGGTAAACGATGCGATAGTAAACGATCCGAATAATATACGGGTGTCTGTAGGTAATGACCCTTTGGATGGCACTGTCGCCCATGCAATTGCGGACTACATAGATGGCACGCCAAACAGTTTTATAATAGACGACACCGGAGGCAACTTCGCGGAGAAATGGATGTCGATCGTGGGCAAAGTGGGGGTTGAAGGGCAAAAAGTAGAGATTGGTCACTCAACTCAGCAATTGCTGGTGAAGGAATTGGCAAACAGGAAGGACTCAATAAGCGGGGTGTCCCGAGACGAAGAAATTACAGAACTGATACGAGAGCAGCATGCTTTTAATGCGGCTAGCAGAGTTATAACTGTTGCCGATGAAATGCTCGATACGATAATAAATCGGATGGGAACAGGTGGCAGATAGTTTAAGGGCCATGTGCAAAGGGGGCGGTGTTTGTGCGCGTAACAGATCTTACGATTCAGCGGAACTTTCTTTACAACATTTTTGGCGTGGAAAAGAGACTTGGGGAGCTTCAAGACATGGCTTCTTCAGGGAAATCAATTACCAGACCTCAAGATGATCCTGTAGGTTCGGAGAGGTCAATATCTCTTAGACATGACCTTTGTGTGAATGATCAGTATCTGCGTAATATCGACAAGGCCAAGACGTGGATGTCTCAGACCGAACAAGCGATGGCTCATGTGACGACAGTGCTTTCAAGAGCACACGATTTGGCTCTTACTGGTATGACAGGAACTACACCGGAAGACGCAAGGGAAGCAATTTCTGCAGAGATCAGCCAACTCAAAGATGAATTATCCGGAGTGTTTGACACCACGGTTGACGGCAGGAACCTTCTTCACGGAACGATGCCTGTGTGGAGATTAGGCACAGATGTGACCGTTACGTGTAAGGGTGTCGAAACCATCATGACTGAGGTATCTACTTTTATGGACCAATTAGAGCAAGGACTAGAGACCTCGAATGTCGATGATATCAAAGATGCTGCAGAAGGAATAGACAAATGTTTGGATAAGGTGCTATCTCATAGGGCTGAAAACGGCGCAAAACTTCGGAGACTAGATACCCTGGAAGAAAAAGCGGGCGAAATGTATGTCGAGTACAAAAGGGTATTGGCAAATGTGGAAGAGGTAGATATTACCGAAGTAGTTGTAAAACTTATGTCCCAGCAAATGGCTTATCAGACTGCGCTTGCTGTAGGAGCAAGACTCATTCAGCCTAGTCTATTAGACTATTTACATTAGGACCTGTACTGGTTTTTGGGAAAACAGAGGTTATGTCGGGCAGGAGGGATTCGTATGGAATTTCCCACAAGACAGTTTGGGGTACTGCATATACGAGACGACCAGGTCATAGATTTTCCGGAAGGTCTTATAGGGTTTCAATCATGCAAAAGGTTTTTTGTTTTCGACCTTGACGATTTTGGTGTCTTTAAGTGGCTTCAAAGCCTTGATGACCAATCCCTGGGCTTCGTAATATTGGATCCTAGGCTTGTATTCAAAGACTACGATCCTGAGTTTACCCCAAAGGATTTGGAGATTCTGGAAGCCTCAAATCCTGGAGATCTTGTGCTCCTTTCAGTAGTGACTCTGCCGGAAGAAGTGAGAGATATGACAGTAAATCTTCAGGCGCCTCTGGTGATTAACCCTTCCAAACGTTTGGGTAGGCAGGTAATTACTATTTCCCAGGAGTATAGTACTAGGCACAATGTATTTGTCGAGCTACAGAATCTTATGAAGAGGACGGGCTAGATATGCTTGTTCTATCGAGAAAGCAGGGCGAAGCAATACTCATAGGTGACGATATCATCATACGGGTCACGGAAATAAGGGGCAAAGGTTCTAAGGCGTTTGTAAAACTGGGAATCGAAGCTCCTTCTGGGACAAAGATCCTGCGGGAAGAGGTAGAGGTCGAGATCGCCGAAGAGATGACCCTGGCGAAAGATTCCATTTTGGATTTGGATCGCTTAAAACGCGAGCTCCTAAAAAAAGAGGATAAAGAAGAATAAGGCTAATCTATACTCCCTTATATACGATTACATTGTTGAAGGATATGTGAAATAATCCTCAAATCCGGAACCCTTTTTGGGATCTACGCTGGTTGAAAACTAAGTAAGGACTGTGTGTCTGTAGTTATGTGCAGGTGGTGGAAATATACTCTTTGGAGGTGTGAGCATGAGTTCAAAGGTTACCATGAATATGACCGGACTAGATACGCAAAATATCATTGAACAGCTAATGAAAGTAGAGAGAATTCCCATAGAGAAACTGGAATTGAAAAAACAAGCAGTTGCAGAAAAAAGAGCTGCTTGGAATGCTATTAAGACCAAAGTCGATGCGGTTCTTTCAAAGATAGGGACGCTTACGAAAGAGAGCCTTTACAATACCAAAACGCCCAAGGTAAGTGACCTGAGCATTGTTTCTGCATCGGCATCTGAATCGGCCGCGGTGGGCAGATACGACATTGAAGTGCTAACGCTTGCCCGATCCCATGTTCTTCAATCTAGGGTTTTTTCACAGGGACCTGATGTTTCACTGGGCATGTCAGGAAGCCTGACTCTTACCCTTGATGGTTCAGATCCATTTTCAGTTGATATTGTCGAGTCAGATACTCTAAACACGGTTGCCGACAAGATAAACCAGGGTGAAATGGGAATCAGGGCTTCTGTCTTGCAGGTTAGACCCAACGAGTACTCTCTTGTGCTTACGGGAGAATCCACTGGCAAAGAAATTGCCATAGTTGAGACTCTTGCAGAAGGCAACACATTCGATATCTCGCAAGTAGTCTCAGCATCGAATTCAAGTTTCAAGATAAACGGTGTTACGTTTGAAAGAGACTCAAACAAAGTATCCGATGCCATTCAAGGAGTCACTCTTGATCTTTTGAAAACAGGGGAAACCTCCTTATCAGTAGCCTACAACGATGATTCAATTGTAAGCGCAGTTAAGTCATTTGCAGATGAATACAACTCCCTGATTGACCTCACTTCGCGTTACAATTTCTGGGATAATGACACTAAATCCAGCGGACTTCTTTTCGGAGATCCATTGCTCCAGAGATTGCTTTCCGAAATTCAGAGCACGTTGTTTGCATCTATCGATCTCCCGGGTTTCAAGTTTGTAGGGCAGGTTGGGATAAGCACCGGAGCAATCGGCGCTTTCTCGCGGGACGGTAAAATATCTATTGATGAGTCAAAATTGAAAGAGGCGCTTTCAACCGACAGAGAATCAGTGGCTTCTCTTTTTGTCGAGGGTAGCTCAGGCTCCAACGGCGTTTTCAAGACGCTAGAGAGCACCTTGCAGATGTACACTTCGTACAACGGTTTTTTACCGCTGAAAGATGCTCAGTTTGAGTCAGAGAACAAGGATATATCAAAGCAGATCGACAACGTCCAGAAGCGTCTGGACATGAAACTTGCGGGTCTTCAAAGGAAGTTTACTGCCCTAGAAACGTATTTGGCCAGAATGGAAACCC
Source organism: Candidatus Fermentithermobacillaceae bacterium (assembly GCA_018052475.1). Taxonomy (GTDB): domain Bacteria; phylum Bacillota; class Sulfobacillia; order Fermentithermobacillales; family Fermentithermobacillaceae; genus UBA3907. The sequence continues at coordinate 50,704 of JAGPNG010000008.1, forward strand.
AGTCAATGTGGTTATCTCAGCAAATGTTGTCTATGTTCAGCGGTTAAGATGAAGTAGAAGAAAGATAGGTGATAGGCTTTGGTGAATGTAGGGTATGTGGGAAATATAGACAAAGCGCTTGAAGTATACAGGCAGTCGAAGGTAGAGACTGCTTCACCAGCTGAACTGGTACTTATGCTGTACGATGGTTGTCTCAAGTCCATGCGGAGGGCAATGCAATGCATAGCGGACAAAAATTACAGCGGTGCAAATGAAAGCCTCATACGTGCGCAAGATATCATTGACGAACTGAGAGTATCCCTGGATTTCAGCACAGGTGAGATTGCAGACAGTCTTGCATCTGTGTACGATTTTGTTTATTCATCGCTCGTATCCGCAAACCTCAAAAAAGATCCAGAGCAAGTAGAAGCCGCGATTACGATTATGACCGAAATTAGAGATGGTTGGGAAGAAGCGATTAGAAGCCATGCTTAACATGTTCAAAGACCTTTTAGAACTGACCAAGAAAGCACTAACTTTTGCGCAGGGTGGAGACTTTTCGAGTCTTGAGTCGATAATATCGGAAAGGGAAGAGATCCTCAAACGAATAGACTCCTGTGGCAATCCTCAATTAGGAGATAAAGAATTTGAATCAATCAAAGAGATCATCGTTTCAGTAGGCGAGTTGGATAAGGAGATTGCCTCGCTTCTGCAACAAGAAATGACGAACATCAGTCACGAGATCTCGGATGTCATCACTCAATTAAGGGTCTTATCAGCTTATTCCACCGGTAACTACTCAGGGGGACGATTTGATACCGTTTTGTAGAGTAGAAATAAAAAAGCCCCGGTTATAGACCGGGGCGAGTTGGCTTTGCTTACTCAGAAATTCTAGTCACTTCTGCAGCTTGCAGGCCTTTGGGGCCTTCTACGATTTCGAATTCTACAAGATCGCCTTCGTTAAGCGTACGAAACCCGTCAGATTTGATTGCCGAATAGTGTACGAATACGTCTGGACCGTCATCACGTTGAATGAAACCGAAGCCTTTTTGCGCGTTAAACCATTTTACTGTACCTTGCATTGTGGGACATTCCTCCTAATTCCCGACGCTGGGCCCCAACCCAACATCTTTTGGAGCTTTTAGCTCGTGTTGCGAATATAGCACGATAAGAAGAAAGAGTCAACAAGTATTTTTGATTTTGTAGTGAACGGTGGGCGAAAACTGCATAATGATATCTGGGGATAGTGTGGATAATTGTGTTGATAACCACTTAGATGCTATCTTCCATTGTGCACAGTTATGTGGATTGCAGGTTCACACATGTATGGGTTTAGCGTATTATTGAATTGAGATTGAAGCGTCGTGTAAAGCCATATGAAAGGTATATGGAACGGACCCGGAGAATTTATTGTATAGTAACAACAGTTCTTTGGTTATTCGCATAATCCAAAGGCAAAAGTAACGGTTATTTCGAGGAGGCATGCCACATGGAGATCAACGTAAGAGGTAAGAACATGAATGTAAGCCCCGCACTTCGGGAATATGCAGAGAAGAAATTGTCCAAATTGGATAAGTATGTAAAGCAGGATTCTTGTTTGTGCCAGGTGATGTTTTCAACTCAGCGGGGCAGGTACGTGGTTGAAGTTACGCTACCTCTCAACGGCATGATTTTGAGGGCAGAAGAGTCGGCCCAGGACGCGTTTGCCTCAGTAGACCTGGTTGTTGAGAAACTCGAGCGGCAGCTGGACAAATATAAGACGAGGCTTCTTAAGCGCGATAAGCAAGAACCTCGGTTGTCAGAACATGAGGAAGAACCGGAAACGGGAAGGATCGTAAAAGTCAAGAGATTTGCCATGAAACCTATGATGCCTGAAGAAGCTGCGATGCAGATGGAGCTTTTGGGTCACGATTTCTTTGTTTTTTCAAACGGGGAAACCGGTTTGGTTAACGTGATCTACAGAAGAAAAGACGGCAACTTTGGTCTCATTGAGCCGGAAATATAGGGGCTTTTGGGAAACTTGTCTATGTTAAGCGGGGGAGCCAGCTTGGAACAACCTAAGGTTACCGCAGTAATGTTTGAAGGTGGTAAACCGAAAACTTCTCTAGATGCAAAGATCAAAGACATCCGGAAAGAGATTGCCCTAGATACACTGTCTAAGCTGGCATTGGCACCGGAAATTGACGAAATCATACTTGCAACCAATTACGAAGACCTCGCGCGCGAAGCGTCAGAGTTCGCGGTAGTTGATTTAGAGCCAGATGATGGCAAGTTCCATTTTGGACGTAGATTAAGGGAGATAATCGTCAATTACCGATTAGAAAACGTGTTGTATATGGGGGGGACAGCTGCCCCCCTTGTGTATTTGGAAGAGTTTGACCAGATTGCCCTTACGCTCAAGCAGACCCGAAATACAGTCATAATGAATAATGTCCAGTCCGCAGACCTGGTTGCCTTTACTCCTGCAAGAGCAATCGATGAGGTTGAACTACCTGAGAATGACAACGTCCTTGGCAATTTGCTTCGCGACATTGGAATGCGGCGGCTTCTTGTGCCTAACTCGGGTAGGGTCAATTTCGATATAGATACCCCAACTGATATCCTGGTACTTGGTCTGCATCCTAACTGTGGACCGAGATCATCAAGGATCATAAGTTCTCTCGATTGGCCTACTCAGAACCTAAATGATGCCTTACGAATACTTAGGCAAGATTCACGTGAGATAGCGGTGATAGGACGAGTGGGGCCTGCGGTCATACAATATATAAACTCCAACATGGTGCATAGAATGCGTGTGTTTTCTGAGGAGAGAGGTATGAAGGCATTGGGTCGAGAAGAAAGAGGAGAAGTTGTATCTCTATTAGGTTTTATGATAAATGAGGTCGGCCCGAAGATGTTTTTTGAGTATCTGTCTCGTGTCTGCGATCTAGCCTTCATCGATACAAGAGTGATTTTTGCTCATCTTAAGGGTCAAGTTTCCGATTGGGACAGGTTCTACTCAGATCTAGGCCAGTACCAATTGATTGAAGATGAGTGGGTAAGGGATTTTACTAAGAGCGCGGTTGAATGCCCTGTCCCGGTTATACTTGGCGGGCACAGTCTGGTGGCTGCGGGACTGTGGATTATGGCAGAGATGGTTGCTAAGGAGAAAGAAGATTCAGGGTATCGTCATAACACTGCAATTATGGCCCCGTATATGTGATCGAAGCGCTTTTCCAATTGGGAGTGCATAAAAATGGGCATCAAGGATCATTCAGCCAAAGATTATGAGGACATCATCAAGAAGATAAATGACGTGTTGGATTGTCGAGTTTCCATTGGCGAGGACAACAATGTCGACGAAATTAATGTCGTGGCGCGAACAGGTCGTTCGCCCAAATATGTAATACGCGATGTAGAATCTGCCATCTTGGCGGCATCCGGAGAAAAGATCGATAAAGGTAAGATTTCGATCGTTCAGATGACCGACACAGAATTGGCTTTTGTCGCTCGGCCGAAACTGGTCGGGATAGAGCTCATGGCAAGCGGATCATCTGCTGTTGCTAGAGTAAGACTTGCTTTGGGTGGAGTAGTTTCTCTCGGAGAAAGTGAAGGAATTGCCACTGCGACCAGATGGAACTGGTTTTGCGCAGAAGCTACTGTAAACGCTCTTAGTCATTTCTTGAAAGAAAGTGTTAATATTTCTCTTAGAGATGTAAATGTATACGAGTCAAGATCTCTGCGAACGGCTCTGGTTGTTCTTGGTGTTATTGAGGATGGCAGGGAACTAACCCTAACGGGTTCTTGTCCTGTTTCATATGACGAAAGGGAAGCGGTGGTAAAGGCGACTCTTGATGCGGTTAATCGGCGGTTTCCAAGGCTTATGGCGAATGCATGAGATCAGACGGATTTGCACTACTTAATAGAAGGACTAATCGAAACAGTCGTTGAACAAATTACTATGCCGACAGCCCGGCAACTTTCATCAGCGGAGCTAAATGAATCTGATCTAGCGATTCAGATTCAGCCAGTTGACGGGGGGTTTTTAGGTGAATAAGAAGGTTCTCAGGGTGATTTTCGCCATCCTCACGCTCCTTTTGGCTGGAGCGGCGAACTTTCAAGTAGGTTAGAGTTTCTGCCGGGGCTGTCGGCCTGGTCATGAGGTGTCTACCGTTGAATAAGAGTCTCAAGTCCTTTGATGTGTATTTATGGGGCATAATATGCCTTGGCATTGCGTTGCTCTGTATGAACATTCCTTCATTCGAGGGTTGGGCTCACTTTCTAGAAGTATGTTTTTTGGGAGCGCTCATAGCTTTTGGCGAAACTCTGGCAATTCCTTTCCCAAAGGGGAAAGGTACCGCTTCTGTCGCTGCCCCTCTCATTTTCACGGTTATCGTTCTGCATGGGCCTGCCATAGGCATGTGGGTGGCAGCGTTGTTTACTTTGCGCAGACGAGACTTAGCAGGGCAGGTTCCTCTCAAGCTAGTTTTATTCAACAGGGGAATGTTAAGCATATGCGCCTATGTTTTCTCCGTGGTGTATGCTTTTCTGGGGGGCGAATTTGGATTTTTGGAATTTCCTTCAGGACTTCTGGCTTTTGTATTGGCGGCGCTAGGTTACACGATGCTCAATGCCGTCATGACCGGAGAATTTGTGTCCCTTCAAACCGGACTACCTTTTCTAACCATTTGGCGCCAGAACATAGTGTGGATGCTGCCTAATATGTTCGCTTTGTTTCCTCTCGGCGCCCTTATGGTTGTTGTAACCAAACAAGCTGGGCCCCTTGTGCTTCTGCTGTTTTATCTGCCTCTAGTCGTGACTAAGATGTCCCTTCAGAAATATGTGGATCTAAAAGATACCTATGGCGAAATGGCTGAGGCTTTGGGTACGGCTGTAGATGCGAGAGATCCTTATACCCAGGGCCATTCCATAAGGGTGTCCGAATACTCTGGGTTACTGGGAAAAGAAATGGGACTTGACGACGAAGAGGTGGACTTACTGAAATACGTTGCCCTTTTGCATGATGTGGGCAAAGTAGGAATACCTGACAGCATATTAAAGAAAACAGATTATTTTACATACGAAGAATATGAAGAAATGAAAAAGCATGTTGATATAGGGGCAGACGTTATTGCGGCGATGAAGATACTGGGTAAGGGTGCGGAGTGGGTAAGATACCACCATGAAAGATGGGATGGTACAGGTTTCCCGAGAGGATTACGTGGCGAAGAGATACCTCTAGAGGCGCGAATTATTGCCTGCGCAGACGCTTTTGATGCTATGACAACAGATCGGCCGTACAAAGAAAGGATGGACTATGAAGAGGCTAGAGAAGAGATTATAAGGTGCAGTGGAACTCAGTTTGATCCCAAAGTGGTAGAAGCTATGCTAAAAGTAATTGATGAGAAGATTCTAAGGAAGTGATCCGTTGTTCCTAACCGTAATGGTCGTTTCCCTGGTTGTTGGGCTAGTTTCGGGAGGCAAGATTTCTCGACTTGCAGATGTAGACCTTGATAGAGTGGTGTGGATTGCGGGTTCATTCTTGGTGAAAATCGCATCGATCAAGTTGCTAAGCGGTAGATTTGAGCCATATCCGCAGGTTTGCCTCGCTTTAAGTTTCGGTACTTACCTGATGCTGTTTTACGGCCTTTATCCGAATCTAAAATTGCCTGGTTTTAGGGCGCTTGCGTTCGGAGTATTTTTGAATTTCCTGGTCATAATGGCCAATGGAGGCAGAATGCCTGTCGATTTGTCTCCTTTGGGTCCCGATGTCTTGGGTAGCCAAATATCAGTGCTATCTTCCAGTTTTACTCACTGCATGTTAGGGGACAACACAAGGCTTACCTTTCTTGCAGATATATTCTCTTGGAAGTTTCTTTCCAAAGCACCCACCACGTTTAGTCTAGGCGACATATTCATGGCGGCGGGAATCTTTTTGTTCATAATGAACGCAATGCACGCAAGTTTTTCGCAGAGGCATAAGAATGGTAGAATTAAAGGCAGTGATATATAGGCAAAACTGTCTTATTGTTTGTGAGTTTGCACTCAGAAAAGGAGATATGCATGTCCATTCTAAAGAATCTGTTTAACGCCAATGACCGGGAGCTGCGAAAAATAAGCCCAATCGTCGATTCGGTAGGAAGATTTGAGCCGGTTTTGGAGCGAGCTTCCGACGGAGACCTCCAAGGTAAGACCAGAGAGTTCCGGGAACGCATATCCAGAGGTGAGCCGCTGGATAAAATACTGCCCGAGGCTTTTGCCGTCGTCAGAGAAGTTTCCAAACGCGTGCTCGATATGAGGCACTTTGACGTTCAGATAATAGGCGGTGTTGTTCTTCATCAGGGACGTATTGCGGAGATGCAAACGGGAGAAGGAAAAACGCTCGTAGCTACTCTCCCGACTTATCTGAACGCCTTAGGAGGCGCTACCGTCCACGTAGTTACGGTCAACGACTATCTGGCAAAGCGAGATAGAGAGTGGATGGGTCAGATTTACAGGTTCTTGGGCTTAGATGTAGGACTTGTAATCCCGGGAATGGAAGTTGCTCAGAAGAAGGATTCTTATTCATGCCCTATCATCTATGGTACGAATACGGAATTCGGTTTTGACTATCTTAGAGATAACATGGCTTGGCGCAAGGAGGATCTCGTTCAAAGCCCTCTAAACTACGCTGTAATCGATGAGGTTGATTCAATTCTGATAGATGAGGCAAGAACCCCTCTCATAATTTCAGGCCGAGGAGAGGGCACTACAGACAAGTATATAAGATTTAGGGATCTGGCTCGCACGCTAAAAAGGGATAACCATTACACAATAGATGAGAAAGCTAAGACGATCGTATTGACCGATGAAGGGATCAAAAAAACAGAGGAATGGTTGGGCATAGAGGATCTTTCCGATGAAAACAACATAGGGTTGGAGCATTATGTTAAGCAGGCCCTAAGGGCAAAAGAGCTAATGCATCGAGATGTTGACTACGTGGTGAAAAACGGAGAGGTTCTAATAGTAGATGAGTTTACCGGTCGCATTCTTGAAGGTAGGAGATTTTCAGATGGGCTTCATCAGGCAATTGAAGCCAAAGAAGGAGTAAACATAAAAGAAGAAAGCGATACGCTCGCTACTATCACAGTGCAAAACTTCTTCAGGATGTATGACAAACTTTCCGGCATGACAGGAACCGCTGCCACTGAAGAACCGGAGTTTGTAGAAATATACGGTTTGGATGTTGTGTCTATTCCACCGAATAAGGCTCTGGTAAGGACGAATATGCCCGATTCTATTTGGAAAACAGCAGACGCCAAGTTCAAAGCTGTTGTTGAAGAAATTGCTCACATGCATGAAATTGCCAGGCCCGTTCTTGTGGGCACGCGTTCGGTGGAAAAATCAGAGATGCTATCTTCTATGCTCAAAAGAAGAGGGATCGACCATGAAGTCCTCAACGCTAAGCATCACGAACGGGAAGCGGAAATAGTGGCCCAGGCAGGAAGAAAAGGTGCGGTGACCATTGCAACCAACATGGCCGGGCGGGGAACTGACATCCTACTAGGTGGCAATCCTGACTTCATGACGCGTTCGGCTCTTAGAAAAGAAGGCTATGATCCTGAAGTGGTATCTATCGCCTCGGAGAAGGTGCTGCCCCAAGCAATACTTGCAAAGGTAGACGAGGGCACACAAGATGAGCGCATTAATGTGATTCTTGAGGCGAGAAGCAGATACAAGGAACTCTTTGAGCAGTTCAAAAGTCAGACAGATGAAGAGCATGACGAGGTAGTGTCTTTGGGCGGACTCCATGTTCTTGGAACAGAGCGCCACGAAGCTCGGCGTATAGATAACCAGTTAAGAGGCAGAGCGGGTAGACAAGGAGACCCGGGCTCGTCGAGGTTCTATCTTTCGTTGGATGATGAGCTTATGCGGCTGTTTGGAGGGGACCTCATAAGTAACGTTATGGAAAAGGTAGGATTCTCAGAGGACGAGCCTATAGAGCACCCATTGATCACCAAGTCTGTGGAAACAGCCCAGAAACGCATTGAGGCGCACAACTTTTCTATAAGGAAGAATGTACTCGAATACGACAATGTTCTGAACAAACAGCGTGAAGTCATATACGCTCAGAGACGCCAGGTACTTGAACTTGATGATCTTTCTGATATTCTGCGGAGTATGATTACGAGGACAGTAGAAACGGGCTTTGATGCATTTTGGAATCCGGGCGAAAGGAACCACGAGGCAGATATAGACGGGCTTGTTTCTTATCTCAAAGAGCTAATGCCTGCCGTAGATTTCAGAAAAGTTCTGGATTCTGCCAGTTCCAGAGTTGCTGCACTAGAAGCCGTCATGCAGGTTTTCGACCAAGGATACAAAGAGAAAGCGGAGATGCTGGGGCCGAACTTCAACGAGGTGCAGCGGCTCATCCTTCTTAGGGTAGTTGATCAAAAGTGGATAGACCAGTTGCGTGCCATGGAGGGTCTTCGGGAAGGGATAGGACTGAGGGCGTATGGTCAGAGAGATCCTTTACTTGAATATCAAAAAGAAGGGTATGAGCTGTTTCAGAACATGATTCAAAATATAGAGAAAGATACAGTTTCCTATCTCTACAGAGTAACTGTATCCAAGCAAAAAGGCCCCGGATCCACAAAAGATGGTCAAGGAGCCTCGGGGCCGGTAAGAGTAATAAGACTTAGCGGGGCTCAATCTCAAGATACAACTGAAGGCGGACAGCCAAGATCTGCCCCGCTTAAGTCCGGGAAAAAAGTAGGCCGAAATGATCCCTGTCCGTGCGGTAGCGGAAAAAAGTATAAGAATTGTTGCGGAAAACTTGGATAACGGCGCAAAATGTCGTATTATTCATGTTTGGGAATAGGTCACAGGTACCGTAACTAGCGGAGGGAATGATTATGTACGAAGAAGTAATAAGTGAATTGGAGTCTTTAAGAGAAAGACTGGCAAATATCGGGAGGTCTCTTTGACCCTGTTAAGTTATCCATGGAGTTGGCGGATCTAAATGCCAAAATGCAAGACCCTTCAGTGTGGGAAGATCGTAGGCGAGCGCAATCAATCGGCAGACGAATAAGCCATATCGAAAACAAACTAAACACATTCAACGATCTCAAGACCCAGGTAGAAGACAGCATTTCCATAGCTGTTTTGGCCGAAGAAGAAGGCGACATATCGCTTCTAGAAGATCTGAAGCAAACGGCGCAGGAATTGTCTGAAAAGATCCACGACCTAGAATTTGAAACCTTGTTTTCTGGCCCGTATGATTCGAGAGATGCCATAGTTACCCTGCATGCCGGAGCAGGCGGTACAGAGGCGATGGATTGGGTTGAGATGCTCTACAGAATGTACTCTAGATGGGTTGAGCGTAAGGGATTCGAACTGGAGACTCTTGATATGTTACCTGGTGAGGAAGCCGGACTGAAAAGCGTGAGCTTTTCTGTTAGGGGCGACCACGCATATGGTTTTTTGCGCCCCGAAAAGGGCGTGCACAGGCTGGTAAGGATCTCTCCTTTCGATTCAAATCAGAGGAGGCACACTTCGTTTGCATCTGTGGACGTGTTGCCCGAGATTGAGGCCGAAGAAGAAGTAGACATCGACCCAGATGAGATCAAGATAGACACATATAGGTCCTCAGGCGCAGGTGGCCAGCACGTTAACAAGACTGATTCCGCGGTTAGGATCACGCATATTCCTACAGGCATTGTCGTTACATGCCAAAACGAGCGTTCTCAGCACTCTAATAAGCTCGTGGCAATGAGGGTCTTAAAAGCCAAACTTTTGGCCCTCAAAGAGGAAGAAAGACTAAAAGAGATTGAAAACCTTAGGGGTCCGCAAAAAGAGATTACATGGGGAAGTCAGATTAGGTCATATGTCTTTCAGCCGTACACGCTGGTTAAAGACCACCGCACAGGCTTGGAGATAACCAACGTGGAACGTGTTATGGATGGCGATATAGACGACTTCATATATGCCAAACTGCGGCAAGATGCCGAACGGGCGGCAGACGGATAACACACATCAAAACCTACGGAAGGTGGTTCTGAAATGCCAAGGAGATACCTGATATGTTTGGTGATATTGGCAGTGCTAGGCGCGTTTTCAGTTGGGTGGTTTGGTAGGGGATTAGTTTTCGCTGGTAGCACAGTTTTACCCGGGAGCGAGGACGATCCGTTGGTATCAAGGTCCTACGTAGATTCAATGATGAAGATGAACGTAGTTGAACTTTCTTCCGGGCAGAGCCTTATCGGGTATTCTGGGACAGAGATCATTCTCAGATCAGGAGCTGCTACCGTAATAGATTCCGAACTTGGTGGGTTGTGCGACTTCACTGCCGGTTCTGACCTGGCAAAAGGTACCGAAGTGCCAAGAAATCACCTGCTTTTGGTTCCAAGGGATGACGGCAGAGGGATAAAGGTTACTTCCGACGCGTTTATTATGGTGCGAGGCAAGTTTGACATAAGATAGAAAGTCATCATTAGGTATAAGTTCATGTGATTTTTTCAGGCGGTGGTTACGGGCAGGTCTATATGTGGTCTAGGTGACGTAAAACGATGTTTATGTTTTCTTCGGCAAGCGAGGAGAACACCGGTAGTTTTTCATTCAGCGATCTTCTATACATATCGCCATCTCGGATTAAGGCAAAAAATTCTTTTACGATGTCGAAGTTGGGGTATTTCGCCGGATATGGGAGAACCGGACAACCCGCTGTCCTGCAAAATGCGCTAATCTTAGGGTCTATATCTACCCCAACAAATGGGACTCCCACTCTAGATGATAGTATTAAAGTGTGCAATCGCATCCCTAGGCAGAATTGGCCGACCGCAAGGATCCCGAGAGCATCTACGGGCGTGATATTTGAGACAACCGGCAATGGATCCATATTCATGGCTGCGATATCTTGGTTCAATTTTGTGGTCAAAGCCAAATCTCTTTCTTGCATCGCAAGAAAGCACGGCGATAGGCCATCTTGTCTCATCTCAGATACTAATGTCGTGATTTGATCGTAAAACCAAGCCGGAGCGTTTATATCTTTTAAGGCAATCCATACGATGTCTTGCTGTCCGTTTACTCCATGAGATTCAAGGATTTTCTTTGCCAGATCGTCTGGCGCAGGCTCCAAAAGAAAAGCTGGGTCAGCCGTTACCTTTATGTCCCGAGTTACGCCGAGCCTCAATAGTTCCTCTTTGGACTCACTATCTCTTACTGTTATGTCTTTTACTTTCCTCATAGCCCGCTTTGTAAGTAACCTGCCAAGACGAGAGTTTATTGGCCCAATCCCGTTTGCGTATACTACCACGGGTTTATTGTAAAAGCATGATAGGTGTATTATCGAAAGGTAGTACAAAAGAGATCTGAAAGAAGTAGCGTCTTGTAGCAGACTTCCGCCGCCAAAGATCACTAGATCCGATTTTCGTACGGCCTTTCTTACTTCGTTCATGGACATTCTGGGGTAAGATTCTACGCCATATGCCGCGCTAGTCTCCTCAGGATGTTGAGAAAGGACCATGATATCGAGGTCAGGTCTGGCCTTTCTCAAAGCTTCGACAGTAGACGCTAGAATGGCTTCGTCGCCTATGTTTCCAAAACCGTAATACCCGGAAAGGAGAACTTTTCTCACACTTCCGCACCTCGTTTTCTTGCATGGTCCAGGTTATAATTCATTATTTACAGCACAAATATTAAATCAAGTCTTTTTGAATCATAACAAAAAAGGATACCCTTAAGGAAGGGTGGTATCTCCAAACAGGTATTGGGCAGAAAGAGTCGAAGTTGGATCACGAAAACTGTCTCCGTGTTACACTGAAAAGGGTGAGGTTAGGTTGGCCGATATTCTTGGAGTCGAGTTTATTCCTATTACGCTTCAGGGAGCGTTAAGCACTATAGAAGGTATGTTCTCTCAGAACGACGGTCGTACAAAGATCATTGTCACGGCTAATCCCATAATGGTGATGACTGCTCAAAGGGATGCTGAGTTTATGCAGATACTCCAATCCGCCGATCTAATCGTTCCCGACGGTGTGGGAATCCTTTGGGCGGCTCGCAGGAAGGGCGTGGATTTGCCTGACAGGGTAACAGGTGTAGAATTGGCTTATGGATTGCTAGGTTCAGAAGTCTCGCCTAAGGTTTTCTTCCTTGGCGGGAAAGAAGGAGTAGCAGAGAAAGCGGCTCAAAAGGCTAGCGAACTATTCCCCGGAGTTAGGATATCCGGGACCCATCACGGGTATTTTTCCTCGGATGAGGAGCCTAGAATCGTACGGGATATTAGGGAAACAGAATCTGACCTCTTGCTTTGTGCCATGGGTTCTCCTAAGCAGGAGAAATTTATATGGAAGTATAAAAATGAACTGGGTGCCAAAGTAGGCATAGGAGTAGGCGGGGTTTTTGATGTATTGGCAGGCGAGAAGAAGAGAGCACCTGAGATAATACAGAATCTAGGTTTGGAATGGTTGTACCGGCTGATTCTGGAACCGGGCAGGATTAAACAGGATGCTTTGCTTTTTGAGTTTGCACTTAGGATCCTTTTGAGCGGCAAAGAGTAAAAAAGGGAAAAGGCAAGATGGAGGGCTAGACGATGCAGGAATCCCCAATCGAGAGCACAGAGAAGATAGTTCGGTTAGTAAAAGAAAAGGCAAGAGAAATTAGGGTCAATGTAATACAGATGACATCTAAAGCGGGCTCGGGTCATCCCGGCGGGTCTTTGTCATCGGCAGATATATTGAGCACGCTGTATTTTGGCGGGGTGCTCAACGTAAAGCCTGATGAGCCTCTATGGCCCGATAGAGACAGGTTCATTCTTTCCAAAGGTCATGCTGCCCCGGCGCTGTATGCGGTTTTGGCTGAGAAAGGTTTCTTTTCAAAAGATCTCTTGCCAACACTCAGGCAGTTAGGTTCGCCCCTGCAAGGGCATCCGGACTGCCGCAAAGTGCCTGGTGTAGAAGTCTCAACAGGTTCCTTGGGTCAGGGCCTGTCGATGGGAGTTGGAATGGCTCTTTCGGGCAAATTGGATAGTAAGGAATACAGAGTTTGGGTATTGTTAGGAGATGGCGAATGCCAGGAGGGTCAAGTCTGGGAGGCTGCGATGGCAGGTCATCACTACGGACTAGATAATCTTGTGGCAATAGTGGATCACAATCACCTTCAGATAGATGGCAGGATTGAGGATGTAATGTGCCCAGAGCCTTTGTCTGAGAAGTTTGAAGCATTTGGTTGGAACGTGCTTTCGGCAGACGGACACAATCCTATCGATCTTCTCAATGCTTTTGGCAAGGCCCGAATGACCAAAGGGCGCCCCTCGGTTGTAATTGCCGAGACTGTAAAGGGCAAGGGAGTGAGTTTCATGGAGAACAAGAAAGAATGGCATGGAAAAGCTCCGAGTCCACAAGAAGCAGCGAAAGCGATTGAAGAATTGATGAGCCGAGAAATCTAACTCGTGCTATGTTGTATCTACCGAATTAATGTTCAAGAGGGTGAAGGGAGAATGTCCGAGGTATCGGAGATGAAAGCAACAAGGGACGCTTACGGTGAAACCCTAGTTGAATTGGGCAAGGAGAATCCTGATATTTGTGTTCTTGACGCAGACTTGTCTTCCTCTACAAAAACATCTGAATTTGCAAGAGCGTTTCCTGAGCGGTTTTTTAACGTGGGAATAGCCGAAGCCAATATGATGGGAATAGCGGCGGGGCTTGCACGGTCGGGGAAGATCCCGTTTGTGTCGACGTTTGCTGTATTTGCAAGTGGCAGGGCATACGATCAAGTGCGGCAATCCATCGCCTATCCTGGTTTCAATGTGAAGATAGTGGCGTCTCACGGGGGACTTACTGTAGGCCCTGATGGGGCATCTCATCAAGCCTTGGAGGATATTGCTCTTATGAGGGTGATCCCCGGTATGGTCGTCATAGTGCCCTGCGACGCCCGGGAAACGCACCTTGCTGTAAGAGCGGCTGCTGCCTATGAAGGGCCGGTCTATATTAGGCTGGGCAGGGAGAAGGTGTCTCCCATACTTAAGCCAAATCATAGTTTTGAAATCGGAAAAGGGACAGTCCTATGGCCTCAATTGTCAGAAGGTTCCATCGATGACCTTATAGAGAGGAAACCCCGTTCAAATCCAGATGAGGTACTTTTCGACGTCTGTTTTGTAGCGTGTGGGGTTACGGTTCTGCCTGCTTTGCAAGCTGCTCAGACTCTTGAAGACGAAGGGATATCATGTCTTTTGATAGATATGGCGTGCGTAAAACCTATCGACGTAGAGTTGCTAAGGAAAGCGGCTGCTTGCAGTCGGATGATTATAACTTGTGAGGAACATAACATAATCGGCGGTCTAGGCAGCGCAGTATGCGAAACACTGAGTAGGATCCATCCTATGCCTGTGATGCGTCTGGGTGTAAACGATGAATTTGGGCAGTCGGGTTCGGCTAAGGAACTTATGCAAGCCTATGGACTTACGGCCGAGAAGTTCTGTGAAGAAGCAAGGGCCTTTCTTCGAACCTGATGGCAGTTTTTTTCATAAAGGCGCGTATTAGCCGTTTGTGGGAACAGGATGTGCCGAAATTGTGTCGAATACTAGTATACAAGCACAGAGGCAGTTTTTGTTGCGGTGTGACGGTAGGTGACTATTTTTGATTAGCTTGAGGAATGTGTCCAAAGATTATGGGGGTAGCACCAAAGCTCTTGAATCGGTAACTCTTGCCATAGAAAAGGGCGAGTTTGTATTTATCGTGGGTCCGAGCGGCGCAGGTAAGTCTACTCTCATAAAACTATTGTACAGAGAAGAAACACCGTCTACTGGTCAAGTTGTGGTATTGGGAAAAGACTTGGCGAAGCTCCGGCGAAGGGAGATTCCTTTTCTTAGACGGCGCATAGGTGTGGTATTCCAAGACTTCAAACTGCTTGAGGATAAGACTGTCGGAGAGAACATATCCTTTGCTCTGGAAGTTACGGGCACACCGACACGCGAGATCAAGAAAAGAGTCGCTCAAGTTCTGAATTTAGTTGGCTTAAAGGATAGGAGAGACGCCTATCCCAATGAGTTATCCGGGGGAGAGCAGCAGAGAATTGCCATTGCCAGGGCGCTTGTCCGAAATCCCGATGTTCTTTTGGCAGATGAACCTTCCGGCAATTTGGATCCCAAGACGGCTCATGAGATTTTTAGCCTTCTCGAGCGTGCCAACATGTACGGCACGACTGTTGTAGTCGCGACTCATGCACAGGATATGGTTAACCTCTTGAAGAAGAGAGTGATCGAACTCAGAAACGGCACAGTTGTACGTGACGAGAGAAGAGGGGCGTATAGTTCTTGAGGTTCATAGGATATGTATTCTCTGAGGCTTTTAGGAGCCTATGGCGCAGCAAACTTTCGTCATTTCTTTCGTCTTTAACAACAGGTTTTGCGCTATTTCTGCTTGGCATCAGTTTCTTGGTTAGCGTTAACTTAGGATACATTTACACCGTGGCGGAGCAGCAAATGGAAATCCAGGCCTATATAATAAAAGATGCCACGGCTGAACAGATTTCTACGGCAGTTGAGCGTGTGCAAGGAATTCCCGGTGTTAGCACTGTAAAGTATGTGAGCAAAGAAGATGCTCTTGAAGAGTTGAAATTGATGTTCAAAGATAAGGCGTCTGTGCTTGATTCTTTGAAGGAAGAGAATCCTTTGCCTGCAAGCATAAGGGTGAAAACTACCGGCGTGGATGAAATCGATGCCGTTGTGGCTGAAATTCAGACTCTTGATATCATAGACGATGTTATCTACCAAGAAGAAGTCTCGAGGCGAATGATGTCAATCGGTCGGGCTATTCAGTATGTGTCTCTCGGAGGTATGGTTGCAGTAGGGGCAGTCTCTATAATGGTTATAGGGAATTCAATCAGACTGACAATCGATTCCAGGCGGCACGAAATTGCGGTGATGAAACTTGTGGGTGCTACCGATGGATTCGTTGTGGGGCCCTTTATACTCGAAGGAGTAGTAATAGGTATAGTTGGGAGCATTTTGGGTACCTTCTTTGCAGTTGGCATTTACAATTGGCTCTCTGAGAGACTCTATGAATTCATACCATTTATGCCTATGTATGTGCTGGATACCCAGTCAAAACTGCAGATGTTTGGAATAATGGCGATCACCGGAATTGTAGTCGGTGCGGCGGGTTCGGTCCTTTCAGTCCGAAGACATTTGAAAGTGTAGTCGTTAGGGGGTTTTGCGATGGACAAAGGCAGGTACAAATGCAAAAACATTATTGCATTCGCTGTGATAGCTGCCTTATGCTTGGCTTTTATCCCATACATCAATGTTGCAAAAGCCGGTATTTTGGACGACAAGTATTCAGAACTTGAGCAGATGCAAAAGGAGATCGAGGAGTATCAAAAACAGATTGAGTCCAAACGGCGTTCGGAGAGTTCCGTGTTGAAGGAACTGGAAAAGTTAGAAATGGAACTAACTTTGTCTGAGAAAGAACTTGCATACATGGTAGCTAGAATTGAATACCTCAATGGAAGAATAGACGAAACAAAAAAAGAAATTGAAGCGATGGAAAACAAGATAGCTGAGCAAAAGGGCCTTTTCGACGAGAGATTAGTATCCATGTACAAGGCCGGGAGAATGTCCTACCTTGAAATACTGTTAAACTCAGATAGCATTTCGGATTTCACGGCTAGGTTGTACTACCTTCGCGAGGTTGCCCAGGACGATGTCCGCCTTATCGAGGAATATGAAGCGATGAAAGTTGCGTTGGATGAGAAAAAAGCAACGCTTGAGAAAGACCTTAACGATATAACCTGGTCAAAAAAACAAGAGGAGCAGAAAAGAGCGGCCGTCGCATCTCGAAGCACAGATAGAGAGAGATATCTTGCGCAACTACAGCAAGACAGGCAAAAGCTTGAAGAAGCTCTCGACGAAATGGAACGCGAGTCCAAAGCTTTGGAACAGGTAATCATAGATCTTCAGGCACAAGGTCATCAGCGAGAAAAACCTGAGGGCCTATCCATGATACGGCCGGTTTCGGGGGGATGGATAAGCTCCGAATACGGCAACAGGTGGCATCCTATTTTGGGGAAGTACAAGTGGCATTCCGGCATAGATATTGCCGTAAATAGCGGTACTCCTATAAAGGCTGCGGAAGATGGGACAGTTATCCTGTCGGGTTCAAATGGCGGGTATGGCCTCTGTGTGATTATTGACCATGGCGGCAGCATTTCAACCCTCTATGGTCATGCCTCTAAACTGTTAGTAAAAGTTGGAGATGTGGTCACAAGAGGACAAACGATTGCCTTGGCTGGGAGCACCGGAGTGTCTACGGGTCCTCACCTGCACTTTGAGGTACGTGTCAAGGGTGTTACGGACAATCCCAAGAACTGGGTATCTTTTTAGGTCATATAGGGTATTTCGACACACAAACGTAAGTGCTGCTTATCTAAGTCGGTGTGCTAGCCTTTTGTAGAGACTTGCATACCAACCGGGATAAGCAGTTTCGTCTTGAATGTGCTAGACTGAGTATGACACTTCATAAACAGATCCGATTTGAATGCGATGCGTTGATTCGATTGAATAAAGGAAAGAACGGCGGTGGCTTTATGGAAGCTAAATCTAATCGAAGAACTCTGAGACTGTGCATTATTACAGCCATTGTATCAATTCTAGTTACGGTTGGATTATGTTCATATTTTGTGGTCAGATATACTCCTATAGCAAAGGTATACGAGGTGCTAAGAGTCCTAGACCAAGCGTATTACAAGGAATTTGACAAAACCAGTCTGATGGAGGGCGCTCCTCGCGGAGTGGTGTCAGCTCTCGGCGACCCATACACCACATACATGACTAAGCAAGAGTGGACTGAATTTTACATAACCACTAGCGGCGAGTACTCTGGCGTCGGCGTTACTATAGGGGTAAAGGATGGGAAAGTCACTATCGTAGCGCCAATGAAAGGAACACCTGCCGATAGAGCCGGCATCAAAGCAAACGATGTTATCCTCAGCGTGGACGGCAAAGATATTTCTACCAGCGACGAAGCCGCGTCACTCATAAGAGGTCCTGCCGGAACTGAAGTGAGCGTTACCATATATCGTGACGGCGAGATCCTCGAGTTTTTGCTCGTGAGAGAAAACATCGTTATTCCTGCTGTAAACTATGAAATGAAAGACGAGACCATTGGCTACATAGAACTAATAACTTTTAGCGAGAATGCG
This sequence comes from Candidatus Fermentithermobacillaceae bacterium, assembly GCA_018052475.1. Taxonomy (GTDB): domain Bacteria; phylum Bacillota; class Sulfobacillia; order Fermentithermobacillales; family Fermentithermobacillaceae; genus UBA3907. Next base: position 68,836 of record JAGPNG010000008.1, read on the forward strand.
GCCGTAGAGACTTCTGATGCACTGAAGGAGCTGAAAGCCCAGGGTGCTCAGGCCATAGTACTCGATCTACGCTATAACGGCGGAGGCCTTTTGGACAAGTGCATAGATATTGCGAATTTGTTTGTTCCCAAGGGAACCGTTGTTACCATAAGTGGAAGGAAGTTTGAAAAGACGAGTTTCAATTCATCGGGCAAGGGATTGGGAATGCCCCTTGTTGTCCTGGTGAACGAGGGTACTGCAAGCGCCTCCGAAATCCTGGCAGGAGCTATACAGGATCATGAGGTAGGTACTTTAGTAGGCAAGACTACATTCGGCAAAGGTTTGGTACAGAATTCATATGAACTAAGAGATGGTTCCTATGTCAAAGTTACCATAGCCGAGTATCTCACTCCCAAGGGACGTTCCATTCACGGAATAGGGCTCGAACCGGATGTAATGGTAGAAGGGGACGAAGAGCAGCTTGCAAAAGCACTGGAACTTGCGAAGGCCGAGATCGGAAAAACGTTCTAACTTGTGTTTGGTTCAAATACGAGAGGGGAATGTGTGTGGGCCCATTGATTGAGCTGGTCGGTTCAGTTATCCGCTCTTACCCGAGCATATTTGGCAATCCTGTGGTAGACGGTCTGTATCTGGTCGTGTTGGTTCTTGTGACAGTTCAGTATCACAAGATACAGTCGATCGAAGAGAAACTATATGGTACCGCAAAAAACAAGGCGTTTCGTAATACTCTTTACGCCATCGGCCTTGGATTAGTGGGAGGATTGTTTGCAAGCCTCCTTTTGGTCATAGTTGGGGTGTCAGTTAGTGACAGCGGGATAGGTTATCTTTTCCCGCTTGCTCTGCTACTTTTTCTAGTAAGCCCGAGGTTTGTATGTTACTCATACGCCGGTGGTCTTGCAGGTCTTAGCTACCTTTTGTTTGGATGGCCCAAGATAAACGTGCCGTCAGTGATGGGCCTTGTTGCATGCCTTCATGCTGCAGAAGCCTTTCTTATAAGGATATCGGGGCATTCATGTTCTACTCCTTTTTATGTTTCGAGCAAGGATGGAAAAGTAGTCGGCGGCTTTGCGCTTCAGCGGTTTTGGCCCATTCCCCTGATCGTTTTATTCCTTATACAAGCGCCTTTTCTTTCGGACATTCAGGATCTGATTTATCTTCCGGATTGGTGGCCTTTGATAAAGACACCAGGCGACTTGAGTACCAAACACATGATTTTTGCAATGATGCCTGTAATTGCTGCCCTAGGCTATGGCGATATTGCTGTTGCCTCAAATCCCAAAGATAAGTCTATAAGCACGTCGAAGACGTTGATGCTTTTTAGCGTGGTTCTACTGATTCTCTCTATTATGGCGTCGCGGTGGCCTTTGTTTGCCTGGGTCGCGGCACTATTTTCGCCGATTGGCCATGAACTCGTGATTAAGAAGGGGCTCAAACAAGAGTTTGAAAATCCTCCGATCTATGTTCCGCCTGAGAGAGGAGCAATGGTCCTCGATGTTGTCCATGGCAGCCCGGCGGAAAAATCGGGGATAAGGACTGGCGATATAATAGTCATGGTCGACGGTCGCGAAGTTAATTCCAGGCATGACTTTTTACAAAGTGCCGAGTCTTCGGAATCAGAAGGGCTAGTCGTGACTATTGAGAGACAAGGTCAAGACGGTCAAGTTGAAACGGTTCACACTGACATCCGAATAGTCCATGGCGAACCCATAGGGATAATCTTTGTTCCGGAGCCGGGAGACGAGCCAATGGTGAGCCAATACAACGAGGGAATCATGGTTACTTTCATCAAGAAAATGCTAGCGAATAAGCAGGCTAGATCTGCTGACACCAACCAGTAATTGCTGTGGAACCTCTGTCTGTCCCATCGAGACTTGCCTACACGCCAAGTCCATTTTCATATTTAGACCTATATAGAACATTTGATTGCCTACCCCTCGCCGGTTATAATAAATGGACGGGGGAATGCAGTTGCCGGATTTCAAATTAGTTTCTGATTTTAGGCCGGAAGGAGACCAGCCTGAAGCCATAGATGCCCTTGTTTACGGTGTGGAAAAGGGGTATAAACACCAGGTTTTACTGGGTGTTACAGGCTCAGGCAAGACGTTTACTATTGCCAACGTCGTCGCACGGCTCAATCGCCCTACTTTGGTGGTGTCTCACAACAAGATTTTGGCCGCTCAGCTGGCTTCAGAGTTCAAAGCCTTTTTCCCTGACAACGCGGTCGAGTACTTCGTCAGCTACTATGATTACTATCAGCCGGAGGCATACATTCCTCAGACAGACACCTATATCGAGAAGGATGCCATGATTAACGATGAGATCGACAAACTGAGACACTCAGCTACCTGCGCCTTGTTTGAACGCAGAGATGTCCTTACGGTGGCTAGTGTGTCCTGCATATATGGTTTGGGATCACCTGAAGACTATAGAGACCTTGTGCTTTCACTGCGAAAAGGAATGCAGAAAGAAAGGGAAGAGATCTTACGTAGGCTGGTAGATATACAGTACACCCGAAACGACATTGATTTTCAGCGGGGCACCTTCAGGGTGCGTGGTGATACCATAGAGATCTATCCCGCAGGATCTACTGATACAGCTGTAAGAGTGGAACTCTTTGGGGACGAGGTCGAAAGGATCCTGCAGTTTGACGTACTTACAGGGCGAGCCACTTCCGAGATGAATCACGTCATGATTTATCCCGCCAAACACTATGTAGTAAAAGATGATAAAATGGCAATCGCCATAAAGACTATAGAGGAAGAGCTGGAGATAAGGCTGAGAGAATTGAGAGACCAAGGCAAAATCCTCGAAGCTTACAGGCTTGAGCAAAGGACCAGATTTGACTTGGAGATGCTCCAGGAGATGGGATATTGCCCGGGTATCGAGAATTATTCTAGGCACCTTACTCAAAGGCTACCGGGGCAGCCACCTTATACGCTGCTAGATTTCTTCCCGGAAGATTTCTTAGTTGTAATAGATGAATCTCACGTGACAATACCACAACTTCGGGCGATGTATGAGGGAGATCGTTCTCGAAAAGAGTCTTTGGTGAAATTCGGGTTCAGGCTTCCTTCGGCTTTCGACAATAGGCCGCTTACCTTCGACGAGTTTATGTCCAAAGTGGGCCAGGTGATTTACGTATCTGCTACGCCGGGGCCTTTTGAAATGGAGGTTGCTTCTCAGGTAGTAGAACAGGTTGTACGCCCGACAGGGCTCATCGATCCGGAGATAGAGATTAGACCCACTGCGAATCAAATAGATGATCTAGTCTCCGAGATCCGGGAAGCGTGTTCTAGAAATGAGAGGGTCTTGGTTACCACCCTTACCAAGCGAATGGCCGAAGACCTTACTGAATATCTCAGGGAGTTAGGTATAAAAGTGACTTACATGCACTCTGACGTAAAGACTTTGGAGCGCATGGAGATAATTCGAGATTTGAGACTCGGCGTTTTTGACGTTTTAGTAGGCATAAACCTTCTGAGAGAAGGACTTGACTTACCTGAAGTTTCACGCGTCTGCATACTTGACGCTGATCGAGAAGGGTTTTTGAGATCCGAAACTTCATTGATACAAACCACCGGTAGAGCAGCTCGAAACGTAAACGGAAAAGTTATAATGTATGCAGATACTATAACGGGATCTATGGAGAGAGCCATCCGCGAAACCGAAAGACGCAGATTGAAACAAAAAGCGTATAACGAGAAACACGGAATCGTTCCCAAGACCATAGAAAAGAAGATCCACGACGTAATCGCACACGAAAGACCTCTGGAAGAAGAGAAAGTGGATTCTCTCCTAAGACAGAAGAATCTGAGAGATATTCCAAAGAAACAAGTCCCGGAGGTTATTGAGAGTCTAATGAAAGAGATGAAAGAAGCATCTGCAAATCTTGAGTTCGAGAGGGCGGCGATTATAAGAGATATGCTGTTTGAACTCGAACAATACGGAGGAGAAATCCCATCGTTGAGAGGTAAACGCAATGTCCCACGATAAGATAGTCATAAGGGGTGCGCGTCAGCACAACCTAAAGAACATAAATCTGGAAATACCCAGAGACACCCTGACAGTCATAACTGGGTTGTCGGGTTCAGGGAAAAGTTCATTGGCTTTTGATACCATCTACGCCGAAGGTCAGAGGCGATATGTTGAATCACTATCTTCTTATGCCAGGCAGTTTTTGGGCCTTATGGATAAGCCGGACGTAGACTACATCGAAGGACTATCGCCGGCAATCTCTATTGACCAGAAATCGGGAGTCAGGAACCCCCGGTCGACTGTGGGGACCGTGACTGAAATATACGACTACCTCAGACTTCTTTATGCGCGCGTGGGTCATCCCCACTGTCCGAAATGCGGAAAGCCTATCTCTAGGCAAAGCGTAGATCAGATGGCAGACAAAATCCTTGAGCTGCCCGAAGGTACCAGGTTCTCGGTGTTAGCTCCTTTGGTGCGGGGCAGAAAAGGAGAGTATGAAAAGGTTTTCGACGATATTCAAAGGTTGGGATTTGTGAGAGTCAGGGTCGACGGGGTCACAGGGGAAGTTTCGGAGTTTTTGGGAAAGCGACTGGCGAAGCACAAAAAGCACAACATAGAGGTGGTCGTCGACAGGCTGATAATCCGAGAGGGCACGAGACAGAGACTGGTGGATTCGCTCGAGACCGCCCTTTCCTTATCAGGTGATCTAGTATGTATTGAGATTGTTCTCGATGGTGACAAAGAAGATATCCTTTTCAGCCAGTCTTTGGCTTGTCCTGACTGCGGCATATCCATACCGGAACTGGAGCCAAGGTTGTTTTCATTCAATAGTCCGTTTGGGGCGTGTCCTGCGTGCAATGGATTAGGAGTCAACATGGAAATCGATCCTGAAATGATCATCCCTGATAGGCGAAAATCGATTTCAGATGGTGCGATAGCACCGTGGAATGGAACCCCCGATGGATATTATGCTCAGCTTTTGGACGCAGTAGCTGGATTTTTAGGGATATCTACTGATGTGGCAATTCAGGATCTTCCGCCTGAACACGTTGAGGCGATTTTATATGGGATTTCAGACCGAAAAGTGCCTTTTCACTATGAGAGCCCCTACGGTAGGGAATCGGATCGTTTGATTACTTTTGAAGGGGTTATTCCTAACCTCGAGAGACGTTACAAACAGGCTACCAGTGACGATGTGAGACAGTGGATAGAGCAGTTTATGGCTGCAGTGCCTTGTCCTGTATGTGACGGCAAGCGACTTAGGCCTGAAGCGCTTGCTGTAACTGTAGGCGATATCAACATAGCGGACCTTACCGGTATGTCATGTGAAAATGCATTGAAATTCCTAGATGCTTTGACGCTTACCGAAAGAGAGTCTCTAATTGCAAGCCAAATCTTGAGGCAGCTTCGTTCGAGGCTCACGTTCTTAACTGATGTAGGATTAGGATACATAACTTTGAACCGTCATGCAGGTACTTTATCAGGCGGTGAATCTCAAAGGATACGGTTGGCAACGCAGATTGGTTCGGGTTTGGTAGGAGTGTTATATGTACTAGATGAACCGAGTGTTGGCCTACATGCTCGTGACAATGAGAAACTGTTGGATACGTTGAAGCACCTTCGGGATATTGGCAATACGGTAATCGTAGTAGAACACGATGAAGAGACAATACGCTCAGCAGACTATGTTGTTGATATCGGGCCCGGCGCCGGTGAAAATGGCGGCTACGTTATATGCGCCGGATCGGTAGAGGATCTCCTTAAATGCGAAGAATCAATAACTGGCCAATATCTGTCGGGGAAAAGGCAAATCCCTGTACCGAAAAAGCGAAGGAAACCAGAGAAGTTTATCACGGTAAAAGGTGCCCGAGAGCATAACCTAAAGAACATCGATGTAAGAATACCTCTCGGAGTATTTACTTGTATAACAGGGGTTTCAGGTTCGGGCAAAAGTACTTTGGTAGACGATATCCTCTATAGAAAGCTCGCGTCGTCGCTGCATGGAGCGAGGCTTCGACCAGGCGATCACGATGGGATTGAGGGAATGGAGTTTCTCGATAAAGTCATAAACATAGACCAATCGCCTATAGGTCGGACTCCGAGGTCCAATCCTGCCACATATACGGGAGTGTTCACTGACATAAGGCAGCTTTTCGCAGGGACTCCTGAGGCCAAGATGAGGGGGTACAAACCGGGGCGATTCAGTTTCAACGTAAGAGGAGGCAGGTGCGAGGCTTGCAGAGGTGAAGGTATTATCAGGATAGAAATGCAGTTCCTGTCCGACGTATACGTACCGTGTGAAGTATGCAACGGCAAGCGATACAATAGCCAGACATTAGAAGTTAAGTACCGCGGAAAGAACATTGCAGAAGTCTTGGATATGACCGTTGAGGAAGCCTTAGAACTTTTCAAAAACGTGCCTTCGGTGAAACGAAAGTTGAAGACACTCTATGATGTGGGCCTGGGGTATATAAAGTTGGGACAACCTGCTACTACACTATCCGGAGGAGAAGCTCAAAGAGTAAAACTGTCTACCGAGCTTTCGAGAAGAGGCAATGAGCGAACTCTTTACATTCTAGACGAGCCGACCACCGGACTTCATTTTGAGGACATACGCAAATTGTTAAACGTGCTTCAGCGTCTAAGAGATGGCGGTAGCACAGTAGTGGTCATTGAGCACAATATGGACGTCATAAAATCTGCAGACTATGTCATCGATCTGGGTCCCGAAGGGGGCGAAGAAGGCGGTTACGTCGTTGCAGAAGGCACCCCTGAGGATATTATGAACCATCCGTCTTCTTATACAGGTCAATCATTGAGAAATGTTCTCTTAGCGCCCCGGAGTAAAAGGAAGGAACCGTCATCCAAACAGACTAGGTCAGAGGATAACACAGGTTCAAGAAGACTGAAAAAGGCGTCAGGTCAGAACAAGGCCGCTGTTGAGGAAGTCACGCTTGTCGGGGTTGATGATCGTGAGAGTTAGCCCGCAGGAACATATATGGGCAGGTATTAGGGGTAATCGTGGAGTTTTAGCAGAAAAGATAAAAGAACTGTCTACTTCTCCGGGGGTATACGTGTTTCGCGACGAATCGGGCGAGGTATTGTATGTTGGCAAAGCTAGGAATCTCAAGAACAGGGTTCGTTCTTACTTTGCATCGAACTTGTCGGATAAGACGGAAGCGCTTATGGAAAGAGTAGGCGGCCTCGAAACGATAATCGTAGATTCGGAAGCGGAAGCTTTAATCTTAGAGTGCAACCTCATAAAAAAATACCGACCTCGATACAACATCTTGTTGCGAGATGACAAGAACTATCCTTACCTCCGAATCAACCTAGAGGAAGAGTGGCCTAGGGTTACTGTAGTAAGGAAAATGAAGCAAGATGGAGCGCGCTACTTCGGGCCGTTTACGAAGGCGG
>JAGPNG010000020.1 GCA_018052475.1 Candidatus Fermentithermobacillaceae bacterium
ACCACAACCAGTTCGATAAGGGTAAAGCCTTTACGATTCCTCTTCTGAACCTTTTTGTTCATCTGTAAACCTCCTTTTGGTTTTGTTGCTAGATCGTCGTAACAACTTCAAACATCGGCAGGTACATTGCGATGACGATAAACCCGATGACAAGCGCCATGAAGACAATCATCAGCGGCTCGATAAGGGTCGTCATCCTTGTTAACGCTACTTCAACCTCTTCGTCGTAAAAGTCCGCAGTTTTAAGCAAGATATCGTCCAGCGCGCCCGACTCCTCCCCAATCCTTATCATAGAATCGACCATTGGGGGGAAAATTCCCACCTCCTTTACCGCCCTTGAAAGCGGAACTCCTCTACGAATGTCCTCCATGCTGTCTTTGATCTTTTGTTCAACCACGCTATTATCCACGACCCTCGAAACCACCTCCATGGCCTTAAGGAGAGGTATCCCGGAACTCATCAGCGTAGATAGCGTCCTTGTAAACCTAGAAGTAACCACTTTTACCGTTGTAGTATTTAGTACAGGGATTTTCAACTTAATCCCGTCAAAAACCTGCCTCCCGCCCTCAGAACTTGTGAGCGTCTTTACGCCAACAACTATAAGACCTATTACTCCCAAATACACGTACCAACGCGAGCGTATAGAATCAGACATGTTTATGAGGAGTTTCGTAGGACCTGGAAGTTCGGTCCCGCTACCTTCAAACATCCCTACGAATGTAGGAAGAACAAAGACCACCATAAAAACCACGACGCATACGGAAACGACCAAAAGCGCTATCGGGTAAACCGTCGAACTTTTGACTTTGCTTTCTATCTTGTTATCCTTTTCAAAGTGAATAGCCATCTTCCCAAGTATACCGTCTAGATCTCCGCTTACCTCCCCCGCTTCAACCATATTGACAAGTATCCTAGGAAACACTTTTGGCTGAAGCGCCATCGCCTCTGAAAGCGTCATGCCCTTTTGGACATCATCGGTGACTATTGAAATAGCCTTCTTCAGCGTTTTGTTTTCGGTCTGCGAAGCAAGCACTTCCAAGCATCTAACTATACTCAAACCCGCATCCAGCATAGTGAAAAACTGCTTGCAGAATATGGCAAGATCCTTTTTCGTTACCTTAGGGGAAAATAGTTCAATACCTGCCTCGGCCCCCACATCTCTCTCAACTGAAACGGGAAGGTAGTTATTACCCCTTAGCATGGTTATTACATCGGCTTCGCTGTTGGATTCAATTGAGCCGCTTACCTTAAACCCGGCTTCAGTTACTGCGACATACTTGTACTTCATGGCCTCACCACCTAAAACGCAAACTTCTTAACTTCGTCAACGTTCACCGCCTGGGAAATCAATTTGTCCTTTGATATGATGCCCCTGTTGTAGAGCGACAAAAGCGAGTCATCCATAGTCTGCATTTGGTACTTAGACCCTGTTTTAATTGCGGTTTGTATCTGGTGGACTTTCTCTTCCCTAATCATGTTCCTTATAGCAGGAGTAGCGATCATGATTTCAAGAGCGGGCACCCTGCCCTTCCTGTCGATCCTAGGCAAAAGCTGCTGGGTTATCACCGCCTGGAGCACTGACGCCAGCTGCACCCTTATCTGACGCTGCTGATACGGCGGAAACACGTCGATGATTCGGTCAATGGTTTCTGCGGCACCTATAGTATGCAAGGTAGAAAGAACAAGATGGCCTGTCTCCGCTGCAGTCACGGCAATTGAAATGGTGTCGAGGTCCCTCATCTCGCCTACAAGGATAACGTCGGGATCCTGCCTTAGCGCCGAACGAAGGGCGCTCAAAAAGTCCTGCGAATCGGTACCAATTTCCCTTTGATTTACGACCGCTTTGTTGTGTTTGTGGAGATACTCGATAGGATCTTCCAACGTAACGATGTGGCACGCTCTTTCATTATTGATTTTATCTATCATAGTTGCCAAAGTCGTCGATTTCCCGGCACCAGTAGGACCGGTAACCAGAATCAGCCCTCGCGGCAATCTTGTGAGCTCCCCTATTATCGGCGGAAGCCCCAGCGATTCCATGGTCGGAATCCCATAAGGGATGATCCTAAGGGCCATTGCAAAACTTCCTCTTTGCCTATAGGCGTTCACTCGAAACCTGCTGTAGCCCGGAATAGCATACGAAAAATCGATCTCGCCCCGGCTCACGAGCCTGTCAAACTGCTCGTCGGTCATCACCTGCCGGACCAGAACTTCTGTGTCGATCTGAGTAAGAGGCAGCTCGCCGTACCTTATAAGTTCCCCGTTTATCCGGAAGATAGGAGGTACCCCGACGGTTATGTGTACGTCGGAAGCCAGGCGTCTGCATCCCTCGGCAATAATGTCATTTACTTCCATGGCGGTTTACTCTCCTTAACCAAGAGTGAAACTTACCCTCATAGCCTCTTCGAAACTAGTCAGCCCTCTTAAGACCAAATCTACGGCCGAATCGAAAAGGGTCGTCATTCCTGCTTCCAAAGCCGCTTGCCGAATTCTGTCAGTTGTGGCTCCCGAGTCTATAAGTCGCCTGATTTCCTCGTTTACCGGCATTATTTCACATGCTGCCATCCTTCCTCTGTAGCCCGCATTGCAGGCGTTACAGCCTGAGGGTCGATAGAGAACCAATTCTTTATCGACATCAAACCCTAGGATCTTTTTTTCGTCGTAACTAGCTTCATAAGCTTCTTTACACTTCGGACAAAGTACCTTAACCAATCTTTGGGACACTACGCCGATTACAGCAGACGAAACGATGTAAGGTTCCAACCCCATGTCTATGAGTCTCGCGATAGTCGACGGGCTGTCGTTAGTGTGCAATGTAGATAGTACAAGATGCCCCGTAATGGCGGCCCGAACTGCAATTTCTGCCGTCTCGTTATCTCTTATCTCCCCGACCATGATTATGTCGGGGTCTTGCCTGAGAACAGATCTGAGGCCGGACGCGAATGTAAGACCTGCCTTCACATTTACCTGGACTTGGTTTATCCCCTCCAATTTGTACTCCACCGGGTCCTCAATGGTTATGACGTTTTTTTCAACCGTATTGAGTTCCCTCAAAACCGTGTACAAAGTAGTAGTCTTGCCGCTACCTGTCGGCCCAGTCGCCAAAAGCATCCCGTAAGGTTGCCTCAAAATGCTATCGAACATTTCAAGATTATGAGCGCTGAACCCCAGGCCCTCTTTCGTAAAGTTGAAACTCGACTTGTCCAGTAACCTGATGACTATCTTCTCTCCGTATATGGTCGGAAGGGAAGAAATCCTCATATCTATTTCTCTATCATTTATCTTGGTTTCGATTCTTCCGTCTTGAGGTAATCTTTTTTCTGCTATGTTCATCCTGCCTATGATCTTTATCCGCGTCACTATGGCCGATAGATTGTACTTGGGCAGTCTCATTATTTCTGTTAGATCGCCGTCTATACGGAACCGGACCCTAATCTCATCTGTGTAAGGCTCGATATGAATGTCGGAAGCCCTCATACGCACAGCTTGTTCGAACAAAGAGTTTATCAATCTCACGATAGGGGCCGCCGCAACTTCGCTTTCTTCTTGTTCCTCAACTTCTTCATCTTGAGGAAACATTTCGCCGGGTATCTCTTCCAAGACTCTCTTTGCGCTATGCCCTGTGTAGTAACGGTCTATAACGGCGTCAACATCTGATTCTGTTGCTATAACAGGCTCGATATCCATTTTGGTGACCAGCCTGATGTCATCAATGGCATAGAAGTTCAACGGATCAACCATGGCAACTACTAACTTTCCGTCTTTTGCGTCAATGGGAACGACTTTGTGTCTTCTGGCGATAGATTCGGGGAGGATGGCCACAAGCCTTTCGTTTACTTCGTACCTAGTCAAGTCCACTCTGGGAAAACCCAGCTGGTACTCCAAAACTTCAACTATGTCGTTAGGCGTAACCCAGCCTTTATCCACCAGGATTTCCCCAAGCTTCTTGCTGGTGCCTTCCTGTTCGACAAGGGCTGTTTCTAACTGCTCTGACGAAATCTTCCCGGCATAAAGGAGGATTTCGCCGATTTTCAAGTTTGATTTTTGCATAGCGTTTGAGCCTCGCCCCCCTGACGCATTTTGCCTCCGCCGACGCTTGCATATACCAGATCTTGTAATCCAATTCTGCAACATAAATACACTACAGTCAATACTTTTGTAAACCTCTCCGGGGCTCCCGGCGCGAAAAGTCTGTTACCTTTCCTGCTTACCCCACTTAGAATACCCACTGTATCAAATTACATGGTCTGCCATGTAATTCCTTTATTTAACCGCTATATTGCATAAATATGCAATATAGCTCTTGTCCCACGGAATAGGGTTCGTCAGAAGAAGCCCTATTCCAACGTGAGCACTTCTTCAGCGTAACCCGCCTTCTCGTTGCCTACCCTTATTCGCACCTCAGACCCTTTTTCAGCTTTTACTACCCACGTCACTTTAGAAACCCGATTGCTTTCGGTAGACCGGATCCACAGTGAAAACTCAGACGTCGAACCGGATCTGCCGTCTAAGTGGTCGAGCTCCTTCTTCGCCTCTCCAATCACCTCCGGTTTCACTAAGCCACCCGTTGTCTCCTTTATCTCTGCGGTCAAGGGTCGGGCTTTTTTGAGGTCCCGGGCGCGATGGCTTCCGCATGTGGGCAGGAATCCTTTGTTTCTTACGAAGGCACCAACTTCATAAACTCCTTCTCCCACCGTCTTGCAGTAAACGCTGCTAATCTCCAATTTGGGCAGCGTGGCAGCCGCTCGGACTATGAACATCGTGTTTTTGTGACACTCCGCCTCGAGGAATGAAGGAGGAGCGTTTTGGACCACGTACTTGCTGTACCAACCACCGATCTCTACACGACCAAGTTGGGGATGATCGAATGGTCTCCAGTTTTCAAAGCCCTTCCCGCCTAATTCCTTATCGTTCCACATCAACATCTTTAGATAATCCTCTTGCTGTTCCTTAGGAGACTTTTCTTTAGGAGGAAACTGGTGTATCTCCGCCCTCTGGCTCAAATTCCAAGTTTCTACGGTGTATGCCAAGATTCCGCGGTGATCAAAAAGCCAATCGTCATAGGCGCCTTTACTGTAGCCCTCTCCGCCTCCATAATACTGCTCGTAGCAAGGCACACACGGATACCCGGTTTCCTCAGTCCCCATCTCGCCTATGGCGATCATCGCTTGTATGTCATGCCTGGGGCTTTGAGTATTAGGATGGGCTCCGGGTACCCTAAGGATTACTCCGCCGGTAGTGTGATAAGTGAGAGCAAGCGAGATATTTGGGTGGTTGACGACGAACTCAGCCACTGCCCTGGTTTCCGGCTCAGACAACGGAAACTCGCCCGCCCCCGATTGCACGACTTCAGGGACCCATCCAAACGGGAAATTGCGGTTGAAGTCAAGACCCCACTTGGGCGGCGCCTGCTTAACCTCTGCTCCGTCGTACTTTCTTATGTAGCCCTCGGTATAGACGCGATAGAAGGTTCCGTCGAATTCGTCCGGCGCTCTTCGAACCATTGCCCTGGGATCTTGGTCCGAAACCTTCCATTCTCCGGTGTCGTCTTTCACGCGCATGGTCAGAATGTGCCCATCACCGTCAATGTCGGCTGGATAAAGGCCTTCAAGTTCATCCGGATCGGGAAAAGGATAGGGTCTCGGAACCGAGCGAAGGGTTTCGGGAGTCGTAAGATATACTTCGGCACCATCGGGAGACACCCGAGGAATCACATACAACGTGTTCTCCTTGAGTAGTTTGGTTATTTTCTCATCTGTGCCGTAGTTTGCAAGGATGTGTTTTATGGCATAAAGATTGATCATGGACCCCGTCACTTCACCTGCGTGAAAGTTTCCGTCTATGTAGATAGCAGGCTTGGATTTGGCCTCACCTGAGTCTTTGTCCGTGATAGTAAATGCGTATATATCCCTTCCTTCCCCGCTTTTTCCTATAGACTCAAGCATCGTGAGTCTGGGATGCTCTTGGGAAGCCGATTTCAAGAACTCTACCAGTTCGTCGTATGTATAGTAATGATCGAATCTGAACTCTGAGAGATTCATGATTAGCACCACTCCTTACCGCTTTTAGTTGTTCGTACGTTGCTGTAGCCGATATGCTCTTGGATCGTTAGACAGATAGTAGCAAAAGACTACTAGGTCCCCCTCTAAATTTGAAGAAATCGCCTACAATCTGTATTCCATGCCCTAGCGAAAATACCTTCCCATCTAAGATATGCATCTGGGCTTCTTCTATACAACAATGCATAAAAAAGAAGGATAACTTACATCTTGGGTAGAACAAGCCAAAGAGTCCAAAACACATTAAGGAGGCACATGAGTGAACACTTCAAAAGCAGCAATATATGGCCTTATGCTCGATCTGGTCAGGATTCCCAGCATTTCACCTAGTTACGGTGAAACCCGCCTTGCGCAACTGATATATGATAAACTGGCTCAAATACCTTACTTTACTGAGCACACTGATGACTTGTATTTCATCCCAATACCCGATGACCCATTTGACCGCAAAAACGTATTTGCAATAGCAAGAGCTTATCCTGAAACTAACCGCACCATAATCCTAACGGGACACATGGACGTAGTCGATACAAAAGAAGCCAGAGCGCTGGAGCACATTGCGTTTGACCCTGAAGAGTATACAAGAAGAATAACTGAACTGGATCTTCCAGAAGAAGCCGAGAAAGACCTGGAATCAGGCAAATACCTATTCGGCAGGGGTGTCATGGACATGAAGACGGGCCTTGCCATACAGATGTCGCTTCTTTCCGAGTATTCGGAGGAGCCTGACCGGCTGCCTGTTAACATCTGTTTCCTTGCCGTTGCGGATGAGGAAAACAATTCGGCCGGGATGCGGGCAGCCATATCGCACCTGGCGAAACTACAAGAAGAGGGCATGGAATTCGTAGCATGCATTAATTCCGAAGGCGTTATTCCAAAATACCCAGAGGACCGAAAAAGATACGTGGACGTCGGAACGATAGGGAAAATAATGCCATTTTTCTACTGCGTGGGGCGCGAATCTCACGTAGGACAATACTATGCAGGACTAAACGCAAATCTCCTCGCCTCGGCGGTAAGCATGGTACTAGAAGGCAACCCCGAGTGGGCTGAGGAATGGAAAGAAGAGGTTTACCCTCCGCCTGCATCTCTCAAGCAAAAAGACCTCCGAGAGATATATTCAGTCACGTTGCCTGCAAGAGCAGTTACATACTTTAATCACCTTACGGTCACAAGCACCCCGCTAGAGATTTTGAACCAAGCCAAAGAAGTGGCCGCTGCCGCATTTCATATGGCAATTTCTCACATGCATGAAAGTGCCGAAGAGTTTTCGAACAGGTCAAATGCACCTGTTTTTATACCTTGGCAAACGAAAGTCCTTACATGGCATGAGCTTTTCGAAGAGGTTTCAAAAACCTTTGACGGAAACCTATCTCAATATATGGCCGAATTCCTTGGGAATCTCTTTCAGCATAACGATTTGGACGAAAGAGACAGGTCCCTCGCAGCCGTAGACGAGATTGTCCGCCTGTATCCCGACAAAAATCCAATGATAGTGGTAGGTTTCTTACCCCCTTACTATCCGCACAGGAGCAATAAACGGGAATCTGAGGCGGAGAAGAAAATGATAGCAGTCGTCGAAGAGATCATACGAGAAGCTCAAGAAGCCTTCGGAGAGAGCCTTGCCATATCGGAGCACTTCGCTTCAATCAGCGACTTGAGCTACGTCGGATTCCAAGGGGAAAAACAACAACTGACCCCGCTCGCCGACAATATGCCCGGTTGGGGAGTCATCTATGATATCCCTTTGAACGACCTTTTGAAATTGGATATTCCGGTGGTAAACCTCGGCCCTGCGGGCAAAGATGCACACAAATTCGTGGAACGGTTGGAAGTAGACTACTCTTTGGAAGTTGTGCCCAAACTGCTTAAGTCGCTGATAAGAAAGCTTGCCTAAGAAGAAAGAGGACGGCACTTTTGCTTCATCTTCATATGGGGTGAAGCAAAAAGTGCCGTCCCCCTCACTTCGAAGTTAGTTTATCTATTACGCCTATTATTTCCTCGATCTTCTCCGCCTTTTCTGAAGGGTTTCCTACGTCAAAGGCTTCGAGCACACAATATCTTAGATGTGCTTCAAGGACATCTTTATTTATATTTTTCAAGATGGCGATTGAAGCCATGAGCTGGTTTGAGATATCGATGCAATAACGGTCATCTTCTACCATGCGAATTATGCCGTCTATTTGCCCTCGCACCGTTTTGAGTTTTCTTAACGTAGTATCTCTATCCGCTTTCAAGCGCTACTCTCCCTTCCCGATGGAAACTACCTGGTAACCCGCATCTTCCACCGCCTTCTTCAAAACCTCTTCGGGCACATCTTTTGTGAGCGCTACATCTGCGCATTTTCCGTCTAAGTCCACTTGCGCAGATACTCCGTCTATGCCATTTAGCGCCTTTTCAACCCGCATCTTGCAGTGCTCGCACATCATGCCATCAATCTGTAACCTCAATTTCATCATCTCGTCACCACCTTGTGAATTTTGAGTACTTGGCCTTGCCTTGTCTTCTTCTTCGGAACCAGATCCTTGAAGAACATCTGCCTGTATCACTTCCACGGTGTGCTGCCTTCCTTCAATCATAGGGTCTCGGGCAAGATCCAACGTAGTCGGCTTGAACTTGCGGAGCCGAAGCGCATTTGTGACTACAAAAAGTGAACTCATGCTCATGGCGGCAGCCCCTATCATGGGGGTGAGTTTTATCCCGAATGAAGGATACAAAACCCCCGCAGCAAGCGGTATACCCAAAACATTGTAGAAAAACGCCCAAAACAAGTTCTGCTTTATATTCCTAAGAGTAGTTTCGGATAATTCCAAAGCTGCCACAACATCCAACAAGTCGTTTTTTATAAGCACCACATCTGCCGAATCTATGGCTACGTCAGTACCTGCTCCAATCGCTATGCCGACATCCGCCCGCGCCAAAGCAGGCGCATCGTTGATGCCGTCGCCTACCATCGCAACCTTTCTCCCTTGGGCTTGAAGCATCCGAATCTGCTCATCTTTTTCATCCGGCAATACCTCGGCAAGGACATCGTCAATGCCTATCTCGAGGGCTATTGCCTCGGCGGTTTTTCTGTTATCGCCTGTAAGCATGAAAACCCTAAGACCCATCTCCTTGAACCTTCTTACTGCAATGGCGCTGGTAGCCCTAGGAACATCTGCGACAGCGATGATTCCTAATAAGGTCTGTCCTTTGGCAAAATAAAGGGGAGTTTTGCCTTGAGATGACAAAGGATCCGATGCAGAGCGGACGGCTTCTACGTCAATCCCGCTATCTGTCATGAGTTTCTCGTTGCCCGCGATGCACAAAACACCTTCTACATAAGCCGACACGCCTTGGCCGGAAAGCGCTTTGAAATCTGCTGCTTCTTTTATAGGCACGTCTTTCTTTGCCGCATAGTCGAGGATTGCTCCGGCTATCGGGTGTTCTGAGTTTTTCTCAAGCGCCTGCGCTACAGCTAAGAGGTCTTTTTCTGAAACCAAAGGGCACAGCAAAATATCCGTCACTTCCGGTTTTCCTACAGTCAAAGTACCTGTCTTGTCGATGACAATAGTGTCAATCACGTGGAGGGTTTCCAAGGCTTCGCCCGATTTTATGAGAATTCCATACTCCGCACCCTTGCCTGTGCCTACCATAATGGCAACAGGAGTAGCTAAGCCAAGAGCGCAGGGGCATGATATGACCAATACCGATATTCCTAGGGAAAGGGCGAGTTCAAAACTGTATCCGAGGTATAGCCATACCAGAACTGTCACAAGAGCGATACACATCACAACAGGAACAAACACCGCGCTAATGTCGTCCGCCAATTTGGCAATGGGCGGCTTCGTGGCATTTGCTTCCTCGACAAGGGCGATTATCTTGGCAAGGGTAGTCTCCGAACCTACTTGCGTAGCCCTGAACTTAAGTACTCCGAGTCCGTTTATAGTGCCTGTGCTTACCCTATCGCCCGGCTGTTTTGGAATTGGTATGCTTTCTCCGGTAAGCATGGACTCATCCACATACGATTTTCCTTCTATTACTACGCCATCTACGGGAATCGCTTCTCCCGGCTTTATTATAACGACATCGCCAACATTTACAGACTCTACTGAAACTTCTACCTCTTCCCCGTTTCGCTCCAAAGTTGCCGTCTTAGGCGCGAGATCCATCAGCCTCCTCACAGCATCGGTGGTCTTACTCTTAGAAACAGCTTCCAAATACTTCCCGACGGTTATAAGGGTGAGGATCATGGCGCAAGATTCGAAGTATAGGTCGTGATAGTAGCGATTGACCAATTCCCAATCGCCTATACCAAGGCCATAGCTCATGCGAAAGACGGCGAATATTCCGTAAATCAAAGCAGACGAAGAACCAATTGCTATGAGAGAATCCATGTTGGGACGCCCTTTCAAAAGAGCCCTGAACCCTCTCGTGTAGAACTCACGGTTAATGAATACGACCGGAATCGTTAACAAAAACTGCAAGAAAGCAAAAGAGACAGCGTTTTCGATACCGGACAAGAAAGCGGGCAGCGGCCACCCGAACATGTGCCCCATGGATACGTACATAAGAGGAATGATGAACAAAACGGAATAGAGCAAGCGTAGTCTAAGTTGTTCTGCCTCTTTGGCTACTGAATTCCCAACCTCGCCGCTTTCTTTTGAACGCGATTCCTGAGACCTGTCCCTCGGAAAAGCTCGATAGCCGGCATCTGAAACCGCACGTGAAATATCGTCTAAAGACACCAGATCTTCATCATATCTGACCCGCATAGTGTTCGTAAGCAAATTCACGCTCACATGCTCAACACCGGGAAGTTTCTCCACACTTCGCTGAACCGCGGCTGAACACGCGGCACACGTCATTCCCGTTACATCAAATACTTCCTCTGCTTCTGCCATCTGATGACCTCCGTAATACCCCCACCCGGGTCTATGTATCTTCATCATAAGGCAAATACCCCTCCAAAGCAAGGGGGACGGTACTTTTTGCTTCATACAAAAGGTGAAGCAAAAAGTACCGTCCCCGCTGCTTCTTAGATCTTCTCGAAAGTGGCGATGAGCTGTTCTTTCCTGATGGATAAGGGCTCCTCTATGCGCGTCTGGGCAAGATCTACGTATTTTCGATTAATATCGTAGCCGGTGTAGGAACGCCCCAGATGTTTAGCTACTTTGAGGGTCTGACCCGAACCGCAGAAAGGATCGAGGACCAAATCGCCAACATATGAGTAAAGTTGGATCAGCCGGTATGGTATCTCCTCAGGAAAAGGACATGGGTGATTTAGGTATCCCGGCGGGACCGGGGCAATGTGCCACACAGTGTTCGCAACGTCATTGGTAAAGAGACGATCTATGGCGACTTTTGATCCTTCTTTCTGAACCAAGTCCTTATCCTTGTAGATGGGAGGTCCCGGCTTTTTGAACACTAGTATGTACTCTGTCATTATGTTTGGATAAAAGTAGCCCGGGTAAGGGTTTTGGATGAATACGCCGGCTCGCGTAACTCCTCCCGTAACTTTGTGCCATAAAATGTCTTGGTGGAATTGCCAGCATGACATGTTAGATGCCTTAGGCTGCAAGTTCTCAGATATTTGGTCTCCGCCTAATTCTTCTTCACCGCTCACAGGCTCCGAGGCCTCATCACCCAACGGTGCACGTGCGCTCCTTGAGAGCATAGATACCAAATCAAAAGGCAAAGGATAGTGCTTTCCTTCAAATAGCACAGTACCTACAACGAGAGCCATAAATCCCCCGGGTTTGGTTACCCGAAATACCTCGGCGCAAACTGCGTCTAACCATTGGAGGTACTCACCGTAGTCTCCGAACCCGACAGAATACTGCCTAGTTCGGTAATTCTCATCCGGGTTTTCTATATGCCTATCGTAGTCAATTGCGTTCCAATACGGCGGAGAAGTCACCGTAAGGGAAACAACGCCGTCGGGCAGTTCACTCATATCAAGACAAGATTTGCCGAACACCCGATTTGCAAACTCCAATTTCTTACCGCTGGTGCCGGATACCACGGGAAAATCTCACCTCCTAAAAACAGGCTTGATTGGCGATACTTCTTCGTCCAAGACAGACGATCTAGCCATAGGCTCCTGTCATGCTCCGCGAACGGTTACATAGACGATCTGCCCTATCCTCACCAATAGACCGGCAAAAATCACCATCCAAGCCCAATTTCTTGCCAAAGACCCAAGATTCTCCCTAAAGGCGGGTTTCTCCTTGAACTGCAACCAGTACCGCTTCAAATCATGCCACAGATCTGCCAATTTTGACCGAAGAAAGATCAAAGACACACTACCGGCGATAGTGATGCAAATCAAAACCGCGACTGAAGCTGATGATGAAACAGAAGTCATGATGAACTCTATGAGCACGACCATGAAGTTGCACCCTGCGTGCACAAAGATGCCGGGGATGATGGAATCGTAATTTAGCGCCATGATTCCGCAGATTAATGCTATGCAAAATGCGCCCACCATGCCAACAGGGTGATGAAACAAAGCAAAAACGATCCCAGGGAAAACAACAGCCCATCCAGGCCCCCACCCAGAAAACGCCTTTGACAAGAAACCTCTGAAGACCATTTCTTCAACTAAGGGCACGATCACAACAAGCAATATGGCGGCGGGAACTAAAGAACCTTCTAATTCGGTAGATGGAAAAAGGGCTGCCCACTGTCCTATTTTGCCTTTGAGAAAAATGTCCAAGACATTTATGACCAGAAGTTCTACCGAGATAAGCCCAGCGCCGAGAAGAACTAAAGAGAATGCGTCCTTTATCTCTACCTTCTTCAAACGAAAAACCTCAGTAGGATGCAGTCCTCTTTTTACGCTTGCCCTAGACAACATGTAGATGACCACTACATAACCAATCACGATGCAGATAATCTCTAAGACCCAGTCCTCAGCATCCGCGAACATGACGGCGCCCAAACTATAGGTCAGCATTAAGACTAAGGTTTCACATAAAAAAGCCCAAATGAGGGTCCTTCCTGCCGAGAAGGGATCAAGCGTGGATGCAGGAGGAGGTTCGCCTAAATCATACACCGGTAAAATCACGCTCCCTTTTTACATCTCAAGTTCTCTTCGGCAAACATTTGTTGCCCTCACGGCAACTAGGGATATAGGGATACAAGGTAACAAATCGCAGGCGTTATGAGTATCGCCGGGAGGAGATTCGCGACTCTAATCTCCTTAATTCCAAGAAGCCCAAGACCAATGGCAAAAAGCAACAGTCCGCCTACCGCGGTCATCTCGGTCACCATTTGAGCGCTCAAGATTTGGCTAAAAAACCCCGCGCCCAAGGTTATCGCACCTTGATAGATAAAAACGGGCACACAAGAAAAGCCTACGCCAATTCCAAGTGAGGAAGCAAAAGCTATTGAAGTAAATCCGTCGATGGTAGCTTTTGCCGCCAAAGTGCTGAAGTCTCCCGTAAGACCGTCTTGGATGCCGCCTATGATTGCCATAGGGCCTATGCAAAACAAAAGGGATGCTGTGACAAACCCTTTTGCAAACACTCCTTCTGAGCGGGCATCGACGCCTGACGGATTCTTCTCTTTTTTTGCATCTAGTTTGTAGAACTTCCGCTCCAAAAACTCACCCAGCTTATTCACCCACATATTGAGATCTATTATCTCGCCCAAGATGCCGCCAAGAGCTATACCGGCCAAGGGATACAAGATATTCTCAGTGGTAAGAGCCATGTCTATCCCTAAGATGCTGGTAACAAGGCCTAGGCCGCTCATCACAGTTTCTTTCATCCTTTGAGGATATCTGTCCCCGACGATCAACCCTATGGCCGTGCCTACGATAATTGCAGCGGTGTTTATCAATGTGCCCTTCACGGTCATTCGCCCTTTCTACGTGCCTAGACAGCAGAAATTCGACATCAGCGCAAAAAATCCTCGCCCCGCAGTTTTCTCACAAGTCCTTTTTTCTCAGTTTATCCTTCATTGCCCTTTACAGCCAGGTACTTAGTAGTGATAATGTGAACCAAGCCTACAAAGAAACACAAAAGCGAAAATAGCCCAAAAGATCGTTCAAATCCCATCCTATCTACCATAATACCCGAAGCAAGCGAACCTATGACAGGACCTAATCCGTAAAACACTGAGCCAAAAATGGTCTGTCCTGCTCCCGCAAGTTCTTTGGGAAACAAACTAGTCACCTTTTGAACGGCAACCAGATAAAAGAGCATGTAGTTCAAACCTTCAAATACTTGCGTAGCCAGAAGTCCGAAAGGGTTCTTGGCAGAGATCAGAAATACCCATCTCACCCCGGAAGTTAGCATAGAAACCGCAAGCAATGTATCGCCGCTCATATATTCGAAGAGTTTTTGGTTCCAGATTATGACAAACATCTCGCTCAGGCCGCCTATTATCATCGCATAACCGATTTGCACGGCGCTCAACCCGTTATGGTCAAAATAAACGGTCAAAAGGCTCATTGGACCGGTTAGAGCAATTCTATAGAAAAAACTAATAGCCACAAGGCGCAAGAAAGGACCGCTTCGGATCACATCTCTGAGTTCCTTAGTTCCGCCTGAAGATTGGGACAAAGAACGTGATGCCTCTTTCGACGGCAAGCTTCCGGTCTTATGGAACACGATCACAGCGACACAAATCACACCGAGCACCAAAGACGGAGTGAAGTATGCCCATACCAGATCGAGCCGCTCGAGCAACGTGCCGCCGAGCACAGACGAAAAAAGATACCCAAAAGAACCCCAAAGCCTGATCCTTTCAAACGGATGATCACCCTCGTGGCACCAGATCAAAGTCCACGCGTCCAAAAGGGGCATAAGGCTTGAAAGGAACAACGAAAAGGATCCATAGACGACTACTCGCAAAAGCATGCTTGTCTGCAAGGGAACCAAAAAAGCAGACACTGAAGCAAGAATTGAGGTAAACGCTATTACCTTATACTTGTTAGATACCCTATCATATATGAGCCCGAAGAAAGGGTGCCCCAAAATCGCCACAGCATAGTACACTGCGTTCAACACGCCGATCTCTGAGACCGAAAGACCCTGACCTCGAAAGTATATGTTTCCATAGGTCCAATAAACACCCAGAGATAGATATGTAAGAAAATATAGCGTCGAAAGCCCGATCCGCACTTTTCGAGCCTGAGCCGAGTATTCGCCTTCTGACATCTACGCACACACCCCATCTAGACCCAACCTAATCTCCCATCAGTTGCCATCTTCAGATTATACGATAGATGGCGACAAAAAAGCCAAATCTAAAGGAACATCCCCTACGCTTGTAGAAAAGTACCTCGTGAAACGCCAAAATGGATCCGGACATGGCTTTTGGTCTTTCTATCAACGTATCTATTCTTTCATATGGAGGCAAGGCTATGGAATCGTCGCTTAGCAAAACACCCATTTCTATCAAAGATGGCATTGTCTCTATCCCTTTTGGCGATCTGCATTTAGGAACCCTCGTTTCCAGGCCAAATAGATTTCTGGCGGTAGTAAACGTAAACGGCAAGATAGTAGAAGCTCACGTTTCCGATCCGGGTAGACTCGAGGAATTGCTCTTTTCAGGCAACAAGGTAATGGTTAGGCACATAAATCCCAATTCGGAGGCAAAGAAGTCTACGCGAAAGACAGCGTATGACCTGGTGCTTGCGGCGTTCGAAGATATATGGGTATGTGTGGACACAAGATACCCCAATGACATATTTGAGGTCGCCTTGCGAAAGCGAGTTCTTCGAGAATTCTCAGGTTACACGCAAATCCAAAGAGAAGTGACCTTCGAACGTGCGATAAGCCTTATAGACCCGGAACGTAATACAAATTTCTCGCAACAAGGACTCATGCTTCGAGACGATGAAAAAACGTCCGCCGCAAAGAAAACGCCTACAAGCCGCTTTGACTTCCTGCTTATGGGTCCCAAATGCCGGCCGTTTTTGCTTGAAGTAAAATCGGTCAACCTATGCATAGACGGAATAGGACTTTTCCCTGACGCACCTACCAAGCGGGGCGCCAGGCACGTCAGAGAGCTCGCCGCGCTATCCTCACCGCGGATGAGCACGGGAGTTATGTTCATTGCCCAAAGGGAAGACGTAACTAAGGTTACCGCACATAGAAAAATGGACCCTAAATTTGCAGGCGCTCTGGATGAAGCCCAGGAAGCGGGAGTCAAAGTAATGGCAGTAAGGTGCATCGCTTCGCCAAAAGAATTAAGGCTCGATCCGCAACCGATTCCGTATGTAAAGCATGTACCTTAGGAAATCCAGCGCAGCGTCCTTAGGTATCGACAAATACGTACATCCATAGAAACAAATGTGAGGTGAAATACCAAGTGCCTATCCGCTTTAGAGAAGACTTGAAGAAGATGAAGCCTTTCAGCGAAGTTTTCTACGAATACAAGGTCAGGCTAAACGCAAACGAATGCCCGTTTGATTTTCCTCTTAAGTTGAAAGAAATCGCAATGAAACGTCTTTTGGATGTAGATTTTAACCGCTACCCTGCACAACACATGGACGAGTTCAGGAATTCTCTTGCTTCGCATCTAGGGGTAGAACCGGAAATGATAGTCTTAGGCAATGGACTCGATGAAATCATAAGCCTGTGCGTCAAAGCGTTTGGAGTAGGCGGGAAAGTAGTTGCTCCTGTTCCTACCTTTGATTCGTACAAAGGATGCGCGATCGCCCAAGGTGTTCCGTTTTTTGAAGTGCCGTTGCTTGAGGGATTTCAATTGGACGTCACAGCTCTTTTGAGAGAAACAAACCTGCCATCCCAAGTTTCCGATCCATCGGGCGATACAGGCCCTTTGGGCATTTTGTTTGTCTGTAACCCCAATAACCCTACAGGGAACTCGTTTCCTATGTCTGAAATCGAGTCCTTGGTGAAGTCCAGCAAAATGGTAGTCGCCATAGATGAAGCGTATTGGGATTTTGCTGAGAATAACGCTTTTTGCCTGCTTAAGAAGTATCCACATGTGATAATAATGAGGACGTTTTCCAAATCATATGGTCTTGCAGGAGTAAGGGTGGGATATGCTGTCACTTCACCCGAATTGGCGTACGAGATTAACAAGGTAAGAGAAGCCTTTAACATGAATTCGCTATCGCTGACCGTGGCTCAAGTAGCTTTGGAAAACCAAGAATACAGGCAAGACATCATAGAATACACCATAAAAGAAAGAAGCAGGCTGTTTGAGGGACTTTTGCAGATAAAGGGAATCGAACCTTTCCCTTCAGACACGAATTTCATACTCTTTCGCACCGAGAAGCCGGCGGAAACCGTAATGGAAGAGCTTAAGTCACGCTCCGGGATAGGAATAAGGAGCTACTCACATAAGCCATCGCTCAAAAACTGCCTTAGAGTTTCGGTAGGCACGCCTGAGGAAAACAGCCTTTTTCTCGAAGAAATAAGGCGCATCATGGAGCAATGATCTCTCCGGAACAACCGGTGGCCTGCAAGGGGTTCCTTTTACCTCGGCGCAAGCCACCGGCGATGGTCTTTCCTAGATGGAACATGAAACGCCGGAATCATCTTCTGCCTTTAGTATTATTCGGGAACCATATCTCAAAGCCCAAACCGTACCATCGCAATCGGTAAGCAGTCTGATGAAGTTGTCCACTCCCTCTATGACTATAACCGCAGTATCCGGTCCGGTCGGCTCTACTGAATAGGTTTTGGAATCTATAGTTGCCTTAAGCTCGTCTCCAACCATGTGGATTCTAATACAGGCGCCTTCACCCGAGCGATAAGTCCCTACAAACTTGAGCAATCTGGCTTCGGGCTGAGAGACTACGGTTTTCTCAGTTATCGGCGTCCTAACATCCAGTCCGAGACACAGATTGACTGCTCCAAGCCAAACCTTGCTGGCAGGAAATCCTGTCATATTTGAAAGAACCACGACGCCTAGGTCTTTTTCGGGAACGTAGCCTATGTTTGAAGCCACTCCTTTCAAAGAACCGCTGTGTTGCACCAAGGTTACCCCGTGGTAGTCGGGCCTTACAGTGAATCCATACCCGTACCATTGGTCCGGATTGTAAGGGTAGTACGGCGTAACCATTCTTCCGACTGAAGTCGGAGACACGATCTGAAAAGAATTTGCTCGGCCACGATTGATATAGAGGTTAACGTACGGCAAAAGGTCAAAAACAGATGATTTGAGGAACCCACAGGCAGTAAAAGCCGGGGCCACCTGCCAATTGTCTGATACACACAAGTTGTCATCAGCGTCTTTGTAGTAAAGGCGGGTAACCTCATCAAACTCCTGCAACTTCTCAAGTCTTGTAGTCGTATGCCCCATGCCCAAAGGCCCTAAAATATGCTCTTGAAGGTAATCTTCATAGGTTTCGCCTGAGGTTTTTTCGATTATCGAACCCAACAGGCCAAAACAGTCGTTTGAATAGCTTAAAAACTCGCCGGGGGCACCCAAAAGCTTATACTCGTAGGTGGCTATGAATTCACAAAGACCGTCTACGTCTTTGAACCTGAAACTCTTGCGGTGCTCGTCACAACCGGCGGCTTGCGATTCGTCACCCTCGTCGGGCCGGGTGCTCTCTATGATGGCATAGTTGAGCGAGGGCAAAGGCGGGATCCCAGCCGTGTGGGTCAAGAAGTTGTGTATGAGTATTTTCCCGCAAAAGCGCGGATCGGGCACATTGAAACCCGGCAGGTACTTTCTTACCGGATCCTCTATAGATAGCAGCCCCTTTTCAGATAGCTGGTTTACCGCAAGGGCAGTGAAAGACTTAGTAACCGACGCAATCCCGAACACAGTGTTTCCGCTTACGGGCAGGTTGTTCTCCAAATCTCTGTAACCGAATCCTTTTACATACACTACGTCGCCTTTATACACGATTCCCACGCAGACGCCCGGGACCTTATGTATTTGCATCATCTCATCGACAAAAGATTCAAAAGCACCCCGGTCAAAGTGTCCAATGATTCTTTCTGACAATCAAATTCCTCCGTTTCGCTTACTCGCCTCAAATCTTGCCTTTAACATATTACCGCAATGAAAAGCAAAATCCTGCCTCACAAAATCTCAGGCCTGAACCTCACCGGCCATTTAATTACCTTGGAGCATATCGCAAGATGAATCTATCTGCAAATCACACATATATGTAAATAGCCCGTATGCTGCACATTTGTGGAGCGGCTCTCTCAATTTTAGCAGGAGAACCGATGCTCCACGTAGAATTAGCGCCGCAAGGTTCATTTCACCGGATTCTCATTTCACCACTTCACATTGGCTCTTTATTCATTCGAACCAACAGCGCGACGGAAATTGGTTTCGGAACATGAATACCGGCCCTAAGCCTGATACGAAGGAGGTGCCTGAATCCCGGTCACTCTTTATGAGAGTTCCCCC
>JAGPNG010000009.1 GCA_018052475.1 Candidatus Fermentithermobacillaceae bacterium
ACTTAGCCTAATCGTCATTATTTTGGGGCAAAAAAATAAGCAAAACCCCTTGAAATCAAGGAGTTTATATTGTATCAATATTTCAGTTCTTTTATGGTGGAGGCGGAGGGAATTGCACCCTCGTCCGCAAGTAACCAGGCATCAGTCTCTACGAGCGTAGCTCCGGATTTGTTATCGCAAGATGAGACGCCCCGGAGCGGGCTTCCCAACTCGCTAGCTCAGAATTCATTTCCCCAGGTGGTCCCGAGCAACCCCACATGGGTATCTTCCCTAGTGACGGCAACACGGAGATAGGGAAGCTTTCTCTCCGGTACCGTGACCGCTTATTTAAGCAGCCAGTGCGTAATTTGTATCAGCAGTTATTTGTTTGCCGCTTTAATGGGTACGGCTCCCATGCTCGCTGCTCAAACCCAACTACCTACGTCGAACCTGTATCGCCCCCATAATTTAACTCAATGATATTGTAGCATGATTCCTGCGGTAGGACAATGCACCATCGCATAAAGCCACGAGCCCCCCGGCAGATACAACATTCTGCGAAAACGCCTGGAACCGCTCAATAGTCATCCCGGCCTCGCACAACCCTTTCGCTTTCACGCTGTATATCTCTTTGCTTAATGGCTTCCCGCTTGTCGTATGTTTTACGACCTCTCGCAACCGCCAATTCAACCTTGGCTTTGCCATCTCGGAAGTATATAGATAGCGGGATAAGCGTGTATCCCTTTTGAGATACTTTGGACGCCAACCGCCTTATCTCGTTTTTATGGAGAAGCAGCCGTCTAGGTCTTAGAGGGTCATGATTAAACCTGGCTGCAGGTTCATATTGATCGATATGAGCGTTGCGAAGAATCACTTCATTGCCTACTATCTCGGCATAGCTATCCTGCAAGCTAGCTCTACCCATCCGCAGGGATTTCACTTCAGAACCGATAAGAGCTATGCCTGCCTCTATGGTTTCTTCGATGTAATAGTCGTGTCGAGCACGCCGATTTCGCACAACTACCTTTACATTGTCATCTTCTTTCATCTTTCATACACCTTTTGATTGGAATTATGCCGAGTAGATAAATGAGTGCGACGTTCTAGCCAGGTTAGCAGAGTCCGCATATGCGCCCAAGCCAAAAACAGACGCCCGCTAACAAGCTGACACGAGATTAGAGGCCTAGGTCATCAGATATACCTTTCATAGCTTCTAGACCCAGACTCACAAACTCACGCACGGTCAATCCAAGTTCGGAACACGCCTTTATGGCCTCTCGATTCGCTCCTCTGGCAAAAGATTTCTCTCCCATCCTGTTTAAGACAAAGTCCGTGTCTATGGCAGAAAGTTTCTTCTCAGGAGAAATCAATGCGGATGCAACAATTAGGCCTGTCAAGGGATCAGCAGAGTAGAGAGCCTTAGCCATTCTTGAACTCCTCGGCAAACCATGAATCTCATTGTGAGCTTTGACCGCTTCTACGATTTCACTATCAAAGCCAAGCTCCGCTGCGATCTCCCCTGATTGGATGCTATGCATGTCAGGATCGTTCTTTGTTTCTTCATAGTCGATATCGTGAAGGAGCCCGGCTGCTCCCCATCTTTCCTCATCTTCCCCAAAGTAGCGAGCCAAGCGCCGCATGACAGCCTCTACAGCTAAAATGTGTTTGTATAGGTTATTCGTTTTTACTCGACTGCGGACTTCTGAAAGAATCTCATCTCTGGTCAAAACCTCACTCCCCTTTCTTTACACAGGACCGTACTAAGAACGCGGTGAACGGTGAAACGAAGGGACATCTGCGATGCCTATGCAGATGTCCCATTTTGGCTGGCTTACTTAAACAACGAAGCAAAAACCAAAGCGACAATGCTCATGAGTTTAATCAATATATTGAGCGATGGACCTGCCGTATCCTTGCACGGATCGCCGACAGTATCGCCAACGACAGCTGCCGCGTGAGTCGGGGTACCTTTTCCACCAAGGTTGCCTGCCTCAATGTACTTCTTCGCATTATCCCAGGCACCGCCTGAGTTCGCTAGGAATATCGCCATTAGCACCCCGGAAACAAGGCTTCCCGCCAAAAGACCGGCTAGGGCTTCTTTCCCCAGGACAAATCCGATCAGAATCGGCGCACCTACAGCCATCACTCCCGGAACCACCATTTGCTTCAACGCACTTGCGGTCGAGATATCCACGCACTTCGCATAGTCGGGTTTTGCTTTACCCTCCATTAGACCAGCGATCTCTCTGAATTGACGGCGTACTTCCTCCACCATCTCATAAGCAGCCTTTCCAACGGCCTCCATCGCCATGGATGAGAATAGGAAGGGCAGCATCCCACCTATGAGGAGACCGGCGATAACGTGCGCGTTTAGAATATCAATTGAAGTTAGGCCTGCTGCTTGCGAATACGCCGCAAACAACGCCAGCGCAGTAAGAGCGGCAGAACCAATTGCAAAACCTTTACCCAGTGCAGCAGTAGTATTCCCAAGTGAGTCAAGTGCATCAGTTATCTCGCGCACGCTCTTGTCTTGGTGAGTCATTTCTGCAATGCCGCCTGCGTTATCGGCAATCGGCCCATAAGCGTCAACCGAAACCGTCATGCCGGTAGTAGAAAGCATGCCTACAGCAGCCAAGGCGATTCCGTAAAGACCGCCAAACCCGCTGTCATTTCCAAACTTAAATGCCACTAGACTTGCAATAGCTACTAGTATAATGGGAACAGCAACGGACTTCATACCGACAGCTAGCCCCTGAATGATGTTGGTTGCAGCTCCGGTCTCAGAAGCCTCAGCAATAGCTCTTACCGGAGGATAATCGGCAGACGTGTAGTACTCCGCCACAAGTCCTATCAAAACGCCCGCCACCACTCCGGCCAAAATCGGCCAGAAGAGAGTAGCCGCTCCTGTGAAGTAGTATATAATGCCAAATGTAATGACTAAGACCAATCCGCTAGACGAAAAAGAACCTATCCTCAACGCAGTCGATGGTTTGGACATCCTCATTCGCACGAAAAACGTGCCAAGAATGGACGCCACAACTCCTCCCGCAGCAACAAGAAGCGGAAGAATTATAGCAAACAATGCATCCTGTGGATCTGTCATCAAGACACCCATGGCCATCGCAGCTATTATTGAACCTACATATGACTCAAAGAGGTCTGCACCCATACCAGCCACGTCGCCCACGTTATCGCCTACGTTATCTGCAATCACTGCGGGGTTCCTAGGATCATCTTCTGGGATCCCAGCTTCGACCTTACCGACAAGGTCTGCACCTACGTCGGCAGCTTTAGTGTAGATTCCCCCGCCGACCCTCGCAAAAAGGGCAATTGAACTTGCTCCAAAAGCAAACCCGTTTACAACTCCAAAAGAGGCCGGATCAGTAGGATCCCCGAAAAGAAAGTACACAATACTTATCCCCACAAGACCTAGGCCCACAACTGTCATACCCATTACGGATCCGCCAGAAAAAGCCACGTCCAGAGCGCCCACAGTGCCTTTCTTCGCGGCTTCGGTAGTCCTCACGTTTGCCATGGTAGCGGTTTGCATACCTATGTAACCCGCAAGAGCTGACGTTAGCGATCCGATTATAAACGCTATCGCAGTCTCGGGCCGCATGGCATCGGGAGGAGTGAAATATCCCGCTATAAATATGATCACAGACACTGCGACTACGAATATAGCCAGCGACTTATACTCTCTCTTGAGAAACGTCATAGCGCCTTCATGTATCGCATTGGATATCTCCACCATGTCGTGAGAACCCGGATCCTGTGCCGATACTTTAGAACGAAGGAATATTGCGAACAAAAGAGCAATAGCCCCTGCTATAAGTGCAGCTATTGCCCACTCCGAGCTAATCATGCCCTATATCTCCTTTCCAATGCTTCTAGCGGTTGTATTCTAGCCCTGCCTTACAAAAGTAAGGGCGACACAACATACTAAAAATGCGACTGCAAAGTACACGGTCAATTTGGCATAGAATTCTTCACGGCCCTTTTTCTTCCGCCTAACAGTGCCCTCGCTTCCCCCAAATAGGCTAAGCCCTGCAGACTTACCCGGCTGCAAAATGACAAGCACTATAAGACCTACCGCCGCAATAACGTGAACGATTCTTATCGCAATCTCCACCCAATTCACCTCGCTTTAGGCAACAAACCAGCTATCCGATTGTAACACCGCACCCCGTGCCAAGTCTACATTTACAACTTGCCACCATACACCGCGAAACGCCCAATCTCCTCCTCGATCCTTAGGAGCCTGTTGTATTTCGCCACTCTCTCGCTGCGGCACGGAGCACCTGTCTTTATCTGGCCGCCGCAAGTTGCTACGGCCAGATCTGCTATGAATGAGTCCTCTGTCTCACCAGACCTGTGAGAAACGAGCCATCTATATCCGGCATTAGCAGCGATTTGAATCGAATCCAGGGTCTCGGTTATAGTGCCTACTTGATTCAGCTTTATCAAAACTGAGTTAGCCGCCCCCACGGTGATTCCCTTTTCAATCCTCTCTCTTTGAGTAACGAAAAGGTCATCGCCAATGATCTGCACCTTTTCTCCCAGTGCCTTGGTCAGCACAACCCAGCCTTCCCAATCATCTTCAGATAAACCGTCCTCTATCGATACTATAGGGTAGGATTTCACCCATGAGGTATACTTCTCGACAAGTTGTGCGGAAGTTCCTGTCCATTTCTCCCCTTCAAGGACATACTTACCATCTTTGTAGAATTCCGAAGCCGCAGCGTCTATAGCCAGATTACAGTCGACCCCCGGTCTGTAACCTGCCTTCCGAATCGCCTCAACCAAAAGCCCTAGGGCCTCCTCATTGGAACCGAGGTCAGGCGCGAATCCGCCTTCATCGCCTACTGCGGTAGAATAGCCTTTGGATTTCAATATGCTTTTGAGGCAGTGATATACTTCAACCGCCATTTGGAGCGCACTTGAAAACGTGTCCGCGCCGGACGGCACGATCATAAACTCCTGGATATCAACATTGTTGTCGGCATGCTTTCCCCCGTTTAGTATGTTCATAAAAGGTACCGGGAGCACTCTAGATTGGATACCTCCTAGGTATCTATATAAAGGAAGACCCCTCGATTGCGCGGATGCATCAGCAACTGCCATGGAAACTGATAGTATGGCATTAGCGCCTAGTTTTGACTTGTTTGATGTGCCATCTAGTTCGATCATCAAGTTATCGATCTCTTGTTGGCATGACGAGTCACGTCCTATGATCTCTGGCGCTATAACTTGGTTCACGTTCGAAACTGCCTTCTTAACGCCCTTGCCTCCAAATGCTTTCCCGCCATCTCTCAGCTCTAAAGCTTCATGGGTCCCGGTCGATGCACCGGACGGCACCATCCCTCTTCCCAAAGATCCGTCACTAAGTATGATGTCGGTCTCTACAGTAGGATTGCCACGGGAATCAAGTATCTGCCTAGCCTTAACGTCCACTATTACGCTCATACGCCCGCCTCCTATGTTATCTGCCGATCGTGAGTCTCCCTTTTTCATATACTATCAGACTATTTCTATCCATCTCTTGAGGCTTTTCCAGTTCCAATATATCGAGGATAGTCGGGGCCACATCAGATAGTATACCGTCAGCAATACCCCCAACTAGCCTGCCATCTATCAGCAGTTTGTTACTGTGTTCGTCCTTTTTCGCCACGAGAATGCATGGCACCTTGTTTGATGTATGGTATGTATGATTCTGGCTCTCATCGCAACCTGAGGTATCTCCAGGCTTAGTCAATTCCTCTACATTTCCGTGATCGGAAACCAGAAGAGCAACACCACCCATTGCGACCACTGCAGGCAGAAGGCGGCTCAAGCATTGATCGACAGCCTCAAGTGCCTTTGTGGCAGCCTCGAAACACCCCGTGTGTCCTACCATATCGGGGTTTGCGTAATTTAAGATAACCAGATCGTAAACTCCCGTTTCAAGTCTCCTGAGAACCTCTTCTGTTACTTCGAAGGCGCTCATCTCCGGCTTTTGGTCGTAAGTAGGCACTTTTGGAGATGGAATGAGACACCAATCTTCCCCGGGAAAGGGCTGTTCTCTTTTTCCGTTGAAGAAGAAGGTAACGTGGGCGTACTTCTCAGTCTCTGCTATCCGCAGTTGCCTTAAACCGGCATCTGAAACTACCTCACCCAATGTGTTTTTGAGGACCAATGGGGAGTATGCGAAGAGTCCCTCAAGATGCTCTTCATAGCAAAGCATCCCTACAAACAAAATGTCAGGATGCTTTTCGCGCTCGAATTCTCTAAATTCTCTATCGCAGAAGGCATGGGAAATTTGACGGGCTCGATCAGCCCTAAAATTGAAAAACACGAGAGAATCTCCATCGTCCACCGTCTTAAAACTTCCGCACCTATCAATAACAGTAGGACTCACAAATTCGTCAGTCTCGCCTTGCCCATAAGCCGTTTCCAAAGCGGTTCGCCAATCCGGCGCTGTGCGGCCTGTTCCGGAAGTCAGTAGATCATACGCCGCTTTTGTCCTATCCCATCGCTTATCTCTATCCATAGCCCAATATCGACCGACTATAGAAGATATTGTCCCAATGCCTATGTCTTCCAGTTTCTTCTCAAGACGCTCAAGGTAGGTAGATGCCGACTGCGGGGGGACATCCCTGCCGTCGAGAAACGCATGTACAAACACCTGTTTAACACCTTTTGCCTTAGCCATCTCCAAGATAGCATAAAGGTGCTCTTCATGACTGTGAACTCCGCCGTCAGACAAAAGACCCATTACATGAAGGGCCGAGCCTTTTTCTATCACATTATCCATGGCTGAAAGCAAAGCCTTGTTCTTGTAGAAGTCCCCGGTCTTTATGTCGTTGAATATCCTGACCAAGTCCTGATAGACGATCCTACCCGCTCCAAGATTAAGGTGACCCACATTGGAGTCGCCCATCTGCCCCGGCATAAGTCCTACCGCCTCTCCGGACGCTTCCAAAGAAGCGCTAGGGTACTCTACGCCAAGCGATCTGAAGCAAGGGATGTTCGCCTCAGTTACTGCGCTGGGGGCAGTCTGAGAAATGCCCCATCCATCAAGTATCACCAATACAACCGGTCTGGGTCTTGACACTTCGATTCCCCCACACCTCACAATATCTAAACTAAGTAAAGACTACAGAAATTGCCTCCTAGCCTTGTATCCTTCTTCAACTATTTTGAAGAACTCGTCAGGGTCCAAACTCGCCCCACCTACCAACACTCCGTCAATGCATTCTCTTGACATAAAGGAGCGAACATTCGCAGATTTGACGCTTCCGCCATATAGAACTCTTAGATCCCCAGACAAATCCTCTTTGTAGAGATGGTCAATTTTACCCCTTATACCGAGTACAACCTCTTGCGCATCGTCAGGCCGGGCTTCCTTACCGGTCCCTATAGCCCAGTAGGGTTCATAGGCAACCGTACAATACAAAATCTCCTCGGGCCTAACCAAAGAAAAAGCCGCTTCTACCATCTGAGAAACCACATCAGTAGTCTTTCCGTCTTCTCTTTCTTCTAAGGTCTCCCCTACGCATATAATGGGGCGCAATCCGTGGTCCAAGGCAGCCCTTGCCTTCTTTGCAACGTCGTCGTCGGTCTCTCCAAATATATGGCGCCTCTCTGAGTGCCCAACGATAACATATGAACAGCCCGCATCTTTCAACATTCGTGGAGAAACCTCGCCGGTAAAAGCGCCTTTTTCCTCCCAGTACATGTTCTGGGCTCCTATATCTATCGGTTCATTAGAGAACAAGGCACATAGCGCCGGAATGCTCAAAAATGTCGGGCACACCAACACATCTACAGGTATGTCTTTGTCGGGGAATCGTCTGTACAATCTTTCTGCAAAAACACCGGCAAAAGACACCGCTTCCCCTATGTTTTTGTTCATCTTCCAATTGGCAGCGATAAGTGGTTTTCGCATTTTTTCTCTCCCTAGAAATAATCCAAATGTTCAATCGCAAGTTCCAAGGCGCAAAGGCTTGATTCCCGGAAGCTCTCTACCCTCCAAGAACTCAAGAGACGCTCCTCCTCCAGTTGATAGGTGACTTATCTTGTCTGAGCATCCCGCCATCTCTACGGCCGCCAAAGAGTCGCCTCCGCCCACGACTGTAAAACCGTCAACGCCGGCTACGGCAGCGGCCACTTCCAAAGTCCCTCCTCGAAACTGCTCCACCTCAAATACTCCCATGGGCCCGTTCCAAAAGACGGTCTTGGCTTTGGATATCGCCTGGGAAAACTCTCGACGGGTCTTTGGACCTATATCGAGAGCCATCATGTCTTCCGGAATGCTCTGGGGAGAGACCACTTTGCAGGAAACCCCTGCCTCCGGTTTTTCAGCAACCACCAGATCTACCGGAAGCAACAAGTCTTTGCCCAGATTGTTAGCCTTTTCCATAATCCTGAGAGCGTCTTCCCTCTTCTCTTTCTCGCAAAGAGACTGACCTACGTCAAGGCCCTTGGCCATTAAAAATGTATTGGCCATACCGCCTCCGATTAAGAGCACATCGACCTTATCCAGAAGATTCTCTAACACCCCTAGTTTGTCAGATACTTTTGCCCCTCCTATAACAGCAACAAAAGGACGTTCGGGCGACATCAACAATCTGCTCAGAGATTCTATCTCACGTTTCATCAAGCATCCGGGGTACGCAGGTAGAAACTTGGTGACTCCTACTGTAGAAGCGTGAGCCCTATGAGCAGTGCCAAAGGCGTCGTTGATGAAGAGATCAAAAGGTGCAGCTAGTTTTCGAGCAAACTCTGTATCGTTTTTTTCTTCTTCAGGATAAAACCGGACATTTTCCAAAAGCAGCACATCGCCAGGCTTCATTGATGCTACTGCCCGGGCTACTTCATCACCAACGCAATCATTTAGTTTTCGAACATCCGCCCCAAGAAGTTCGGAGAGGCGCGCAGCTATCGGGTCCATTCTTAGTTCCGGAACTACCTTGCCCTTCGGTCTTCCCAGGTGAGATATGAGGACACATCTAGCGTCGTGTTCCATAAGCCACGTTATCGTAGGCAAAGATGCCCGGATCCGCGTATCGTCAACGATCATACCGTCTGCTATAGGCACATTGAAGTCTACTCGACACAAACAAGCCTTCCCGGACACATCCAAACTCCAACACCTCCTCATGATGAAACACCCGTCCATTATTGTGGTGCGCTAAAGGACTTCTTAGGGCGTCTATATCCAAGCCAACGTACTTCTGCTTTCTTTGCTTGCTGGCTCATGGTTGGCCGAAGCAGAAAGTGAAGCAGAAAGTGAAGCAGAAAGTACCGTCCCCCTTGCTTCATGAAATGATGTATGTGATTAGGTCGACTAGGCGCTCTGAGTAGCCCCACTCGTTGTCGTACCAGGCGATGACTTTGACCATTTTGTCTCCTATTACCTGGGTAGAGAGTGCGTCTACTATGGAAGATTCCTTCATTCCTTTGTAGTCTGTTGAAACTAGCGGCTCATAGGATATGCCCAAAATCCCTTTGAGCTCATTTGCGGCTGCGTGTTCAAACGCCTTGTTGATTTCCTGAGCATCGCACGACTTAGAAAGTTCGCAGGTGAGATCGATTACGGAAACTGTAGGAGTAGGCACTCTAAAAGCCATTCCGTTTATTTTGCCCTCCAACTGTGGAAGAACCAGTGAAACAGCTCTTGCCGCTCCAGTAGTTGTTGGAATGATGTTTAGAGCGGCTGCCCTGCCTCTTCGAAAATCATTATGAGGAAAATCAAGGGTGACTTGATCATTTGTATAAGCGTGAATAGTGGTCATGAGGCCTCTTTCAATCCCGAAAACTTCATCCAGGACTTTGGCCACTGGAGCCAGGCCATTAGTCGTGCAGGACGCGTTCGAGATAACATGGTGCTTTTGAGGATCATATTTGTCCTGATTGACACCCATTACGATGGTAATATCCTCATCCTTGGCAGGAGCTGAGATAACTACTTTTTTTGCCCCTCCCGATTCGATGTGGGCAACTGCTTGCTCTTTCTTTGTAAACCTACCTGTAGACTCAAGGACTATATCTACACCTAGATCCCTCCAAGGAATGTTGGCAGGATCTCTTTGCGAGAATACGTGGATATACTTGCCTCCTACGTTGAGCCCTTGGCCTTGAACCGTTACGTCTTCATCAAGCGTCCCGTAATTGGAGTCATACTTAAGGAGATACGCAAGATTGCTGGGATCGGCCAGATCATTTAGCGCTACAACCTCGTAATTCTTGGCACGTTTCGAGGCTCTCAAAAACCGCCTGCCTATGCTACCGAATCCGTTAATACCTACCTTAATCATTTTGAAATTACCCCCTGAACCATGAAGTTTATCTCTTCCATATTATAGCCTAAGTCACAGCCGCACCGGAAACCGTATCGTAAGGATACCGTGCGCCCTATGGCCACACCACAAACACGTTCTCTATCTGTACATAAAGAAACCCAGAGCCCCTGCCGAAATTAGAAGAACAATCGGATCTATGTTGAAAACCAAAATCCCAACAATAACTGCTGCAGAGATTATGCCGGGGATAAGCCCTGTAATCGAGTTGGGCAACACTGAAAGAGCAGCAGACAGGATCAAAGCCACAACAACCGGCCTTATACCTGACAACATATATTTGACAAGCGGCACTTCTTTATACCTAAGAAAGAGCCTGCCCAAAACCATCATTATTATGAAAGAAGGAAGAACTACCCCGAAGGTCGCCGTCATGGAGCCAATTACCCCGGCAACCTTGAAACCTACGAAAGTGGCGGAATTGATGGCTATGGGACCGGGAGTGCCCTGGGATATGGCTATAACGTCGATGAACTCCTCCATCGCCAGCCAACCCCGGTTGGTAACGACCTCCTCGGAAATCAAGGGAATCATAGCATAGCCTCCGCCGAAGGCAAAAGCACCCACTTTGAGGAACGAAACAAACAGTTGAAGCAAAACATCCGCCATTAGTGACTCATCTCACTTCCTAGATATCTGCGATCTGCCACGCACTGTGGCATCCGACCTTATTTTACTTTTACCTCAATTTGAAAACGCTGATGCTAGAGACGATTTTCGGTCGCGTTGGAACTCGCAGTGCTTCGAGAATGCTCGAAAGTTCCATATAACATACCGGAAATTGCTGCCAAAAGCACAACAAAGATCGGATTGATATCCAGAAAAATAAGCAACCCCGAGCCTATTGCCGCAAATACGATGTCTCTAGCATTGCTTATGGATTTTTTTCCTACCTGGTATACAGCGGAAATCAAAAGACCGAAAATGGCTGGCCTCATGCCTTTGAAGATTGCCTGAACTGCCGTGGACTCTTTCACTTTTAGGAAGAAATGAGCTATAACCAAGATAACCAGAAAAGACGGTAAGCTAGAACCCAAAGTAGCTACTACAGCCCCCGGAACCCCTCTCATTTTATTACCACACAAAACAGAGGTGTTAATAGCAATAGGACCCGGCCCGCTCTGAGCAATAGCCAATATATCCACGAACTCAGAGTCATCTAACCATCCCCGTCTGTCCACGAGTTCCTTTTGAATCAAAGGTACCATGGCCCATCCTCCGCCAAAGGTAAATGCACCGATCTTAAAAAAGCTAATAAATATGCTCCATAGAGACATATCAGCGGGCGAATTGCGATCTTCCATGCCGTCTTTGGAGCTCTTTCCGTCACTGTTGTTAATGGTTTCTTTCATATTGAACGTGCCTAGAAGGCGCTTCCCTCCTTTCATACCTCCATTTGCCCGAACATAGCCGCAGTATTTGAGCGTCTTGTGCTCCGGACATACACAGCCCATTATATCACTAAACTCAGAAACCAAGCCCTTCATAACGCAGAAGACCCGAGGGATTAACCGCCCGGGCCACCATGTATACACATTGAATACCCAAACAAACTGCTGTTTTCACCAACACTCCACTGCCTTGCCCATCCTAACAATCTAGGCGAGATAGTCTCTTAGTTTCTTGCTCCTTTGAGGATTTCTCAGTTTCCGCAAAGCCTTGGCTTCGATTTGCCTTATGCGTTCCCTTGTTACGCCAAACTCACGTCCTACTTCTTCAAGGGTACGCGGTCTTCCGTCGTCTAGACCAAAGCGGAGCCGCAAAACCCTTTGTTCGCGGTCATTGAGACCCGACAGCACTTCCTCAATTTGCTCCTTAAGAAGCAGGTACGAAGCAGCCTCATCAGGGGCGAGCGCATCCACATCTTCAATGAAATCCCCTAGGTGGCTATCTTCTTCTTCACCGATAGGCGTTTCCAGCGAAACAGGCTCTTGGGCAATCTTTTGAATCTCACGCACCTTCTCAGGCGTGATCCCCATCTTTTCCGCGATTTCTTCTGCGGTGGGCTCTCGCCCTAGTTCCTGGACCAGTTCCCTGGAGGTCCTTACGAGTTTGTTGATGGTCTCTACCATATGAACAGGAATCCTTATGGTCCTGGCCTGGTCAGCTATGGCCCTGGTGATGGCTTGCCTTATCCACCATGTTGCATAGGTGCTAAGTTTGTAACCCTTCCTGTAGTCAAACTTCTCAACGGCTTTAATCAGGCCCATGTTGCCTTCCTGGATAAGGTCCAAAAACGCCATTCCGCGACCCACATATCTCTTGGCAATAGATACTACGAGACGCAGGTTTGACTCGATGAGGCGCTGCTTCGCTTCTCGATCCCCCATCTCCATGCGTTTTGCCAATTCTACCTCTTCTTCGGCAGTAAGGAGGGGAACTCGACCGATTTCCTTCAAGTACATTCTGACCGGGTCATCTAAGGCCACTCCCTCCGGAACAGACAAATCGATATCTGCTCCATCTTCTTTGACTTCGGCCTCTTCGGCCTCATCTTCTTCATCCTCGTCTAGAACCTCATCTTCGACTTCTTCTTCTGTGTCCAAGACTGATTTTCGAACTCTCTCATGTCCCGATTCGTAGGCCTCACCAACAACCTCGGGTTCTTTTACCGACTGCGGATGAAAGGCACCAGATGCCGACTGCCTCTCGCTCAACACATCTATGCCAAGCTTACTGAATTCACGATAGACCTGGTCAACTTGCTCTTCGCTCATCTCCAGGCCTTCCAATGCATCAGCGATTTCTTTATACGTCAAGAAGCCTTTACCTTGCCCCAGCGCAATTAGCTCCTTTATCGCATTCCTCTCTGCACTAAGGTTGTTCAACCGTCTTCCCTCCCGGAGAAGCCACCAGGGAAAATATGGAAGTTCTCATCCCCTGTAGACTTCACCTGTCTAAGTAATTTCTGATACTCGTCCAGTATGGTGACCAATCGTGCCTGGTCTCTATCCTCTTCAGCCCTTCTCATTTCGTCTCTCAGTTCGGCCAAGCGGAATTCCTTTATTCTTCTTATACAATCCTTAAGCACTCGTTCCGGTTTATCGATCGGCCCAAATTCTGCGCAAATATGGGCAACCCAATTCGAAATCTCAGGACTTTCTGTCCACACAAGGAAATCATCACAGTTTGCAAACATCAGACGGCATCTTTCATCCGAAAAATCTTCACCGGTAAGGTGCATTTTTGCAACATTCACTAATTCAGGTTTTTCTACGAGGACCTTGATAATTCCTTCCTCTGCACGACGTCTTGCCAAATTTGCTTCTTCATTTTCTGCTGCGTTACTCATAGGGTTACGGTGTGACACATTCTCATCGCTAGATTTGGCTGCCGCCCTGCGCCTTTTTCTTTTATATGATTCTACGTCTTTATAGAGCGACTCCTTCGCAACATCAAGATCCCGTGCTATTTCAGAAACATAGGCAGATATCTCAACTTCACTTTCGAGTTCAGCAAGCACTGGCACGATAACATCCTTAACCTTGAGTTTTCCCTCAATGGTAGTGATATCATTTGCTCTTACGGCTTCTTCGTATATGAACTTTACATCTGAAACTGCCCCTGTGATTAATTCCTCGAATTTAGAAGCACCATACTTAACCACGTATTCATCGGGATCTTTTGCACCTTCAAATACCGCCACCCTGCTTCTACCACCCGCTTCTCGAAAAACGTCTATGCATCGTCTGACTGCTTTCTTTCCAGCTTCATCCTGGTCAAAAGCCAAGATCACATCGTCACACAAAAGCAAAAGCGATCTTGCCTGCTGAGCTGAAAATGCGGTCCCCATCCCCGCTACCGCGTAGTCAATGCCATTTTGAAAAGCACTGATCACGTCCATGTAACCTTCCATCACACATACTCTTCCCCTGTTGCGAATTCCTGCTTTTGCCAAATTGAGGGCATACAATTCCTTTCCCTTGTGGAATAAAGGTGTATCCGGCGAATTCAGGTACTTGGGTTCATCATTTCCTATGGCCCGACCCGCAAACCCGATGAGTTCGCCTACAGAATTCCAAATGGGAAACATGATCCGCCCTCGGAACCGGTCGTACATGTTACTCAGACGTGATTCTGCTCCCGACTGTTCTCTACGAGTAGGCTCTTTTTCCACACACAAACCGGACTTTACCAATGAATCGGGAGATATTTTGGCTCTGGCGCTCTGTCCCGTAATAAAATCCCACTGGGCAGGTGCATAGCCTAGTTCGAAAAGGTCCATAGTGTCTCTGACTATGCCACGGTTCTCAAGATACTTGAGGGCACGTGATCCTTGCCTAGAATAAAGCATCTCCCTGTACTTTGCATGGGCAAAGGAAAGTGCATCGCGCAGACCGTCTAATTCTGCCTTCTTTTTCTTTTCTGCAAAACTCAGAGCAGGCTCGGGAAGTTTTACCCCTGCCAATGCTGCCAACTTTTCGACTGCCTCCGGGAAACCCATGTTCTCCATCTTCATAAGAAAAGTAAATATGTTCCCACCTGCACCACACCCGAAGCAATAGAAAAACTGCTTCTCGGGATCAACCGTAAAAGAAGGCGTCTTTTCCTGGTGAAACGGGCACAATCCAACGTAGTTCTTGCCAGTCTTGCGCAATTTTACATATTCGGACACCACGGAAACTATGTCTGTCCTGGCCCGTATTTCATCGATTATTTCCTGGCTATAGTATCTTGCAGACACTTTGACCCCCATCATTTCTTTTGATATTGCCCAAAACCATATAACTTATATATCATTCGATAACTGTAGAAAAACTCCTTCATGTGTGTGCAACTATTTTTTCGATCTCAGCATAATTTACATTGGAGTACCAATCTCAAAGCACATTAATTTGGCAACGACAGCGCATTCTTCTTTTCCATTATTAACTACTACGCGAGTGAAGATATAACCTGCCTATGTGTTGCGTTCGGATGAAGAAATGATGAGCCAAAATGAGACCCCGCCTATTACTACTACGAATGTCTGATGCAAAGGTTCGAAGAGCGCAAATCACCACCTAAAGAACAGGGTTATTCCCTCATGTGAGAGAATACTCCCAGAATAGGGCACACGACTGAATGATATATAAACGTGCATCTCAATTACAAGGGGGAACATCCAATGACCATTTCAAAGCATAAAAGACCTCTAGAGCCCGAAGACATTTCCAACTTGGTGTGCTACGGCGATCCGCAAGTCTCGCCTGACGGCAAATTCCTGGCATATGTCCGACAATCAATCAAGGAGAACGAGTACGTAACAAACATACATCTTGTTGAGGTCGTTACCGGAAGAAACATTCAACTTACAAATTCGGGCAAGGACCGTTCCCCTAGGTGGTCTCCGGACGGCAGCAAGATCGCCTTTGTATCCGATCGTTCTTCTCGAAGCCAAATCTGGTTGATAGGTCTAAACGGGGGCGAAGCAATTTGCGCTAAGACCAAAGAGAAGGTCCAGAGCGAGCCTGTTTGGTCAGGAGATGGTAATCGCTTATTCTATCTAGCGGGAGCTTTTGCTAAACCTCCCGATTGGGTGCCTTACCCGGGCTGCCCGGAAGAAGATAGGGAACGCGCCATAAAACAGGCAAAAGCCAAGCTAGGTGTCGATGAACCTCACAGCGAAACCGTTCATAAGGAAGGCGAAACCGACATAAGAGTCATAACGCGCCTATCGTACAGGATGGATGGGGTAGGATACTACGGTGACACGAGAACCCATATCTTCTACATAGACATTGACGACGATGTAGACTTTGCCAAAGAACTGGTAAGCCATCAAGTAACCTCCGGTGATTTCGACTACGGATTGCCTTGTCTTTCGCCTGACGGCGCTTATCTTGTAACATCTGCCTTGTGTAGAGATGATTCTGACTACCACACCAAATCGGATTTGTGGCTTGTGCACATATCGAAGAAGGAAAAATACCTCCTGTATGACTCATTAGGACCCGCTCGTCAACCTAAGTGGTCCGAAGACGGAAAACGCATAGCGTTTTTGGGCAACAACAATGCAAGCGGTGTTTCTACAAAAACCGACTTGTATATTCTACCCTTCGACAACTTTCGAGAGTCTCTAGAAGGCGGCGCAACGCCAGAACCTCTTGACGAAAAAAACGCAATTAACGTAACGGCAGGGACCGATCTAGAGGCAGGAAGCCTAATTTCATCTGATACGACCTATGGCTATGGAAGCCCGCTTTCATGGGATGGCGATAATCTGTACTTCTCAGCCCTACATCGTGGAACCCCCTACATTTTTTGTGTAAACCCACAAACCAAACCTTTGAATGCCGTAGAGGTATGCCCCGTCGCCGGCTCACCCGATAGATCCATATCTGCATTTGACGTAAAAGACGGTGTCCTTGCTCTGCGCTGGTCAACTCCCGAAGAACCGGAAAACCTGTTCTTGGCGGATGTGAAACTCGGTAGAGATGGCAACTATATCGTTTCTAAGGGAAAAAAAGTCACTTTCGATAACGACGAGTTCATATCCAACATCTCACTGGGCTGCTGCGATAGATTTCAGTATCGTGCTCAAGACGGACAAGAACTAGACGGTTGGCTTATTCATCCATCTGATGAGCTGTCTTCACGTGCTTCTTGCGACAAGCCAGCGTATCCT
Organism: Candidatus Fermentithermobacillaceae bacterium; assembly: GCA_018052475.1. GTDB lineage: Bacteria > Bacillota > Sulfobacillia > Fermentithermobacillales > Fermentithermobacillaceae > UBA3907. Next base: position 16,927 of record JAGPNG010000009.1, read on the forward strand.
ATGCTTACCCTTATCCACGGAGGGCCACATGGAGCATATGGTTCTGCGTTCATGTTAAGAGCCCAAATGTTCGCAGGCCGCGGGTATTACGTGTGTTATTTCAACCCAAGAGGCAGTTCCTCTTACGGTCAAGAATTTGCCGCATGCATAGACGGCGATTGGGGCAACAAAGACTATTCAGACATAATGGACGGCGTAAGAACTATACTGAACAGTCACCCAATCGACAAAGATAACGTGTTCGTACACGGCTGGTCATACGGCGGTTACATGACTACATGGATCATCACCCAAACCAATCTCTTCAAGGCAGCATGTGCCGGAGCTCCTGTATGCAATCTTTATACAGACTATGGCTGTACCGACATTATATGGGCCGATGAACGCGAATACGGAGGGAAACCATGGGAAGCTAGGGACCTATACCTTGATAGATCCCCAATCAGTCATGTAGAAAACGTTCAAACTCCAATCCTTTTGGTGCACGGAGAAAATGATTATAGGTGCAGAATCACTCATTCAGAAGAATTCTACCAATCTCTTAAGCGCCTGGGAAAAACAGCAGTATTCATAAGATACCCTGGTGAATACCATGGTTTCAAGAAACCGCTCCATAGAGTCGATTTGAACAAAAGGATTCTAGCTTGGTTTGAGCACTATCAGAAACAATATTAGGCGCCCGGACGGTTATGTGGTTGGCGCTTGCCAAGACATAGGGCGCTACGGCAAATTCGCTTCTCTATGTATTTCGTGGAGCAGCCATATATAGCCAAAGCAATCTTTGAACATAGCATTCGACATACCGTGATCGGGAAGATAAGTGATTGCTTGGATCTGGGTACAGCCGGAATCTATAGCTCTTGAGAAGGTTTCTTCGATGTTGGAGACAAAAACATTGAACCAGATGCTATTCGGATGGTCAGGATCGGGCGCTTTCAATCCATAATCAGCATTTTCATCCAACATGTGAAAGCGTACCCCGTACAGAGTAAAAACCACTTCGTTCTGTCCCTTGGGGTAATCTCCGACTTCAACCGGTTCAACATCAAATATCCTCTTATACAGCTCCAGAGCTGACAGACTATCCTCGCAAACCATGTCAATTTCTACACCATTCACTTTGTGCTCCTCCTATCGTCGGGAAATGTCGCTGGTCACCCGGACACAGAAACACCGGACTAGCAATAAGAAGGTACCGCTTTTTTCAACTCGGGCAAAGAAGCATCGCAAAAAGCAGTACCTCCTCAACCTTTCCTAGCTCAGCCTAATATCTATTACGAATAGCTGCATGAGCGGCGGCAAGCCTCGCTACAGGCACACGATAAGGTGAACAAGACACATAATCTAGCCCTACCAAGTGGAAAAACTCTATAGAAGAAGGCTCTCCTCCGTGCTCTCCACATATCCCTACTACTAGATCGGGTCTCGCGGTTCTGCCCAAGTCAACGCCGGTTTTCACCAAGTGTCCTACACCCTTCCTATCCAGCACAGCAAAAGGGTTTTCGGGAAGTATCTTGTCGGCAAGGTACTTATGCAGGAACTTAGCTTCCGCATCATCTCGTGAGAATCCAAAAGTCGTCTGCGTCAGATCGTTTGTCCCAAAAGAGAAAAACTTGGCATGCCTGGCGATTTCATCCGCGGTTAACGCAGCGCGTGGAATCTCTATCATGGTCCCGACTACAACTTCAAAGTCCACACCCTGCTCCTTCTTCACAGTGTCTGCGACTCGCTCGACCATGGCACTTAGAATATCGAGTTCTCTAGCTTCACCTACGAGAGGTATCATGACTTCGGGCCGCACATCGTCGATTCCTTCTTTGATAAGACGTGCCGTCGCCTGATATATCGCCCTTACCTGCATCTCATAGATCTCCGGAAATACTATCCCTACCCTGCATCCTCTCATGCCGAGCATAGGGTTCATTTCTTGATGGGACCTGACTTTTCTGAGCAGTTGTTCAGTTTCTGCTATCTCCGAAGGAGAACCGCCCTTTACCTTCAACTCAGTCACAGTCCTCACCAAATCTTCTACATTAGGCAGGAACTCATGCAAAGGCGGATCCAGGAGTCGAATGGTCACAGGATATCCGCGCATGGCTTTCAAAATAGCGTAGAAATCGTTTTCTTGCATCGGGAGGAGCTCATCTAGTGCCTCTCTCCGATCTTCTTCGCTATCTGCCAAGATCATTTTTTGAACAACGGGCAGCCTGTCGTGGCCCATGAACATGTGCTCTGTGCGACACAAACCTATACCTTCGGCTCCGAACTCTCGTGCCCGCATAGCGTCTTCCGGGGTGTCTGCATTGGCTTCTACTCCTAGCTCACGCATTTCGTCCGCCCAGCTCAAGACCTCTTTGAAGGTCTCTCCCATCACGGGCTCAACCAAAGGCACCTCTCCCAGGTACACTGCCCCGCCGCCGCCATCTATAGAGATGATATCCCCTTCTTCTAACACGAAGTCACCTATATACGCCCTGTTTTCTTCAAGGTCAATCTTGAGGGCTTCGCAACCTACTATGGCAGGCTTACCCATTCCTCGAGCTACAATTGCCGCATGACAGGTCATCCCGCCCCTTGATGTCAAGATGCCCTGCGCATGAACAATGCCGGGCATATCTTCTGGGGTAGTTTCGGGTCTGACAAGTATTATCTTCTCGCCTTTTTCTCCGAGAGACTCAGCTACCCTCGTGTTGAAGACAACTTTGCCGGTAGCGGCTCCCGGTGATGCCGGTAGCCCTCTTGCCAAAACCTCTGATTGAATATTCGGGTCAATGCCCCTGTGAAGGAGTCTCGCAATCTCCTCGGGCTTGATCCTAAGTATGGCCTCTTCCTTGAGAATCTTGCCTTCTTTGACCATGGATCTAGCTATCTCCAAAGAAGCTTGGGCAGTCCTTTTGCCGGATCGGGTTTGAAGTATGTAGAGTTTCTTGCGTTCTATGGTAAATTCAATGTCCTGCATATCCCTATAATGGTTTTCAAGAATTCTAGCTACTCTTTTCAGCTGCTCGTACATCCCCGGCAGATCTTCATCGATTTGAGATATGGGCTTAGGAGTCCTGAGGCCCGCTACAACATCTTCTCCCTGGGCGTTCACCAGATACTCTCCGTAAAGCGAATTCTCTCCGGTTGAAGGATTGCGCGTAAACATGACCCCGGTTGCAGAATCATTGCCCATGTTTCCAAACACCATGGCTTGAATATTCACCGCAGTGCCTAAATTATCTGGAATCTTGTTCACTTTCCTATATATAATTGCCCGCTCGTTATTCCATGATCTAAAGACCGCCGATATAGACATGAACAACTGCTCGTAGGGGTCTTCGGGGAACTTCACGCCTTTTCTTTCATATATGATTTGCTTGTAAGTCTCAACAAGCGATTTGAGCCCTTGGGCGGAAACATCTTGATCCTGTGTAACACCTTCTTGGGTCTTTACATCCGAGAAAGCATTTTCAAACTCATCGTGGGCAATATCCAAGACCACATTCCCGAACATTTGAATGAACCTTCGATAACAGTCATAGGCAAATCGAAGATCTCCTGTTGCCTCGCAAAGACCCATAACGCTTTTGTCATTGAGCCCTAAGTTCAATATGGTATCCATCATGCCGGGCATGCTAATCGGTGCGCCCGACCGCACGGAAACCAAGAGAGGGTTATGTTCGCCCCCGAAAGACTTCCCCATTTCCGCTTCCAGATCTTTCATGTGACGCACTACATCCTCTTTCAGATACTCGGGCAATTCTTTTCCGGATGTGTAGTAAATCTTGCAGGCTTCAGTCGTTATCGTAAAGCCGGGAGGCACAGGAAGCCCTATGCGAGTCATTTCAGCAAGTCCGGCCCCTTTTCCTCCCAAAAGGTGCCGTTTCTCTTCCCCGCCCTCCCTAAACCAATACACCAGATTATTAGCCACGTCTTCTGTTCCTCCTCTCGATTATCTCAGTAACATTCAATGCAGTTTCCTCAATAGCTTTATCTGTCACGTCTATGATACTACAACCTATATCGCGAAAAACCTTATCCGCATACTCCAATTCAGCCAGAATGCGACTAGGATCTGCATATGGCGAATCTTCCTTAAGGCCCATGGTTTTGAGGCGCTGTTTCCTAACCTTGGCCAGTTTTTCTGGACTCAGAGTAAGTCCTACTATTTTATCCCTAGGAATCTGCATAAGCTCAGGAGGGGGGCTCAGCTCAGGAACCAAAGGCACGTTGGCGACCTTGTAACCACGCTGCGCTAAGTACAAGCTGACCGGGGTCTTTGAAGTCCTTGAAACCCCTATCAGCACCACATCAGCCAGAGGCAGCGATGAAAGGTTCTTACCGTCATCTGCGTTTACCGCAAACTCGATGGCCTCTACACGCCTAAAATACGCATCGTCTAGACGGTGCATTAGACCGGGTTCGAGTCTGGGGTCTGTTTGGGATATGGTCCCTATGGCTTCCATTACCGGTCCCAGAACATCCACTGCAAGAACACCCAATTCCGCCGCTCGTTGAGTAGCGTACTCACGCATTTCAGGTTTTACCAAGGTATGCACAACAACGCCATTTCCCCTGCTCGCGTTCTCGAGTACCCTATCTATCGATTCCTTCGTTTGAGCTCGCCCGTATTTGTAGATATCTACGCCGCCCCCATTGAACTGCGCAGCTGCCGCTCGGACAACTGCTTCAGCCGTATCTCCCAGCGAGTCTGACAACACGAAAACTTTGGGTTTGCCTACGTCTTCCAAAGATATATCCCCCTAGATTTGTAATCCACAAAAAGGCTCAAACTCACTTATTGAGCATTACAACTTACCCAAAAGAGGCAAGATGTACGAAAAATCAGCAAACTTTGTGAACATATCTGATACCACTCCGAGCAATTTTACACGGTTTTCTCTCAGTCTCTCATCTTCGGACATGATAAGCACATTATCCAAACAATTATCTATAGGCGCTCTAAGCGAGGAAAGTTCTTGAAGATAAAGCCGGTAATTCCCCTCCTCGAAGTACCTCTCCATATCGTTCTTTTTCTCTATAACGACAGCATAGAGCGCTTTCTCCGGTTCCTCAATGAGTAACTCCAAAGACACGTCACGGCCCGAAGCCTTGCTGCCCAGTACAGAAGTCCTTCGCCAACCGGTAACGATATCTGTAAGTTCCTCAGAACCGAGCATAGAGAAAACAGCTTCAACCATGGCGGGAAACCTAGATATCCTAGGTTCGCCGCTTCCCAAAACGCTTTTTATGATCTCTATAGGATAGCCTTTATCGGACAAATAAACCTCAATCCGTGACAACAAGAACTGTTTGAGTCGATCACAAACTACTTCCTCATCTACTTCAGTCTTTCCGGCTTTTCGCGCGGCATCCCTTGCAAGGAAGACGCTCTTCCTTATGGCGTCATCTAGACTAATATCATAACCATGCGAAAGAATGATATTTACCACCCCTGAAGCAGCCCTTCGGAGACCCAACGGGTCTTGAGAACCCGAAACTCCTACGCCTAGGCAGAAAGCTACAGCCAAGGTATCGAGCTTGTCGGAAATCGAAAGGACGCTACTTATGCCCTTATCAGGAAGCCTTCCGTTAGCGCCTTTTGGAAGGTACTGTTGCGAGATAGCTCTGGAAATCTCTTCATCGATGCCTTGAACCCTCGCATAATGACCCCCCATAATCCCTTCAAGCTCAGGCAGCTCTCTAACCATAAGAGTTACGAGATCGCACTTTGATAGGTGTGCCGCTGCTCTCACCATCTCAATTTCCTTTTTGCATAGGCCCGCTTTTTCTGCCAAATATCCGGAAAGTTCTTCTAACCTCATCGTCTTGTCGTAAAGAGTACCCGCTCCGCCAAGGAAGTAGACTCCTGAAAGATCCTTGAGACGATCCTCCAAACGTACCTTAACGTCTTGAGCGTAGAAGAACGACGCGTCTTCCAAACGTGCTCTAAGTACCCACTCATTGCCCTTTTTCACATTTTCCATGCCCGTATCCGGACTGCCATCCCTTACGCCTATAAAGCCCGGAAGCACTTTGCCAAAACTGGTGAGAATCGGGAAATATCGCTGGTGATGACGCATAACAGTTATAAGTACCTCTTCGGGGAGTTCAAGATACCTGCTGGCAAACTCCCCCCTAAAAGGCGAAGGATGTTCGCAAAGGGAGACCACTTCATCGAGGAGATCTTCATCTTCGAGGGGCCGCCCGCCTATCTCCCTAGAAAGGTCCTTAGAACCATCTGCTATAATCTGTCTTCGAATATTCTGATCTACGATCACCCCTGCATCCGCAATCAACCGGAAATAACTGTCAGCCGAAGAAATATCCAATGCCTCGGGGTGAAGCGTTCTTTGCCCAAAGCTAGTCCGTCCGGATGCGATCCCTGCAATCACCAGAGGGACTATCTCTTTTCCGTAGAGACAAACCACCCACCGTATCGGTCTAAACCATTTCCAATTCTCGTTTCCCCATCTCAGCGGATATGGACAATTCATACCTAAGACTACATCTGGGATGATCTGTCCCAAAACGACATTAACAGGCCTTCCGGGATCATGTTTAAGCCCGTACACATACTCTCCGTTGTTCTCTTTTTCGATTGAAACATCCGAAGGTTCTATGCCCAAGGACCGGCAGAATCCCATCAGCGCCTTTGTAGGCATCCCGGCGCTATCATAGGCGACCTTTTTCGAAGGCCCTCGCACCTTTACTGTTACATCAGAACTAAAAGCGCTCAACCCTCGCGCGTATAACACCAACCTTCTAGGGGTTCCGTATGATACGATCTCCTCGCAGCTCAATCTCGCATCATCAAACGCTTTCTCGGCTCGTACCCGCAGATCATCTATGGCAGACAACAGATACCTAGCCGGGATCTCGTCTGATCCTATTTCAAGCAGCAGGTCATCAGTCATGATTTCTCAAACCCCCGAATTTCACAGTATTTGCGCGCGCATTCACGGGTGACACTTCGTACTCGCGCGATGTAGTTCTGCCTTTCCGAAACCGAAAGAGCCCCACGCGCATCTAACAGGTTAAACAGGTGAGAACATTTCAGAGCGTAGTCATATGCGGGAAGTATCACACCCTCTTTCAGGATCCTCTTAGCTTCTTTCTCATACTGCCCGAAGTTTTCCCTCAGAAGGTCAATATCTGCCAATTCAAAACCGTACCGAGATCCCTCTTTCTCCTGTTGAAGAAATACCTCTCCGTATGTAAGTCCAGGCGACATCTGAATATCCCAAACGTTGTCGACGTCTTGTATGTACGAGGTAAGACGCTCGAGCCCATACGTAAGTTCGACGGAGATTGGACAGATCTCCATGCCTCCCATTTCCTGAAAATATGTAAACTGCGTTATCTCCATTCCGTCTAGCCAAACTTCCCATCCCAGCCCGGAGGCGCCTAAAGTCGGAGATTCCCAATTGTCTTCCACAAATCTTATGTCATGCTCTTTACGCATTATGCCCAGGTCTTCAAGCGAGTTAATATAGATCTCCATAATGTTATCAGGCGGGGGTTTTTGTATTACCTGAAACTGGAAATAATACCCCATCCTGTTGGGATTATCGCCATAGCGCGCATCCTGGGGTCGTCTGCAGGGTTCTACATAAGCCATGTTCCAGGACTCGGGACCCAGCGCCCTAAAAAAAGTAAGAGGGTTCATAGTCCCTGCGCCTTTTTCAATGTCGTAAGGCTGACCGACGTAACAGCCGTGATCACTCCAGAAACTCTCCAAGCGCTTAATCACATCTTGAAAGTAAAGAAATCTTCCCACAACCTCATCCCCTCGAATCTTCAATGCTCTCGATCAGTTCAGCCGACTTAAGTCGTTTTTCAAGCACAAATGACACATACTTGCGCATCAGCATGGTGATCTCGTCTCGAACTTGCCCTACGGCGTTTACCCTTGGGCAGTGGAAGTCGTGTGATCGTGTCTGAACCGAAAAAGCGTATGATGACAGGATCTGCAATGTCCTTAAGGTACCCGGTGAGAGTTTGAGAATCTCGCCATATCTGCGCACCTGGCTCACGCCGGAATCTTCTGTCCCAGAACCGCTACGCTCAATACAATCCGCACATAATATGCCTCCATTTTGCAGGGAGAAGTAAGAAGGCGTATCCGGCGTGCTTTCCCCGCAAAGTACACAACCTGAAAAGGTAGGAGCAAATCCTGCAATGGATAAGACACCCAGCTCAGCCCAACGTGCGACTATCCAAGGATCTCCTTTTTCTTCCAAACACCTCAAAACAGCCAAGAGAAATTCGAACTGACTTTTTTCCTTTGTCCTTTCGGGTAGCACGGTCATGAGGAGCTCCGCCACATACCTGGCATAGACCATCTTTTCATAATCCTCCATGATGAGGGGAAAAGAATCCTTAACCGACACTTGAATCACTCTATCAAAGGTCCTACCCCGAAAAAGCTCAAAAAGACCATAAGTAAACGGTTGAGTCAAGCCTCTAAGTTTGCTCTTGGGCCTAGCTCCCCCCTTTACAACTGCTCTTACCAACCCGCTTTCTAGGGTAAATATGGTGGCAAGTTTGTCAGTTTCTCCAAGATCGTTCTGATCCAGAACGACTCCTTCTGACTGGTAAAGCAAATCCCCTGTCCTCCCGGAACGTTTATAAACGTCGTTTCCAAACGTCCCTAATTGAATCTCCTCAGATGGTTACACTCTATGAGTATACTTAATCATACCGCAAAAAGAAGGCAAGATAAAAAGAAGACTGCAAACGACGAACCACTTCCATCGGTATGCACAAAAATCGTGCCAGACATCCGGTACCTCCAAAAGCACCGGATAAAAAACTAAGATACCTACAGCTATGGAAAGGAAAGCGGTAAGAAGCACTCCACCGGCTGCGATATCTTTCACCCGCTTCGCTATCAGGCTATACTCAGGTTCCATCAAATCAACTAGAGACTCTACTAGGGTATTCAACAATTCTGCGCACAATACTCCTGATACCGCAAGGATCACCATGAAAAAATCTACCCTATCAACGCCGACTACGATGCATAAGGACACCACTAAGGACGCGATGAAAATGTGGATCCGCATATTTCGCTCGGAAGAATAGACATACACAAGCCCATTCCAAGCATAAGAAAGACTTTCTCCGAGCGTTCGGGAGGCAAAGGGCGTTTTCCCTACACGTTCAGTTGCCTTAGGATCTCTTCCTGTCGTGCCCACATGTTCGCCTCTTTCTGAGGATCGTCGTGATCGTATCCTAGAAGGTGCAAAGTTCCATGAATCAGGAGAAGGGCCAGTTCTTGACGCAGAGGTACGCCATGCGCTTCGGCCTGACTAGCTGCGGTATCTAAGGATACCACTATATCCCCGAGAACATTCGGCATCCCAGGTATCACAATTTCATTTTCGGCATCCTCAAAATCCATCATTGGAAAAGCTAAAACGTCTGTAGGAGTTCCTTCACCCCTATACTGCTCATTCAAATCGGAAATGAAGTCATCATCGGTAAAAAGAACAGAAACTTCGTTATCTTTTTCCCTCAGGCCTTCTTTCTGCAGGGTAAACTTTACTACCCGTCTCGCAAAAGAGGCTAGGAACTCCATTTCTTTTTTGCCCATATCGGACTTGAGAATCATGTCGACCTCAATTGGCAAGTCACTGGCCCCCTTCATCTTCCTGTACCTTTTCCTGTACCTTTAGCGTTGGATATTCTATCCTTCGGTGGAATATACCCGATAGGACTTGGATAAATGTCTGACCTATTATATCCAATTCTCTGAGAGTCAAATCAGATTTGTCTAATTGGTGGTCGATGAGCCTGTCTTGGATCATCTTTCGCACCAAAGATTCCATTCTTGCGGGATTGGGGTTAGAGATTGACCTGGCGGCAGCTTCGATTCCGTCAGCTAGCATGACTATTGCGGTCTCCTTGCTTTGTGGACGAGGTCCTTCGTATCTGAACGACCATTCATCTACGTCTCGATGCTCGCTTGATTCCGCGCTCTCACTCGCTTTTACATAGAAGTATGAAACGAGGGTGGTACCATGGTGCTCTCTTATGAAATCTATTATCACCTCAGGCAGGCCATGTTCTTTTGCCAGTTCGACACCATCTTTTACGTGAGACATGATTACGGTAGCTGAAAGACTCGGGCTCATCTTTTCGTGAGGATTATCCATTCCGAACATTTGGTTTTCCGAAAAGAAGTAAGGTCTCTTTAGTTTCCCTATGTCATGGTAGTATGCTCCAACTCTTGTAAGAAGGCTATCAGCTCCTATGGCCCATGCGGCTGCTTCGGCTAGGTTGCCAACCATGATGCTGTGGTGGTATGTCCCAGGCGCTTCCAAAAGCAGCCTGTGAAGCAGTGGCTGTTCAGGATTGGATAGTTCCACTAACTTGAGCGGAGTTATTATGTCAAACGCGCTCTCAAACACAGGCAATGAACCTACTGCCAGAACAGAGCACAAAGGGCCGGAGACTAATACAAACAGCACATCACGCCAAACAGTTGCGTTGTCTATCGCCAATGCTCCCGTAAGTACAAGGCAACCATAAGTAATGGCAGAAACCACGCTCACGATGAGCCCAACCTTGAAAAGTTGAGTCCTGCTCCACACCTGCCTCACGCTGAGCGCTGCCGCTATCCCTCCCGTCAAAGCCATGGTTACGTAAACTATTTCAAATCCGGTCATGACGCTTACAGCAATAGACAAGGTGGCGGCAAAAAACGCTCCGAATCTCCTATCCAAAAGGGTAGCAGACAGCATCACGCCAAAAGCAACCGGAGAAAGAAAGCCGGATATGCTCGAGAAGATCTTTGAAACGACAATGCTTAGGATCACAACAGAACAGATTAAGGGAACGCCTTTTTTGTCGATAAGCTCAGCGTTATAAGTAATAGCGTAACCGGCTGTAAGTCCGCAAAAGATAAGGGAACAAAGCAAAGCACCCAGGATCTCAGTAATCCTAACCGTGTTGCCCATCATACCCATCTTTTCCAAGATGGCTATTTGCTCTTCAGTTACTATGTCGCCTTTCCGAACGATGTACTCACCGCGCCTGATTTTTACAGGTTCTACAGAGTCAATAGCAAGCTTTATTTTCTTGTCGGTCTCTTCTTTGTTGAAAATGAGATTAGGTTGCAGGTTCTTCCCTACAAAAGCACAAAGCAACCTACCTACGTGCGGGGGTATCGAACTGTCTGTCTTTATGTTTGCACAAATCTCTTCCTTGCCTTTCTCTACGTTCTCGGGTTTGAGGCCCCTACTCAACGCGTCCGCTATAATCCCCCACGCCCGATTGAACGACTCCTCTAGAACTGAAGGCGAAGTAGCCACTACCGCAATTATGTCCGTATCAGAGACAGAATCATCCAAGTATGGTCTGAGTTCGTTTATGATGTCTTGAGTCGATACCTCGTCAGACTCAGCTAGAGACTGTATCTTCCCCAGGAGCTCTTGAAACAGATTCTGTGTATCTTCTAACACTTTAGGATTGCTGTCCCAGACTTCCGACACATCGGCCAATGCTTTTTCTATCAGAAGTTTGGTGGCAAACTCGTCAATACCTTCCCGAGTCGCCTTCACATCGACCATCGCCACTTGTCCCGCTACAAGATCGACTTTGGGCGGAACCAAAGACATAAGGAACACGGCAAACGTAATGAGAATCGCCAAAACGACCCACCAGATCGAATCCCGGTGCTTTTCCAATATACGAGCCCACTCGCCTGAAAACGCGGCAGTCAGAACGCCGTCTCCGGCATTAGACTTTTTGTCTGTGGGCAGGGGACTACTCTTTGTCCGTGCGCTTTTCTCCGCTTCCTTTTGGGGCACTCATTTTCCCCTCTTTCCAGGCATCTTCATCAAATTCTTCGTACGCCCTTATTATCCTCGAAACGAGTTCGTGCCGGACCACATCTTTGTCTGTAAGATAGACGATCCCTATCCCCGGTATATCTTTAAGCAAGGTACGTGCCTGGTCCAAACCGGAATATACCCCACGGGGTAGGTCAATCTGGGTAATATCACCTGTAACAACTGCTTTGGAGTTGAGTCCCATCCTGGTAAGGAACATTTTCATCTGCTCAGGAGTCGTATTCTGCGCCTCATCTAGTATGACAAACGCAGATTCCAAAGTGCGTCCCCTCATATAGGCTAAGGGCGCCACTTCGATTAAGCCCCTTTGCATATATCGTTCGAACGCATCAATGCCCAGAATGTCAAAACACGCGTCATATATCGGCCTAAGATATGGATTGACCTTCTCCTGTATATCCCCTGGCAAAAATCCCAGTTTCTCTCCGGCTTCCACAGCAGGCCTTGTAAGGATTATCCTATCGAAGTCACGATGCTTAAAGGCCGCAATGGCCATCGCCACCGCCAAATAAGTCTTCCCTGTACCTGCGGGCCCAATTCCAAAGGCCAAAGGATTTGCCCTTATCGCATCGACGTATTTCTTCTGGCCCGGTGTCCTTGGGGTTATGACTTTTCCTCTGTTCGTGACAACAACCACGTCGCCGGCATCGGTCAGGTCCACGCCTTCTCGCATGTTCCTTACTGCAAGGTTCACATCTTGAGCGGTTACCCGCTGTCCTTTTTTTGCTTTTGCGATGAGATACTCAAGGAGTTTCTGCGCATCCTCGACTTCTTTCACTTCTCCCGAAATAGTAATAGAATCCCCTCGCGCAACCAGTTTCACGTTAAGAGCATCCTCCAAAAGAGCAAGATTCTCATCGTAGGAACCAAATAGGTTAAACGCTTCAGAATTGCTGGATAACTGAATTACCACCTGGATTTGCGATGGCACCTCTTACGATCAACCTCCACTTTGTGCTCACAGCGAGCACTCATATTCATAATGTGCTGTCTACGTATACATACATTTTACCGCGAAATCAGACGCAACCTCAAATCACAAGTTCTAAGGAGAAACAGATTAATGACTCTCTTCATCCTAGTCACTGCCCACTTAATTCGCCGTGTACTGTCCAAGATTCCTGCTTAGTATGAAAAAGCCCGGATGACCGGGCTTGTTTTCTTGCTCCTTAAACTTTGACGCCGCTTACGCTTAACGACGTTTCTTACGAGCACGTGCAGCTTCAGATTTCTTCTTGCGCTTCTCGCTTGGACTTTCGTAATACTGATGTTTACGCGAATCTCTAAGGACGCCTGAACGCTGGCATTCCCTCTTGAAGCGGCGCAGGGCACTGTCAAAAGACTCCTCTTTACCAACTTTGATTTCCGGCATACCCAATTCCCTCCCTCCGCCGCAGAGCTTTTCGCCCGCTTTTCGTAACCTTCACAAATTGTACAATACTTGCACCGGCCTGGTCAACTCAACACCGCAGTGCATATGCTACTTCCCAAGAAGCCACATAACCAGATTAATGATAATCGTCAAACCTATGCTAATCAATAGACAAGATACCACCGGAAAGAAGAATCTGAAGTTCTCCCTCTCGATGTAAATATCCCCAGGCAGTTTGCCGAGCCCTGGCACCTTCCCCCATAGCATCACAAGGAGGCCCATAACCACAATGAAAATGCCCATAAAAATAAGCATCTTTCCCATGTGCTCAAAACCTGGCATATCTGCTCTTCACCCTCCACGAAAGACACATGTGTTTTGCTATGTTGCACCGCCATTATAGAGAACACACCGCGAACTTTTACTCGTCATATCGAAAACGGATATCCGCTTTGGACAGCCTTTCGTAACCCTTTATCTTCTCGATGTACTTTCCGCGATCAAAAGTGAAAAAAGATATGCTCCCCCAAAGAAACACCCAGCTGCCTATGATGAACCCTTCCTTAGCTATAGACACAAATACCGTTTCCTGCAAAAAGTTCAGCACGTAAGCAACAGTCAGTAACCCAATCGCCAACAAAGCATAGTTTGCCTGTTGTTTATAGGCGCGAGCCAAGGTTCTCCGCTCAACTCCGGCGTAAAAGGCGTAATAATGTCGGATAACCTCGCTGATTATCCTCTCCTTCTCCGGGTCCTTAGCCCGTTTGGGGAGGTAGAACACTAGATCTACGCCATACTGCATAGGGATCTCTTCGGAGCATTCCTCCAAGAAAAACGCCAGCTCAGGGTCCATATCGCGCCTGCCGTACGTAGAGTGATCCCACTCGTTGAAGATATCTGCGTACCTATCCAACGATATCTCGATAATGTAGTTGCCTGTTTCGGGATTACGTTCGTAAAAACTGTGCGGAACTTCATCCTTCATATCAATTGCTCCCGTTCTTACATCTTTACCTTTATATTATACCCTAAACCCAATGACGCCGCTCAAGTGCGTCTTTTCTCTCAAGAGCGAGGTAGACGAGTTTTTCCACTAATACACTGTACGGCACGCCAGATGCCTCCCAAAGCTTCGGGTACATGCTCACATCGGTGAAACCCGGCATAGTGTTCACTTCGCTCACGCGTACGCTCTTAGATTCGGTATTTACGAACATGTCCACTCGTGCCAAGCCGCTACAACCCGTTGCCCTAAAGGTAGCAATTGAAATCTCCCGGACCCTCTCGGTGAGATCTTCGTCTAAGGGAGCAGGGATCACTAATCGCGTGCTTGTGTCTATGTACTTCGCTTCATAGTCATAAAACTCCCGAGAAGGAATGATCTGACCCGGCACGGATGCCTTGGGATCCTCATTCCCTAACACGGCACATTCTATTTCCAGACACCCTTCCTGAGCGGGTTCAATCAAGGCTTTGACATCGTACAAAAAAGCCTTATCCAGGGCTTCGGGAAGGCCGCATGCATCTTTAACTTTGCTAACCCCGAGGCTTGAGCCCGATCCCGAAGGTTTCACAAACACAGGGAAAGTCAAGCGATCCCATAACCCCCTGAGAACCTCGTCCCTTTTCTTTTTGAATGACCAACGATCAACCTTTATGTATGGGACAAAAGGTATACCGTGATAAGACATGATCATCTTAGCTGAATCTTTATCCATGCACACCGAGGATGCAAGAGTCCCGGAACCCACATATGGCAATCCAGAGAGGTCCAAGAGTCCCTGAATCGTTCCATCTTCCCCAAACGAACCGTGCAGCAGAGGGAAAACTACATCCACATCCACATCGCGATCGCCTTGGGCATGCGAGACGCACTCATCCAAGTCTGACTCTAAAGGAACACCCTTCCCGCTGCCATCTATCCACAAGCCGGATCTGGAAGGGTCAGGCAACACGTAGCATGGATCGCCTAAATCGGCGGTCACCTCAGTACAGCCTTCTTCGAGAACCTGTCTCGGTTCTTCTATAAATACCCATCGTCCTTCTTTAGTAATGCCAACTGCAATCACATCAAACCCGCCGTCAAGCAGGGCAAAAAATACCGACTTGGCTGACATAACAGATACTTCGTGTTCCCCTGATCTTCCCCCGAACAAAAGAACGACTCGCACATTGGAAACCCCCTGAACTGAATTTCATAAGTGTCTCTGACCGCGCTAATTCGAATAATCACATCCGCAAACAGCCCTGTTAGAGCACGTCGCGATAAGTCCGTCGTACCTGGCTTCTTGTGGAAGCACTTCTATGATCTGTCCTTGGAGTTCTTCGGGTCCTTCAAACCATACCTTTACGTAGTTTCTGGTGACCCCTTGTAGAAGGCCATCTCTAGTCTTGTCTTCTTCTACGAGAACCTCTATGCGTCTTCCGAGCAGTCTTTCATGAAACTCGAGCGATAGTTTACGTCCAAGGGAAATCGCTTCTTTGCTCCGCTTCTCTTTTTCTCTCTCGGGGACTTTCGCGGAAAACCTACTGGCAGGGGTCCCCGGCCTAGGAGAGTATTGAAACACATGAACCCGGGAGAACCCGGCAGTCCTCATCACGTTCAACGTGTCTTCAAAATCACTATCTTTTTCGCCCGGAAAACCCACGATGATGTCTGCAGATATCCCTATATCGGGTGCAACCTTTCGTACGTCCTTCACTAATTGCAAGAAGGTCGCCACATCATATCGTCTACCCATGCTTTTTAGGATCCGGTCACTTCCGCTCTGAAGAGGCAGATGAATGTGATGGCATACCTCCGGATATCTGAAACAGTCTATGAGATCGGGCGTCACATCATGGGGCTCAAGAGAACTTATCCTCAGCCTCAAAAGCCCGTCAATCTGCGTAAGCGAATGTATCACATCTGCAAGACTAAAGCCGTGACCTGCGCATGCGTCACTATGTCCGCATATATCTCGGGCAAAGTCTTTGCCGTAAAGACCCAAATGGGTCCCTGTAAGGATAATCTCCTTGTATCCTCTTTCGACCAATTCACGAGCTTCCAAAAGGATGTCTTCTAGAGGTCTCGAGCGTGATGGCCCGCGCGCATAGGGAACTATACAATACGTGCAATAATCGTTGCACCCTTCCTGGATTTTCAAAAAAGCCCTCGTAAGGCTCGGTTTTCGCACGGGAGTCTCTTCAAAAACGGCCTCTTCTCCGTGCGGCTTTACCTCAACGACTTTCGCTCCGTCAGAAAGGGCTCTCTCAGCGACATCTACTAAGCCCGAACGGTTCACGACCCCGGTTACCCCAATCACTCCAGGAATACTTGCTATTTCTTCATAAGCGACCTGGGCGTAGCAGCCAGTGACCAGTACCTTAGCACCTGATCGGGCCGCTGCACGTATGGCTTGCCTACATTTGGCCGCACTTCTGGATGTAACAGCACAAGTGTTTATAACCACAATATCCGAAGGACCCGCCACACGCGTTTCGTATCCGGCGTCTTCAAAAGACTGTATAAGAAAGTCCGTGTCGTATTGATTAAGTTTGCATCCGAAAGTTTTAAAGGATACCGTTTTTTTGTCGCTCAACAATAACTTCCTCCGCAAGATTAAATTGCATCTATATCGCCACGCCTATGCCATATCATTCTTTGACATGATTTCCATGAGTATCGCACATGCCGCAATTGAAGCAGTCTCAGCTCTTAGTACGTAAGGTCCAAGGCTGACAGGAGAGAATCTCTTAGACAGAGCCAATTCTATTTCGTGCGCTTCAAATCCACCCTCAGGTCCAATCAGAACGGAAACCTGCCTTGCAGCCCCGACCGCTTTCGAGATGCTTACGCACATATGCCGCCTTTCCAAGGCTATAAGAGGCTTACCGGGAGGCATTTCTGAAACAACATCCTCAAACCTTGCTACTTCGTTTATCCGCGGGATTACTGAACGGCCAGACTGTTCTGCGGCTGATCTTGCGATTTTTTCCCACCGGAGAATTCGTGTAGATTTCTTTTCATCGTCAAGCCTAGGTATGCACCTTGCGGTGAGAACCGGGGTAATCGACGCGCATCCCAATTCTACGCTCTTTTCTACGACCAAGTCGAATTTCTCACCCTTGAGCACCGCCGGATAAAGGTGTATCTCATAAGGCGGAGATACGACCTGATATCTTTCGATGATCTCACCTAGTAGTTCTTCCTTAGTGACGGATAAGACTCTCACGACACACGTTTCAATAGGTCTCGACGCAGGATGTTCCCCATAAAACGTTTCGGGCACAGCATGAAAGATCTCATTTGGCCTCAACCTTTGAGTCAACGCGTGACGCAAAACGTCTCCGGTCAGTACCACGGAATCTGCGGAAATGCATGAAGGATCCACAAAGAACCGGGGCGGGGTGCTGCGCAACATGTGAGCCACTGTGATCAACCTCTTTGAAAATATATGCCAACACAACGCCGTACGTATCGAAAAACCCGGCCAGAGCCGGGCAAATGATATCACGCGTTATTTGTTCAATCGTCTTTTCCGCCTACAGCGTCTTTAAGCCGCTTGAAAAACGATTTGCCGTCCGAAATCTCCTCTCCTTCAAATACGCCTAACTGCATGAGAACCTCTTTCTCTTCAGGAGTAAGCCTCGTCGGTACTCTTACGTTGAGACGCACAAGCATATCTCCACGGCTTTTGCCGCGGAGTCTGGGCATCCCTTTTCCTCTAAGGCGAAGCACTGCGCCGGGCTGAGTTCCGGCCGGAACAGTGAGATCCACTTCCCCGTCGAGCGTAGGGACGGTTACTACGCCACCGAGAGCGGCAAGAGGGAAACTTATCACTCTATCCAAGATCAAGTCATCGCCCTGCCGCTGGAACAAAGCATGGGGCTTTACCATCACAGTAACATAGAGATCGCCGGAAGGACCTCCTCTTTTGCCCGCATCGCCTTGACCTGCCAATCGCAGGCGGAGCCCGGAATCTGCCCCTGCCGGTATTTTCACAGATATGACCGCATCCTCCACCGTTTCACCGGAACCACCGCATTTAGCGCATGGTTTCTCTACGGTTTTGCCTGTTCCTCCGCAAGTAGGACAAGTCCTCATAGTGGTCATAGTACCAAACATGGTGTTTACGGTGCTCTTAACTTGGCCGGTTCCGTGACACGTCGCACATGTGGTCACTTTCGAACCAGGCTCGGCGCCCGTCCCTCCGCAATGCGAACATTGCTCCACCCTGCGCACAGTTACGTCTTTTTCCACTCCGGTAAAAGCTTCTTCAAGAGATATCTCTATGACGGTTTCTATATCTCTACCTCGCACCGGACCCGTATCCGCTCGTGTGCGCCTCGAAGATCCGCCGAAAAGGTTTTCAAATTGATCGAAAATATCGCCAAACGGAGAACCGCCGAAGTCGCCAAAAATCCTTCCGAAAGGATCCTGGCCTCCTCCTCCGTAACCGCCTCCTTGAAAAACCGGTCCCTCAGCATTCCCGTAAGCATCGTAATTCGAGCGCTTGTCGGGATCCGATAGTACCTCATATGCCTCATTTATTTCCTTGAACTTGGCTTCAGCAGTCGGATCGTCTGGATTCGCGTCGGGATGGTACTTTTTAGCAAGGTTTCTGAACGCTTGCTTAATCTCATCCTGATCCGCATCTTTGCTCACGCCAAGTATTTCATAATAGTCCTTGCTCAAAAGCCTTCCTCCAAAGATCTATATAGTTGTTCGCCTTTTTTGCCGTTCGGCTCTTCGTCATCTTTCTTTTTTATGATGGTATCAATCCGCAAAATCGCACACGCTATTTCCATGGCCGCTTTAAACGCATGGATCTTCACGAGAGCAGGATCAAGTATTCCTAATTCCAACATGTTTCTTACATCTCCGGTCTCACAGTCCACCGCCAAGTTCGGATCGTCTTCCTCGGTTTGACGGGCCATAACGTCACCTGTTTTTTCCAGAGGGTTAAAACCCGCGTTCGCTACAATTTGGGCAAACGGCTTTTTTAGAGCTTCTGTAACACACAAAAGGCCATAAGCCTGCATCCCTCTTTGGCTGGAACGAAGTTTATCAACTTCCCTAGCACAGGCTATCTCAATTGCACCGCCTCCGGGAACAATACCGCCCCTTATCGCAGCTTGAACCGAACATGCGGCATCATTACATATTCGTTCGCGTTCGCCTCGAACTTCTTCAGTGCTTGCCCCAACCAATATGGTAGCGGTAGATTTTCCCTTGCCGCCCAATACCCTTATGCATTTTAGTTTTTCGTCCTCATACACTCGCTCCGCACGACCCAGATACTTGGCAAGCTCTTCCGCAGGTTTGTTCAACCCGGTCCTCTTTACCGGCCTTGCTCCTGTGTGCTCTGAAACCTTGCGCACATCTCGGGAGGCTACTCTTGCCGCAACCATGACTCCTGCGTCGGTGAGGAGCTCTTCGGCCACATCACTTATGCCTTTATCTATGACAACAAACTTCACGCCAAGATCTACTATCTTTTCAATGTTTCGCTTGAATTGTTCTTGAAGCTCCATATACCTTCGAAAACCCGCTTCTGTAGCCAGCGCCTCTTCCTCTACCTCCTCAGGTTGAAGAGCATCGTCTATCACAAGTACCAATGGCTCTTTTACATCTTCGGGCATCTCTTCGTTCAGCCTTTTCTTATCTATAATAATCCCGGGAAACACTTGGTTGCTGGCGCCTTCTTTTGCTGTAATGATCTCGGAGAACTTGAACTTTGTGTCTTTCAATTTCTCTTCCCCGATCATTTTGGCAGCCGCAATTACAAGATCGGCTATATCCCCATTATCTCTTCCGGCTACAAGCGCAATCTTATGCAGTACCGGATCTTCAACTCCTAAAACCGGAGTAGACTTTTCCTCAATGTACTCTGCAGCTCTTGTGATCCCGATCTTTATACCCTCAATTACCCTGGTTACAGGCACACCTCTTGCGACCTGGTTAAAACCCTCAGTAACCAAAGCACCCGCTATGATAGTAGCGGTGGTAGTGCCATCTCCCACTTCTTCTTCTTGCGCTTTTGCAGTGTTAATGACCATTTTAGCCGCAGGATGATTTACGTCCATCCGGGTCAAAATAGTCATGCCGTCATTTGTGATAACCACCTCGCCGTATCTGTCCACCAAAAGGGTATCCAATCCCTTGGGTCCTATGGTCCCTTCAACCGCCGACGCGATGGCGCGAACAGCATTCACATTTGTCAAAAGAGCTGCCAGTCTCTCGTCAATCTCCGAACCCTGGGCTGCCTGTCTCAGCGTCACTTAAGTCCCTCCCGGATCCTGTCACATTTCTCTATACGTTCTGAGTATAGAACAAAATCTAGTGCCATATCAATGTGCTAACAAGCGGCACAAAAAGGTCTGCGCCGTTTTCATTCGCAGTCTTTAACCGCCGGAACAATATCAGTTCCTTTTGTCGAATACGTCATTTAGGTTGTCTTCGAAGAACCTCACTATTGCTACCGCCCTAGGGTAGTTCATCCTTTTCGGCCCGAGAAGGCCTATCTTTCCTTCGGTTCCTCCAACCCTGAAAGTTCCATATACGAAGCTAAATTCTTTTACAGTTTCAATTTCGTTTTCTTCCCCGATCGTAATTGCCGGATCTGTAGTAGGAGGCTGCGTTGCAGCGATGTTTTTCACCAAGGAACCGTTTTCAAGCATCTGCATTAGATCTTGTACCCGGCTAATATCCTTGAATTCGGGCTGCCTCAATAGCTGGACCGCTCCTCCCATGTACAGCCTTTCCGATTCCGGTTCTTCGGTCATGCTTTCAAGAAACTCCGCTACCTGAACAATTACGTCGGCATACCGTGATGTCTCCCGCTTGAGCAGCGCTTGGGCCCTGTCTTTCACTTTGCTCAGACTTACATGGCAGAGCTGTTCGGCCAGTATATCCGAGACATATTCCATTTCTTCCCTTGACATCGGCGGAACCTCTATCAGACAGTTCTCCACAAAACCCATATCGCTCACTATCACCAGCAACGCCTTATCCATCGTAACAGGCAATAGATGTATGGCATCGATGGTGGTGGTCTCATACTCCGGTCCAAGGACGAAGGCCAGATAGTTCGTGGCTTCCGACAGCGCCTTGACTACTTCTTTAAGCAGGGACTCCACATCTTTTATCTTCGAACGAAAGAGGGATTCGAGCATTTGGGATTCGCGCTGGGAGAGCCTGATATCACCCATTAGTTCGTCCACGTACACCCTGTAGCCCTTATCTGATGGCACTCTCCCAGAAGAAGTATGGGTCTTGCCAAGGTACCCCATTTCCTCCAAGTCGCCCATCTCATTTCTGATGGTCGCCGGGCTAATTCCCAACCGATACCTTCGCGCCACAGCCCTTGAACCAACAGGTAGCCCAGTCTTTACATGCTCCTCGACAACTGCCGCAAGTATCTGAGCTTTCCTTTCATCAAGTGCCAATTGATCTCCCCCCTTTTTTAGCACTCCCATATGAAGAGTGCTAACTAACTCGAAGATAGCACAAGGCTTAAAACGTGTCAATAGAGCGGATATGCTGCACGTATCCTATTGAGAGGCCGATTGGAAGCCGTTAGATCTATTAGTCACAGGCTCCCGGCTTCACTGTGTTACCGGCGTATGGCAAAACAAATCTAGCTCCTGATGCCGGGTCTTCTACTATGCGGGCATTTACACCATAGACCTCTCGAATCACGTCGGAGGATAAATCGTTGGGTTCCAGCGAATGGGTTAAGACGCCGTCTTTCATGAAATAGAGCCTAGACGCAAATCTAAGCGCAAGGTTAACGTCGTGGAGGATGGCGAACACTGTCCTCCCTTCTTGCGCGAGGCGGGTGACAAGTTCCATGATCTCAAGCTCAAATAACATGTCTAGATGAGCCGTTGGCTCATCCAGCAGAAACACTTGGGGATCCTGACAAATAGCTCGTGCAATCTGCACTCTCTGCTGCTCACCCGATGAAAGGGAGGTAACGGGCCTGTGACGTAAGTGCTCGATTTGAGTTATTTGCATGGCCTTTTCTGCAAAGTATACGTCGTCAGGCGAATGCGAGAAGATTGATTGAGAGTAAGGAAGCCTTCCCATGATCACTACTTCTTCGACGCTAAAATCAAAAGACGACTTGCTTTCAGGCGCCAGGTACGTCACAAGGCGACTTCTTTCTTTATCTTTGAGGGAATGCACAGGTCTTTCACAAACTAGGACTTTTCCCTTTTTAGGCCTAAGGTATCCCGAAATTGTCTTTAAAAGGGTGCTCTTGCCTGCGCCATTGGGACCTAGTAGAGCAGCAAAAGTACCTCGCGGGACCTCGAGGTCTATGTCCTTTAGCGTCAAACTGTGGCCATAGCCAAAAGACAGGTTGGTTAGGCTTATGCCGAGTCCATAGTCCACTATCACATTCCCCCCTTTCTCGTTCTAGCCAAGAGGTAAAGAAAAAACGGGGCTCCAAACAAGGAGGTGATAACCCCTACGGGAATCTCGAGGGGTGGGACTATTGTGCGCGCTAGGAGGTCTGCTAGTATTAAGGAGTTTCCTCCGACCAAGGCGGAGGCCGGCATGAGCCAACGGTGGTCCGGCCCGAGCAAGATCCTCACTATATGCGGCACTATCAAACCGATAAATCCAATGGGCCCGGTAAATGCCACGCAGCTAGCGGTTGCTATGGAACTTGCCCATAGAATGCGCCGCTTAACTGTCTCTACAGAAACCCCCATATGAAATGCAGCCTCTTCCCCAAATGAGAAGGCGTTTAGCGATCTGGACTGAAACCACAAAACCCCTGTGCCCAACGCCGCGTACGGCAATGCCGCTCCTACAACCTTCCACGAAGTCCTTCCAAGGCCACCCATTGTCCAAAAAACTATTTCTTCTACCCGCTGCCTAAAAAGGACCATGAGGAAAGCTATGATGGACGAAATCAAACTGGATACTGCAATACCTGCCAAAAGAAGAGTCCAGGTATCAGTACGACCGCTCTTGGTCGACAATAGATAGACAATGCCTGTGGAGATGAAGGCACCGGCAAACGCAAGTACCGGGAGGGCCCAAAGCCCCAAGACCCTCCCTAACCCAAATACAATGCCTAGAACAGCACCCAAAGAGGCGCCTGACGAAACTCCAAGCACGTAAGGATCTGCCATAGGATTTCTGAAGAGCCCTTGCATGGCAGCGCCCGCTATGCCAAGGGATGCGCCTTCTATAAACGCAAGTAGAACCCGGGGAAACCTAAGAGTCCACAAAATGGTATATCCTATGTCTTCTGTGTCCTTACCGGGACCTTCGAAAAGGGCGCCCAATATATCGCTGACAGAAACAGGCACACTGCCCAACGACAGGCCGAGGAAAATGCTAATCAGGGAAAGCGCTGCGACCGCAGCTAGGAACAGGTACTTTCTTTGTCTCAAGTTCCTGATCTGGTCAATTCCCACTTAGGCTCCTCCTCCGCGAGCGCTCCATCAAAAAAGACTCTGTGACGACCCCTGGCAGTGTTTACTCGCCAAGTTCCAAATCGGGGTATAAGTATCCGGCAACTTCCTTTATTGCTTCTACTATGTTTGGCCCCGGTCTGCTAACCAAATCTCCGTCTACGTAATACACCCGGCCCTCTTTGACTGCACGCAAGTCAGTCCAGCCTGGTCTTTCAGCTAGAGCGGCGCACTGGTCTTCGGGCACCGTAACGAGTATTACATCAGGATCTCTTGAGAGAACCTCTTCCATGCTTACCTGCAAATACTGCATATCGACATCGGCCATAGCGTTTTCTCCGCCAGCCAACGCAACGACCTCGTCTATGAATGAGCCCGGACCGACAGTCCATAATTCAGGGTCTACCAAAACCAAGACTTTGACTTTGTTGCCTTCGTAGGCTTCCAGCTTCTGCTTCACTCCGTCCAGCTCATTCTGCAATTCATCTGCGAGTTGCTGTCCCTTATCTTTTACGCCTGTTACTTCTGCAACCCTCTTTATCTCATCGAAGACTTCCGAGACGCTTGCAGGGTTAGAAACGTATACGGGAATACCCAAATCCTCAATCTCTTTTACCTGAGGCGAGTCTTTGCTCCCGGGTATGAACACTATGTCAGGCTGTAGGCTCACAAGTTTTTCCTTGTCCAGGCTAAATGCATCTCCAACCTTCTCTTTGTCAAGCGCTTCTTCGGGTTTGTTGCACCAGTTGCTGACCCCGATCACTTTGTCGCCTAAACCCAAAGCAAACAAAATCTCCGTATGCGCCGGCGAAAGAGATACTATCTTTTCCGGGATTTTTTCCAAAGATATTGTCCTGCCCACACCGTCTGTAAAGGTGGCGGGCTTAGATTTGCAGCCAGCCACCAGCATCCCTATGCTGGCAATCAGTAACACCAACGCTAATGCAGGGGTAATTTTGTTTCTTGAAATTTTCTTGTTATGTAAATCTCTTCTTTTCAAAGTGCATCTGCCTCCTACCCTATTCTGCCGTTATCTAGTCTTATATACAAAAGCCCGACATCTAGTCGGGGGAGTTCCCTTAATATAAAAACGTCCCCTCCTTTCGCTCGAAGTTAGGCAACGTACACATCCAGGCAGGTCTCCTGGCTTCCGGCTCATCGCCCCTGCGCCTTCCGTTAAATCACATGACTTAAGTGGCATTATGCAGGTAGCTCCCCGGTTACAGTGGCGGCACCGCGCCGGCTTTGCGCATCAACGCTTCACCGGACTTCCCTATTCTCCCTTAGCGGGCACCTGAACGTCCTCAATAACCGCACTCCATATTCAATTGTCCGAACATTTCTAGCACGAACAGCCATGCTAACCAGATCTATTCTAGCCTAGTTTCATCCAAAATTCCAGTGAAGCACCGGGGACGGCACTTTCTGCTTCATTGAAGCACCGGGGACGGCACTTTCTGCTTCATTTCCAGTTTTAAGTTCCGCTCAAAACTCGTCTGAGGCCCGCCGCACGGGCGATGGCCAATGCTTCCCGATACTCGGTCATAGTGATCCTGCGACCGATTGACGGGTGTCCCACAGCCTTATAATATGGCCGGTACTGGGCCATTATGTTCATATACGTATCTTTGGATATATCCCGGGATACAAACTCTGCAACCCTTTTGGTCCCCGCCATACCCTCCGGCAATACTAAGTGCCTAACCAAAAGCCCCCGTACAGCAATACCATCGATTGCGGTCACTAATTCACCTACTTGCCTGTGCATCTCCTTGACGGCGGCAAAGTTAACTCGAGGATAATCAGGTGCATTGGAGAATTCTTCGGCTGGCCCAGAGTCCCCGTACTTCATGTCAGGCATGTATATGTCAACAATTCCATCCAACACTCGGATGGTTTCCAGAGAATCGTATCCCCCTGTATTGTATACGATAGGGATTCTAAGACCTTGTCGCGCAGCTAAGCGAAGAGCGGAAACAATATTGGGCACAACGTGGGTTGGCGTAACTAAGTTCACATTGTGACAACCCATAGCTTGAACGCTCAACATTAGTTGACTGAGCTCTTCATCACTTACTTCTGTTCCCCTGCCAAGATGCGCTATCTCGTAATTCTGGCAGAAGCAGCACTTAAGATTGCACCAGGTGAAGAATATAGTCCCGGAACCTTTCTTGCCTGAAAGAGGAGGTTCTTCGCCAAAGTGAGGTCCGAAGCTGGAAACTACGGCCCTATTTCCGGTCTTGCACACACCTATACAGCCCTCTGTCCTTGCAGCCCCGCACCTTCTTCCGCACAGAGCGCATGGAGATGAGAGCCGCTTGGACTGGGACTCCTTTTCATCCCACTGATTTTCGGTGAGGTACAAATATGCAGGTACACCCGATTCGACCACATACGAATCCATAGTACATGGCCGCTCACTGTTTTCGATTCCTGGCGATAACCTGACACAGGGATGCTCAGACTGGGCGGCCCTTCCCTCCTTCATAAGGATTCTCCAAATCTACCTCGTCCTAATACACGGTTGGCCGTTGATAGATTCGATCCCAGCCTAATCTATAAAACCGTTGACCAGATAACCTAAGCCGGCGATCATGAGCAAGATACCTATGATCACAGATACCGATAACCAGACAATATCCGGTCTAAATAAAAGGACCACCGCACCAATTAGGAGCAATACGTTAAGCGTAACGCTAAACACATAAAGAGAGTTGCTCACGTTCTTGTACGGCCCGGTCGCCACCAAGTTCTGGATAGCTTCTGCAATAAACCAAATCGCGGCGATATACACAAAAACATCTAGAACAAACTCAGGACCTATCAGAAACAACGCGCCGAGCACGATTAGCAGTATCCCCAAAAACAGAGACAGAGTTGCGCGACCATGGCTCAAATCTTTTACGCTGTTGTAGTCGACGAGAAACATTATGCCTCGTACAAGCGCCACTACTCCCACAATCGCGGCCAGAGTAGTAATCGTAGAACCAGGATGAGACAGAACCAAGATACTAAGTAGAATCATCACAATTCCAACGAGAACCGCCATCCAATCAGTCTTCTTCATCTCTAATTTCACCTCCAAAGCATTAGAAGCAGCGGGGACGGTACTTTTTGCTTCACTTTTTGCTTGAGTGTCTACCGGCCTTCTTGTTTCATCAAATGTTCGCGCTTTTTCTGCATCTATCAGACGATATGCTGCAATATGCCCCGATAACTCACGGCTTAACACTTATCTCCTGCACTTTCAGTCTATCAAAATCCTCCCGAATTATGAAACGCAAAGTAGAACCCAAAGAGCCAACACCCGACCTCAGCTTAGCACGCTAATGAAGACATAGTCATTCACATCGAAGGAAAACCACATACTCTTGCGTAATAAAGGAATTACCAGAACAAACAGCAGGAGGATGCCAGAAATGAAGTCCACATTATCACTCGCCGAGTCAATGGTTGCCGGAATTATCATCTGCGCTATCTGCGCCGTCTGCATCTTTGGCGCATCAGGCTGCCAAAAAAGCGATACCTTTGCAGGATTCCCAACTGTCGAAGTACGCCTAGAAGGCGAAGCAATAAAGACCGAAACCCCTGCCATAGACGTCAAAGGTCACATCATGATCCCACGGGAGCTTATCGAAGAAATCCTGGGCGTTTCCATCCAAGAAACCCGCGACTCTTCAACCGATCCTCGAGAAATTTCAATAGACTTGAGCCCGCTCGGAGAATTCCGGAGACAATTGGCCAGCGCTCAAGAGCAGCTATCCAAATACGCCCTTCAATCTGCCTCTGAGGGAAAAGTACCCATTCCTTCAAAACCAGTCAAACTTAACTGCCCATATGTACTTCTTTCGCTGGGAGTATCGCCTGATTGCTCTTTTGTAGATAAATTTGGGAAAGGAGGCATGCTTGGAGGAAGCATGACGTACATTTATGATAACATACCGAAGCACATAGACTCTGTCCGTGGGCGGGACTCCATACTGGTCTACGACATAGACCACGAGGTCGGTTTCGATATACTAAAAAAAGCACCTGCATGCATGGATCAAATTCTACCCTTTACACCCGAAGAATTGTCCGAATATGCTCCTCCTTACATATGGTTTAGGCTAGACACCTGGGGCCGGCAAAGAGGCATTGCCGTAGTAGGAAGTAGCGAAGATGTGCAGGGAGATATTGCTGCTTTGGCCAATCTTGTGGCTTCGGGGAAAGTTCCTATCGATCGTCCGGTAACCCCGCAAGTTGATACTTATGCCATGGCCGCAGAACCGCTAAATCCGTCGACCATCCCTCAGCAACCCACTGTTGTATCAAGTGAGCATTTTGAAGTAGTCACACATCACTCCTGCGTTGACGATGGTCCCATCATGCTGACATGGGCGGAAGAGACAATGGACAAACTACTGACTGTATTTCCGGATGCGTTGGAAACAGTCCCTTACGTCAGTATTTCGGTGACAGTGCCTAGCGGGAAACTCCAATATGGAACCGCCTTCGCTCACACTGCCTCAAATCCACCGAAGATCACTTTCATCGCCCCTTCTTTGGCGGTTAAAGAAAATCCCTACTACGACAAAGATTGGTACATCGGCAATATCGCCCATGAATTCATGCACTGCCTTTACGAAAAATACAGCCTGGCTGCTACAGGTAAGTCGCTTTCAGATAGAGACGTTCCCATGTGGTTCAACGAAGGCGTAGGCGAATACGCCCGACTCATAGTCCTTGGTGAAAGCAAGTTCGACGCCAAGCAAGCTGAGCAATACGATCCGGCCATTCAAAAAATCATCGACGAGGGGCTATCCAGCGTCGATGCATATTCGGGTGGCGCTTGGGCATTGCGTTACATGAATTCAGAGTACGGTCACGACAAAATAGCATCGCTTATGAAAAGCAAAGAATCCTCTTTTTCAGATGCGATGAAGAAGGAACTCGGAGTTACGCTAACCGAATTCGAAGAAGGGCTGAAAGAATGGCTCAAGAAACGATAAGGTCTGGGCGAGAAGAAATCAGGAAAAACAAAACATAGGCTGAAGCGGAGCAGGGGGACCAGATGCAGATGCGAAGAAAACGGTCTGGCGCTCCTGTTCTGCGCTCTGGGTGCCTCTGATCTCATCTCTCGTCTGTGAAGCAAAAAGAACCGTCCCCCTTGCTTCGTTGTGCTTGAGTGACATACTTCTTTGTCATAAAGTCACTACCCAGAAATGGGAGGACATTCCTAGCTTGTGTTGAATTGAATCAGTATAGCAACACATCTGTCGTATTGGCATGTTGGATGCAAGCGATAGCCAGTATCCCAGTAGATTACACAAAATCAAACATTAATCGTGCTAAGAGGCAACGTACGGAGCATTGAGTCGCGGCAATAGTTAAGTTTCTTTACTGACTTTGTATCGGATAGGCTTTCTGCCGGTCTTTGTTCTTGTATGTTGCCCAAGAATCGGATTCGGGAACAAGCACAGGCGCAGAAAGGGGGAATTGGCTTATAGCATGTTTTATGCCTCACGTGTATGTTCCTTATCAAATCCGCCGAAGCACATATCGCTCTTTCACTGGGATCTTGGTTGGCTTGTCCAATCAATGCGACCAAACGAACTTCCTTTGGAGGTGAACCAAAATAATGTTACAAACGTTAATCTTGGCAGCTGAATCAGCGCCAAAAGAGCCCAAACTCGGTATTTTCGTAAATGTAGACGGTGCAATTTCAGGACTAATCGTGTCTATATTCCTCATGATTTTGACTTATGTGATGATTAATCTTGCGCGTTCTGGTAGACCATTGCCTGAGATTCGCAAACTGCCCGGGCTGGACTCAATCGATGAATCCATAGGTAGAGCAACAGAAATGGGACGTCCCGTCTTGTTAGCTAACAGATCCGATGGCGTGAGCAGCGTCCACTCGTTCGCACTCTGGGGCTATCTATCCTACGTAGCAAACATCTGCGCCATGTACGACACGAGACTCATCAACGTAGCCGGCTCTTATCTATCGGTAGCAGTCAACGAAGAAGTAATCCGACAGGCTTACCTGCAAGCAGGTCGGCCGGACGCGTTTAACCCCGATGACGTAAGGTACATTCCGGGCGATCAGTGGCCTTGGACCGCTGCTGTCGCAGGACTTGTACGACGAGAACAACCTGCCACCACAATGTGGATAGGTTACTGGTACGCCGAGTCCATGCTTTTGGCAGAAGTAGCAGCTCAGATAGGTTCCATTCAAATCGCCGCAACCACAAACACCGCGCAGATCCCGTTCTTCATTGCAGCATGCGACTATGTTCTCATAGGTGAAGAAGAGTATGCGGCTAGCGCCTATCTTTCAAAGGAACCTGTGCTCACAGCCACTATAGTGGCAGCAGACATCGGCAAACTGGTGGTACTCGGAGTAGTACTGCTGGGCGTGATCGGCCAACTTATAAATCCCGAAGCCAATTTCATGGTCAAGGCCTTGAAATTCTAAATAGGGGGGATAGCAAATGAAACAGCAAGTACCTGCCATTTTGACTACAGTAATGGCCATAATCATGTTCCTAGTCATAATGCTCCAGCCCCTGCAAGAGATGGGAGCCGAAGCTTCTATAAACAGATGGTTTCAGATGATGGGAACGGTCGCTCTTTTCATGGGCATCTGGAACCTAACCAGAATGCATATGTCGACGATCAAAAAGAAGAGAACGAACTGGTTGTTCTCAATCTGGCTACTTATTGTCATGTACGGATACATGATACTCGGCATGACTCAAGGCAATCAAAATACCATATACAGATGGTTCTATGACGCACTTATAGTACCGATTAGCTCCACCATGTTCGCAACGGTAGCTTTCTACATAGTTTCAGGCGCGTACAGAGCTTTCAGAGTCCGAAACAGCGAAGCCGCAATAATGATGATCTGTGCAGTATGGGTCATGCTGGCAAACGTACCAATAGGCGATTTCATCTGGTCCTCACAAGGATGGCTGGGTGGAATGCAAGGAGTAGCTAACTGGCTTGCCAACGTTCCAAATTCAGCCGTGTCTCGAGCCATAAGCGTAGGTACCTTCTTTGGAGCAATGGCTACACAACTCCGAATCTTCCTAGGTATCGAACGCAGACATCTTGGCATGAGCAATTAGGGGAGGTGCAACTATGTGGGAAAAACTCGCAAACATTGATAATCGAATACTCTACCTTTTCGTCGTCCTATGCTTGATAATCCCTATAATCAAACCTATAGGCATGCCTGTTAGCATAAACGAAGACCTTACACTCCCATTCTACGAGTTCATAGACTCCCTTTCCGAAGGCGACATTGTCTTGTTTGACATAGCCTATAGCGCATCTAATGATACTGAACTCACCCCAATGGTTAAGGCCGTCATGGAGCACTGCGCTAAAAAAGGCGTGAAAATCGTAGTAGCGGGCCAATGGGAATCAGGGATCTACTTTACCGAATCCATCATTGAGAAGAAAGCAGAGGAACTAGGACTTATATACGGTGAAGACTGGGTAAACATCGGTTTTAAGGCGGGAGAGACCGCAACCTGGCGACTCATGAGGACTAAGTTCTGGGAAGGTGCCATGGGCAGAGACATTAACGACGTCTCTTTTGAGGATCTGCCACTTATGCACAGAATACAAGGGCTAGATCCTGAAACCTTCGCAGCAATCATATGCTTTACCTCCGGCTCTCCGGGAGACGGCACTTGGATAACTTATTTTCCTGACATTCCGCTCCTAACGGGACAAGTGTCGGTACAGGTGGCATCGAGGATTCGATATCTACAGACAGGGCAAATGAAAGGCCTCCTTGCCGGCATGAGAGGAGCGGCCGAATATGAACAACTCATAGGCCACCTCGATGTTGCAACAAAGCTCATGGATGCTCAAACCCTGTCCCACCTTCTTGTCATATTGTTTATCATCCTAGGCAACATCGGATACCTAGTCGGCAAGCGCCAAAACGCGCATGCCGGATATTAGAGGGGGTGTCAAAATGTTAACTCCTGAACTTCAAGTCTGGGTAGCCGCCATCGCTACCTTGGGCATATTCTCATTCCTACTCAAAGAAAACCCGGTTTACCGTTTCTTTGAATACACTGTAGTAGGAATGGCAGCAGCTCATTCAGTGGTCATGGAATGGGATAATTACACCAAGCCGTTTTTCAGAGACTACGTCATCAAAGAAGGTCAGTACTACCTGCTTACAGCTGCAGTCATCGGCCTTCTCTATTACACGCGTTACATGAAGCCAGAAGTACAGTGGCTATCAAGGTATCCAATAGCGCTTTCGGTTGGATCGGGTATTGGTTACTCATTAGCGTACGATCCTAGGCCTTTCCTAGTTCAGTTGCGCGGGACGTTTTCAAACCTAACCCACATAAACAATTGGATATACCTAGCCGTGTTCTGCCTCGTGGTTCTTTACTTCATATTCACACTCGGAAAAGAGAAACCGGCGATGCAAGTAGCAAGCAAAAGCGCGCGTTACGCTATGATGATCTACTTTGGCATCGCGTTTGGCAATACAGTTCAAGGCAGGTTTTCGTTGCTACTGGGGAGACTCACTTTCTTGCTTCAAGATTGGCTGCACGTAATCACGCTGTAAAAGCAGCTGAAAGATAAAAAAAAGACCGTGCAAGGAATAAAAACCCTGCACGGTCTTTCTCTAACACTTAAGCGCTCGGTAAATTCCAATATGCTCGCAAGTATCGCCGGGCCGCAGGCAGACTATCTCCTATCTACCTCGATTTTTCCCGCTTTTACCACTAGTTTGATGTTAGTCTTGTCTTTAAGAACCTTAATATCCTCAAGAGGATTCCCATCAACCAAGATGAGATCCGCCCAGAATCCGCGCCTAATCTGACCCATCCTGTCTTTGCACCCCATAAGTTCTGCGGCCCTGGAAGTAGTAGAAACCAGAGCATCTACAGGCTTCATACCGGCTTTGACCATGAGCTCCAATTCGAGGGCATTCTTGCCGTGGTGGTTAAAAGGAGTAGCCGCATCCGTTCCCATAGCGATCTTCACACCGGCTTTGTAGGCTCTAAAGAAACTAGCTATATGAGCTGCCTGAGCCTCGCGAGCCTTTCTCACCCCATACTCAGGAATACCCGCTTCCGTCCCTTTTTCAACTATGTGATGAACCGCACACAGCGTAGGTACCAAGAAGACGTCGTTTTTCAACATCAATTCGATGATTTCATCAGTGAGGTAAAAACCATGCTCAATTGAGGAGATTCCGGCTAAGATAGCGTTTTTTATCCCTACAGATCCCTGGGCATGCGCCATCGCCTTTTTGCCTACGTTGTGAGCTTCTTCAATGGCTGCCCGCATTTCTTCGATGGTAAGTCCTCGGGCCGTAGGAACATCTCCCTCAGACATAACTCCGCCGGTAGCATGCAGTTTAATATGATCTGCCCCATCTCTGAGTTGTTCTCTGGCCGCCCTTCTGGCTTCATCTGGACTATCTACAACATATCGCCCCTTGAACTCGATCTCGGGAGGCCAACCGTTTCTGCTATCTCCATGACCTCCTGTAATTGAAAGACCCCTTAATGCCACCTGCAATCTGGGACCGGAGACTAATCCTTCGGCGATAGCTTGCTTCAGTGCAACATCGACCAGATTCCCACCGCCGGCATCCCTTACTGCAGTAAAACCTGCTTCGAGGGTATTTTTCGCATTAATGGTTGATCTAATTGCCGCATGAGGTACCAATTCCTTGAGTGCTCTGAGTTGGTCCGGATCCGAGGAACCTGTAATGTGAACATGGCAGTCCACCATTCCCGGCATAAGGAACCTACCTTCGCCATCGATTACGTGTGTACATGAGTTAGGTTCATCAGGCACTTCTATCTCGTCTGAAGGCCCAACCTTGTTGATCTTGTCTCCTTCGACTATGACAGTTGCGGAACCCATAGGCATATTTCCTGAACCGTCGAATACCATTACATTTTTGATGAATAGACTCACTGTGACCACCTCCTGTTTTTTCACTTGATCCAATCCGCAAGAATAACTGTATGAGTAGTGACCATTTGATTTTCGCCGTTTCTCAGGAGATTCCTTCGGGTACCGATAGAAATCGCTCTAGAAATTCGTTCTCAGAATCTTATGCGCAGTCAAAGAGGGATATTCGCATCCATGTGGAAAGTGAATTTGAAAAAGAAAAACATTCAACCAAAACCCAGGCTAAAAACCGCAAAGGAGATGCGAAAATGCTCGTCGAGCTCAGAAATCGAGTGCTTAATGTAGCCCGTGATATCAGTCGCCTACACCTTGCTCAGGGCACCTCGGGAAATGTGTCTGCAAGAGATCCTTCTACAGGCCTTTTGGCCATTACTCCGACGAATCTACCATACGATCTCCTGCAAATCGACGACATACCTATCATAAATTTGTCTGGAGAGAGCATATGGGGAAAAAAGCGACCATCATCTGAAATGCCTATGCACACAGCAATCTATGCGGCTCGTACAGATGTAAACGGAATAGTTCACACACATTCGACCTATGCAACCGTATTTGCAGTTCTAAATCGAGAAATACCCGTAGTCACGGTGCCAATGGTTGAAATCGGCCCCGTCGGTGTCGTGCCTTTTTGTCTGCCCGGTTCCAAAGAACTCGGTGACGAAACAGTGCGGTACCTAGCTAAGGACAAAAAGGCAATCCTCCTCCAAAATCATGGATCTGTTTGTGTAGACCAAACCGTAGAAAAAGCCCTCAACTGCTCGGTATATCTAGAGGAAGGAGCGCAAATAGCATACCTAGCTCTTTTGGCCGAAGGACTCAATCCAATCCCCAAAGACTACATTGATATCATGAGAGAATCTCAAAAGAAAGGAAAGGCGCTCTAAGCTAAACCCAAGACCTCCTTTGCTATGGCGTAGTAACCTTTGCAGGCAGAAAGTAGTTGGGAAATCTCTATGTACTCATCAGCGACATGGGCGAGTTCCTCGTCTGAGCCACCAAAGCCTACCGTAGGAATTCCTGCAGTACCTGCATAATAGCTTCCATTTGTGCAAAAAGAATAGCAGGAGGGTTTCGAAGAAATCTCCATTTCCTCGACTGCCTGAAGAACGCGCTTAACATACATGGAATCCTCACTGAAAAGCCAAGCGGGCGCAAATCTCTTCGCCTTTATCGTTTCACCTGTATAGCATTTTGCTTCTCCCTCGGCTATAACTGCCTGAGCATGAAACTCCACATCTTTCGCCTTTATGATGTCTATTACTTTGTCAAAAACCCCCAGGACATCAGATGGGGTTTCGCCCAAAAGAAGCCTCCTATCGAAAGTAACACTGCACCTGTTAGGCACCACACTTGCACCTGGATAGGGAAAGGAGATAATATCGGTGATCTCAAGAATTCCGTCACCTAAGACGTCATGGTGAGGAGGCACATATGCCTGAGATATGCCGTTTATGAGATTTATCATTTTGCGTACCGCATTTATCCCTTTGTGAGGCGACGCCGAATGGGCAGATTTCCCGTACGTCTCTACACTTATCTCAGCTCTTCCCCGTTGCCCCCTTTTTATATCCAAAGACGAAGGTTCTCCTATGACTACATAGTCAGGTTTGCAGGATAACGCTATTTCCTGGGACGCAACTCCTTCGAAGCACTCTTCGTGAACAGAACCAGCCACCACAAGCTCACCGCAAAGCTCATTTGAAAAATCTGCCTTTATATATGAAGCTGCAACTATCATAGCGGCAAGGTTGCCCTTCATATCAGTAGTCCCGCAGCCGAATATTTTGCCGTCGGCTACCACGGCACCGTAAGGATCCACAGTCCACTTTGATAAGTCCCCAAGGCTCACGTGGTCCATATGTCCCTCGAAAAGAAGGGTCGGGCCCGGCTTTCCAAAGATAATCCTCCCTACCACATCTCCATATCTATCCACGTAGACATCGTCGTACCCTAGGTTCGTCATGACCTTCTGTATGAGGTCTGCGACTTCCCATTCTTCTCCCGATAGACTCGGGCGCATAACCATATCTCGGCAAAGGCTAATTAGGTAATTCACACGTTCGACATCGAGCAATCTTGGCACCTCCATTTAATGTACCATTTCACAGTTTCACAGTACCACACCCTTGGTTTCGGTAAAATGAGCGAATCGACGAAATGCTCTCGGATTAGTAATTCATGGCAGGATTTGGCGGTAACTAGGCAGAATATCTATCCTGAGCTTTTTGGGTCTATTTATCCCGCTTCAACATACATCGCAACACATCCTACTACTTGCGGGACACAAAATGTCTGTTCAGACTCAACTGTCCAGACAAGCCCATACGGATTTGTTTCGTCATCAAACACAATACTTTAGGAGGAATCTAAAATGGCAAAACGCCTTTCGCGGGCAGAAGTGCCCGTGGAACTAACCTGGGATTTGACAGATCTATTCCCCGATGATAGCGCCTGGGAGCAAGAATTCAACTCGATAGGTATTGAGATCAAAAACGTCAATCAATTCAAAGGTAGGTTTGGAGAAGGACCTTCGGTGCTTCTGGAGTGTTTCGAATTTGTAGAAAACATGGTTAAGCGAGTTATCCGGGTTGCATCTTACGCCTCGCTCAGAATGTCTGCCGATGGGACGTCTCCTTCGAACCAAGCGATGGCAAGTAGAGTAGATGCGCTCGTCGCGCAATTAGGTGCAGAACTGTCCTTTATCCAGACCGAACTATTAGATCTCCCTGAAGAGACCATAAAAAGGTACTTTGAAGAAGAACCCAGGCTTAAGGATTTTGGGCGTATGGTGCGAAAAATCCTGAAGCTTAAGCCCCATATCCTTCACCCCGAAACCGAAAAGACCTTGGCAGCTCTGGGCGAAGTGCTCGACGCGCCTTCAACCATATATCAAATCTCTAAGGCAGCTGACATGTCTTTTGAACCCATTACGGATAAAGATGGTAACCAACTGCCCATGTCCTTTGCGCTTTATGAAAATAGATATGAACTGTCGCCTGACACCGTTCTCCGTCGCAATGCCTACAACTCTTTCACAGAGGGTCTCAAACATTACCAAAACACCTATGGGGCTACTTTAGGAACTGAGTTTCGGAAAAATGTAGTTACATCAAA
Source organism: Candidatus Fermentithermobacillaceae bacterium (assembly GCA_018052475.1). Lineage (GTDB taxonomy): Bacteria > Bacillota > Sulfobacillia > Fermentithermobacillales > Fermentithermobacillaceae > UBA3907. The sequence goes on from JAGPNG010000009.1 coordinate 53,620, forward strand.
ACTCAGAAACTACCCATCTGCTATCCATATGTTTCTTCACCAACAGGAAGTTCCAATAGAGGTGTACAACAATCTTCACGATACCATCCTTAAGGAACTTGCTCCCCATATGAGGCGTTACGCACATCTTAGGAAAGAAGTGCTTGGCTTAGATAAGATCCTTTACTGCGATTTAGAGGCACCTCTTGACCCAGAGTTTAACCCGCAAACTACGTTTGAAGAAGCGTCCGAGATTATCTCAAACGCTCTTTCAATCTTGGGATCTGAGTACGTTGAAATCATCAATACAGGGCTGAAAAACCGCTGGATTGACCTAGCCGATAACATCGGAAAGTCCACGGGGGCTTTCTGTAACCCTGTGCCCGATGTCCATCCCTATATTCTGACCACGTGGACAGATAACATGCGTGACGCGCTTACTCTTGCCCACGAACTGGGACACGCAGGCCAAGGAGAGCTTTCATTCCGCTACCAAAGACTGGTCAATGCAAACGCCCCCATGTTCTTCGTCGAAGCGCCATCTACCATAAATGAACTTCTGGTCGCCGACTACATGTTGTCCAAAACTACGGATACCAGGATGCGACGTTGGATCATAATGCAACTCCTAACTACGTACCATCATAACTTCGTAAGGCACTTAATAGAGGGAGAACTCCAAAGGCGTATCTATAGCATCGCAGAGCAAGGTCAACCTATAACTGCCTCTGTGCTTAGCAAAGTTCAAGCGGATATATTGACGGAGTTCTGGGGAGATGAACTGGTAATAGACGAAGGAGCCCGGCTCACTTGGATGCGCCAGCCCCACTATTACATGGGCCTTTATCCCTACACATATTCGGCGGGTTTGACCATCGGCACGGCGGTAGCCAAAGCGATTAAGGAGGAAGGTCAATCTGCAGTGAACCGTTGGTTAGAAACTTTGAAGACCGGCGGTTTGAAGGAACCGATAGATCTTGCCAAGATGGCCGGGGTGGATATGACTACACCTGATCCTATACGCACCGCAGTAAACTATGTGGGTTCCCTCATAGATGAAGTGGTAGAAAGTTTCAAAGATTAGCTAGCGAAAACGAATTGCATAGGTATATACGGTTGACGTAGCAAAAACCGCTGCCCGGAAATGCGAGACTTTCTTGAACAATCAGGCATTTCCGGGCAACACATCTCCCCGGAAGGCTCGATAAAGAGCTAACAGGCATTACCCGGATCCTCGCCTACGGTATTCACGTTTAACGTGCCCCAATTGGACTAGTTCTCAAACCCACCTAAATCTGGTGGCTTCCTGATTTTTGTGACTTGCTCGAACGCGTAGGCGAACCTTATGAGCAAGGGTTCTGAATACGCTCCTGCGGTGAAAGTAACACCAAAAGGACGTCCGGCTTCAGTATACCCTGCAGGCAAAGATATTGACGGATATCCAGCCCTAGCAGAGATTGCCGCATTCATCAGACCCGGAAACAAGAGCGCCTCCACTTTGTTTTCTTTCAAGACGAAGTCGATCCCCTTAGTTCTGGATTCCTCTTCCTCTTTGAACCTGCCTTGAATGTACTCGGGTTCCTTGAGCGTACCGCTTGTCTGCTCAGACTGAATCAAAACGGATTGACCGTACCTGAGCATTTTGGCCGGTCGACTCTTGTTGAACTCAATGAGTTCTTTGAGGGAATGCACCGGCACGTCTCTCGACAAGCGCGACAAGTATCTGTTTATACATGGTTTGAACTCGTACACTAAGCTTCGCGATTGCCACGGTTGAGGAGTCGCCATATCTACATCTACTACGCAAGCCCCCGCGTCTCTTAGAGCTTCTAGCGCACGTGCGAAGATATCACGTTGCTCTTCATTGAGCTTTTCAAGAAAAGGCGTTGGAATGCCTATGCGGATCCCTCTTAACCCGTCTTTGTCTAGAAACTTCGTGTAATCATTACAGTTTTTCTCCAAGCCAGACCAAGTGGCTTCGTCTTCTTCATCGACACCTGCAATCGCGCTCAAGAGGATAGCCGCGTCTTCAACGGTCCTTGCCAAAGGCCCGGGAGTATCTTGCACATGGGAAATGGGAATCACCCCTGTACGACTCACCAGTCCTACAGTAGGCTTTATGCCCACCACAGAGTTGTTGCACGCCGGGTTGAGAATGGAACCCGAGGTCTCAGTTCCTATAGCAATTGAACAAAGATTTGCAGCTACAGCCGCTCCTGAACCAGAACTTGAACCTCCAACATCGTGGATGCCAGGACCGTATGGATTTCTTACTTGTCCGCCTCGAGAACTATATCCATTGGGCATGTGATCGCTCATAAAGTTTGCCCACTCGGTCATGTTGGCTTTTCCCAAAATGATCGCTCCTGCTTTTCGCAGCCTCTTTACGATAAAAGCATCGTCTGGTGCATAGGAGTTTTCCAGGGCCAAAGAACCGGCGCTTGTATGCATCATATCCTTGGTATCTATGTTGTCTTTGATCAAAACAGGTATTCCGTGAAGGGGACCTCTGGGTCCTTTCTGTTTCCTCTCGATATCAAGTCCTTGTGCGACAAACAATGCCTCGGGATTTACCTCTAGAACGGAATTGATCCTAGGTCCGCTGCTATCGAAAGAGGCAATACGGAGCATATATCCCTTTACCAGATCCCTGGCCGTCAACTTGCCTGAAGCCATCATTTCTTGTAGTTCTTGAACCGTTGCTTCTTCCAACAGATTCGATATCGCACGCAGCGCGTCTTCCATTGGGTTCCCTCCTGTTCTAACTTGCTCTTACCACCACACACGGCGAGTGAAGAGCCTCTCGGTTTATACGATAACCTGCCCACATCAATGCAGCACATGCAAGCGAAAAAGGCGAGCTGTCCTCAGCAATCTCGGGAATAGGTAACCTGGGGTAGAGCCTGAGAAAGGAACGGGTAGCCACTTCTGCGTTAGTACCATGTTGCTTCTTGTTCCGTTCACTCACAACTACAGCTTCCCATATGAACAAATTACCTTCAGACTCTATGAGGCTTCGCCACCTGAATGTGGGATTCACGTCTCGGCCTGTTCCGGTTCTCACCTTCTCTAGCACCCATGCGGTTTCAGAAAGGCCGGGAGCAAAACCGCTTCTAGGGATGAAATCTAAGTGCCGTGGAGAACCTAAGCCTTCAGCCACTTGACTTTCGTCCCCCGGAAATACAGCCCGTTCATCGGGATTCTTGGCAACATCTATGTACAAAGGATGTTCAAAACCGAGTGCCACTTTGTATCCGGCGGAAAGATCACTTATGATCCTATCTGCAAAGTCTCTCACACCACCTCCAATATGGGTGATAGAACCTTCCGAAGCGTTAGCCCTGCACCATACAAAACCACCTGCCCCAGCCGCGGGTTTGTTGCTCGCAACCCACGTGAGCACATTACTTCCAAGAGTCTTCCGAGCAAAGCCTTCTTCCAATTCGCTCCACCTTGCGTCCATCTTGCGAATGATGTAGTCTTTCTGCGGTGACCAAAACACTTCGTATGCGGCATCCGTGAGCATTATGCCTAATCCCGTGCGATGATAGAACTTGATCGGAGACTCGCCTTCTGGCAATCGGTGGAAAGCGTCCAGAACGTACCTAAATCCATCTTTTTCGATAGCATCTATCGCTTTTTGCATGGTGAGAGAACCGTTTTTGAACTCTGTAACAGCTTGTTCGACGATAGTAGGTTCATCTGGATTGGAAGTCTGGGGCAACTCATATTTCAGTCGCTCAAGGTAGAGATCGAAGAAAATCTGGGCGAGTCCTCTCATGGAAACTTGCCTCTTTCCTTCTTCTACCAGCCGAGCTATAGCGAACCCAAGCGCCAGTTTGTATGTGGAAGTAACCCGACCTCTCTCGATAATCGAAAGCCAACAATTAATGCTCTCTTCAGGTGACGGCATGGCGTAACCTCTTTTCATATAAAGTGACAGGCGACTCCTAAAGCTCAGTTCCTTTCCTTAGGCATCTTTGTCCCAATGTCGATTCGTGACATAAACTCGCTCACTCTTCAAATGTGCTTGTATAGTTTTTCGGTCGTGTGGTACATATACCGTACCTCTTACACGGTATCTTTTACTTTGTGAGTTCCACAAAAGGCACTAGTTCACCTGCTCAAAAGGTGGCTAATGTTTTAACAAAATCAAACGGCTGGCGTCATCATGGAGTTGTGCCACAAAAAAGCACTTAAAGAAGCCTTTATTTAGGGATTGAACGAAATAGAATAGAGTGAACAGCTTCGAGCGAGGCAAAAAGAAACCAGATTTACAAGAAGTCTAGCATGATGTGTGAGCATCCTGAACAGCTCATGGAACAGGCCATTCAAAAAAACGCCAGAGTGGTCTTGGATCAGGACAAATACAATGAGGAATTCGATGAGATAACCGAAAGGTTCGACAGTACAAAAGAAAAATATGATGCTGTCAATGAACAGATTGATGACAAGAAAACCCGGCACATTCAAGCCGGGCAATTTATAAAAATCTTATTGTCCGAAGATGATTCCGCGACCTTCAGTCCGATCTTCTGGCAAAGTCTTCTTGATTATGCTAGCGTTTCAAGAGATGGTAACACTATCTTTGTCTTTAGAAATGGGACGGAAATTTAAGAAAATAGCTTCTTGCAAAGTTCCTCTAAGGAGCATCCCGTACAGCCATTTTCTTTTTACCCGCGACTTTTGCCTGAAAAACCCCGCGAGCCGGATGATTTCCTGAATCTCACTCCACCCCATATAGGTGGAGTAGATATTCCTCAGTTATGTTTATTCCTATGTCCTTTAAAATCGGCAGGCGCTTTGAGATTAAACTTGACAGCACTCGTCTTTTTTCATCTCGGTTTCCCATATGAATAGCTCTGTGGCAAGTAGGACAAAGAGATACAATATTTTCTGTACAGTCGATATTTCTACCGAACTGCTCCCAGATCGCTTCGGCGTTTTCTACCGTACAGGGAATAAGATGATGCCCCTCCATGTAAGGCTTTCCGTGTTTATTTAAAAAAGTTTTGTGCTCAGAGTTGACTTCGCATTGATAATTTGCAGATATGATGGCTGATTTTGTTAACTGAGGATTCTTCAGAACTTTTTTGCCAGTTATCTGATTCTCAAATAATGGTTTCCTACTCGGTGCATTTCGAATAGCTTGATCGCTTGCTCCGGAAATCTCCTGCAGTTCCTGCTGGGCAATGATATCATCTTCCATCTTTTCTCCGTCTATCAAGCGCTCAATATAATCATAAATAATCGAATCTAATTCCGGATACTTTCCGCCATAAACTCTTTGCATCCTGAACATATAAGAACTGTACTTTTTTGTTTCTATGACGAGCGAAAATTCTGATGAAACTGGATAGTATTCTTCACTTTCCATTGAATAAGATGCTGTCTTGATCGAGCCATCTTTATCTCTAAAGTGCCTTGCTAACTCTTCTCCGCTTTGTTTTTCTTTATACACTCGAGCGCTTGGATAAAAGCCTATAACCCTTCTATCGATTGATGCATCAGAAACTTTTCGTACAAATACAACTAAGATATCGTCGATATAATCATCTGTACTTGAAGCACCAAGTTTAAGGATATTTGGATTGTCGTGAGGTGGTAGATATCCATAATACTTTCCGGTTGTAGGATTCTTTTTATCATTTAGCACTTCATGTCCTATATTTTCCTCATTATAAGAGCCTGAAAACAAATCTACCAACATGTACTTCTTAATCATAACTTCCTCCTTTTTTCTAAATTGAAAATGGGGATGCATACCTCTAAAATCTTTCGAACTCCCTAAGAAACCACCGTTCCGAAATCGTTAAATTGTATCAATCTCGGCATTATCATTTCGATATAAGTCATTCTGATTTTTCCCAAATAGGTTTCTTGCAAGAGCTTTAGCACTTCTAAATTATCACCTTCAATACAAAGATTTTCGGTGCCGTCAAAATTCACGCTTTCTTCTCTACAAGGTCGAAGAGTTTTAGAAATAGGGGCGTCTGCTGTTACAATAGCCTGTCTTTTACGTGGCCACGTAAACTGATAGCGTTCTTCTCCTCCTTCTACTACCTCTGTGGATATTTGTCAAGAAACATTCTAAGGTATCCACTTTCGGACAAGAAAACTCCCCAGCTCCTTTTGTCTCTTCCTGACCCTGCTTCAGCGATTTATGATAGTGGCATCACCTTCTTTTCTTGAACTTGCATGTACTCCCGTAGTCTGTAGCTATCCCTTTTCATGTTAAAGATATGAGCATGGTGCAAAACCCGGTCAAGAATGGTTGTAACGATTACTGCATCATAGAACAATCCAGACCATTCTTGAAAGGGTCTATTGCTGGTTACGATTACAGACTGGCGCTCGTATGCTTGATTGATTACTTGGAAGAAAGGACTGGAAGCAGTTTTGTCCAGGCTAAGGTACTTGCCCAAACGCTCAAGTTCTCTATGAAAGAGAAAGCATACAGGTGTTCCGGTTTGCGTACTTTCGGACAGTGCTAAGTAGTTTTTGCTCTCAAAGAATCTTTCTACTCGGCTTGGAGCAAGTCTTTTTATTGTCCAAAACCGGGAACAAATTTGTCCGAAAGTGGAGAAAAAGTCTGTCCATTTATGGGGATTTCAATATGTCCGCTCACAATCCAAAGGAGGTTTTTCTTCTTGTATTGCATATCAACCGTTGTTGTTTCTCCCTCCACAAGGGCCTCTGAAGATGGTGCAATTGAGCCCCGATCATTAAAACGATAAAACCGACTAATAGTACAAAAACTCCAACCTTCCTTCAGTATATCTTCAAAAAATATATAATCTAGCATCGTATGGACCCCATTAGTCCGTCAATGCCTCAAGTTTATAATTCCGTGCTCTTGTTTCGCTCGACATGGGCGCTTCTCTTTCAAAAAATACTTTCGAGGCAGAAACAAGTTAGTTTCCCTTCAGTTCCCCACTCTACGCGAGCATGTGTGTTATGGCAGTTAGGACTATGAAGTTTGTCTTTTTTCTCCAGACCCAACCATTCAAATATTCCCTTGTTGCCCCTAGCAAGATTACAGTTCCGGCAAGACCAAACCATATTTTCAGCAACATTTTGTCCTCCTCGAGAAACAGGGATTACATGGTCCTTTTGGAGGTCCTGGACAGCCCCACAGAAGACGCACTCCCTAGGGAGCGTGGCTTTTTTCTCCCATTCTCGATTGGTTCCGGAAATTGTTATTCTCCCTTCGCGTAAAGCGTTGAACCTATTAGTAACGAACTTGTAGTTTATTTCACCGTTGAATACAGAGCGAGAAATTAGCTTGGCATATTCGTACAGCAGTTCTTCGCGAATAGTTTTTACATATGCTGGAGGCATATTCAAACACCTCTTCGTTTTGGAGTTTCCCCGGTTTAACGGACAGTTTCATGGTGGTCTTTAAGTTGCTTCCGGCTTTTCGTGTTCGTCAAACCACATACACTCAATTTCATCTGGGCTCAGATACTCGAGTGTACAGTGTCGTCTGCTCCTATTATAGAACACCTCTAGGATTTTATCAGCGAGAGTATATCTGCTCACATATCCTTCTGCTTTTTCTTTTTGATAATTTCTTCCGCATCGACATGTCCTATCTTCTCCGCCACGCTGTCTAAGCCCGCTAGATTGATTAACGCGAGGGCGGCTTGATATAAACCCTGTAAAAGGCAGCGACTCATAGTCAATCTTTCCCGCCTCAAGCCTGCCAAAGCAATCACTTACCTCTTTAGGTGAAGGCCACGCATTCTGTATTCCCACGCAGCAGGCTAGAAGCCATTTGCATCCCATGTTGATATAAGTGTTTGTGAGGCCAAGCGCTTAAACTGCAGCATTGACGTCGTAAATGTCAGCAGCTTACAGTAGGCATGAGAGTATCTGGTTCTCTTGTTATCTCTTCTCCAGTTACGAAATCCCTTGCCATTATGGCAAAACCCTTGCACCGCCTGACAACAGCTCATCGAGTTGCTCCTCTACAAATCTCACTAATATTGCCCTCACCTGCTCTCGATCGCAAAACAGATTCTATCCTAGAAGGACTTCTTTGTTTTTCCTTTAAATTACAATCCAATTCATAAAATAGCAAACCCAAACATAGAACTCTTGCTTATTTACACCCCCTCCTTATAATTCTTCCTGCTTTTTTCTCAACGACTTCCCCCTGCGAATGCACAAGCTCTCCCCCAATTATTACCTTTTCAATCCCTACCTATAATCCTGTAGGATCCTCATGGGTCGCTCTATCCCCAACTTTCTCAGGGTCGAAAACAACCAGATCAGCATCATAGCCCTTACAGAGGATAAATGAGTCCAGTACTTAACCCAAACGCTCCTGAATCCATACATTCTCCTACTAGCTTACACATCTCATCTATCTCATCAGTCGTTGCCTTTTTCTGCTCCATCCTCATAAAAGCAGTCCTAATCGACATTGCCCACACAAAACCGTAGTTACACCTTGCTGCATGCTGTGAAAGTTACACGGGTCGAGAAGTACTCCCCAATCATCATGACTATGTGAGTCGATAAATCCTGGCGATACCACCAAATTGCTAGCATCCATGACCGATACACCTGTAGTTGGAAGATCGTTAGAAACTTCTACAATTCTGCCATCTTTAATACAGATATCGCTCTCAAATCTTCTGTTACCTGTGCCATCGGCAACAATTCCATTTTTGATCACTAGTTCTCCAGACATTTGTAAGACGCTACCTTTTCCTGCTTATTCTTAAGTCCGCTAACATAGGAATAACTGGTTTCTCTTGAGAGTAAGAATGCCTGGCAATCCAACTGTTCAATAATCTCCTATTGGGATTCAAACAGGTCCTGCCAAAATACCGCTTTGTTGCTTTAGGCAGGTTTACTCTACACAGTTACATGCACTCAACTTTCCAGGAGTTTCTTATTTTTGTATCCGTTTCACAAATTTTCAGAGAAAAATTTCTCTATCTTTGGAATTGCGTCAAGCCATGTGTGCCTATTAGTAAACGTATGAGTCTCATCAGGATAATAAATCGCTTCGTGAGGTTTTCTGAGTTTCAAACAATCCTTAATTATGTGGTCTAACTGCTCGAAATCTACGTTTGCATCTTTAGTTCCATGAAGACTCATTAAAGGATCTGACATCTTTTCGGCAAAGGTTGCAGGTGATGCTTGAGCATACAAGTCCTCAGCATCTTCTGGATCACCGCCAAGATATATCTTGAATAATCCTGCTCCTTTTCCATACCTCTTTTCGGCCCACCTGGTGTATTGAGAAAAGTCCCAGATTCCGGCTATGTTGACCCCCGCTTTGAATTCTTTTGGGTACTGGGTTAAACTATGGAGCGTCATGTATCCTCCATAACTCAATCCCCATACACCCACTCTTTCTGAATCGATATAGGGTAGCGATTTCAAAAACCTTCCAGCGTTTACTACGTCGGCGACATCATCAATTCCCATCTTATGGTACAAGGCATCACGGAAATCGCGTCCATAACCTATTCCACCTCTAAAATTTACTGAGAGCACAGCATACCCTCGGTGAACCAAGTATTGATTCAAGCTGTGAAAGAGGGCATAGCTAGCAAGCGGGTGCCATCCAGGACGCATTTGTCTAACCGGTCCACCATGAACCCAAACCAATCCGGGAATTTTCTCTTCCGGGGCAATGTGCTTTGGCTTCATCAGGTACCCATATATCGTTATATCTCCTGCGCTCCTAAACGAAACTTCTTCAGCCACGAATTGTTTCTCCTCGGTAAGAGAATCTGGCATGGAAAATGTTATTTGTTGGAGCTTACGACCTTCGCCGTCGCAAACCCAAAGATCCATGTTTCTATAACTATCGCAGTGCACAAAAGCAATTCGTCCATCTGACGAAAACTTCGGCATTGAGTTAGTCCCAGGAAATGAAACGACTTCTTGATCCAGCGAGTTATCCAATGTACATTTAAACAGCTGTCTTTGGCCTTTTTCATTTTTGTTAGATGAATATAAAAAGGCAGACGAATCAGGGTACCAGACGGCAAAATCTCCGGCATGTCCGAAATCTTCACAGTTTCCGAAAGTAGCCTGCCTTAGGGTCATTTTTTCCCAATCGACAAGGTGATAATGAGCAAATCCTGTATCTTCCAACAGGAGGAGTCCCTTTGTCCTGTCAGGCGACAGCTGCATTCTTGTAGAAAGTACAGGGCCCTTGCCCGAGCCCTCAATGACCATGAACCTATTTAAGCAAGGTTTCCCGGAAGAAAAGCTCACTACCATAAGATCTGCGCTAGCACCAAAATCTCTATGTATGGCGAAATACAAGTTTTCCTCATCTAGCCAGCAGAAATCGCTGCAGTCAGCCTTGTAATGCGATTTCCATATTAGAGTTCCATTTTTTTCTACCACACCTATTTGGTGGTAAGTTTCAACATCCTGAAACGAGAATGCTATTTTATTGCCTGAGGGGCTCCACGCTGTCATTCCTAAACCGCCTACCAAGTTCAAGGGACCGGGTAATTCTATTTCCTCAATTGCATGGGTGGTTGTATCGATTTCGTACAGTCTGCCTCCCTGACTAAATGCAACTTCACTGCCATCAGGAGAGCAGGATACTCCTAGAATTGCCTCTCCACCTCCATATATGAGCTGTGGACCTTCTTGAGAACTAGCAGACAACCTGTATATGCCATTTCCGTCTGCATAGAATAACGTTTCGGATTCGGGCAACCAGGAGAAATCCGATACTTGGTCCTTGGTAGGTAACGTTTTTTTTGCGGCGGATACCTCGGGTTGGACTATCCAAAGATTTTTTGCACCACCGTCATTCCAGATGAATGCTATATAGTTGCCACTTGGGCTCCAGTCCCACTTGCCCAAATACTTTAAACTCAGAAACTCCTCTAACAGCGCCATATCGCTCATAGTTTTATCCTCCTTCTTTGCTTACTAAAGGAACACTTCTCTAACACGTTAGGCCAATCCTTTTGTATCATCCAGTATTGCAGGAATTAATCTTGCTCAATCAAACAATCTAAATAGCCCGCGAATTACTATTCGTGTTACCCTTTAATATGTTGGCTTTCCAAGACTTTCGGAGGTCAAGTCCTTTCTTTTCTGTAAAAAAGCCCTCTGGCGGACTGATATGTAACACATGCCTAACACGCTGCGACGGCGGTTTGTTGTAATTCGTTGGTCATCATCGTCATTTCCTCTTGTTTCCACTCAACATACGCCCTCATATCGAAATACTGCCGGTCGGTTGACCAAGCTTCGTCTTTCTCCATGAGCAAAGCCCCCAGCAAACGCTTAGCCGATTCAACGTTAGGGAAGATGCGGATAAGTCTCTCGTCTGCGCACTTCCTCGTTGAGTCTCTCGATACCGCTCAGGAAAATTCAAGACAACCACCGCGTCGTCGAATCCCTGCTCCAGAATGTCCATGATCCTCTGAAGCATTTGCCTCGCTGTTTCCACGTCCGGCGCCTCCCAGATCACCCTAAGCTGGGAGTGAAGTTGAGATTGCAGTTGTTTTGGGCAGGCGTCCATGATGTTGCGTGTGAAGTGGGTCTGGCACCTCTGCCACATTACTCCCTGGAACTGAGTCTCAACCGCCTTAACCAGACCACCGTGCTGTTCGGATACCACAAGGTCCACTCTCCTAAGCCCTCTTCCTTTGAGCCACGCCAAGAAGTCATTCCAACTGCCGTAAGTCTCACTGTCGCCAATCCAAAACCCCAGCACCTCGCGGTATCCCCTCATGTTCACCCCTATGGCAATGAGTGCGCTCTGTGGCCTTACCTGCCCGCCTTTCCTTACCTTAAGCACCATCCTCCATTAAAGCCAGGATCAAGGCCTACTCGCTCCTTTGAAATCGGGCGAAAAGTTCAGGTGAAAACTTCCCCTCCCGTACCTGAGGCACTGACAACACCAACCGGCCAATTTCGGTAGCCTTGGCGCTCCTCAGTCCTCTCGTAAGGCTTCGCCTGCAGCGTCTCAGTTACCTCAGCCTCAAGTACTTGGTTCAACACTTGCTCCACAAGTCTAGCCATCGCTCCATCTTCCTTAAATAGTCCGTGCACAATCTCGTCCGAAAGTGTAATCTGATATTGGGTCACTGTTGCTCCTCCTCGACTAGTGATTTTCTTTCCTATCAACCAGTCTACCAGAGGAGCCAGTGGCCCGGATCAATCACGATCCCTTTTTACAGAAGTATAAGGACACTACTTAAACTTGGCGTGACTTAAAAAATGATGCTATTTTAGATCGAGTAGGAGCTGAATAAATTAATTATTCAGCTCCTACTCGATTGGTCTTAGAATCGATTTTTGTGCTTCTTATTATTTGCTATCCTCGCAGTATTTTTTAATCAAAGATACTTTGACCTAAATTCGGCAGGTGTTAAGATTTCCGGTTTTTCAATTTCCATTTTGGCAAAATCCTTATCGCCGGTGATAAGAACATCCACATCCTTAATGATTGCCGTATAAAGAACCGCGTAATCATTTGGATCATTAATATCGAACAGGGTTTCATCTATCTCTTCTGGTGTATATACGAGCTCATAACTCATTTTTAAGAGTAGCTTATCAACAACCTTGACTTTTGCTGGAAATTTGCGACGCACGACGTCTTTGAGTTCATCCACGACGAAGGACGATAGCACAAGTTCATGCTCTTTAAAAATGTGCTCCATCATAGCGTTCATACGTTGATTTGGAAACAAAAGAAGGGAGATAAGCACATTGGTATCCAGCATGATTCTCATCTTACTTTGTTTTTTTCCCTTGTCGTATCTCTTTTACCATCGCGACAATATCATCTTCGTTTTTCAAGCCGGCACGTTCCGCTTCCCCAGCAAATGCCGCTTGCGCTTCCTTAAGGGCCTCCATTGAAGCGTTAAGGATGTATATTTTTCCCCCTTCCTCGACAAACAAAACCTTATCCCCCTCTTTAACGCCTAACTTTCGGCGGATGTTGACGGGAATGGTAATCTGTCCTTTGGAAGTAATCTTGGCAAGCTCCATTTGTGAACTCTCCTTTCATCTGCAAGAAATTCCTTGCTTTCCTTACATAAAGTATAAATAAAGACGGCGGAAAAAGCAACAACTGTGGCAAAATGTTATCGATAGCCGGCAGGCTCTGTAAAAACTCACCCTTTGCTTCCCTCTAAAATAGCTTTCTAAATTAAATAGCATCTTTTGAGCAAAAAAAAAGAACCGATAGGCTTTAGCTTAATACCGGCTCTCTTTTTCCTTTTTCTTCTTTTAATCTTTTTATGATCTGTTTTACACCTAAGATGTTGATTGCTCTTTTTAGGTTATAGGCTGAATAAGTTAAAGCCATCCCATCCCAGCTGTAACTGCTACTTTTCTTTTGATGGTGCCAAAAGGATGTTCTATGATCATAGCCGATTATCTTAAAAGATCCCATTTCTCCAAGAGCTTATTAAAATCCCTGAAGATGTTTTTTTAAGGTTTTTTGTTATCCTTTCTAAAATCGGCTATAGTTGTCAAGAGACATTCTAAAGTACCCACTTTCGGACAAGAAATTCCCCACATTCTTTTGTCTCTTCCTGACCTTGTTTCAGCGATTTATGATAGTGGTATCACCTTCTTTTCTTCAACTTTCATATACTCGTGTAGTCTGTAGCTATTCCCTTTCATGTTAAAGATATGAGCATGGTGCAAAACCCGGTCAAGAATGGCTATAACGATTACTGCATCATAGAACAATCCAGACCATTCTTGAAAGGATCTATTGCTGGTTATGATTACAGACTTGCTCTCGTATGCTTGATTGATTACTTGGAAGAAATGACTGAAAGCAGTTTTGTCCAGGCTAAGGAACCCTAATTCATCTATGATTAGGAGATGGTACTTGCCCAAACGCTCAAGTTCTCATTGAAATGTGGCACCAGATAGAGAAGCGTAGAGTTGCGATTGTCAGTTCTTGAGTAGTAATGAAAAGCACTTTGTAGTCTGCTTTAACCGCCTCATAGCATAGAACAATGGACAAGTTGGTTTTCCAATTCCACTGGGCCCGAGGAACAAAATATTTTCAGCAGAACATAATAAATCTAGGTTGACCAATGCCCTAATATTAGCCTCGTCTACGATAGGTTGTAATGCAAAGTTAAAACCATCTATTTATTGTCTCTAAACTGGGAGATTTGGGGTCAAGTCCTTTCTTTTCTGTAAAAAGCCCTCTGGTGGACTGATATGTAACACATGCCTAACACGCCCCGGCGGCGGTCTGTTGTAATTCGTTGGTGATCATCGCCGCTTGCTCTTGTTTCCAC
>JAGPNG010000021.1 GCA_018052475.1 Candidatus Fermentithermobacillaceae bacterium
TTATTAACAGCAGCCCACACGTTTCTGCGGCAGGAGCCCTGATAAAGAGTTTTGATGGCGGAAATGGCGTAAAGAGCTACCTAATAGGATACGCTGCAGATCTCAGCACGCATATCAACTTCATCGGTAGTGCCATCGGGACAGATCCTGAGCACATCTACAAGTACGATGACGAAGGCTTCGATTTGGAGGAGGTATTCGAAAATATAGCTACCGATATCATGGCGGACTTCTGGATAGTCTCAGGTCCTCAAATAATAAAGTAGCGGGTGTTTGCACATGACTAACAGAAAAGGTATGACTCTTGTCGAAGTGATCGTGTCTGTTGCCATATTGGGCATTGTCGCTGTTGGATTTTTTGTGTTTTTGAGCAACCACCTTAGCTACCTTTCCAAATCGCAAGAAATATCTCAAGAGGTTTTTCTTGCGCAGGGAGAGATGGAAAAAAAGATAGACGAGGTCAAAGAGATCATTAGAAGCGGGGGCGAAGGGCTCACCCCGAAGACTAAGACAGTACTCGGTAGCTTGGTTACCGGGGGTATACCGGTCACTTATTACGAAGTGCACGAGACTTATGATAACAAGCCCTTTTACACTCTGGTTTCTAACATCAAGCCTGAAGTAATAGAACCGATCACTCTTGAGTGGGTGAAGATTCAACTCCAGCAGCAGCTTACAAGCGGTAAGGTGGATGTTTCTTACGGATATGGAAACAGTAATTTCTCGGTGACCGGTACCTTCAAGAACAATGACGCATTTAAATGGGACCATCTCCTGACTTTGGGAGAGTGGTACGTTTCTAGCGATGAATATAATATGCCTTTACCCAAGAGTTCCGAATTTCCACATGGCGACGACATATTATATTACTCTTACTACTATCCGGTGTTCCCAAGAGACTACATCTTGGTGCGAAACGAGATCGTGTATGATTTTGGCACTAAGCAAGTCATGCTGCCCGGTATCGAGGAGTATAGAGGGAAAAACATCGTGTTTTCGGCCACACCGGGAGCTAAGTCGGGAAGGATAGGAGTCCGAATGACTACCGCCCCGGTTTTTATATCAGGATTGCCCGTAACCGATAACCTTGTGCTTCACCTAGATGCAAACCAAATAGATCCCACAGGCGCTACTTCAGAGGTGCCGCCGCATTCAACCGACGTTGTGAAGTGGTACGATGTTTCCAGCGTTATAGGGAAATCTGCGCCCGACCAATCAGCCATCGTTCCTATAGGGTTGGGTCGCCCGTCTCTTCTCAAAACCGAAATGGGCATCGAGTTCATCGGGCAGTACATCAGCTTTACAGAGTACAGCAAGCTGATGATAAGCGATCAAGGGACTTACAATCAGGACATCTATGTATTTGCCGCTGTTCGCAATAGAAGCCCTGAGAGATCTGCGTTCTTGAAAAGCCTTACTACGTCTATTGACGTCGAGGGCTATTCGGTGGAAACCCCCGATGCTTGGAACATTATTAAAGAAGCGGTCAAGTGGCCGACAAATGTCTTCGAAATAGGGGGAGCGGATGTAGACATATCGGAAATAGTAGTCTACAAAGGAACACCTAGCGAAGACGACATCGATTCTGTCGAAAACTATTTGAAACAAAAATACTCGACTCCTATCGTTCTGGGCGATATAGAGCAATTGATAGATATGAGCACAGAAATAGAGGTAGGGACATATTTCGAACTACCCGCTATGGTGCTTGCGGATATGGTAGGCGGCTACCAAAAGTACGTTTCGGTAGAGTGGTCAGGCACTTACAATGTAAACGAACCGGGTGTGTACGAGCTCACAGGGAAGGCCATGGCGGATCCCACGAAGAAGATGACGTACACGCTGACAGTAAAACCTGAATAGGAGCGACGAATGGATTTATTCATACTTTTATTTGGCTTGATAATGGGTTCTTTCACAAATGTTTTGATCTATAGACTTCCTAGAGGGGAGAGCGTGGTATTGCCCGGTTCTCACTGTACGAACTGTAACCACCCGCTTGCATGGTATGACAATATCCCGATATTGTCATATATCATGCTGCGCGGAAAGTGTAGGTACTGCGGTACGAGCATAAGCTTTCAATATCCTTTAGTGGAAGCCATAAATGCTCTTTGTTACCTCCTTTTGTTTTGGTCATACGGGCCTACCCTGGATTTCATCTTCCTCGCCCTTATATCCTCAATGCTGATTGCAATTTCAGGGACTGATATGACCCGGCAAGTGATCCCGGATATTTTGGTGATAAGCGTATTTGCGCTTTCTATCATCCATAAAGTTTTGGCGTATTTTCTCTACCATGAATCGCCGGAGATTTGGCAAAGTGTTCTTGGGCTGATTGCTGCAGGCGGCTTATTTCTTTTGATCACGGTGGTCTCAAAGGGGGGCATGGGTCAAGGAGACGTTACTCTCATTTCAGCTTTAGGATTTGCACTAGGACTCAAAAAAATACTTCTGGTTATATTCTTGTCTTTTGTAATCGCGGCGTGCGCATCACTTATCCTTCTCGGAACCAAAACAAAAACGTTGAAGGACCCTATCCCGTTTGGCGCATTTATCGTGGTTGCCTTTTTCATAACTGTTTTTCTAGGTGATATGCTGATCGGTTGGTACATTGGACTTTTGACCGCGGAAAGGGGGTTTGAGTGTAATGCTGTTTGGCGCGAAGGATATTCTTAGCCTTGATCTATCTTCAGGAGATATCTCTGCGGTTTTGGGGAAACACAACAAAAAAGGCGTAGTAGTTACCGATTGTTTCAGGCTAGACCTGCCCGAAGGAGTTTACCAGGATGGGCAGATTCAGGATCTAGACGAATTTGCCCGTATACTATCGGAGTTTTTGTCCGATAATGGTATAGACCAGGTTGAAACTAACACCGTGATCAATTCAACCTCGATTTTCATGCGAGAAGCCGTTTTGCCCAAAGTTTCTCATCAGGAATTAGAAGCGATTATAGGGTACCAATTGCATGAGTTTATCCCTGTAAACCCAGAGGATTACGTCGTGAAGTTCCTTGAGCTGGGTACAGTGATTGATGCAGGATTGGAAAAAACCGCCGTCCTCCTCATAGGGGTTCCCAACAGTTTGGTCCGTTCTCATCTTACATTGTTGTCACGTGTCGATCTTAAGCCGGCTGTGCTTGATTATGAAGGTAACGCTATCGCGAAACTTGTAACAAATGGGGGAACGGTGAACCAGGTTGTAAGGAAAGGAGATAACGTTGCCGCAGTTAATTTGGGGCAAAAGCATACCAATTTGAGCATAGTTGAAAATGGGGTTTTGAGGGTTTCTAGGTACATTGATAAAGGTATGGATTCGGTTTTGTTCCGCCTCCGCGAAAAGTTCCCCGATGAGGACCCGGAGGAGACAAGGCGACGGTTGTTCTCTCTGAGCAGCATCTCCGCTCCATTGGATCCGGATTCGCCGGATGCAGAGTTTGCCAGGATCACAAGGGAAGGCTTGATGGAGATACTTGAGAGAATAGGCTTTGTCTTTAGATATTACCAGACGAGGGAGAACGCAACCGAGCTCGACTACATCCTCATATACGGAACAGGTTCCGAGATAGGAGGAATAGATAAGGTATTCAAAGAGGTTTTCGAAAGGGACTCTTACATACTAAGGAGTATGGAAAATGTAAAGTGCGATGAGGACATCAATCTATATGCCAACGCAATCGGCGGCCTAATCAGGCTGGAAGAGGTGAGAAAATGAAGGATCTTAACTTTTTCGAGCCGTTCGTAGAGAAAAAGCGATTCCGGTTGAGCGGGGTTGTGATTTTGTACGGCGTCTTGGCGGTCGCAGTAGTTGCTATAGGTGTTCTCGCCGTAGCCAATCAGGTGAAGATTTCAATGCTTGAGAAGGAAATCCAAACTCAAATGGATTTCATAAACGATCCAAAAACCAGCGCGAAGGTGCAAGAACTTGAATCTATCCAGCAAGAGATCACCACTTTCAGAAGAGAGATAGATAACATAAAGACGCTGGAGACAAGCATTGCCTCAGAAGATATCGTCCGAAGAGATTTGTTGAACGATATAGGATCAAGGATTCCGGATGACCTTTTCATAAACAACATGAGCATAGATAAAAGCGGGATTAGAATTGGCGGGTATTGCCTCGATAGAGAATCTGTTGCCAGCTTTGCCAAGGGTCTTGAAGACCTTCCTATCGTCGAAGACAGTTTTATATCCAGCATTTCTGTTAACGAGTCATATTACAGATTTGACCTGAACCTCATCCTCAAGGAGGTGAACCCGTATGGAAGCACGCAGTAAACCACAAGCAGAATCGAAACCTTTGGTCAAACTAAGACCTTTGAGCGACAACGAAAAGATGCTCTTGGTTGGTCTGGGCATTGCAGTGGTATTATTTCTCGGCATTACCTTCGTGATAAATCCACAGACGTTGCGAAGAGATGAATTAGAGGCCCAGAAGAGAGAATTAGACGATCGGGTTACCCAAATAAACACCCTTTTGGCTACAGAAACCGAGATAAAAAGCACAAGGCAGAATCTGGAAGAAGAGAGAAATAAACTCCTGGAGAAGTACTTTCCTGTGCTTGATCAGCCGCAGATAGTCTACCTCCTAACCGATATTACGGCTCAGGATAACTTGAATATATCTGATATGAGATTCGACAAACCTAGCGTACAGACTATGTCGGATATGGAAGTCTCCAGCATGAAAGTCCTCATGCCCTTCGACGGTAGATATACTGATCTCTTGGCAGTGGTCCAAGCTGTTGAATCTAGTCCCAGGAGGATGAAAGTTGACAGCGTTACCATAGACAGAGTTGATGACCTCGATGTAAGTGGCTCAATGAGTCTTTTGGTATATAGCCTAGAAGGGTTGGCAGACACAGATCCCAACGTGATTCCGATCCCGATCGTAGAAGGAAAAGGTGAGGTAAACCCAATCAGAAGTTTCGCAGGGTTCGAAGATGTCTCCGCCGAGGCTCAAGAGCCCGAGGGAGAACTGCTCCACGATTTCGAGGCGAAGAACTACGATTTCATTCCGTCTCACTACTACGTAACAGGGAATGCAATGCCTACTTCCCTGAGCAAATCGGGTAGGTATGGTTTGAGGCTGGAATACAGCATAGTAGCGGTTAAAGATGAGAACAGAGCGTATGTAGATATATCCAAAAACAACATACAGATCAGCTATCCTCCCGATAAACTCACCCTATGGGTCTACTCTTTCTCGTATTGTCCCGGAGACATCGGCGTAAGGGTTATGACCCAAAATGGGGATGTGATGCACTTCAGCGGTTCAGGCGGCGTTTCATGGCTTGGCTGGGCTAACGTGGATCTTGCGCTTCCTGCGGATAAGAGTCTTTATCCTCTTAACATTACGCATCTATACTACGAGGTCCCGCTAAACAGCGACGACTTTGGCGTCTTGGTTTTCGACAAACTTGCTGTAATGTATGCCCAAAGCGCTGTTGCTTCGTCAGAAGCAGATAAGGAGGCCTCTGATTACTTCTTTTACAAAGTCGAGCCAGGAGATACGATCTCCTCTATTTCGAGGAAGTTCTACGGAACAACAAGATACAACAGCGAGATAATGGCAAATAACAGTATTTCGGCTGGGGATGTTCTTAGACCGGGCAAAATACTCGTGCTGAAGAAGAGATAGGGGGAAGACATGATGAAATCTCGTTTGGCGACCGTTTTAGCATCTGCCTTGTTTCTTCTGATTTTTTCGGGGATGGTCTATGCGGCAGACGATTATGATTACAATGCGGGGTATAGCGCCGGGATAGAATTCTATGGCCGTTATGGGGGGGCATATAGCCCTTCTTACGCCTATTGGTTGCACACCTCAGATTCAAAGTTCAGCTACCAGCCTGTAGATAAAGAGAAGGGCTGGGAACTATATGAAGAAGGTTTCAAGGACGGTTACCTCAATGCTATAGAGGGAATCGAAGTTACCGTGAACTATGCAGAGGATTTGGGCAAACTCATGGGCAGCGTCTATGCCGATAGAGACGTCACAAGCGGCGCAAGGAGCGATTGGAGAAGAGCTCTGCCTAGTGATGCATCTATCTCGGGTACTTTTGAACTGAGTCAGATGGGCGCAGATTACAGGAAAGAATTCCTGGTGCAGTTCAAGAAGGGATTTGAGGCGGGATATCTCGAAGAATATGAGAAAGCCCTTCTTGAACCTAAAAGAGTCAGCATTACCCAAGGATTTGAAGACGGCCAGAATGTTGGTGAGGCGGTAGGCCGCACTTTTGGCGAAAGGGACTACGCAATAGGTTTCAGAGTGAACTACCAAAGAGATCTGCCAACTAGCACTCAAATATCCAGGGATTTTGGTCTGAGTCTGGATTCCAAAGAATACAGAGACGCCTTCATTCAGGGGTACCTTCTCGGCTATGAAAGCGCCTACAACGAAGCCTACAGAGACGCGGCACAAAAGGATGCTGCCAACCATACTGTCTCTCAGCTGATACCGGTAAGCGGCGGAAGCGTTACCGTGCAAGGAGGCGTTACCGTAACCATACCTGAGGGAGTCCTCTACGCACCTGCATATCTTGCGATCGAAAACGAAACCCCGACGTACTACTACACCAGTGGGTATGTTAGCGCATCCGACATCTACGTAGTTAGCCTGAGTAACCCCAGCTACACTATGGATACCTCGAAGCATATAACCATAGAATTCCCTTACTTTGGAGATATGGTGAAAGGCGGTATTTACAGGTATGTAAACGGAAAGTGGTCTTACCTTCCTTCAAGAATAGATGGCGGTAAGATCTCGGCTACGATAGAGCCTACTACTCTTTCCGGTATTGGCAATATATATGGAGTATTCGTCGACTACGGAGCGACAGTGCTTACAGATGCTAGGAGCCACTGGGCTCGCGATGAGATAAATGCCATGCATAGAAGACATGTAATATCCGGCTATCCTGATGGCACATTCAAGCCTGACAATTATATATCCAGGCTGGATTTTCTGGCGCTTCTGGGCAGAGCCTATGGATGGCCTTCTGCTTCTTACGCTTCTTACGCAGCCGCTTTCAAAGATTACGGGCAGTTCAAAGATTATGCAGGTCCGGCTGGCTATGCATACAGGATGGGGTATATCAAGGGATATCCCGACGGGTATTTAAGGCCCAATGAGCTCTTAACCTACAGCGACGTTGAAACCATAGTCAGTAGAGTTATCGGTGATCCCAATTTTAGGTGGCAAAACATCGCAAACAAGATGCTTTACGAAAAGGCGGTCAGGTCGTCAAGTTTTTCAAGCCCTAAGAACAAGATAACAAGGGCTGAAGTAGTATACATGCTTTATGTGTTGGATAAGCCTTCGTACTGATGTGGGTGAGGATCGCCTGGAGCATTGCCCGTTGAGCCCTTGTTTCATATGGAGGGCGAGCCGGAGATGTCAAACGCATTGACTAGTTTTGAGGCATGCAATATAATGCGGACAAACCCATAGGGA
Organism: Candidatus Fermentithermobacillaceae bacterium; assembly: GCA_018052475.1. Classification (GTDB taxonomy): domain Bacteria; phylum Bacillota; class Sulfobacillia; order Fermentithermobacillales; family Fermentithermobacillaceae; genus UBA3907. The sequence goes on from JAGPNG010000021.1 coordinate 7,457, forward strand.
ATATAGATATTGCGATGAAGAGAAGCATTAGGGGTCTGGCGGGTTTAAGAGAGCCGGGAAAAGGTGTGAGCCCGGTACCTTTTGGGACTCCGAACTCGTCTCAGAGCATGTGCTGCGAACGACAAAGTAGTAGCACACGCATAGCGCACGTTAAGCGCCTAGAGTGCGGATGAATGTTCATCTATTAAAGAAGATGGATGTTCAATCGAACCAGGGTGGTACCACGGAAGCATCTAAAGTTGAGCCCTCGTCCCTAGGATGAGGGCTTATTTTTGTGTTTTTAGTTTCAGATCTGATGAAACGGAGGTAGTTTGATTGGGAGAACAGAAAAACGGGAACCAAACCGAAAAGAACGGCAATGAATTCTACGATGCCCAAAAGGTGGAATCGAAGTGGCAGGAATTCTGGCGAGATAATGAGACTTATGTGGTCAAAGAAGACCCACAAAAGCCCAAGTTCTATGGGCTTGAGATGTTTATGTACCCTTCGGGGGATTTGCACGTCGGTCATTTGAGGAACTACACCATTGGGGACACAGTGTGTAGATACAAGCGTGCCAAAGGGTTTAACGTCCTTCACCCAACGGGTTGGGATGCATTTGGCATGCCTGCCGAGAATGCAGCCATAAAAAGAGGTACGCCTCCTGACAAGTGGACTTGGAGCAACATAGCCCAAATGAGAGAACAGATCAAAAGACTCGGGTTCAGCTATGACTGGTCAAGGGAGATATGTACCGCGTTTCCCGAGTACTACAAATGGACGCAGTGGTTGTTCCTTCTGCTTTACAAACGGGGGCTTGCTTACAAGAAGATGGCTCCTGCCAATTGGTGCCCGCATTGCCAAACAGTATTGGCTAACGAACAGGTGGAACAAGGAAGATGTTGGCGCTGCGATTCTTTGGTCGAAAAACGTCGCATGAACCAGTGGTTTTTCAAAATTACAGACTATGCGGAAAGACTTTTGAATGATATTGAGAAACTACAAGGCTGGCCCGAACATGTGAAAATAATGCAAAGAAACTGGATCGGAAGAAGCGAGGGTGCTGAAATCAATTTTCTGGGGCCCAACGGGGAAGAAATCCCGGTGTTTACCACAAGGCAAGACACTATCTACGGGGTTACCTACATAGTGTTGGCTCCTGAGCATCCGCTGGTTGAAAGGCTTTCTAAGGGAACCCAATATGAATCCGATGTCAGGGAATTCGTGGAAAGAGTATCTAGGATGTCAGAGATCGATAGATCTGCGGAAACTGCAGAAAAAGAAGGAGTATTTACAGGAGCATATGCCGAAAATCCGGTATCAGGAGAAAAGATACCTATACTGGTGGGTAATTACGTTATCTACGAATATGCCACCGGCGCGGTAATGGGTGTTCCGGGTCACGATGAAAGGGACTTTGTTTTTGCAAGAAAATACGGGCTTCCAATCAAGATAGTGATTCAGCCAAAAGATGGCAGTCTCGAAGTGAGCGAGATGAAAGGAGCATATACCGGCGAAGGAACGATGGTCAATTCCGGGCCTTTCACAGGTCTTTTCAACGAAGAGGGCAAAAAAGCAGTCGTCAAATATGTCGAAGAAAAGGGGATCGGAAAGGGCAAGGTTACTTACAAAATGAGAGACTGGCTTATCTCAAGGCAGAGGTACTGGGGAGCGCCGATTCCCATAGTATATTGTCCCAGCTGTGGCGAAGTGCCTGTACCGGAAGAGGATCTGCCTGTGCATTTGCCCTTGGGTCTGGAGGTGCTTCCTGAAGGACCTTCGCCCTTAGCTAGGCACGAGTCCTTTGTGAACACTGTGTGTCCGGTATGCGGAGGTCCCGCAAAACGTGAAACAGATACCATAGATACTTTTGTGTGTTCTTCATGGTACTACTACAGATTCACAAGCCCCCACGAAACGGAGGTTCCGTTCTCCAAGGAGGCTGTGGATTATTGGGCTCCCGTCGACTTGTATATAGGTGGAGTGGAGCATGCGGTCATGCACCTTCTTTACGCCCGGTTTATAACCAAGGTACTTTACGATGAAGGGCTAGTGCCTGTCGATGAGCCTTTTGAAAATCTCCTCACTCAAGGGATGGTCGTGCTCGGAGGATCCAAAATGTCCAAGTCAAAAGGCAATGTAGTTCCCGCAGATTATATAGTGTCTAGGTATGGGGCAGACGTTGCCAGGGTGTTTGAGATGTTTGCCGCGCCGCCCGAGAGGGACTTGGAGTGGTCAGATCGCGGAGTCGAAGGCGCTCAACGTTTCTTGCGCCGAGTGTATAGACAGGTTATCGGGGAAGGTATTCATGGGGAAAAGGGAAACGATGCCGAAGATGAAGAGGCAGAAAAGGCAGGAGATGTATCTACTGAGGGTCTCCTCAAGATAATGCATAGGAGCATAAAGAAGGTTACTGAGGATTTGGATCGGTTGGCGCTAAACACCGCGGTTTCGCAGCTCATGGAGTTTTCCAACTACCTGGGCAAGTATCTGAGGCTGGACGAAAAACACCGAGACCCGGAGGCTCTTGCGCAAGCAAGAGAGAATCTCGTTAAGATTTTGAACCCGTTTGCGCCTCACCTTGCTCACGAACTCTGGGAACGGCTCGGCAAGCCCGGGCTTGTGGAAGAGGCGGGATGGCCAGAATTCGATCCGAGGTTTCTGGAAGATGAATCGGTCACAATCGTTATCCAGATAAATGGCAAAGTCCGGGACAGGATGGTAATCCCTGCAGGTTCTGCCGATGAAGAGGTCATTGAAAAGGCTCTTGCGTCAGAACGTGTAATGAATCTCTTGGGTTCCGGAGCTCAAGCAAAAGAGAAAGTGAGTAAAGCGGTTGTGGTAAAAGACAAACTTGTGAACATCGTGACAAAAAGATAGCAGGGTAATGCCTGTACGAAATGGGAAAACATGAGAGTCTGGGCGGTCTGGCGCAGGCCTGACGGAAGAACGAAAACGTTGACAAAATTTGGCACTGTTGGTACGCTCTATCCATGGGCATGCGTTCAGACCGAATCATTTTAGTAGTGTCCTTGCTCTTCCTAATAGGCGCATTGAGCTTGTGGTGGCAGGGAGCGTTCGCGTCCGATAGGGACGATCTGCTCCTCGTATCGGGTAAGGATGCTCAAAATGGCGATGGAAAACCCGGAGAAAGGCATGAAGACGGCGCAATGGGCGGGTCGGCGGGAACATCTTCAGAGGATCGCAATGAAGAAGTCCGTAAGCAAATCTTCGTCCATGTGACGGGCGCTGTTAAATCGCCGGGCGTGTATACTCTTTTCGAAGGACAGAGAGTATACGAGGTATTGGATCTTGCGGAGCCTCTCGACGACGCAGATGTAGACCTCCTTAACTTGGCAGGCGTCCTTTACGATCAAGACAAAATCTATGTTCCAAAAAAGGGAGAGGTGCTCCCCGGGCCGGATGCATCAAGCCCAGGCGGTGCAGGAGGTTCGAACCGGCCTGCGTCTCCCATCAACATAAATACTGCCGGCGCCAAAGATCTGGAAAACCTGCCTGGGATCGGGCCCGCAAAGGCGCAGGCAATAGTAGAATTTCGGACCAAACAGGGGCCCTTCTCAAAGAAAGAAGACATTAAAAAGGTCTCGGGAATAGGCGATGCTACTTATTCCAAGATCGAATCTCTCATAACGGTGAAATGATTTTCCGCGAAATGATGTTGACAACTGCTTTGACCTATTCTTATAATAGTTCTCGGTTAGCACTCACTAGCCTTGAGTGCTAACAACCACCAATAACTTAACACTTAAGGGGGGTCTAACTTGATTCTCAAACCGCTTTCTGACCGTATAGTACTAAAGCCAATTGAGGCTGAAGAAAAGACAAAGGGCGGAATTGTCCTGCCCGATACTGCAAAAGATAAGCCGCAGGAAGGCGAAGTTGTGGCCGTAGGTCCCGGAAAGATCCTAGACAATGGGACTCGTCTTACGCCTGAAGTCAAAGTGGGCGACCACGTAATTTACTCAAAGTACAGTGGCACAGAAGTCAAGATCGACGGTGAAGAATACCTAATCGTCCGAGAGAGCGACGTATTGGCAATCAAGAACAAAGAGTAAGGCCAAGCCTTACTTTCGTAGGTATGCAATTGCAATGATTTTACACTAAACAATTGGGGAGGGAACGCAAGTGCCTGCAAAGATTATAAAGTACGATGTCGATGCCCGTAACGCCCTTATGGAAGGCGTCAATGCGGTCACAAACGCAGTGAAAATCACGTTAGGTCCCAGAGGCCGTAACGTAGTGCTACAGAGAAGCTTCGGTTCACCCGTCATTACAAAAGACGGTGTGACGGTAGCCAAAGAGATCGAGTTAGAAGATCCTTTTGAAAATATGGGAGCTCAGCTTTGCAAAGAAGTCGCGTCTAAGACAAACGACGTAGCCGGCGATGGAACTACCACGGCTACAGTTCTTGCTCAGTCCATTGTAAAAGAAGGGCTTAAGAACGTAACCGCCGGCGCAAACCCTGTATTCATCAAAAGAGGGATAGACAAGGCTGTGGCAAGGGTAGTTGAGGAAATGAAGAAACTATCCACACCTGTCGAAGGCAAAGAGGATATCGCTCACATAGCGTCTATTTCCGGAAATGACCCCGAAGTGGGCCAGATCATAGCGGATGCCATGGACAAAGTCGGCAAAGACGGCGTTATTACGGTAGAAGAGTCCAAAGGTACCGCAACAACCGTAGAGGTTGTAGAAGGAATGGAGTTCGACCGCGGTTATGTTTCCGGTTACTTTGTAACAAATACCGAAACGATGGAAGCAGAACTTGAGAATCCGTACATTCTGATTTACGAGCAGAAGATCTCCGCGGTTGCAGATATACTACCGCTTCTTGAGAAGATTGCCCGAGTAGGCAGACCTCTTCTCATCATCTGCGAAGATCTCGAAGGCGAAGCCTTGGCGACTCTCGTAGTCAACAAGATCCGCGGAACTCTTTCGGTGTGCGCCGTTAAGGCCCCCGGCTTTGGCGACAGGAGAAAGGAAATGCTGGGCGACATAGCTGCCCTAACCGGCGGACAGTTCATATCCGAGGATCTCGGAATTAGGCTCGAAAGCGTAGAACTTGATATGCTCGGTCAGGCGTCAAGAGTTCGCGTCAATAAGGATAAGACCACAATCATCGAAGGTAAGGGCAGCCGCGAAGCGATCGAGGCTCGCATCAAGCAGATCAAAAGACAACTCGAAGAGACTGAGTCGGATTACGACAGGGAAAAACTCCAGGAAAGACTTGCCAAACTTGCAGGCGGCGTAGCGGTCGTAAAAGTCGGAGCTGCTTCTGAAACTGAACTGAAAGAAAAGAAGCACCGCTTTGAAGACGCCCTAGCAGCTACCAGGGCCGCAGTTGAAGAGGGAATGGTGCCCGGAGGCGGCGTAACATTCATCAATGTACTGCATGTCATAGACGAGCTGGATCTTGAAGGAGACGAAAAAGTCGGCGCTAATATAGTAAAAAGAGCTCTTGAAGAGCCTCTGCGTCAGATCGCCGAAAATGCCGGTCTGGAAGGCTCAGTTGTAGTAGAGAAGGTAAAGAGCAGCGGTAAGATTGGATGGGGCTTCGATGCGGTCAGCGAAGAGTTTGTCGACGTAGCTGAACGCGGTATCGTGGACCCGCTCAAGGTTTCTCGTTGCGCACTTGAAAACGCTGCTTCCATCGCGTCCATGATTCTTACTACGGAAGCGGTTGTGGCCGATAAACCCGAGCCCGAGAAACAGCCTGCTTATCCGCCGATGAACGATTTCGATTACTAGAACCTGATTGAATGTACCAAGCCTGCACCTTTTAGAAGGTGCAGGCTTTTCTCTTCTATTGCCTTTGTGTTTGCAATACAATGGAGGTTAAGAGTCTACGGACCGTAGAATGACGGCTGCCGGTTGGGAACAAGTTGATGGGATGGGCGTCATAGTATTGGATAACGTGTCTTTATTCATGAAAGATATGGGAGAGGGGACAGCTTTATGCAAGGGTTTTGGGCTAAGTGGAAAAAATGGATCGTCATAGCCGGAGTAGTCATCGCTGTCGTAGGATTGGGCTACTGGGGGATAAAGGCAGTGCTGGGGGGCGATTCCGAGGGCAAGCTGGTGATGGTTGTTAAGCCGGTTACCAGGGGAGATATTGAGGTTACGGTCTGGGGATGGGGCACTCTTGAAGCCACGGAGGAAGAAGATGCCATATCAGGAGCTGCCGGAATAGTGAAAGACATATATTTCGACGTGGGCGACGAGGTAGTAGCAGGTCAGCCCCTGGCGTTTGTTGATGCAGGTTCAATTGAGATCGACATAAGGCGAAAGGAAATAACTTTGGATCTTCTCCGCCTAGAACTGGCGAAGGCTTTTGGGGTTACGCCCGAAGAGGTTGCCACAGTAGATCCTGAGGCGGCCCTAGTTTTGAAAGCCCCTCTTTCAGGGCGGGTAGAAGGTTTTACGGCGGAGGTTGGGGCTCTGGTGCCGTCGCCTGTTTGTAAGATCGTGGATAACACCACGCTTAAATCCAAATTCTTGCTGCCCAAATCCCTTTTTGACAAGGTGTCGGTTGGTCAGTCGGCTTCCTTTGCGTGCGATCGTTTCGACGGCGCTATCTCCGGAGTGGTCACCAAGGCTGATCCTACTCCTATTGCCGGTGAATCGGCCTACTACTACGAAGTAGAAGTAGAAATGAAGAACCCGGGTCTTTTGAAGGTAGGAGATAAAGGTCAGATCACCATAACTACGCCTACCGGAGATGTACAGGAAAAGATAGAGGTAACCGGATACGGTGCCGAAGAAACGGTAAACACTCCTTTCACGGGTAAGATCAAGGAAGTTTTCATAAAAGAAGGCGTATATGTAAAAGAGGGCGATCCTATCTTGGAACTAGAGGCGGGGGATGCTCTTCTTAAGGCGATGGAGAAGCAGCTCGAGTACAAACAGGCAGTTCTTGAACTCGATGAACTGAGGGCTCAACTAGGAAACGTAAATATCGTTAGTCCAATAGACGGCGTTGTAATGACAAAAAACGTCAAGAAGGGACAAGATATTGCCAAAGGAACAGTTGTGGCGAAAGTATCCAACTTTACGGAAATGAACTTGCTTCTCAACATAGACGAGATGGACATCGCGAAACTAGCCGAGGGTCAAACCGCGATGCTGGAATTCTGGGGACCGGAAGGCAGACAGCAGGTGGAGGGGACCGTCTCTAAGGTTGGAGTTTCAGGCAGCGTTGGAGAAGGAATATCATCTTTTAACGTGGTCGTGAGCGTAAGCAACCCGGGCTTTCTGAGGCCGGGAATGTGGGCATCGGCCGAAGTTTATATAGCGAAGAAGGAAAACGTCCTTCTTTGTCCGGTAGAGGCAGTTTACAAAGAGGATGACAAGTGGATGGTAGATATCAAAGAGGGCGATGAGCGCAAACCGGTAGAAGTGGAAATAGGCGCTATGAATTACACATATGCGGAAATATTGAGCGGACTTTCCGAGGGGCAGGAAGTAGTGGTAGCCATGAGCAAGACGAATCCGGAAGAAGGAAATAGCCAGCCATACTACCCGTATTAGCATTGCATTTGGGCAAGTCTTGCTGAAACGTAGATTTGGCTTTTGGGAGGGAATAAAGTGAAACTTTCTGACCTTTTCGGTATGTCGTTGCGCGGGCTTAGTGCCAACAAGATGAGGTCTGCTCTTACGATGCTTGGAGTAATCATAGGGGTGGCGTCAGTTATCGCTCTCGTATCAGTAGGTGAAGGCGCTCGGCGGGAAGTTGTTGCGAATTTTGAGAGCATAGGCACCAACATCCTAAAACTATATGTACAAAGGTGGGATGCTCGGCTTACTGTCGAGGACTTGGCAGGGCTTAAGGAGAGAGTCCCCGGAATAGACATGGTGATGCCATCTGTCGGCTGGTGGCCGCAAGTAACTTACGAGGGCAAGGAACGATGGGGAGAAATCATGGGTGTTACCGAGGTCTTTCCGGAGATAAGGAGCCATGAGCTGTACTCGGGACGGTTTTTCACCGCCGTTGAAGACGAAATCGCACGACCTGTGGTCGTCATTGGATGGCAGGTCATGCAGGAATTATTCGCGGGTAGAGATCCGGTAGGCAAGTATCTTTACTTTGATAGAGAACCTTTTGAAATAATAGGCGTGCTGGAGGAAAAGGGAGAAAACCTCGGTGAAGGCGTAGACCGAATGATGTTTGTGCCGATTACCCTTGCTGAGAAAAGGCGTGGCACCAACAAACTGGATACCGTATACATTAAGGCTCAGGATCAGGAATCTGTGCCTGTGGTGGAACTTACTCTTAAGCGGATTTTTGAGGCCAAATACGGTGAGGAGTCTGTTTACGTCTGGAGCCAACAGTCCATGCTCGAGGAACTCCAAAAGTCTACAAGGACCATGACTTTGATGTTAGGCGCCATCGCAGGAGTTTCGCTTCTCGTAGGCGGAATCGGAGTTATGAACATCATGCTGGTGGCAGTCACCGAAAGGACCAGAGAAATTGGTCTGCGCAAGGCATTGGGGGCAAAGCGTTCACACATACTCCTGCAGTTTTTGGTCGAATCTGCTCTTTTATGTTCTCTGGGCGGTTTGATAGGTGTTTTCCTAGGTATAGGGGGATCTCAGCTTGTGGCTAAGCTGGGTCCCAAGACTGCGGTATCGCCTGCCTCCATAGTTATAGCATTTTCGTTTTCGGTGCTGGTAGGGTTCATATTTGGGGTTTATCCTGCGATGCGAGCGGGGAGCCTAGAACCTGTGGAGGCCTTAAGAAGCGAGTAAGCCTTTTGGGTAGAAGCGTGGAATGATATAAATCAGGCGGTTAGGAAACGGTAATAATAGGAAGGAATTCCAGGCGGCACCATAGAATTTGTAAGTATGGTGCCGCCTTTTGATCGCTTAAGCTACTCGCTCGAGGGAGACCGGGAGGATAGTTTTGAAAGAATTTTTAGACCTCCTCCGGGCGTAATAGGGCTCATAGAAAGCCATGCGAGGCCGCTTCTCTGGCCAAGCATAGGGTTTTTGTTAGGAGCTACGTTTCTCACGGCGCTATCCGGCATCACTGCGTTCTTACTTACGGGATTTTGTGCATTCCTTGTGCATCGTGCCAAAAGATCAGAAAAAGGTCTTTGCGTTCCGAAGAAGTCGATTGTGATTGTCTTTCTTCTGTTGCTTGGCTACGTTCTAGGTTCGCTCAGAGGATGTCTATGGGATAGAGAAATGGCGATCGCTCACACCCTGGTAGGTACGCATGACGCGATAGCGGTCGAGGTAATAAGCGTTCCTCAAGTAGGGCCGGGTAGAGTCGAGTTTTTCGCGGAGATTCAGCATGTATCCGGCGCCGGACTTTCCGACCAAGAGATAGGTCTAAAGGCTAAGGTATGTTTGTACGGCGATCCTGAAGATCCTATCTTGGGAATGGCCGAATATGGTCAGGAGATCGTGGTTCGGGGCAAAGTATCTATGCCTCAAGGCGCAGGCAATCCCGGAGAATTTGACTACAGACGGTATTTCATGGGGAAAGGCGCGTTTTTAGAGATTAAAGGTGCTCTCTGCGAGGATTGCACGGTCTCTCGAGATTTCCCGCTGATCCGGAAGCGCTTTAGCGTTTTTGGGTGGCTATGCACTCACATAGACGAAAGGATCGAACGCTTTTTTGTCGGAGAAGAAAAAGGGATCGTGAAGGCCCTCTTTCTTTCCGACAAAAACGATCTCTCCCGTTGGGATTCGGCCAATCTTCGGTTTTCGGGTCTCTCAAGGTTCATTTCGATCGCGGGCTTTCATGTGACCTGGGCGGCTTTAGCCGTAGAATTAATTGTTAAGAAACTAACCAAAAACACAAATCTCCCGCGAATATCGGCAATTCTTGCGGCGTATATCTGGGCGGGTCTTTCAGGGTTCACGGTTGGACCGCTGCGGGCGTTCATATGCATACTATTGAAGCATGGTGCGTTTTGGACGAGGCGAAAGTATGACACGCTAAATGCATTTGGCATCTGTAGCCTGGTCATTGGGTTTTGCGTTCCGTATCCGCTTCTTGACGTGTCGGTTCAAATGAGCTTCGGAGGAATGCTGGCAGGCTGGCTCGTCCAAGAGTATGCCCGGGTCATTTCATCGCGCCTAAGACTTGGCGTGATAAGGGAGGGTTTGCTTCGGTCCGGACTCATGGGAATATTCCTTCTTCCCATCCTTTCGTCTGGTTTCGGAGATGTATCTCTTATCGGCTTTTTCTTAGGAGGGGTATGGAGCATATTTACTGTATCGGCCATGGTATCTGTTTTGCCTGTTTTGTTCGGCCCTTTGTTCTTAAGTAGGATCCTCGGTTGGCTTCC
>JAGPNG010000001.1:0-19405 GCA_018052475.1 Candidatus Fermentithermobacillaceae bacterium
GCGGGAATAGTAGGTCAATGCATCGCCTCGAAAGCTTCTCTATCAGGAGCAGAGGGTGGCTGCCAAGCAGAATGTGGATCAGCGGCGGCTATGGCTTCAGCAGGGCTTGCACAAATGGGCGGCGGTTCTCCTTTGACTTGCATTAACGCCGCAGCCTTGGCGATAAAAGGTTTGATGGGGCTAGTATGTGATCCGGTTGCAGGCTTAGTAGAAGTGCCGTGCGTTAAGCGTAATGCCACTTCATCTGCAGTTGCTCTCGCTTCGGCGGAAATGGCTCTTTCCGGAATTACAAGCATTATACCTCCGGATGAAGTAGTACAAGCCATGTCTCAAGTTGGTAGAGCAATCCCTGAGAGCCTGAGGGAAACCTCGATGGGCGGCCTAGCTGCTACTCAGACTGGACAGTTTTTGGCAAAAACAATTCTGGGCCGTTAAGGTGTATAATCTGTAAACGGCTGATACTACTTGACTGGGAGGAATATGATTTGAAAAGAGTGTTTTCGGGCGTTCAACCATCGGGCATACTGCACTTGGGTAATTACTTTGGAGCCATAAAGAGATTTGCCGACTTCCAAGAAGGCTATGACTGCTATTACTGCATAGTTGATCTGCATGCGATTACTTTATACCAAGACCCAAAGGCGCTTCTAGAGCAAATACAAGATACGGCCCTCTACTATCTAGCGGCAGGCTTGGACCCGAACAAGTCCACGCTGTTTGTACAGTCAGACGTACCATGTCACGCAGAACTCAGCTGGATCTTGGAATGCACGGCTACGTTCGGAGAATTATCTAGGATGACCCAGTTCAAAGATAAGTCCGAGGGCAAAGAGTCGGTATCTGCAGGTTTATTCACTTACCCTGTGCTGATGGCCGCAGACATCCTTCTATATGACACAGATGTGGTCCCTGTGGGCGAAGATCAAAAGCAACACGTCGAATTATGCCGGGACCTTGCGGAACGTTTCAACAACAGGTATGGCGAAACCTTCAAGATGCCCGAACCGCAAATCCCTAAGTTTGGTTCTAGGATAAAATCCCTTCAAGATCCGGAAAAGAAGATGTCAAAGTCAGATCCGGATCCTATGAGTTACGTAAGTCTTGACGACTCCAAGGACGAGATCTCAAAAAAAATACGGCGAGCTGTCACAGACTCCGGAAGGGAAATCGTATATCTTCCCGAAGAGAAACCCGCGATTGCGAATCTAATGACCATATATTCACTGTGCACCGGGAAATCGATTCGTGAAATTGAATCTCATTTTGCCGGCAAGGGATATGCCCGGTTCAAAGAGGAATTGTCCGATGCGATAGTAACGGAACTAGAACCGGTACAGGAAAGATACAAAGAGTATCGTGATTCCGGAGAGCTCCCGAGGATACTTAGAGAGGGCGCCCTAAGAGCTAACGAAGTGGCTTCGACGGTTTTGCGGCGCGCTAAGGAACGCATGGGTCTTTCTCTGCTCGTAGATCCCACTAAACGAAAACTGTTTTAAGAAAGAGAGATACCTGGCGTACCCATTGCCTTTCCGCAAGACAGGTATTGCCATTACAGGGTATTGCTGATACAATCTACCATATAATAGCAACATGCCAGGCAATACACTTAGGCGGAGGTAGTGCACTTGTTTTCTTCCGTATTTGGTACAACGGTGTCTGGCGTAACAGGATCCGCAGTTATAGTTGAGACCGATGTTTCTAACGGCCTTCCGTGTCTAGAGATCGTGGGTATGCCCGACACCTCGGTCAGGGAAGCGAAGCATAGGGTTCGATCTGCATTGAAGAATTCAGGCTTCGAAATCCCTTCAAGAAGGATCGTAGTTAACCTAGCTCCTGCAGCTACACACAAAGAAGGCACCCAATTAGACCTATCTATAGCTCTTGGTTTGTTAGCGGCATGCCGAGAGATACCTCAAAACGGTATAACAGAGGAATACGGCTTTATGGGAGAACTGGCGCTTGACGGCACGATAAGACCCATTCCCGGGGTTCTGGCAATGGTTCTCGCACTTTATGAGTTGGGTCTCAAAGGAGCTGTAGTCCCTTTTGAAAACTATAAGGAAGCGGCGTTTCTTGAACAGTTTAACGTTCTTGCGGCAAGTAACATAAGTGAGGTAGTGGACTTCATACTTGGCAAAAAAGAACTGGCTCGGGACTCTCGCTTGAATTGTTGTTTAGAAAAGGATCCCAAGAGAGACTTGTCATACGATCACATCAAGGGGCACTTGGCAGCTAAACGAGCTCTTGAAATCGCCGCGGCAGGAGAACACAATCTCCTTATCGTAGGCCCGCCCGGAGCCGGGAAGACCGTTCTTGCAAAATCTCTGCCCGAGATCATGCCCGACTTGTCATACGAAGAATCCATCGTCGTGACGAAGATTCACAGCATCGCAGGCCTGCTGCCAAATGGAAGCGGACTTCTCAAGACACGACCGTTTCGGTCTCCGCACCATACTGTGACAATGCCCGCCATGATTGGCGGAGGAACAAATCCCCGACCCGGAGAGGTAACGCTGGCACATAGAGGTGTTCTTTTTCTTGACGAACTCGGTGAATTCCCTTCTTCGATCATAAACGCACTCAGGCAGCCTTTGGAAGATGGCGTGGTTAACATCACACGAGCGAAAGGAACCTACACATTTCCTTGTAAGGTACTTTTGGTAGGCGCCATGAACCCATGTCCATGCGGCTTCTATGGCAGCGATGTGAAAGAATGCACCTGTACTGAACATGAAATAAGAAAGTATATATCAAAGATCAATGGACCGTTACTAGACAGAATTGACATGTGCATCAATGTAGAAAGGTTACGTCCTGAAGAACTTACCGATTGTTCCAATTACGAACCAGCATCGACTGCAAAAGAAAGGGTTGAGTCATCGCGCCAACAGCAGAGGAAACTCTTGGAAGGGACTGGTTTGCTAACAAACTCCGAAATGGGGCCAAAGGAAGTTTCAACCTTGGTCACGCTTTCATCTGATGCCAGGAAACTACTCTTTTACGCCTATAAGAACATGAAACTCTCTGTTAGAGTCTACTACAAAGTGATAAAAGTGGCGGCTTCCATAGCCAGCCTTGCAGATTGTCCGAGGATAGAGGAGGAACACGTAGCGGAGGCACTATCTTACAGACAGAAAGTGTTTTAGACATAGGGGGAGATCACATGAACCTCAAAAGCGATAAGCCGGACTCGGGAGACTACGGTTCCATCTTGCCTGAAAGATTTCAGTCACCTGAAGATGCGCGACACTTGGGACTTCAGATGGAAGGCTTGGCTTGTGAATATCTCAAAGAGCAAGGTTACAAAATAAAATACCGGAACTTTCTATCCAGGTATGGCGAAATAGATGTAATCGGTTACGACGGAGACATACTTGCATTTGTTGAAGTTCGATACAGAAGGCGAGGTTCTTTGGTCAGCCCTTCAGAATCGATCGATCGCGAAAAAGTGCGAAAACTCAAATTGGCAATCCGGGACTTTCTGAGTCGCAACAAGTATTGCGCCGCAAGATGCGCAGGGATAAGGGTTGACCTCTGCTCAGTTACAGGAAGTCCTGCAAATACGTCTGCGGGCAAATCGGAGAATCAGGGTCTTGAGTTTCAGCTAATCAAAGGAATTCTTGACTTCTAGCCAACAGCAACGTGCATAATACCGTCTGTCCGAGTCCTCTACATGATTGAACCACAAAAATGAAATGTGCTATTGTGAAAAAGAAGTTTTTTCAGTTGCCCATAATGGCAGGAGGAGTCACAGTTGATAAGAACATATGCGGGTTTCCTTGGTCTCACTTTGACTTTTAGTTATCTTTACATAGGCACTGTCCTAACAAGTCTGCATGCAAGTATCCTCGCCCCCCTTGTGATAGGAATTGCATACATAGTGGCTATTCTTGGCGTTCTCTCAGAAGCTCGGAATCTACCGAAACCAAAGTCTCCGTTCATCGATAGCGGCACGGTCATACTATTCTTATCGCTGGTTGTTGGGGCTTTGATAACCTATGGCCTGAGCGTTTATGCACACTTAGGTGCGGTTGTAGCGTCCGGCCTCGTGACTCTTCTCGCAGGAATCTTGTTTCCGAAATTGGGTCCGGCCATAACCTGCGGATCGTTTGTAGGTATGACATCATCTAGCCTTTTTGCTCCAAACGAACTGTTTCTTGCGGCATGTATCGCAGGCCTGGTTTATCTGCTCGCAGCAGACGTTTTCAATGGATTTGGAGGCAAACTAGGAACGATAGCTGCTACTGGGACAACGTTAGCTGCAGTTTTCACCAACAATGCATTTGTCGATGCCAAACCTCTCGAACCATCGTGTCTCATTCCGGCCATCGTAGCCTGCGCCCTATCCTCGGCCGTGTCTTTTTGCATCAATAACCGAATGAAGCAGGGAGGAGTTATAGCTTCCGGAGCGGTAAGTCTGGTCGGTGGCCTTTTGTTACCCGTGCTAATTCCTTCGATAGGAGGAACTCTGGCCGCTTGTTGCGCTTGCGGATCATATGTAGGTATGTCGTCTTCTGCCCGCCTACATGATGAGTCACTTGCACTTCTTGCAGGAGCGTTGGCAGGGTTTTGTTACTTCTGGGGAATAACTGTCATTGCAGGAGTAGGCGGTAGACTCGGCACAACAGCTTTTGGAAGTGCTTTGGCTATATCGTTTCTAGCACAAGAGATAATACTACCAAGACAAAGACATCCCATCTGAGGCCTAGTCCGGTCATATTGATGGAAATGGAGGCAAGACATCGCGCACAGGTCGAAAGGACCGTCTGTGTATGGGGCTGGGTCCTTTTCGGTAGAGAAGATCCATATGTAACTTAGTGCAATAGCCTTTGTGTATGGAAAACTCGTAACCAGGGTACAATCGGTCAAATTCTACCATAATCCTATCTCTTACTACTTTTGCTACAATCGAGGCGCAGGCTATCGAAGAAATCTTGGCATCTCCTTTTATGACGGCCTCTTGAGCGAATTCTAACTGAGGTATTGGGTAGCCATCTACTGCTACAAGTCCGGGCTTGAAACCTTGTGACACCAACTCGCTTATGGCCGTACGCATTGCGGAGAAAGTGGCAGCAGATATACCTTTTTCATCGATGTACTTCGCCGACCTAATGCCTATCCCAACTGCCAGACTTGTCTGGACAATTGAATGAAACACCCGTTCCCGCAACTTAGGAGACAGTTTCTTGCTGTCATCGATGTAAGAAATCTCAGGTGACGAAGGCAGTATCACTGCAGAGGCCACTACGGGACCGGCCATAGGACCACGACCGGCTTCGTCTACCCCGGCTATGAAACCGTTTTCTTTACGTCTAACGTTCTCCCATTCATATAACTTCTTTACTCGGCATTTCTCTTCGAGATCGGGCTCCACCCAAATCACCTCGTTTCTACGAGAATATCATACCCGGATGGAACCGCTCCAACAAGTTACACCCAGATATTGGCATGACTGGTGCATTTTGTGCGTGTCTGTGGTATCATGAGGTGTAACGGAAAATCGTCTCAAAACACTTTTACTTTTTATCTCAACACACGTTGCGGTGAAGGATGTGTTTGATTGTGGATGGACAAACGCGCTATATCGGAAAAGCAGAAAATCTGGCGGACTTGTGTGCCAAACTGGATGTAAAAATAGTGGGCTTCGATGACCCGGAATACCCCGAGAATCTTAGAGAGATCCCAAATCCCCCGGCCATCCTCTTTGTGAAGGGCTCGACGATACCCAAAGACAGACTATCAATAGGCGTCGTAGGAACACGCAAAGCCTCCGGGGCCGGCAAGCACATAGCAGCTGAGATTTCCGAAGAACTGGCGAGAGCGGGCGTAACGGTCGTGTCCGGACTGGCCTACGGCATTGACGCCGCCGCGCACAAAGGTGCGCTCGATGGCAAAGGCAGAACCATAGCAGTTCTTGGTCATGGCCTTGACATCGTGTATCCAAAGTCCAATTCTCATCTTTATGATACAATTCCTTCAAATGGGGCTCTTGTATCTGAGTATCCGCCGGGAGTAGAACCCAAACCCTGGCATTTTCCCGAGCGCAATAGGCTAATCGCGGGAATGTCATTGGGGCTGCTAGTAGTCGAGGCAGGCGAAAAGTCGGGCGCATTGATTACTGCTGATTGGGCTCTCAAACAGGGAAAACCAGTGATGGCTGTCCCCGGAAGCGTAAGATCGATCGCCTGCCGAGGCACGAATAGGTTAATTCAGGAGGGGGCCTATCTGGTAACGTGTGCAGAAGATGTGCTATCCTTTCTCAGACAAGAAAATGAATACGTACCGGAAGTCTCTGGTGCAATAATGGGAGAATCGCTAACACCCGAGGAATCCATTGTACTTGAGGCGGTCGGTCGCGGAGAATCGACGGACCAAATCTCAAATAGCGTGACTATGCCCATATCCAGGGTAATCGCTATCCTATCATCTCTTGAGGTGCGTGGGATAGTCCGTTTAGTGCCAAGCGGTAGATATATATTGTCAAATATTGGGAATACACTCATAGGTTAAGTCAAGAAGGTGTGAATGCATATGGAAGCAAAATCGCAGGAGAAAAATAAGCGCCCGCTAATCATCGTGGAGTCGCCTACAAAAGCAAAAACCATCTCCAAATATACAAAGTCAAAGTACCAAGTGAAGGCTTCTTTTGGTCACATAAGAGATCTGCCAAAAAGCAAACTTGGAATAGATATCGACAACGGTTTTGAACCGCAGTACATTACCATACGCGGTAAAGGAAACATCGTCAAAGAACTGAAGGATGCTGCTAAAACCGCTTCTAAGGTATACTTGGCAACCGACCCCGACAGGGAAGGAGAAGCCATAGCATGGCACATATGTGAGGTTTTGGGTATTGACCCTAAAGAAGCTGCCAGACTAACATTCCACGAGATTACGGAAAAAGCAGTCAAGGAGTCACTTTCAACTCCGGTCCATATAGATCAAAACCTAGTGTATTCGCAACAGGCCAGACGGGTTCTGGACCGGTTAGTAGGTTACACTTTGAGCCCTCTGCTCTGGCGAAAAGTACGGCCTGGGTTGTCAGCAGGTAGAGTTCAATCAGCAGCTTTGCGGATCATAGTAGACCGAGAGATTGAGATAGAGTCGTTCAAGCCCGAAGAATATTGGACATTGGAAGCGCTTCTCAGAGGAGATAAAGGAACTGTAAAAGCAAAGTACTACGGCTATCTAGGAAAAAAGCGAGAACTTAAGACATTCTCCGACGTCGAGCAGGTCCTTCATGACATTGAACACGCTGAGTTTACTGTAGCATCGGTAGTCCAAAAGGAAAGAAAGAAAAATCCGCCGTTTCCTTTTACTACCTCTACACTACAACAAGAAGCATCACGGAAACTTGGTTTTCCTGTTAGCAAGACCATGATGGTTGCTCAAAGCCTTTACGAAGGAGTCGAACTAGGTAAGACGGGATACACAGGCCTTATTACATACATGAGGACTGATTCGACCCGAGTCTCTCCGATCGCCGAGGCAGAGGCGAAAAGTTTTATCGAATCGACTTACGGAAAAGACTACGTGGGTAAAAGGAACAGAAGAGGCAAGGCTCAGCCGGGAGTTCAGGATGCTCACGAAGCAATAAGGCCTACAAGTGTGTTAAGGACACCGTCCGAGGTCAAACCTTTTCTAAAGCGAGATCAGTACAAACTGTATTCCCTAATATGGGAAAGATTTGTAGCAAGTCAAATGAGCCCTGCAGTCTATGATACCGTAACTTGTGATATAGAGGCCAACAAACATACTTTCAGAGTGACGGGGTCGAGACTGAAATTCGCCGGATTCACAAAGATCTACCAGGAAGGGCAAGACAATCCCGAAGAACCAGAGGCGGATATTATCCCTCTTTCCGAGAATGAAAAACTCAAGTTAGAAGACGTAGAATACGCTCAACATTTCACAGAGCCGCCCCAGAGATATACTGAAGCCACCCTTGTGAAGACTCTTGAGGCAAACGGTATAGGCAGACCTTCTACTTACGCGCCAATAATCGCTACGCTCATAGAACGCGAATACGTAAAGAGAGAAAATCGCTCGCTTAAGCCGACTGAACTTGGCAGGCTTGTTGACAGCATACTAAGACAAAATTTCCCCTCTATTGTGGATATCGGTTTTACGGCTGAGATGGAGAAAAAGCTAGATGCTGTAGAGGATGGTTCGTCGCGATGGAACGACGTGATAGCTGACTTCTGGGGACCTTTCAAAGAACAAATAGAAAGAGCGGAAACAGAGGTAGAAAAAGTTCACATCCAAGATGAATTGGCGGGAATCGATTGTGAAAAGTGCGGCCGTCCAATGGTCATAAAACGGAGCAGATACGGCAAGTTCATAGCCTGCTCAGGCTATCCGGAATGCAAGAACACAAAACCTTTTGTTGAGAAGACAGGCGCAGTATGTCCCAAGTGCAAAGGAGACATTGTAGTTCGACGTTCCAAGAAAGGGCGGGTGTTCTATGGCTGCTCAAATTACCCCGACTGTGATTTCGTTTCCTGGTATCGACCGATACCAGACAAAGTATGCCCGAAGTGCGGCTCATTTATGGTTCAGAAAGGCGGAAAGTCAAAGAGCTATCAATGTGCAAATCCTGAATGTGGCTATACGCAGAAGAACTGAGAATATTGCGATAACTGGTTGATGCAGGTTCGGCCTGATGGTAACATGGATTTGACGCACTTCATGTTGACTTACTAAGTGGATTGTCCCAGGGAAGGCGGTTCAATGACGAATTCACTTCTTGATTGGAAAGAAGCATTCCTAGTAGAGATTAGCATTTCAAGAACCCAGAGCCCCAATACTATTGAGGCATACGCCTACGATCTAGACCAGTTTTTTGATTTTATCGTTTCTAAACATTTCAAAAACGATATTGAGTCCATACACCCGTCTGATGTCACTTCGGAAGACATTCGCGACTACATCGTCTACCTAGGTCAACAAGGTTACAAAGGTTCGTCTATTTCTAGGAAACTTTCGTCTGTGAGAAGTTTCTGTCGCTTCCTTACTGCTAGAGAGGTTTTGGAAACCAATCCTGCAAAGGGAGTTAGCTCTCGGAAAACCCATACCTACTTGCCCAAGGTCCTTTCTGAGGAAGATGTAAAAAGGCTCCTCGCATGCATTGATACTCAAACACCATACGGGAAAAGAGACCGGGCGATAATTGAGTTACTTTACGGCGCGGGCTTGAGAATCAGCGAACTGGCAAAACTAAATGTAGGTGACGTCGACTATTCTTTGGGTTTTGTTCAAGTGATAGGCAAAGGCGATAAGGAGCGGTTTGTGCCGATAGGATCTGTTGCTATAGACGCACTGGGAGACTATCTCGAAAATGGCAGACCTTTCTTTGAACAAAATCGATCGAAGGCACATGAATCCGGCCTATCCTTAGGGAACCAAGCCGGGCGAACTACCAAGAAACCACTATTCTTGAACAAGTCGGGCCAAAGATTGTCTGTAAGATCAGTAAGGAGAATACTCGACAAGCATTTGCTGGCTGCAGGCTTGGACCCTTCGCAATGCTCGCCTCACACGTTGAGACATTCGTTTGCAACGCACCTGATTTCCGGGGGGGCAGATTTGCGCTCAGTGCAAGACATGTTAGGGCACGCAAGCATCACCACCACCCAGATATATACGCATGTTCTCCCTGAACGTTTAAAGCAAGTCTACGAAAACGCTCACCCAAGGGCCCATTCCTCTCACGATGGCACCGGAGAAGACACGCGTATTGACTTGGCGGAAGCAGAAAGGAAGCGAATAAAGTGAGCAACTACTCGAATAATCGTATACTGAGTACTACCGTACTGGCAGTAAGAGCCAGAGGGAAATCCGCCATGGCAGGCGACGGGCAAGTGACTCTTGAGGGCAGCAACACAATTCTTAAAACAACAGCTAGAAAAGTTCGCAGGATCTATAAAGATTCAGTCATCGCAGGTTTTGCAGGTTCTGTCGGAGATGCACTGACCTTGTTCGACAAACTTGAAGGATATCTTGAACAAACCAGAGGAGACTTGATGAAGTCTACCATATCATTGGCCAAAGAGTGGCGAACTGACAGGATGCTGAGGCAACTCCAAGCGATGCTTCTGTGCATGGATCGTTCCCAATTGTTGCTCGTTTCAGGTACGGGAGAAGTGATCGAGCCTGATGAACCTATAATTGCGATTGGTTCCGGGGGACCTTACGCAACGGCTGCTGCGAAGGCTCTTTATCGCTTCACTGAGATGGATGCTACCTCTATTGCTAGAGAGTCGCTTAGGATAGCGGCATCCATATGCATATATACTAATGAAAATATCATAGTTGAGGAGTTGGATTGACTTCCTAAGATACAAGGAGGGATTCCGGTGGAAGAGCTTACGCCTCGCGTTATAGTGCAAGAACTGGACAAACATATAGTTGGACAAGCAAGTGCAAAGCGAGCAGTAGCTGTGGCCGTTCGTAACAGGCTTAGGAGACAAAAGGTGCCTGAAGAGATGCAAGAGGATATTATCCCGAAGAACATACTGTTGATGGGACCTACCGGCGTAGGAAAGACGGAGATCTGTAGGCGACTGGCAAAACTCGTCAATGCCCCTTTTGTGAAGGTAGAAGCTTCTAAGTTTACCGAAGTAGGTTATGTTGGAAGGGATGTCGATTCAATTATCCGCGATCTTGTTGAAAACGCAGTTAGCACCACAAAGAAAGAGAATCTAGAACAAGTCCTTGAAAAAGCTCGTATTCAGGCTGAAGAAAGACTTCTGGATGTTCTTTGCCCTCTCCCCAAAAAAGAAAGGTCTCAACGCAATCCCTTTGAAATGCTGTTTGGCGGCGCGAAAGAACATGAAGAGAAAACCGACCAAGAAGAAAGCGAGGAGTATGTTGATAGACTTCGCAAGATACAGGCGGAAAGGAAAGAAATCCGCGAACGTCTTCGAGCAGGGGAATTGGATGAACAGCAAGTCGAGATCGAAGTAGAATATGCACCTTCCCAGCGGTTGGAGTTTTTTGATGGCTTTAACGTGCAAGAAATGGAGTTGGACATGGAAAACCTCTTTGGAGGTCTCTTACCAAAGCAGACGAAAAAGAAGAAAGTTACGGTTCGAGAAGCGAGGAAGATACTCACCCAAGAAGAGGCGGATAAACTCATAGACGAAGACGAAGTTGTAGCGGAAGCTTTGGAAAGATGTGAGCAGCTGGGTATCGTTTTTCTAGACGAAATGGATAAGATCGCAGGAAGAGAAACAGGGATGGGTCCCGATGTATCTAGAGAAGGAGTTCAGAGAGACCTTCTGCCCATTGTGGAAGGCACAACAGTTATCACCAAATACGGCCCAATAAAGACTGATCACATATTGTTTATCGGCGCGGGTGCTTTTCATGTCAGCAAGCCCTCTGACATGATCCCGGAATTGCAGGGCCGCTTTCCGATAAGGGTTGAACTTGACCCGCTGGAGGAGCAAGATTTTGTAAGGATCCTACAAGAACCTGAGAACTCGCTAACGCGGCAGTACAAGGAACTCTTGGCAACGGATGGTGTGGAACTCAACTTCACTGAGGATGGGATTAGGGAAATCGCACGCATGGCATTTATCGTGAACCAGCAGGATGAGAATATCGGAGCCCGTCGACTTCACACAGTGATGGAAAAGGTTCTGGAAGACGTTTTGTTTGACGCCCCTGATGGTGTGCAAGGGGAAGTTGTCGTCAACAAGGAGTATGTTTCCGCTAAAATAGGAGACTTGGTGAGAGATAGAGATCTGACAAGATACATTCTCTAGATAGAACCGGGTGAAAAGGAGAAGACAGATGCAGGTATTGCTTGAGAAAACCAGAAAAATGAATGAACTATTACGAAACGCAGCAACAGAAGTCGACTTTCAGGCAATTGCGAGAGTGGTTAGAGGCTCGCTTGAGTGCAATATTTTCATACTAGACAAGAGCGGTCACATAATGGGGTATTCGTTGTGTCAGGACTTCGAATGCCCAATCCTCGATGAGCAAGTCCTCAAGCCAAATAGATTCCCTGTTGCATGTATCAACGGCCTTTCGGATGATCGCAACGTAGTTCCGGATGTCCAGCATCACAAAGGAGAGTGCGTATTTGACAACGCTGTGGAGTGTCCCTACAGAAGTATGGTTACTACCGTAGTTCCCGTCGTAGCGGGAGGCGAAAGGCTAGGTACACTTGTCCTAAGCAAGATATCCGGAGAAATGCAGACTCCCGAACTCATTCTGGTTGAACATGCCGCTACGGTGACAGCGATGGAGATGGTCCGCCATAATCAAGAACTGGTCGAAGAAGAAGCCAGGCAGCAAGCTGCGGTCCAGGTCGCCTTAGGCACTTTGTCATTCTCTGAACTCAATGCTATGAAGCACATATTCGACGAACTTGGGGATTCAGAAGGGTATCTTGTTGCCTCTAGAGTGGCAGACAGAGTAGGCATAACCCGCTCCGTCATAGTAAACGCGTTGAGAAAATTCGAATCGGCCGGAGTGATAGAAACCAGGTCTTTGGGCATGAAAGGCACGTATATCAGAGTTCTTAATGAGAAACTTCTTGATGAATTGAATAAACTTAGGTAGTCTCTAACAAGAAGTGACATTTTCCCGATAATCAAAGAAGGAATTCACAAAGTCGCGTAGAATGTCTTAAGACAATACAACTGAATAGCTGAGTTTTTCCGCAAGCGAGAAGGGCAAATCTGTCAAAAGACAGAGACGCAAAGCTACGGGTCTAAGGTGGGCGCAGATACAACCCACTATGACCGCCGGGCTACCGAAAGGCGGTTGTTTTTTGGCGCTAACCTTCCGATACTACTTGCGGAGGGTTATTTGTTCATAAAGGGGGGTATGGACAACGTATGTATGATATATCGCAATTGATGCAGTTAGGGCTAGATGGTCTCTGGCTGAGGCACGATCTTCTATCTAATAATGTAGCAAACAGCGAGACTCCCGGATACAAAAAGGCTGATTTGGATTTTTCCTCGTATCTCCAAAGAGCTGTGAATAAAACACCTGTTAGGTTGAACACTACGAGCCCTATACATATTCAAGGCTCAAGTTTCACAACCACCGCGATAACCCGCGATCCGTCGAGCATCACACCGGATGGTAACAACGTGGACATCGACAAAGAAATGGCAGAAGTCTCAGCAAACGCTCTTCATTATTCGGCGCTTTCAAGGCAACTGACTTCGCACTTATCGCTATTGCGAAAGTCCATCACAGAAGGGAGGAGGTAGGCAGTGAATCTGTTTTCGTCCATTGAAACAAGCGCCTCCGGGCTCACAGCTCAGAGATTTCGCCTTGACCTAATATCGTCTAATTTAGCAAACGCTGAAAGCGTACAGGCGGATGACGGTAATATCTACAGGCGAAAAGTTGCAATATTCGCCCCTAGAACCGGGCAAAGTTCGTTTAAGAATCTCCTATCGGCAGAGATGTCAAACGCATTTGGAGTAAAAGTGATAGGCGTAGCCGAAGACAATTCGCCACTCAGACAAGTATATGACCCTGGGCATCCGAATGCCAATCAAGACGGTTATGTAACGTACCCAAATGTTGATGTTGTTACCGAAATGGTAGACATGATGGCGGCTACCAGAGCATATGAAGCCAATGTTACCGCTATTGAAGCCTCGAAAGCGATGATGCAAAAGGCCCTGGAAATGCTAAGAGTCTAGGAAGTCGGTTCATCTGATAAAAGTTTATCAGCAAGCATTATACATAAAGAGTTCGACAGACTTCAGGGGGGAATCTAGTGTTGATTAGACCAGTTTCGACAGCTGTTACGGACGTAACAAAAAGCGTCTCCAAGAACAAAGTTTCCCAAGGCCCAGAAAACACATCTTTTCGGAACGTTTTTGAGCAAATGTATGGGGCAGTAGAGACCCTAGATCAGGAACTGGTAGCATCCCAGATCGACCTGGTTACCGGCAATGCCCGGGATATGCACACTGCCATACTATCCGCCGAGAAAGCAAGCCTGGCGCTAGATCTAGTGATCGCAGTCAGGAACAAAGCTATTGAAGCGTACCAGGAAATAATGAGGATGCCTTTATAGGCGCCAGTACCTGAGAGTAGGTGTAAAGAAACATGCCCGAATCTTTATCGACAATTGGTGGCGGCGTCAAAAACGCGTGGAGCAATCTCAACAAACCTCAGAGAATTATAGTCATTTCAAGTGGAGCAGTTGTCCTTATCCTTTTGATGATTTTGGTCATCACCTCCGCGAAAGGCCCGGACTATGAAGTTCTTTGGTCAAACCTTGATCCTACCGATGCGGGAGAGATAGTAAACGAGCTAGAGAAACAGGGCATCCCATATAGTCTGACCGATGGCGGTCGTACCATAAAAATTCCGGCAGAACAAGTATACAGAACGCGTCTATCGCTTTCCACCATAGGACTCCCGTCATCAGGAATCGTAGGGTTTGAGAGTATGGGTTCGAGCGGTATTTGGTCTACCGATTTTGAACGCCAAGTACAGTACGTAAGAGCGCTTTCGGGCGAACTCACGAGAACGGTCAAGGCAATTACAGGGATAGAAGATGCCAGAGTGCATATTGTATTGCCTGACCCTTCTGTGTTCATAAACGAAAACAAAGCAGCGACAGCCGCTGTGCTTGTGAAAACTAGACCCGGATATGAACTCCCATCAAGTTCGGTGCGAGGTATAGTGAATCTTGTGTCTAGTTCAGTTGAAGGCCTGTCGCCCAGCAATGTCACTGTGGTAGATGCATCAGGTAAACTCTTGTCACAACAATCAGGATACGATTACGCTGCAAACGGAGAACTCCCGCCTAACTCTGTGCTGGAGCTAACGTCGAGTACCGAAAGAGAACTTGAGCAGAGGCTTTTGGCCCTACTTACACCTGTGTTGGGTCCCGGAAATGTGGTATGTCAGGTAAGGGCCGAACTTAACATGGACCAGGTAAAAATAACCGATACCGAGTATGCTTCCGAACCTCCAGGCATATTACGCAGTACTCAGGAAACAGCTGAAGTGTACCAAGGGGCCGGGGCCGTCGTGGGTGGTGCTGCAGGGGGGCTCGACGTACCTTCGTACGTTACTCCCGGAGAAGGTGAAACTCAATACCAACGCACTGACCGGGTCGAGAACTTTGAGGTTAACGAAAGAACTACCGAGACTATCGTAACCCCGGGAACCATAAAACGCCTGTCTGTCGCAGTAGTCGTCAACAGAAACCTTGAGGAAGACATGAAGGATTCTATAATCGAAACGGTTTCGGCTGCTTTGGGCCTTGACTCATCAAGGCAAGACCAAATATCTGTAACAGGAGTGTTTTTTGATAGTACCTTAGCAGAAACTATAGGTAGCGCCCTCGCACCAGAGGAAACCTTTCCGCGAGTCTATATCTATGCCGCAATAGGAGCAGTGGCTTTGATTTTGGGCATAGTCATCTTTTTCGTGATGAGACGCAGAAGAAGCGAGGATCAAGAGGTTGTGCTTCCTTCACCGGAAATCTTGGGAGAAGAATTGCCATCTATACCTCCGGAAACTCTAGCTAGGCAGAGAAGCCGCGAGAATGTCGAAAGACTGGCGCGAACCAACCCCGAGGTAGTAGCTACTCTTATCAAATCGTGGTTATTGGAGGATGAGCGATAATGAGTGTACACAGAGGGGGGTTAACCGGAAGAGAAAAGTCTGCCATACTTCTCATAGCTCTTGGGCCGGATCTATCCGCCCAAGTCATGAAGCATCTGAGGGATGAGGATATCGATGTCCTCACTCTTGAGATCGCCTCAATTCGCAAAGTAGAACAAGAGACAAAAGACAAAGTGCTAGAAGAATTCAATGATATGTGCCTAGCTCAGGAGTACCTTGAAGAAGGAGGCATTGACTACGCAAGAACCATTTTGGAAAAAGCCCTTGGGAAGGACGAAGCTCAGCACGTGCTAGCTCGGCTAACTTCGTCATTGCAGGTACGACCTTTTGACACGGTTAGAAAGGCAGATCCCGCCCAGATTCTCAATTTTTTGGAGAACGAATCCCCGCAGACGATAGCCTTGGTCCTTAGCTATTTGCATCCTTCTCAATCCGCAGAAATCATGTCCTCGCTGGAGCCTGATCTGCAAGTAGAAGTTGCCCGTAGGATTTCGATTATGGATCGGACAACCCCGGACATCGTAAAAGAGATAGAACGTGTGCTTGAGAGGAAGATCCTATCGATGGCCGGACAAGACTATACTCAAGCGGGAGGCATATCAGCGGTAGTTGAAATCCTCAACAACGTAGACAGACAGACCGAAAAAACGATCCTAAGTGCCCTAGAGATGGAAGCTCCTGATCTTGCTGAAGAAATCAAACGCCGAATGTTCTTGTTCGAGGATATTGTCTATCTCGACGATAGGTCGGTTCAACGGTTCTTGCGCGATGTGGATCTTGGACGAGACCTTCCGCTTGCACTCAAGACCGCTTCCGAAGAGGTCAAGAGCAAGATATACAGAAACCTGTCTTCGCGCGCCGCAGAAACCCTCAAAGAAAGCATAGATTACCTCGGACCGGTAAGAATGCGCGATGTTGAAGAGGCGCAACAAAGAATCGTGTCAGTGATCCGCAGACTTGAAGAACAAGGGGAGATCATCATCGGTCGCGGTGGAGGAGATGAGATAGTTGTCTAGAGTATTCAGGTCGGAAACTACTAACCCGAGATCGGTATGGATTCCTTCGCTAGAATTTGATCCGGTAAACACAGATGAAAGCGACGAATCCGGCTCGCTTTTGGTCCTTGAAGAAACGTCTATGCAAGTTACGACGCTTCTTGAAGCCGCCAAAGCAGAAGCTCATGAGATTGTAGAGGAAGCAAAGAAAAAGGCGTCCGAATATCATGAAGAAGCTAGAAAAACTGGTTTTTCACAGGGGTATAACGAGGGTTTTCAGGAGGGACTGAGTCAAGCGGAGCAATTGGTCGGTGAGGCAAAAGAAGTGCTTGAGCAATCCAGGACTGCGTTCTCTCGATATTTGGAGACATGCGAACCCTATCTCCTAGCAATGACCTTGGAAATAGCCAAGAAGATAGTTGGAGACGCTATACAGTGTGATCCTGATATCGCTTTGTCGATGATACGCCAGGCGGTTTCGGTTCTCGATGACGAATCAAGCATAACGATCAACGTGAACCCTGAGATCGTAGCTATTATAGAAGGCTCAAAGCAGAATCTCGAGGGCCAATACAATAATAGGAGAATAGAGGTAGTAGGTGATCCTTCCATATCTATTGGAGCCTTAGTTCAGAGCCCACGTGGACAAGTTGATGCAACCATAGAAACGCAAATCGCAAATATCGCGAGAGCAATAGGGGAAGCTAGAACTCGCCAGCACAGACAAGGTGTCATATGATGGAAATCCCGTTTTCAACGTACATAGACGCCATAGCGGCGGCTAGAAACTTCACACACTGCGGGACTGTGACAGACATCATCGGCCTTTTGATTGAGTCATCGGGCCCAAAAGCAAGGATGGGAGAGATTTGCAGGCTATGGCCAAGGTCGGGCTCTCCGGTCTTGGCTGAAATCGTAGGTTTCAGGGGCGGTAAGGCTCTCTTGATGCCTTTTGACGACTTGGATGGAATTGCTCCGGGGTCTCTTGTTGAAGCTACCGGTACGCAGATGAAGGTGCCTGTAGGAAAGAAAATGTTAGGCAGGATCACCAATGCGTTGGGGTTTCCCATGGATAAGGACGTCATATGGCCGGTAGAGACCTATTACCCTGTAATGGAAAAAGCTCCCGCCCCCCTTGAAAGAGGCCTAATTCATTCTCCGCTCTCTACGGGAATAAGGGCAATAGACGGGCTTTTAACCATCGGAGAAGGTCAACGTATAGGTATATTCTCAGGTTCGGGTGTGGGAAAATCTACCTTAATGGGTATGATTGCTAGAAACACATCCGGAGACGTGAATGTAATAGCGCTAATAGGGGAAAGGGGTCGCGAAGTTCGCGAGTTCATAGAAAAAGACTTAGGTAAAGAAGGCCTGAGACGATCAGTTGTAGTTGTGGCAACTTCCGACGAACCCGCACTTATGCGAATTAAGTCCGCCTGGGTAGCCACTGCCATAGCAGAGTACTTCAGAGACCAAGGGTTGAACGTGCTCCTGATGATGGATTCCATCACTAGGTGGTGCATGGCGCAAAGAGAAGTGGGATTAGCCATCGGAGAACCTCCTACAACCAGAGGCTATACGCCGTCTGTGTTTTCCAATCTTCCAAAACTCTTAGAAAGAGCCGGTAAAGCAAGTACCGGCAGTATAACGGGGATCTACACTGTATTGGTCGAGGGAGATGACATGGACGAGCCTATCGCCGACGCCGCCAGAGGCATTCTGGATGGCCACATAGTCCTGTCCAGAGATTTGGCCCAAATGGGTCACTACCCTTCTATCGATGTTCTTGGGTCTGTATCACGTCTTATGCCGACTATCGTAAGCAAAGAGCATCTGGCAATTGCCCAAGAGATGAGGAGTATTTTGGCCACCTACAAAAAAGCCGAGGATCTTGTGAACATCGGTGCATATGTTCAAGGTTCGAACCCGGCTATAGATAGGTCTTTAGAACATATTGAAGCAATCAACGCGTTCCTGAAACAAGGTGTTGATGAATCCGTTTCGTTTGATGACGTAGTAGCTGAAATGACTGGCGCATTTAAGAACATTGGCTAACCCTATTCAAATGCCAGTCTATATTCGATAACAAGATTGGAGATGCTTTTTGAGAAAGTTCGCATTCCCGTTAGAAAAAGTGCTTGAAGTGCGAGAGCTAAAGCGGCTCATTGCAGAGGAGAGACTTGGAGCCCTCCTCAATGAAATGTATGCTATTGAGCACGCCCTGGAGATTATCGAACAAAGGGAGACACAGAACCGGCATGATCTGCTTGCGCTTGCAAAACAGGGTTTTGACTCGTTTCAGATGAAAGCGATTTTGAACTATGGCGCAGCGCTCAACGAGGACATAAGAAGAACCAAGGAACAATTGGCTAAACAAACACTTTTGGTAAGGGAGGCTCAGGAAGAAGCAATCTTGCGAACCAGGGAGAAAAAAGCACTTGAACAGGTTAAAGAAAAGCATCGAAGTCAGTACATGGAAAGCTATTGGTGGGAACAGAACAAGGAACTGGACGAAATCGGATCTAGATACTATCAAAGAAACGGAAAGGAGGTGACCTAATAGTCAATGGACGTATCGTTTAGCATTAACCTCCCTATTGTGGGAGAAACTCTCGACACCGACAAGCCGGTGGGGCGATCAAGCAAAGCCGTTAGCCCCGTCGGTCTGGATTTTGCAAGTATAGTAATGCTACTTTGTGCCGAGATGGGTATGCCAGAGGAAAACGTGCAACCTGCAGTAGTCGAAGATGCTAAAAAGCAAACCGAACTATTCCTATCGGGAATCGAAC
>JAGPNG010000001.1:19505-166844 GCA_018052475.1 Candidatus Fermentithermobacillaceae bacterium
GGTCTGGATTTTGCAAGTATAGTAATGCTACTTTGTGCCGAGATGGGTATGCCAGAGGAAAACGTGCAACCTGCAGTAGTCGAAGATGCTAAAAAGCAAACCGAACTATTCCTATCGGGAATCGAACATTCGATACAGGGCAATGCCAGCGAATATATTGCTTTGAGTCACGATAGATATCCGATGAGTCCTTCTTTCGCGGAAGTAAGCCTGCCACTTTTCGGAGCTGCCGACATGATAGAAGAGCCCGTAGCTCCTGACTTAGAGACATATCTGGAACCTGCGGGAGCATCTTCATCTTTACCGTTTCACGAAATGATCGGTGCGGAAACAGTGGAGAAGATCGCTCTACTGCACGAAGAAGTGCTGAACCCAGCGTATGAGGATTCGTCCAACCAGGAGTCTTCAATTCCGAAAGTGCAGCTTCGTTCCGCGCCGGCACTCGGCGAAAACGCACAAAACCGGGCCGCGGAAACACAAGCGTCGCAAAAGAGTCTCTCGGTGGCTGAACAAGTTCAAGTGTCTGAAGCGAAAACAGACACCGCAGCAAGAGATGACGCGATTGACGTGAAGGGGACCGCTTTTGAAACCAGGAATCATGAGGGGCCCGACCATTTCCTGAGAGAAGGTGACGATAAAAAGACCGGCCCGCCCGCGTCCGACGCTGCGCGAGGTAGGAACATGGTCTTTGAGTTGAACGACCATCTCCGGGAACCCGCCGAACAAGTGGATCACACATCGGATGCGGTTCACCGATCACTGCCCATGCGTTTTGAGAAACTGGCTGAATTCTTGGCAGAAAAAGCTAACAGCCGCTTGCCTACAAGCATAGAACTTCGCCTGGACCCGCCAAGCCTCGGCAAAATGACTGTCTGGCTATCAGCAAAGGGTGACGAAATAGTGGTGAAATTCGTCACGTCTTCTTACGATGCGCAACAAGCCCTCATGAAGTCTCATGATCAGTTGGCGCAGACTCTATCTGAAAAGGGGCTATCTCTGGCCGGTTTCTTTACAGATCTGGGAACGACGAATGGGCAGAGACACCATAGTAAAACCTTTGACGATGCTATCAAGAACCATCGCACAGGTCCGACACAGGTATCGCTCAACACAGACGTTGATGAGACCGAGTTAGCGGGTCATTTGTCTATGGGTTATGGAGTATTTGACTATCGTGTGTAAAAGGAGGCGACAAACGTGGATTTAACAGTTCAGAAAGTCCCGACAGCGTCAAGTCAGTCTTTTGGCAGTTCAAACACAGCCGAAGGGCTTCAGGATCAGTTTATGCAGATCCTTCTTACTCAGCTTAAATATCAAGATCCCATGGCTCCTATGGAAGAGAAAGATTTTTTCGCTCAAATGGCTCAGTTTACCACGGCCACACAAGTACAGGATCTTAACGACAAGGTGTCGGTGCTATGCGACATGATCTTCCAAAGCGAGTACTCAAAGGCATTCCTTGGCGCTTCCAACCTTATCGGAAAGGAGTTCCAGGCAGAAGTCGAAGACGGGTATGTTTCGGGATCGATAGAAGGCGTCGGGTTCGTAGAGGGAAGGCTTGTAGTCCGGAGCGAAGATAGATTGATTCCATTTGAGAACCTCGTTTGGATTGGGGGGACCAATCATGGATCTGAAGATACAAAATAGCGGCGATTTGCGAGCATCCAATGTTAACCGGATACCTGAGCAACGTGAAAGCAAGAGACCGGATCTAGTATCTCAGGAAAACCGTTCTTTTGCCGAAACTTTACGCAAAGCGCAAAACGGGTTAGGGGTTAGACTTTCAAGGCATGCGGAAGAAAGGCTGAACCAATGGGGACAAGCCGCCAAAGAAGAATGCTTAGGGGAACTATCAGATGCCATGGATATCGCTCAGGCGAAAGGAGCGAGGTCCACTTTGGTCATTTCACAAGGAGCAGCGTTTCTTGTGGCTCCTCAGAGTAGGACCGTGATAACAGTGGTTCCGGAAGACAGAATGAAGGAGAACTTGTTCACTTCCATAGACAGTGCGGTTTTGATGAGCAAATAAGCATATCGTTCGGGGCCGGACCCTTTCAGGGAGGCCGCGCGCTTCGGACCGACGGAAGAAGCGCCCGAACTCATGAAAAGAAAAGGGGTGCAATAAACATGATGCGTTCATTGTTCAGCGCTGTGTCTGGGTTGAGGACACACCAGACCCGCATGGACGTAATTGGGAACAACATAGCTAACGTAAATACACCGGGGTATAAGTCGAGTAGAGCAACTTTCCAGGAA
Source organism: Candidatus Fermentithermobacillaceae bacterium (assembly GCA_018052475.1). GTDB lineage: Bacteria > Bacillota > Sulfobacillia > Fermentithermobacillales > Fermentithermobacillaceae > UBA3907. Next base: position 21,762 of record JAGPNG010000001.1, read on the forward strand.
GTGTTTAGCCAAACTCTACAAGGGGCGGGTTCTCCTTCCGGTACGTCGACTACTGAACGAGGCGGAACCAACCCGATGCAGGTAGGTTTGGGTGTAGATGTGGCTAGTATAGATACTATCCAGACACCTGGTAATCTTCAGCCAACCGGCAGATCGACAGACGTAGCAATAGAAGGCAACGGTTTTTTCGTGGCTCTAGATGGTGAGACAAAGGCGTACTCGCGAGTAGGGATCTTCTCTACCGACGGCGACGGGATCCTTGTGGACTACGAGGGGAGAAAGGTGTTGGGATGGGTTGCCGACTCCTCCGGAGTTCTCCCAACCGATCGCACAGGAGATAACCTGACGCCTCTGTCAATACAGATAGGGTCAAACATGCCGGCCAAGGCAACAAAGAATCTGCAATGGATCAAGAACCTTGATGCAAACAGCGACGTGGGTGCAACTAAGCAGTCGGCGGTAACTGTGTATGACTCTCTCGGGAGTACCCATACCATACTTATGAAATTCGAAAAAACATCAAACACCAACGAATGGTCATGGACTGCGACGTACGGAAACAACCAGATCGGAACTGGGGTCATTGAGTTTGATCCGGACGGAACGTTACTTTCGCCAACTGCGGGTGCCACGCTTACCTTAAACCCGACAGGAGGCGCCTCTCAAGGTCAGGCTATAACAATGGATTTTTCAAACCTGACCCAAGTGGCAGGTCCTACTACGGTAGAGTCGGGAGCAGTAGATGGCTGGCCCACGGGCACTTTGGAGTCGTTTAGTTTTGACTCAAGCGGAGTAGTTTCTGGATTTTATTCCAACGGAAAAAACCTAGTCTTGGGGCAAATCGCTTTGGCGAACTTTAGAAATCCATCGGGGCTTATCAAACTGGGCAACAGCCTTTTTATAGAATCAAACAACTCGGGACGCGTGGAGATAGGCCCCGCGGGTACGTCAGGAAGAGGTACCGTAGCTCCCGCGGCCTTGGAGATGTCCAACGTAGATCTGGCCGAGGAATTCACTCAAATGATCATTACCCAGAGGGGATTTCAGGCAAACTCACGAGTAATTACTGTATCGGACGAGCTTTTACAAGAATTGGTCAATCTTAAGAGGTAACTGAATCTAGGCATGAGGTGAGACTAAATGGATAGGGCGTCTGTTATCGGCTTGGTATCGGGTATCGTCATTCTTGTCTGGGCGATAATGTCAGGCGGTAGCATCGGGAGTTTCTGGGATCCGGCATCGGTGCTCATAACAATAGGGGGAACTTTCACTGCTACTTTGATGAGCTATCACCTTGGCACTTTTCTTGAGGTGATGAAGATCGCCAAGAACGCTTTCACAGAAAAAGAAGAGAACCTACCTGGGACCATCAACACCATTGTAGAATTTGCAGACAAAGCGCGCAGAGAAGGTCTGTTGGCTCTCGATGAAGATGCAGACGCCCTGGAGGATCCTTTCCTCCAAAAAGGAATAAGGCTTGTAGTTGACGGAACAACTCCGGAACTTGTACGCAATATTTTGGAAACCGAGCTAGTGTTCATTACACAACGGCACAAGTTAGGGCAAAGCGTATTCGAAACGATGGCTGTCTTTGCCCCTGCTTTTGGTATGCTTGGAACGCTGATAGGTCTCATACAGATGTTAGTGAACCTCGATAGTCCGGACGCCATAGGTCCCGGAATGGCAACCGCACTCGTAACTACCTTCTACGGGTCACTCATTGCAAACGTGATCTGCCTGCCGATAGCTAACAAGCTAAAAAACAAGAGCGCCAACGAGGTTTACGTAAAAGAAGCGATTATAGAAGGCGTCTTGTCAATTCAATCTGGGGATAACCCTAGAATAGTCCAAGAGAAACTCAAATCTTTCCTGCCTCCCAAAGATAGGCTGGAGATTTCAATGCCTTCAAAAATGAGGGAGGTGAGCGGGCGTGAAACCTTGGATGCAAGATGAAGATCCTCCGCCTCAGGCACCATGGCTGAACACGTATGCGGACATGGTTACGCTTCTTCTGTGCTTTTTTGTACTGCTCTTTTCTATGTCCGTGGTTAACGTTAAGAAATTTGAAGCCGTGATGTCTTCTCTGCAGGGAGCGCTTGGCATATTGGAAGGTGCACCGGTGCCGACTCCCAACGGCAGTCCTACTGAGGTATTGGATGCTGGCGATCTAGTGGCGCAGATGCTGGCCAAGGAAATGGCAGAAATGGCGAAACTGCAAGAAGTTATCGAGAAGGAACTCAAAGAGTCCGGTCTTTCTGACAAGGTCGGAGTCAGTCTCGAAGAACGCGGAGTCGTATTGAGATTTGCAGACACGGTGCTCTTTGATGTAGGGCAGGACACCCTTAGGCCCGAATCTGCCGAGGCGCTTCAAAAGATAGGTGAGATCATAAAGGACTTGGATAATCCCATACGCGTAGAGGGACATACGGACAACTGGCCGATCAGCACGCCGAGGTTCCCTTCAAACTGGGAGTTATCAACAGCACGTGCCACACGAGTGGTAAGGTTTTTGATAGAGGAGGCAGGTGTAGAGCCAAGACAGCTGCAAGCCGCAGGGTACGGCGAATACTACCCGATCGAATCAAATGAGACTGCAGAGGGCAGGCAAAAGAATCGCAGGGTGGACATAGTTATTCTCAGGCCATCCCTTTCCTCAGCTGAGCCGAATAGGTGAATAGAACTAAATGGATAGAGGTGAACTAGATTGAAGAGCAAAAAGACGATTATCATCATAGCCGTAGTCTTGGTTGTTGGTCTATCCTTAGGCTATTTTGTGGCGGCGAAAGCATGGGGGTTTCCCATGTTTGGCGGAACATCAGACTCCGGTGACCAAAAGTCTGAAAACTCCAAAACTGTAACCTATAACTTAGGCCAGTTTATAACGAATCTCCTGGATCCCGGAAAATATATCAGGGTAACCATAGAAATCGAGATGATGGATGGCAAGGAGAGTCAGGAACTGCTGTCAAAGATTCCTGAAGTTAAGACAGACATATACGCCCTTTTGAGGTCAAAAACTTATGAGGAACTCATGGGCGAGACTGGGTTAAGAGACCTCCAGGTTGATGTCCTTGAGAGGATTGAAGAGAGATGTCCTGGCATAGTAAAAAACGTGTATTTTTCGGAATTCATAATTCAGTGAGCGGTTGAAGGGAGTGAGATAGTTTGGCATTGACGCAAAAAGAGATCGAGGACCTGATTAACTCGATGATGGTTACAGGGGCAGAGCAACAAGAACCTCAAATTGCCAAACCAAGATTGCGCGTCTATGACTTCAAACGCCCCGACAAGTTCTCCAAAGACCATTTGCGCGGGGTCCAGATGTTGTTCGACAATTTGTGCAGATTCGTTACATCGTATTTTTCCGGTTTCTTTAGGATGACGGTGCACTCAAATGTCGAATCGGTAGACCAGATAACCTACGAAGAGTTCGCGAATAGCTTGCCCAATCCATGCGTCGTTGCAGTGGTCGAGTGGGATTCGCTTGCGTCAAATATGCTAGTTAGTTTCAGCCCGCAAATCGCGATTCCAATGGTAGACAGACTATGCGGTGGTCCGGGCGATTCGCTTTCTCTCTCGAGAGTTTTGACAGACATTGAGTCAGCTGTGTTGATGCGAGTAGCTGAGACCATGACAGACATGCTTTCCGTCACGTTGCGCGAATTCAAGGTTGAAGAACACAACCTCAAAGTATCTTCAATCGAACTGAACCCGTTGTTCATCCAACAAGCTATGGCGCCTAACGACGTGATTTTGTCTGTGATTCTGAGGATGAAATTTGGGGCTCAGTCCGGTACTATTGAGTTCTGTCTACCATATACGCTCTTGGAACCTATTCTGCCAACTCTCTCAGCGCATAGGTGGTTCTCCAGAAGAAACGATGGAGACACACCGCAGGATAGTGCCGATGCCATTGATGCAATCAAACACATCGAAATACCTATCTCCTGTACTCTCGGAGAATCCACCCTTACCATGAAAGACATTCTTTCATTGAAACCGGGTGACGTAATTGAACTTAACACCAGGACGAAGGATCCTGCGGTAATTAACATTTTGGACAAACCAAAGTTCAAAGCTGAGATTGGACGCATTGGATCGAGACTTGCAGCTCGAATAGTTTCCAGAGCGGAGGACGCCTGAAGGGAGTTGATAATTCATGAAAGACGGAAGCCTTAGTCAAAGTGAAATAGAGGCTCTGTTACGAGAAGTAGAGGAATCCGAAAGTGTAATCACCGATGTTGCGCGAAGACCGAATTTGGAAGCATCAAGTGATGTGGAGGTTGACTATTCGAAAGAAAAGGCAGCTGCTGAGAAACAGGCAGAAAGCACAGATGATACTATAGGTGCATACAGCCCGAGGAACCAGAAAACGGTTTCGGTCAAACCTGCGAGGTTTGAAGAATTGGAACCCAAATCTGCACCCGGGAGACTGGTTTCCGACATCGACCTTCTGATGGACATACCTTTGGCAATAGCTGTGGAATTGGGAAAAGCAAAGTGCTATGTAAAAGACCTTTTGAATCTAGCAATCGGTTCCATAGTTGAACTAGACAAGCTCGCCGGTGACCCTGTTGACATCTTGGTCAACGGGAAGTTGTTTGCTAAAGGGGAGGTAGTTGTCATAGATGAGAATTTCGGAGTTAGGATTCAAGAGATAGTGAACAAAGACCAAACCATCACATGAGATGGTAAGTAACTCATAGCCATTCTTAACCCAGGCGGTTTTTGTTAGATGGAGAAAAAAAGGGGGGATCCGCCGGGGGGTTCCGGCATACATATGGATTGGCACTCTTTAGTTTCGCCGAGTTTCAAAATAATAGGGTTCCTCGGATTGGTAATCGTACTTTCGGTACTTCTTGTACGTTTCTCCAAACGCGGATTCAACGCTCATCGACCTAGGGTCTGCCTTAAGATTGTGGACTCTTTACCTCTTGGAAGAGACAAGGTACTTTGCGTGGTTGAAGCAGGTAGATCTATCCTTCTGCTCGGGCTCACCAACAATAGCGTCTCCCTCTTAAAGGAGTTTTCTCCCGAAGAAATCGAAGAAATGTCTAACCAAGAAGAAGGGTCAAATCCCAAAGACAAGACGACTTTCTTTGCGAAATTCGCAGAGAGTTTGGGAGAGCGAATGGATAAGTCAAGAAACCCAAAAACGCTCCTTATCCTCATCCTGTGCATTTGTACAATCCTGTCGCTATCTACTCCCGCGTTCGCAGCCTCTAACAACCTCGTGCCTAACGTGAACATTTCAATTGATGGAGAAGCTGCGGAAGGCGGACTTGTAAGGGCGATCAAGATTCTAGCTGCTCTTACAGTTCTTACGCTGGCACCTGCTATCTTAATCCTGACTACCTCTTTTACGAGGATAGCAGTGGTGTTTTCTTTCTTACGAGCAGGATTGGGTACGCAGCAGACTCCGCCCAATCAAGTACTCATTGGGCTGGCCCTTTTGCTTACCTTCTTCATCATGACGCCAACGTGGACCCAAGTGAATGAGGAATCCATTGCACCATACATAGCGGGTGAAATAAGTGCTGAAGAGGCTGTCGCTCGCGGAGAACGACCTATCTTGGACTTTATGTTGAGACAAACGAGGGAAAAAGATCTCCAACTATTCGTTGAAATCACAGATAGTGATACACCTCTAAATCCCGAAGACATGTCTCTTGTCCAGGTCGTCCCCGCATTTGCAATTTCGGAACTCAAAACGGCATTTGAAATTGGCTTCCTTCTCTTCCTGCCGTTTTTGGTAATCGATATGGTAATTGCATCTACTCTTATGTCAATGGGAATGCTAATGCTCCCACCGGTCCTTATTTCACTACCTTTCAAAATCCTTTTGTTCGTTCTTGTAGATGGCTGGGGTCTTGTAACCAGGTCGCTAATCAATGGTTTTAGATAGTGGGCAAGGATACGGTTTCACGAAAATGTGGGGGGTGATCTAGAGGTGACGCTGGATCAGGTTATCTCGATAGGAAAAGAAACGATTGGAACAACATTGCTGGTAGCTGCGCCTTGTCTAGTGATATCAGTTGTCGTTGGACTCATAATATCCATATTTCAGGCAACAACTCAGATTCACGACCAGACGCTTAGCTTTGTTCCAAAGATCTTAGCAGTTATGCTTTCGATGATGATATTTGGCGGTTGGATGCTAAAGGTAGTTATAGACTTCACTCAGAGGTTGCTAGAAAACTTGCCGGGGCTCATATAGGTAAGATACGGAGGAAAGCTATGGGTACATGGATTGAGGCTGTTTTCCCTTTCATATGGATCCTTTTGCGCACTACAGGAGTTCTCATAACTGCACCTGTATTTGGTGCCAAGTATATACCCGCGATGGTAAAAGTAACTATCGGTCTAGTACTAGGCTATATGCTATATCCCATAGTACCTTCGGCAACAGCTCCAAACTCAGCAGCAAGTTTCATGTTGTGCGCTGCAAGCGAGATGCTTCTGGGATTAGCCATGGGTTTTTGCGGCAACATAATCATGGCAGCTATAGAGACTGCAGGGCATATTGCAGACATTGAAATCGGTTTCGGCATGGCCAACGTAGTAGATCCTCAGTATGGTCAATCATCTCCAATTCTAGGTACTTTCAAGTACCTGCTTATCCTCTTGGTGTTTCTAAGCATAGACGGTCACCATCTCTTCATAAAGGCCTTGTATCAGTCCTTTGATCTTGTACCGGCAGGAGCAGCGTACATACCACGAGCATGGACACAAGTAGGGCTGAGCGCAGCTGGTGGGATATTCAAAACCGCCATTATCCTTTCTTGCCCTGTGTGGGCATCTGCCCTCATAGTTGACTTCGCCTTAGGCGCAATAGCTAGAACCGTACCCCAGATGAACCTATTTGTCATAGGGATGCCCATAAAAACCTTAGTCGGCCTCGGGATCATCTCAGCTTCCGTGATATTCTACGGGGCATTTACCGAACAAATAACCATGTCAATGCGGGCCCTTTTGCAGAGCCTTCTGGAGGTTTTGGGGGGATGACCACATACATGGACATAGATCTGCAGCTTTTTTCAGCTGAGAAAAAGGAACCGGCAACCCCAAAAAGAAGGCAGATGGCAAAGGAAAAGGGACAAGTTTTCGCTAGCCAAGATCTGACTTCCGCTATCAGCATGCTCTGTGCCGCATTTGCTCTCAAGTACAGCACGAAGTTTAGTGCCGAAATAATAGGTAAGAAGGCGGCCCAGATCTGGTCCTACTATCCCGGGTCACCATGGGGTATCGAATGGGCGTGCAAGGCACTCAACGATGCGGTTATCACTTTGATCTTGGCAAGTCTCCCAATAATGACCGCTGCCCTCGTATTTGGTACGATGACTTCCATGTTTCAGGTAGGCTTTTCGTTTAGGACAAACCTGATACTACCGGATTTTAAGAGACTAAACCCACTGGAGGGTTTCAAACGTATCTTCTCAAAGCGATCCCTAGAAGGACTAGCGAAATCTATCCTGAAAATCGTGTTAGTAGGTCTCGTGGGATGGAACACACTGAAAAACACATGGCCACAATTGGCAGGCCTGTTAGTGGCCGATTTACCGCAATCAGTTAACATAGTATGGACAAGCATTGAGAACATACTAATAAACTCAAGCATTCTTTTGGTATTAATAGGCGTTGTTGATTACCTCTTCGAATGGTGGGAATTTGAAAAGAGCATAATGATGACGCGCCAGGAGATCATCGAAGAGTTCAAGGACACAGAAGGCAAACCCGAGGTCAAGCAAGCGATAAGACAAAGACAACGAAGAGTTGCGATGAGCAGGATGATGCAAGATGTACCTAGCGCCGATGTAGTCTTGGTAAATCCTACCCACTATGCGGTCGCCCTAAGGTATGATATGGCCAAAGATGCTGCCCCAAAAGTGGTAGCTAAAGGAACCGATCAAGTAGCGTTTCGCATACGGTCAGTTGCTGAACAAAGCGACGTCTTCGTATTTGAAGATCCTGTTCTCACTCAATCTATATACTGGGCCGTAGACATAGGAGAGATGATACCTGAAGAACTGTACGAGGCCGTAGCTCAAGTGCTCGCTTACGTATATCATGTTTCCGGCAAACTAGACGCGGAGGGAATCTAATGCTCACTCAAAGGACCAACAGCATCATATCAGTGTTTGTACTGTTAATAGTGGCCATGATGGTCGTACCGTTGCCTCCGGTTCTGCTTGACGTGCTAATTGCGGTGAATTTTAGCATGGCAATCGCAATTTTGCTTCTGACTATGTATACAAAAGAACCCCTTGATTTTTCGGTGTTCCCTTCGCTTCTCCTAATCATGACTCTGTTCCGCTTGTCGATAAACGTGTCCTCCACAAGGCTTATCCTTCTAAGACACAACGCCGGAAGCATCATCGAAGCATTTGGTCAATTCGTAGTAGGGGGCAATGAAGTAGTAGGTCTTATCATATTCATCATACTTGTCATTATACAATTCGTCGTTATCACCAAAGGAGCTGAGAGGGTTGCCGAGGTAGCAGCGAGGTTCACGCTTGATGCGATGCCCGGCAAACAAATGTCCATAGATGCCGATCTCAGCTCAGGTTTAATAACAGAGGAAGATGCACGGCTGAGGAGAAGGGCCATAGAACAGGAAGCGGATTTTTACGGAGCCATGGACGGCGCCTCAAAGTTTGTAAAGGGAGACGCAATTGCAGGGCTGATAATTACCGCAATCAATTTGTTGGGCGGATTTGCGGTCGGGATGCTTCAACACGGTCTACCGGCTGCAGAGGCTTGGCACAAATATGCCTTGTTGACTGTAGGGGACGGTTTGGTAAGTCAGCTTCCCGCGCTCATAATCTCCACAGCTACCGGCATCATCGTGACCAGAAGCGCTTCGAGAGAGAATTTAGGTGCCGATGTAATCGGACAGGTCTTATCCACGCCAAAAGTACTTTCAATAACAGGCGGGGCGCTCCTTGCCCTTGCTCTGGTACCGGGATTCCCCAAACCGTCTCTCGTCATTCTTGGCATAGTATGGCTGCTTTTGGGTAGAATGGTAGAAAAGTCGAAGCTTGTAACCGAATCGAAGGAGCGGGAAGAAGCCTACAGAAAAGAGCTCGAAGAACAAAAGAGCCCGGAGGCAGCTCTTAATCTCATCAAAGTAGATCCCCTTGAAATAGAGTTCGGGCTTGCACTGCTTCCGATTGCAGATCCCTCGCAGGGCGGCGACCTTATAGACAGGATCGTTATGATTCGAAGGCAACTTGCCTCTGAACTCGGTGTGTTAATCCCTGTCATAAGGGTAAGAGACAACTTTGCAGGTCTGGGTCCGAATTCATATCGAATCAACCTGCGGGGCATAGAAATAGGGTACGGAGAAGTCTACCCGGACAGGGTCATGGCTCTGGGAGGGACTCCTACAGCTCAAGAACTTCAGGGTATTCCAGGCAAGGAACCCGCGTTTGGACTTGATGTTGTGTGGATACCGAAGTCACAGAAAGAAGAAGCGGAAGCGTTAGGATACACTGTAATAGAAGCTTCGGCAGTAATAGCAACTCATCTAACAGAAGTCTTGCGCAAAAACGCCCACTTGCTTTTAACAAGACAAGAAACTCAACGGCTTATAGATCTGGTTAAAGCCGAAGATGCTCCCTGCGTAGAAGAGGCCATACCGAATTTAGTGTCTTTGGGTGATTGCCAAAAAGTCCTTCAGAATTTGTTGAAGGAAGGAATACCCATAAGAGATCTAGTAACAATAATGGAGGGCATTGCAGACGCGGCCAAAGTCTCCAAGGATCCTGACTACCTCACTATGAGAGTCAGAGAGAACCTTTCAAAACTCATTACAGTAACGGTTGGTTTGGATAGAGGACCTTTTCAGGTCGCGGTCTTAGGACCCGATCTAGAGAAAGAAATCTTGGAAGCAACAAGAAGGGGCGATAGGGGAGCATACGTTGCGATCGCCTCGGAAAGACTTGCCAAGATAATGCAGGCAATACAGGTAGCGATGAGCGAGATTGCACCTAAAGCACCGAAACCGGTTCTATTGACATCTGCTTCATGTCGTAGCCAAGTCTATGAGATTGCGTCACGGGTAGTGCCGGAAGTGGCAGTTGTAGCTTATGAAGAACTTGACGATAGAGCAAATATTGAAGTAGCTAAGGTGATAACTATTGAACAACAATGACCAGCCAAAAGTCACCAGACGGGATTTCAGAGCAGAAACCGCATACCCTTTCTGGTTCAGAAAACTTGAGACGAACGACGGTCCAAAAGGTGACGCGGCTGAGTGGCATCGATCCTATACGCTTAATCTCTCAGCTGGAGGGGCTCTGGTTTCAAGTTCGAGTGAAAACCTTCAGCAGGGGGATCTCATCGAGTTTGAGTTGGTCGTTCCGGGAGGCCCTGTATTCGGTATTGCTAAAGTCGTTAGAGTGGTTTTGGATGGTCAGCGAGAAGAGCAGTATGCGTTCATGTTTGTATCCATTGCCCCTAGAGACAAAGATCGGATAGCACAGGTAGTTCTAAATGACGGACTGGAGAAACGTTACGATGAATCAAGGTGACAATGATTCTAAAGATCTAGATACCCTATGGCGTAACTACAAGATGTTAAACGACAAGAATGCCAGGGACCAACTTATAGTCCATTATGCCCCTCTTGTGAAGTATGTTGCGGGCAGAGTGGCGATGAACCTTCCCAAAAACGTAGATGACGGAGATCTAATTGGCTACGGCAGCCTGGGACTTCTTGATGCAATGGATAGATTTGATCTGCAAAGAGGTGTGAAATTTGAGACCTATGCCATAGCCAGAATAAGAGGCGCCATGATAGACGGACTACGCTCTATGGATTGGGTGCCCGTGTCCGTTCGGCAGAGGAATAAATCTATTGAGGAAGCAACCAGAAATTTAGAAAACCGACTCGGAAGATCAGCCACAGATGAGGAGATAGCCAGTGAACTCGACATGTCCATTGAAGAATACAATCAGCGAATACTGGATATGTCGTCATCGTCTATCTTGTCATTTGATGACATATGGGGAACCCCTTCAGACAGTGATAATTCATATCGCCCTACAGAACTCAAAGATGAAAAGGCGCCTGACCCAATCGATGAGACAGAGTGGACTCTCAAAAAACAAGACCTTGCAATGGCTATTGACAGGCTTCCCGAGCGCGAAAAACTCGTAGTGTCGCTTTACTACTACGAAGGACTTACGGTAAAGGAGATCGCTAAGATTCTCGGCGTTTCCCCTTCACGAGTCTCACAGCTACATACAAAGGCCGTAGTTCGGCTTAGGGGTTCACTTTCATCAGATGGATCTTTGCGCTAGTCACACAAGCGGGAGGATTCAGAAAATGAATGATGGCGGCATTGGCGTGGACGTACTAATATCAGACGACAAAATGGCATGCTACATCCGCATACATGATCACGGCGACTTCTCACATAGTGAGATCAAAGATGCGCTTTCGCAGCAAGGTGTGATATTTGGAGTTTCGGATTCTGCAATCCGAACAGCCCTATCCGGCGAAAGAGGTAAACTGTATCAAGTTGCTTGGGGAATTCCTCCGCATAGCAACCCTTCTCAGGCAGGCCCTTCCGAACCTCGACTGGTTTTCACGTTCGGCCAGTCACACGATAGCCCACCACAAGAGATAACAGTAGACCCGAACTTCTTACGCGAGTGGTCGAAATTGTGCAGTCACGGTTCCATACGGGCAGGGAAATCTCTGGCATTTGTAAGAAACCCAGAAGAGTGCAGTTTTGGTATAACGGTCACCGGAGAAAAACTCCCGTTCATTTCTGGCAGACCTGTCTTAAGGTGCGGACCAAACACCGTGCCCTCTTCTGACGGGAAGTATGTATTGGCGACAAAGTCTGGGATCCCATATGCTGAGAACGGCATGCCATGTGTTCTCGATTGCATACGGATAATCGGCAATATAGGTCCTCAGACAGGTGATATATCTTTTCCAGGTGACGTAATGATATTCGGGAACGTCCTGCAAGGTTTCCACGTGTCTACTTGGGGCCGGCTAACAGTGAAGGGCAATCTGTCCGGCTCAGCTTCTTGTGCAGGCGACATTATCGTCGAAGGGAGCATAAATGCTCCGAACGCAACAGTAGAAAGCGGCGGCACAATTCTTATGCGTTTCTGTGAGAACTCAGTAATTCGTGCACAAGGCGAAGTAATTATCTCAGAATACACGATGCACAGCGTAGTTGAAACTGAGAAGAAGGTGAGATTGAGCCCTAAAAGGGGCCGTATCGTAGGCGGCATAACCAGGGCTAAAGAAGGCGTATCGAGTCGCTCCGTAGGATCTGCGATGAGTGTTGCTACGCTGGTTGAGGTAGGTGTGAGCCCGAAAGTAAGGAGGGAGTACGAAAACTTAAAGAAAGACATCGGAACCGTGGATGAGGAAATAAGAAGGGTCAGGATAATCGATCCCGGAAGCCTGTCAGAATCAGAAAACATAAATCCGGATGCCCTTTATCTTAAAAGATTGAACGCGCTATTCGAAGATAAGAGAGAGGACCTTTTTGCAAGGCTCATTTCTATCGAAGACGCGATAAGAAAATCTAAGAGCGGATATTTCTACGCGCAAGAAGTTATGCCCGGAACAAAAGTGGTCCTCGGTATGGATGTTTATGAGTTCAACGAGGTTAAACGCGAAGTGAGTATCGGGGTGAACACTGATGAGACCTATTGATACCTTGACAGGCATTCCAAAGTCTCCCGAAATAGCCAAGGTAGCCGATTCTACCCAAAAACAAGGAACTGTGCAATCACAAATCCAGCTGGTTTCTTTCGCTAAGGAAGTTTCGGAAAGAGCATCCACCGTGTCACAGAGTCCACAGGTGACCGAAGCCGCAATAGACCCTGACTCCCGAAAGAAGAAGGGAAACACCGGAGGGTCGTTTTCTGATGGAGCCCATGACGACAGAAGTGATACCGATGAACCGAAACCACAGCATCCTACTAAGGGGAAAATTTTGGACATACGGGGAGCATAGTTCTTTATAATGTGTTATACTACCTGAGGTTAAATTCAAAGCACTCACGCCATCATAACGCCGTGGTGTTTGCCCAAAGGGCCCATTGGTGATGGCGGTGGATGAACCACGGAGGTGTATATTGTATTGTCAGTCGTATCCATGAAACAACTACTTGAAGCGGGCGTTCATTTTGGTCACCAAACGCGCCGCTGGAATCCGAAGATGAAACCGTACATCTTCATTGAGCGAAACGGAATCTACATCATCGATCTTCAAAAAACCGTCCGAATGATAGAAGAAGCCTATGATTTTCTGCGTGGGGTAGCTATGGACAACGGGCGAGTCTTGTTTGTAGGCACCAAGAAGCAAGCTCAGGAAGCTGTGGAAGCCGAGGCCACCAGATGCGGTGAGTTCTACATTAACCAGAGATGGCTAGGCGGTACGCTTACAAACTTTGGCACGATCAGAAAGAGAATCGAAAAACTTATCGAACTCGAAAAACTTCAAGAGCAAGGTTACTTTGAGACTCTTCCCAAGAAGGAAAAAGCTGTTTTGGAAAGAGAAATGGAAAGACTAAGGAAGAACTTCAGCGGAATTAAAGGGATGCAGAAACCGCCGGAGGCTATATTTGTAGTTGATCCCAGAAAAGAGCGAATAGCAACGCTTGAAGCAAGGCGTCTGGGTATTCCCATAGTTGCTATAGTAGACACAAATTGTGATCCTGATGAAGTAGACTATGTAATCCCAGGAAACGATGACGCAATTCGTTCGGTAAAACTCATAACTTCCAAGATGGCCGATGCCATATTGGAAGGCAAACAAGGAGTCCAGGTTCAGGAGGAGTGAGACAGATGGCCGAGATAACGGTAGATATGATAAGAGAATTAAGAGGAAGAACAGGTGCAGGCATGATGGACTGCAAGAGGGCACTTGAGGATGCTGACGGAGACATTGAGAAAGCTGTTGATATCCTTAGAAAAAAGGGCCTTGCTTTCGCAGCAAAAAAAGCCGGTAGGAGTGCCAAAGAAGGAATAATCACGTCGTATATCCATCACAACCGAAGAGTTGGCGTGCTTCTTGAACTCAATTGCGAAACCGATTTCGTAGCTCGGACTGATCAATTCGATGAACTCGCTAAGGATATTGCAATGCACATTGCCATGGCAAATCCGCAGTACGTTTCCAAAGCTGAAGTACCTCAGGAAGTTTTAGATCATGAAGCGTCCATCGAAAGAGAAAAAGCCTTGGCAGAAGGTAAGCCCGAACAGATAGTCGACAAAATCGTAGCAGGCAGAATAGGGAAACTCTATGAAACCATTTGCCTACTGGAACAACCGTTTATCAAAGACGATTCAAAAACCATTGCAGACCTAATCAACGAAGCTATCGCGTTATTAGGCGAGAACATTGTCGTAGGACGCTTTGCGCGCTTCGAAGTAGGGGAGAAGTAGACACTGTGACAAGCAACTGTGCTTCTAACATGGATCACGCGGCGAAAAAGCCAAAATACAAAAGGGTCGTGTTAAAACTATCGGGCGAGTCTTTCGCAGGCGGCTCTGGTTTCGGAATTGATCTCGACGTCGTGAACTCAATGGCACGTCAGATAAAAGACGTATTTGAGAAGCAAGTAGAAATGGCTATTGTGGTAGGCGGGGGGAATTTCTGGCGCGGAACACGTGGCGAGCAAAAAGGGATGGACCGCGCCACGTCAGACTATATGGGCATGCTTGCGACAGTCTTGAACTGTATGGCGCTACAAGACAGACTTGAGATACTCGGATTGGAAACCAGGCTTATGACCGCTATAGATATGAGGGAAGTTGCAGAACCATATATAAGGCGCAAAGCAATTCACCATCTCAAGATGGGCAGAATTGTGATCTTTGGAGCGGGAACCGGCAATCCGTATTTTTCCACCGATACTACGGCTGCTTTGCGTGCTGCCGAAATTGGGGCAGAGGCCATATTGATGGGTAAGCGCGGAACAGACGGCGTATACGATTCGGATCCTAATCTCAATCCTAGCGCTACAAAGTTCGATCAATTGGACTACCTTGATGTCATAAACCTAGGCCTTAAGGTCATGGATGCGACCGCGACTACCCTTTGCATGGATAACTGTATACCGCTTGTAGTGTTCAATATGGATGTTTATGGTAATATTGAAAAGGCAGTGATGGGGGAAAAAGTCGGAACGATTGTAGGGAGGCAGTAGCGTGAACGAAAAAACCCTGATGACTCAAACAGAAGACAGGATGAAAAATGTAATCGAAGCTTACAAAAAAGATCTTGCTTCCATGAGAGCCGGTCGAGCAACGCCCCTTCTATTGGACAAAGTGCTTGTAGACTACTATGGGGTTCCTACGCCTATAAACCAGGTGGCATCAATTGGGGTAACTCCCCCGAGAACCCTTGTAATACAACCGTGGGATAAAAAGCTCCTTAGCAGCATAGAGAAAGCGATACAAAAGGCCGATCTAGGGGCCATGCCAAGCAACGACGGAAATGTTGTGCGACTTACAATTCCTCCACTTTCCGGAGAAAGACGCCAAGAGCTCATCAAAACCCTAAAGAAAGACGCTGAGATGCAAAAGGTAATGATTAGAAACTTGAGACGTGACGCCATTGAACAAGTGAAGGAAGCCGAGAAAGCAAAAGAAATCTCAGAAGATGAATCCAGGCGTATACAAGACAAAATTCAGAAACTCACTGACAAGTATATCGAGATAATTGACAGTATTACATCAGCGAAGGAAGAAGAGGTAATGGAAGTGTGAGGACCTCTGAGGAAGATCTTTGGCTTTGTAAGGCGCTTGAGGGAAAGACACCGCGCCACATCGGGATCATCATGGATGGCAACGGCCGTTGGGCTCTGAAAAGAGGTCTGAAAAGGACAGAAGGGCACAAGGCTGGAGTTGAGAGCATACGCAGGTGTCTTCCTGCGCTTCGCAATTTGGGCGTGGAATACTGCACCTTATTCGTGTTTTCTACAGAGAACTGGAAACGCCCTGCCGATGAGATATCCTTTCTCTTTAATCTGGTTATAGATTACACGTTCAAATACAAGCACGAACTATTGGACAATGATGTGAGGGTATTTCCCATAGGCAGATGGGAAGAACTTCCGCAGCCTGTAGTAAATTCTCTGAGAGAAGTGGCCAGAGATACCCGAGAGTGCAAATCTCTGAATTTGTGTCTCGCCATCAACTATGGCGGGAGGCAAGAAATAGTAGATGCGGCTTTGAAACTGGTGACAAAGTCTCTCTCAGGTGATTTGGATGACCCTGCAAGTATTTCTGAAGAATACTTCTCAAGTCTACTCTACACTCAAGGAATACCTGACCCTGAACTGATCGTCCGCACCTCAGGCGAAAAGAGACTCTCTAACTTCTTGCTGTGGCAGTCTGCTTATTCTGAACTCGTGTTTACAGATGTTCTGTGGCCTGATTTCGGACCGGTGGACCTATATAAGTGTGTGGTGGAATTCTCGCAGCGAGAACGCAGATTTGGTGATGTCACAGGTAAAGAGGATGATGATGGGTGCTAAAACAAAGGGTCGCATCAGCTATTGTTTTGGCCCCCATCATAATTGTGCCTCTGTATTTAGGCGGCGTCCCGTTCGCATTGCTTCTCGCACTACTGTCATGCCTCTCAGCCGGGGAATATAGGAATCTCTTAGGCAATGCCCAATTAGAGTTGCATTACGTGTTCATCCCCATATGTATCATGATCGCCTTAACAGGGTTATCACATGAGTCCGCATACCTGTTCTATTCATTATTGATCAGCGCGCTCCTATTATTGTCGCTATCTGCAATACAAAAGGGCATAGCCGTAGGAGCTTTCGGCGTTTCGGGAGCTATCTATATAGGCGGCTTTTGGGGAACCATGGGTCTCTTAAGAACGGGGCCAGATGGCAGGGAATGGGCCTTTCTCGTACTCTTCGTCACCTGGGCAGCTGACATTGCTGCCTTTTTTGGGGGTAGGGCATGGGGCAGGCACAAACTTGCGCCGATGATAAGCCCTGGCAAGACCTGGGAGGGCACTGTCTTTGGAATTGCTGCAAGCACCCTGGTATCGGTGTTGTGGGGCATCCATATGAGCCTTGCTGTTTGGCAATGTGCAATTATCGGTATTTGCCTTGGCATAATGGCCGTCACGGGTGATCTTGTGGAATCGAGTTTGAAGCGTTACTGTAATTCTAAGGACTCCGGCAATCTAATCCCTGGGCATGGCGGAGTTCTGGACAGATTCGACAGTGTGTTGTTCACAAGCGCAGGAGGCTTCGTGATCAGGGAGTTGCTGCAAGTGTTTCATGTCATATAAAACACGCGAAAGGGATTGTTGCGCTTCATGACACAAAAGAAAATGCTTGTTGCGATATTCTTTCTAATAGCAGTATTTCTATTCTTGAAATACATAATGCCCTACGTCGCCCCGTTCGCATTAGGCGCTTTCCTCGCTTTTTTGTTGGAACCCATAGTTACGTTTCTAGAGACGCACCTAAAAATGGGGCGGGGATGGGCAGCGATACTCTCGATGCTGATTTTTAGCGTAGTTGTTGGCTCGATAGTGGTATGGAGTTTTACAAGCCTAAGTACGGAACTAACAGATTTGTACGAACGACTACCTGAATACTATACCGAATTCATGGAAATAATGCGAGACGCTCTTGAAGTCACCGGCGAGCTCTCGAAGAACCTCCCGGAACCTTTGGCAAGTACCGTTCAAGGTCTGTGGAACAGCCTCTATGATGCTCTTTACGGCATCGTCATAGGTGCCGGTGAGATGGTGAAGTCAGTTCCCGGGCTTTCTATTTCGGCGGTGTTTGCGGTGATTAGCACATATCTAATGATAAAAGACAAAGACCAGATATATGAGTCTATAGGCCGTGCCATTCCCAAAGAGAGATTCGGCGCTTTCGTTACTACCGAAAATACCATTTTATCAAGCGTTTCGAAAGTAATCAGAGTCGAAATACTGCTTATCATACTTACTATGATCGTTAACGTAATAGGGCTTCGGATCATCGGGGCAAGATATGCAGTAGGGCTCGGCATTATCCTCGCAGTTCTCGATGTTATCCCGATAATAGGTCCGGGACTCATCTATATACCATGGATAATATATCATTTGGCTTGGGGTAGCGGGTATTTGGCCGTATACCTTATCGTTCTATATGGCGGGGTGTCACTACTGAGACAAATAGCTAGGACTAACATGATTGGAAAAGAAACCGGACTGCACCCGCTGGCGGCTCTCGTTTCCTTATACCTGGGGTTCCGCCTTTTCGGAGGAATAGGAGTAATCTATGGACCGCTGGTAGCTGTTCTCCTGGCAGGTTTTCTTTCGCATGACCCTATAGATAGTGAAGGTGGTAGTGACGGTTGAAAACGATATCTATTCTTGGTTCTACAGGATCCGTAGGTACGCAGGCATTAGACGTGATCAAAAACAGTTGTGACTTCAAAGTACTGGGCCTTGCAGCACACAGCAACTGGAAACAAGTCCTTTGTCAGGCAAAAACTTTCGGAGCACGAGTTGTTGCCATATTTGACGAAAAAGCCGCGGACGTGGCCGAGAGAGAAAAGGGGTCCTTAGGGCTAAAAGATCTTGAGATACTCAGCGGCTCAAAAGGGTTGTGCGATGTCGCGTCCATGCCTGAATGTGATCTAGCGCTCCATGCCATTCCCGGTTTCGATGGTGTAAAGCCACTTATAAGTTCGCTTGAAAGCAAAAAACAAGTGGCCTTGTCTGGGAAAGAAGCCCTTGTGTCGGCAGGCGAGATCGTTAAGACGTTCCTTGAATCAGACCCAAATGCAATCATACCGGTCGACTCCGAGCACTCGGCTGTTTTCCAATGCTTTTTGGGTGAGAATAAACGTAGCGTAGAGAACATCATTCTTACAGCATCAGGTGGAGCCTTGAGAGACCTTAGTCGTGAAGAACTACGCAAGGTTAAGCCTTCCGATACTCTTCGGCACCCAACTTGGCAGATGGGAACAAAAGTTACTGTAGACTCCGCTACGCTTTTCAACAAAACCCTCGAGGTTATGGAAGCGCATTATCTCTTCGATATGCCCTACGATAGGATTAAAGTAGTCATTCATAGAGAAAGCATTGTGCATTCTATGGTATCCTTTAGAGACGGTAGCACGAAAGCACAGTTGGCAAATCCCGACATGCGCCTTCCGATCGCTTTTGCGCTCAATTTTCCGGAAAGGAAAAGAGGTGTGGTAGAAACCATAAATCCGGTTTTGGGCATCCTTACCTTTGAAGAACCGGATCTCGAACGGTTTCCCTGTCTAAACCTTGGATATGAAGCTGGACGCATGGGGGGTACCGCACCGTGCGTGTTATCCATCGCTGACGAAATCGTCGTAAGAAGTTTCTTGGCCGGGGAACTTTCTTTTACCGAAATATATGATGTACTAGAATCGGTTCTCGGTCAGTGTGAGCCTCATAAAGCTGATTCCTTAGAATCCTTGGAATACGCGGCTCAATGGGCTGTATCCGAGACTAGAAAAATCATTGATGCTAGTATGAGAAGGTGAGACTTTGCTGCAAACTATCATAGCCATAGTATGTCTAGGAATCTTGATAGTCCTACATGAACTTGGACACTTCCTAGCAGCTAGGAAATTCGGAGTATACATTCATGAATTCAGCGTAGGTTTTGGACCCAGACTCTTTTCGAAAAAAGGTGATGAGACAGAAGTATCCGTGAGACTAATCCCCCTAGGAGGATACGTGCGATTCGCAGGTGAAGAGGGTGCCGAAGACAATATAGACGAAGACATTCCAGAGGAAAGGCTGCTCAAATCTTTGCCGCCTATGAAGCGAGCATTGATCATGTTAGCAGGCCCACTTGCGAATCTCCTTGTAGCTATGGTTGCGTTTTTTTTGGTTCTATCATTCGTAGGAATCGCGAAGCCTACTACTGAGATCGCTGAGGTGGTAGTAGGATATCCGGCGTACGAAGTCGGCATCCAACCGGGGGATAAAATCGTTATGGTCGAGGATACTGAAATATCCGAATGGGCTGAGATGGTAGCCTTGGTCCAAAAAAGGACTGGCATCCCAACAACTATCGTGGTGGAACGGCAGGGTAATCTTCTGACTTTTATTTTGACTCCCATTGATGTGTCAGGAACAGGTATCATAGGGGTAAAGGCCAAGGTAACGACTGTGCGTTTCGGCGTTTTGAAAGGCATTAAAGAGGCCTTTCTGGAAACTATCTATGTATCGGCAGCTTGGATTACGAGCGTTGCGAGCATGATAACAGGCGCGATTGCTCCCGAAGTGACCGGACCCGTAGGCATCAGCCAGATTCTGGGCGAGGCTGCTCGGCAGGGAATCGGAACGCTTCTTTATGTTCTCGGGTTTCTTTCCGCGAATTTCGCATTGATCAATCTCTTGCCAATACCTGCTCTTGATGGAAGTCGTCTTTTGTTTGTTGCGGTTGAAGGTATTCGTGGGAAGCCGATTGACCCTGCGAAGGAGAACATCATCCACTTCATAGGATTTTTCTTGCTTATGGTGTTATTCATTGTGATCACATACAAAGATATACTGCGTTTGGTTGGTTGAAACATTTCAGGCTAGCTCTCAACGCCAAGATAGGATGATACTATGGCAAATGCTCAAGACCTGTTTGAGAGAAGGAAAAGTAGGCCCGTTAGATGTGGCAATCTAACGATTGGGGGAAACGCCAAGATCTCTATTCAGACTATGGCAAAAACAGATACGCGTGATATAAAAGCGACGGTAGAGGAGATTCGAGAGGCGGTATCTGCAGGTGCCGATATCGTCCGCCTAGCGGTCGTAGATGAAGAGGCCGCGCGGGCAATAAAGCACATCAAGGAACAAGTAACGTGTCCAATCGTAGCAGATATTCACTTCGACTACAGATTGGCTATGTTGGCTCTGGAGTCCGGCTCTGACAAGGTCAGGGTCAATCCAGGCAATATTGGCAGCAAAGAGAGGCTGCTCGAGGTCGCAAGAAAAGCCCAATCCATGGGTGCAGCTGTCCGATTAGGGGTAAACTCAGGATCGCTTGAGAAGGATATTTTGGAAACCTACGGTTCACCCTGTGCCGAAGCAATGGTTGAAAGCGCGAAACGTCATGTTTCTTTCCTCCTAGATAACGGCATAGAAGGAGCAGTTATCTCGCTCAAATCGTCTAGCGTAAAAGAAACGATCAGGGCATACAGCATGATGGCTTCCTACACCGATTGGCCATTCCACATCGGAGTGACAGAAACAGGTCCCGGGTATCTCGGCGTAGCCAAGTCTGCGGCAGGAATCGGTACCCTGCTTACCTTAGGGATTGGAGATACGGTAAGAGTCTCTCTCACCGGACCTGCTCGTGAAGAGGTAGTAGTTGCAAAGGCAATCTTGCAATCTCTCGAACTGGGCACCTTTGGTCCAGATATAATATCTTGTCCGACGTGCGGACGCACAGAAATAGATATCATACACATAGCCGAAGCAGTTGCAGACGGACTTAAAGACCTAAAGACGCCTATCAAAGTTGCAATCATGGGCTGTCCGGTGAACGGCCCCGGGGAAGCAAGGGAAGCAGACATCGGAGTCGCTTGTGGACGCGAGGGGGGCATTTTGTTCTCTTATGGCAAGCCTATAGGTAGAGTTTCTCACGACGAGATAGTAGATACCCTTTTGAGATTAGCTAAGACATATCCACGTTATCCGGAGGGAGAGAATTGAGTCGTACGGTAGTGAAGCCATCTTGTTCCAACTTCACGTTGGAGCAGATGGCGCGAACTCTGAATCTTGATTTAGATGATGTTGTAGGAAGTCTTGAGATATCTTCAATAACTGTTGACACGAAGAACGCAGCATGGTGTATTTTTGTCGAGATCCCTGATACTGAGGTCTGGGCAAAAAAGGCATCGCGCATCACAATAGATGAGTTTGAGATGTGTTTGTCAACCATAGGGCAAGAAATAAGGAACTCTGTGTCGACGCTATCTACGGTATCATGGGAGTTTTCCAAAGAATATGAAAAGTACTTCTCTAAGGAGTCCCGAAGATCGAGCAACGGGGATAGCGCAGGCAGTAATGAGAAACAAAGAGACGTATTGATCGGAAGGCCCATCCGTACGGAACCTATTCCTATAAAGGACATAACCGGAGGAGAAAAAGGGGCCGTAACAGTACTGGGAATGGTAGTAGACGTCTCATGGAAGCAAACCCAATCTGGCGGCTTCTGCGGCATCATAGTTGTGACTGACAACAGTGACTCTATTAGCATGAGGATCTTTCCGGGAGAACAAAAGATACAAGAGATCAAGGAAGGCATTTGGGTCTTAGCGAGAGGTAGAATCCGGATAGATCGTATGGATTCGGAACCAACGCTCATGTGCAGCGATCTTTGCATTGCCAACCCCAAGGTGAGACAAGATGAATCGGAGGATAAACGTGTAGAACTCCACCTGCACACAAAGATGTCAGCACTTGATTCCGTCTTAGACCTCGAAAAAGCTATCTCCACTGCAGCTCGTTGGGGGCACCCTGCAATCGCCATTACAGATCACGGAGTAGTTCAGGCGTTCCCTGAAGCATACCGATTAGGAGCCAAGTATGGCATCAAGGTAATCCTTGGTTTGGAGGGCTATCTGGTCGAGGAAAATGCAAAAGATCAGGCCTTTCACATTATCCTTCTTGCCCGCAACAAAACGGGGCTGAGGAATTTGTACGAAATCGTCACGTTGTCACACCTTGAGCATTTTTACAGGACTCCCAGAATACCCAGGCAATGTCTTAACGACAAACGAGAGGGCATTATAGTCGGCTCAGCTTGTGAAGCAGGTGAGTTATACAGGGCAATCGTTTCAGGCAAAAGTGACCGGGAGTTAGAAGATATAGCCAACTTCTACGATTACCTTGAGATCCAACCCCTTGATAACAATGCCTTCTTGGTAGATGCAGGAGAGATTCCCGACCGTGAATCTCTCGCCGATATTAATAGAAGAATCTACAGTTTGAGCAAAAAGCTTGGCAAACCATGTGTTGCGACTGGGGACGTACATTTCGTGGAGCCCGAGGACGAGATTTACAGGACTTTGCTTCTTGCGGGCAAAGGAATGAGTGAGAACGGCGAACGCCCGAGCCCTTTGTACCTTAGGACTACTGATGAACTGTTGAGTGAATTCTCCGGCTATCTAGGCATAGAAGGTGCAAGAGAAGTAGTGATCGAGAATCCTCAATCTATCTCGGCTTTGGTCGAGAATTTGGCGCCTATACCAGAAGGTTTCTTTTACCCAACTCTTGAGGATTCTGATCGAATACTCATGGATCTTACTCAAAAGGGTGCACAGAATATCTATGGGGAAGATCTGCCCGAAATCGTTGAGCAAAGGATCAATAAGGAACTTTCCGCCATTATTGACAACGGTTTTTCTTCTTTGTACCTTATCGCAGTTAAAATGGTAGAAAAATCTAACTCTGACGGATACCTAGTTGGCTCCCGGGGATCTGTCGGCTCATCGCTTGTTGCACGACTCACGGGCATTACTGAGGTCAACCCATTACCGCCGCATTATGTATGTCCCAATTGTCATTTCAGCGAGTTTATAGACGACCCTGCTTGCCATTCAGGATTCGATTTGCCGTCTGCACAATGTCCCAAATGTGGCGCGAATCTCGCAAAAGATGGACAGAACATCCCTTTTGAAACTTTCATGGGGTTTAGAGGTGAAAAGGTACCCGATATCGACTTGAATTTCTCCGGTGAAGAACAAAGCGAAATGTTCAAATTCGCGTCAAAATTGCTGGGCAAAAAGAACGTGTATAGGGCAGGTACTATTGGTACCATCGGCACAAAAACAGCTTTTGGGTTCGTCAAACACTATAGCGAAAGCACAGGTAGATCATTCAGAAGGGCAGAAGAACTGAGACTGTCTAAAGGGATAGAAGGAGTAAAGAGGACTACCGGACAACATCCCGGGGGGATCATGGTAATACCCCAGGGAATGGAGGTGCTTGACTTCACACCTCTTCAGTACCCTGCCGATGATCGAAAGTCAGGCTCCATAACGACTCACTTTGATTACAGCGCCATTTCGGGCCATCTAGTTAAGCTAGACATCCTTGGACATGACGATCCTACCGTACTCAAGATCCTTGGCGAGATTACAGGCATAGATCCTATTTCCATACCTATGGATGACCCTGAAACCTTGGCACTTTTTTCTGGAGAAAACCCTGATGCGGTAATGGGGATTCCCGAATTTGGCACGAGGTTTGTAAGGAACATGCTATCTGAAACGAGACCCAAGTGTTTCGCAGATCTAGTTAGGATTTCAGGGCTTTCCCATGGAACTGACGTGTGGGCGAACAATGCCAGAGAGCTAATTCGTGAGAACCTTGCCACTCTTGACCAAGTCATTGCCACCCGTGAAGATATATTCTTGTATCTGATGGAACTGGGGCTGGAATCTTCTTTAGCGTTTGGAATAGCGGAAAAGGTGAGAAAAGGAGTTCCGTTATCAAGTGAAGACATCGCAATGATGAAGTCTGTGTCGGTGCCAGACTGGTATATCGGTTCATGCAGAAAGATCAGCTACTTGTTTCCAAAGGCGCATGCTGTCGCGTATGTTACGAACTCATTTAGGATAGCATATTACAAAGTCCATCATCCACTAGCCTTCTATTCGACATATTTTTCGTTTGCAGGCTCATCTTTGACCACCGAGTACATGTACTTAGAACCTACAGAATGGAAAGAGTATATACAGAAGGTGAATGCCAATTCTACCGCGACAGCAAAAGAACAGGATATTGCCAGTGCTCTGGAACTTGCCATAGAGATGTTCGAAAGAGGATTTCGTTTCGGGCGGTGTGATCTTTATATCTCCCAGGTGTCACGATACATACCTCAAGGTTCTGAACTCATCCCTCCCTTTACTGCCATCCCCGGAATCGGTAATCAAGCTGCTTCTTCAATCGTGAAGGCAAGGGAAGAGGGAGCCTTTGAATCCGTAGAGGACTTTAGGAAGCGGACCGGAGTCGGCAAAAGAGTTTGTGAAACGATGAAAGAACACGGCCTGTTCCTTGGGCTGCCTGAAACGGCTCAACTGCCATTATTCTAGCCTTCTAATCAGGGGCGATCACTTGACTTCTAACAGCCATCTTCGTGACAGGAATGTATATGAGTTTGAGGACATATGAATACAGGACGGTCTCTATTGCGCCTGATATGAGTCGGGGCGGCATGATTATCCTATAGCTCATCCCGTACAGATAGTTGAGGAAATATGGGGTAAGACCGCAAGAGACAAGCGCGATACCAGAAAACACTGCAGCAAACAGATGCGAGAACGGGATGCTCGTCTTTTCCTTATCTCGGTTCAACAATCTCACCACAACGCCAGGAATAGTTCCCATAAGTGCAGAACAAAGAGTAAAATGCGGCATGTAACCTGGCCCCATAGGGCTCAATATGAATCCGATTATATCAGCAAGAGCACCTGAAATCGCTCCGTACAATGGCCCCAACAATATACTCGCCATGATATTAGGCAGAGCACCGAAACCAATGCGGATTGCTTCGATGCCTCCTATGACCAGTCTAAAGGATGCAAATCTGGTCAGAATAACAGATAATGCTATGAATAAGCTGGTAACCACAAGAGATCGTGTGCGTGACATATACCTAATCCTCCCGTCCGATGTTCAACAGAAATGATATCCTTCACGGCTCTATTTGGCAATGACATGCTATTTCATGTTTTCGACATTTCATCGACACCGGTTCGTATATCAACTTGCACATACTTAACTGTCGGTGTTAGAATCAAAATGGTAGAGGCATCGGTATGGCAGTACACCCTGCTGTGTACGTGAATCACGGTGAAGCTTGAGCCCAACACCGTGAATAAGGGAGCCTGGACTCTGACAAGCGGAGCGCATGTCGCGTCAAGCGAAAGCGCGGATGCTTGCAGGAGGGCACCCACCTGCTGAGGGCAGGTTCATGCCTTCCGGGTTCACGGCATGGCGGGGTCTGGTGTTTGTCATACGACGCCGAGAGACTACGTTTGTTTGGGTGTATTATGTACGTGCCGAAGTGGTGGAATAGGCAGACACGCGGTGTTCAGGGCGCCGTAGGCTAAAGCCTGTGTGGGTTCAAATCCCACCTTCGGCACCATTTTTATTTATGTGCCAAAACTCTCTTCACTAAAAAGAGTAAAACCGTGATCTGCAAGTAAAGCTGCAAATACTCCGTCGCCTTGGACAAGTTTTCTTCTAAACGTCCCGTCATACACTAACCCTATCCCACATGCAGGACTTCTGGACTTCAGGATCGCACCGGTGCAACCTGTCTGCAAGCCTACAAGCAAACCTATTAAGGATCCTTCTAGATACTCCTCAGTCACATCTACACCTTCAACATTGAGAACCCGTGCCAGTCCCCGAAGCACATAGATTCCACTTCCACCGATTATTTCCGCGGCAGGGCGTGGAATTGATAATCCTCCTAGGACCTCAGGACATACAGGTACAACCTCGCCGCGATGCATGAGCCGGGAGATTTCGGGATAATCCCTTATATCTCCCGCCGAGCCGTCATAGCGACATTTATTCCCACATAGACAAGATGACACAAGAAACAATTCATCGCCCCCTTCAAGTATGGTATAACATCGTAGGAGGTAGAGGTATATGACAAAACACAAATTACGATCAATATCAGTCGTCACAGTCTTTGTTTTTCTCGTCTTTCAAATGACAGTCTCTTCGTTTGCCACCTGCGCGACCTGTTACGCTGCACCTGCGCCGCCTGAGATAGAGGCAGAGAGTTATCTTTTGGCAGACTTCAAAACAGGACGGGTTTTGATGGCGCACAACACTCAAAGCCAACAGATACCGGCAAGTCTGACGAAGATCATGACACTGTTCATAACTTTTGACGAAATATCTCACGGTAACCTTTCGTTGGAAGATGAGATATACATATCCGAAAACGCGTGGAGAACAGAAGGCTCCAAGATGTTTGTGCTAGTTGGCACTAAAGTCAAGCTCGAGGATCTCATCAAGGGAATTACCGTAGCATCAGGTAATGACGCATGTGTAGCTCTGGCAGAACATATCTCGGGCAGCGTATCTTCCTTTGTGGACCGTATGAACCAACAGGCTGAGATCTTGGGGTTAAAAAACACCCACTTTGCAGACCCACACGGTCTCTCGGAGGAGAATAAGGTATCTGCAGAAGATATCTTCACGCTTGTAAGAGAGTACTCAACCAGGTACCCTGAGTATCTCAAGTACCACTCATTGAAGGAGTTTACGTATACGCCGCCAGGTGAGCACCCCATAACACAGTACAACAGGAATACATTGTTATCGTCATATCAAGGGGTCTACGGGTTAAAAACCGGTTACACTTCAAAGGCGGGATACAATATCGTAGTCCTCGCAGACAAGGACGGTTTTTCCACCATAGCTATACTTCTGGGTGCTGCGAAGGGCGAATCTATATCTGAGGGTGAAAAACAGAGGAATCTCCTTGCTTCACAAATGCTCGACTATGCCTATGATAATTTCGCATATGTGAAATTATCAGATCCACAAACTGTGCTTGGACAGGTTCGGGTGTGGAAAGGTAAAGGCAAATGGGCAGATGCCATCGCACCAAATGGGTTGGGAGCAACAGTAGAAAAAGAGAACAAAGACAATGTCACATACGAATTAATCTTCGAAGACGATCTCCAAGCCCCTCTTGAAAAAGGCGCCAAGGTTGGCGAAGCGATATTCAAATGCAATGGTGAAGAGGTGGGAAGAATGGAACTCGTGTCAAAAGAAAGTGTTGACAAGGGCAATATATTTAGAGTTATATGGGATTCGATAACGCGAGTTTTCTCTAGAAGCGTTAGTAGATCGTAGTCTAGTCTTCCTCTGGAGGCAAAAAGCATGGAGACCACAGTAGTTGCTCTAGGCGGAAACGCCATATTACAGAAAGGCGACAAAGGAACAGCAGAAGATCAAAGAAGAAATGTGGAAAAGACGGCGGAACAGCTTGTGAGACTTGTTGAGAAGGGGTATCGCCTGATCATCACCCACGGCAACGGACCGCAAGTAGGGAACATACTTATACAAAATGAGGCTGCCAAAAACGAGGTCCCACAGATGCCAATGGACATTTGTGGTGCCCAAAGCCAGGGTATGATCGGATACATGCTTCAGATGTACATGCACAACAGCTTGAAACGCCGAAATCTCGACGTGCCTGTTGCCACAATCGTGACTCAGACCCTCGTGAACGCCGAAGATCCTGCATTTGCGAATCCTACCAAACCAGTTGGACCGTTTTGTTCAGAAGAATGGGCTAAAGAACGTATGAAGACTCACGGAGAAAAATGGATAGAAGACTCCGGTCGAGGATGGCGACGTGTAGTACCGTCTCCGGATCCGATATCTATTGTGGAATTGCCATCAATCAAGTCTCTAGTGGATAGCGGCCATATCGTAATCTGCACCGGAGGCGGTGGTATTCCGGTTGTAAAAAGTGATGACGGTCTGCTACAAGGCGTAGAGGCGGTCATTGACAAAGATCTTGGGGCGGAAAGACTGGCAACCCTACTGGGCGCTGACAATCTTGTGATCCTTACGGATGTTAACGGCGCTGCTCTTAACTACAAGACCCCTGACGGCAGGGTTTGGTTGGGGGAGACAAACTTGCCGGAACTCGCCGAGTTTCTCAAACAGGGACATTTCCTCTCAGG
Source organism: Candidatus Fermentithermobacillaceae bacterium (assembly GCA_018052475.1). Classification (GTDB taxonomy): domain Bacteria; phylum Bacillota; class Sulfobacillia; order Fermentithermobacillales; family Fermentithermobacillaceae; genus UBA3907. The sequence continues at coordinate 50,476 of JAGPNG010000001.1, forward strand.
AAGCATGGCACCTAAAGTTCGTGCGATAATCCGGTTCATTCAAAATGGCGGAAAGATGGCGGTTATAGCTTCCCTCGATAAAGTAGAAGAAGCCGTTGAAGGAAAGACTGGGACCAGACTGAGAGGGAATGTAAAGAACCAGTAGAGCGAAACAAAGGCAGGGCCAATACGCGTACGCGAAGAGCCCTGCCTTTTAAACTGTACTTCTACACCATGGACTTAATTATGTCGTCACGACTTCCGGGCAAGAGATCGATCGGCGGAATCTCACCCAATGCATAACAACCGGGTGCAAGACGCATGGAAGCGCGCGCAGCCGAGACCATCACTTGAGCTGTAGCAGACGGATTACTGATCTTCATGTTCAATTCAAGTAATTGGTTATGGCTAGAGCCCGAAGCTCCCACCCTCTGCAACTGTACGCCATGCGCCATTACTCTGACCTCGTCGACGTCATCTATTGCGGTCACCCTTGTTTTATCGTTCACAAAATACGGATCTTCTTTAATACACCTAGAAACCTCTTCGAAATCGCAGCCTTCCTCGATCTCAACATAGACGTCCCGGAAATGTTGACCGTAACCAATCGGAAGAGTGAACGATACTCCATCAACCACGCCTGGGACTGCCCTCGCAGCGACACTATGCCCCATACTCATACCCGGTCCGAAATTCGTGTAAGTTATGCCGTGAGGAGCGATTGCCCGAAACAACATCCGGACAATCGAGTCGGTGCCGGGATCCCATCCGGATCCAATTATTGAGACTCTACCATGTAGAGTTGCATACCCCTGCAGCTTATTTCTCAACGAAAGCATAGACTCACCATGGATATCGTAACCATCGACGGTATTGATCCCTTTTTCCAGGTAGGATGGAGCGATATCCGGAATCAAGCGAGAGGGGATCGTAAGTATCGCAACATCTATCTTCCCATCCAACTCGTCAACATCCTTGACTAGAGGAATATTAGGTGCCTTAACATCACAGATCTCAACCACTCCCGCAAGTTCCATGTCCGGAGCCTGATTAATACACTCGACGGCTTCTCTACCCACATTACCGTATCCCGCTACACATACTCTTATTCTATGCATTCCACAAGACCTCCGATTGGCTTCATTTACTCCACAACATGAATTGTAATATGTACTGTCCGAAAAACCAAACACTCGACGCTACTATTTCAACACTAGTTCAACGGTACGTATGAAAGTTCCTCCAAAACTCAACAATGAAGGAGTTACCATCTAAAGAGAGAAGCATATACCATATTGGAAACTGCAAACACAAGCGAAAGGAGCCGATGTTGTTGGTCGATTTTTTCATGAAGCCTTGGGTAGGACCGTTACTAGGCGCAATAGGTTTGTTGTTGGCAATTCTCAATCGATCAGGGGTGATCAGCACCAAGATAGGCGATACTCTGCTGATTCTGGCAGTTGCCTCTGCCGTCGGATCATACTTTACACACAAAGAAACCTAGTTCTCATTTGAGGTTCATGAGGCTGGAGTCGTCAAAAGTCATCTGTATTTCGTGGGTTAAATCCAGTTCTTTTAGTTTTTGATAGAATGTGGTCCTGCCGATCTTGAGGATTTTCATGGCTTTTGTGTGGTTCCCGCCGCAGTATCGTATAGCCTGCAACATCGCGTTCCTCTCTGCATCTTTCCTAGCTTCTTCCAAGGTGATAGGGAAGACTGCAGGAATTTCCAAAACGCCAGAAGAATCGTCAGCCTGAATTCCAGGCGGCATATATCGGAGGTCAATTATACCATCGTCTGTGAGCACCGCCGCACGTTCCAATACGTTCTCAAGTTCCCTAACGTTGCCGGGCCATGGATAAGAGATCAACGCGCGTAAGCAGTCTTCCGTAATCCTCAAGCGCTTGTCGTACATGGCGGAATAGGCCTGCAGAAAAGTCTCTACAAGATCTATGATATCTTCGGGGCGTTCTCTCAGTGGAGGAATTTCAACAGAAAAGACGTTTAGTCGGTAGTATAGATCTTCTCTGAAACGTCCAGAATCTACAAGTTCGGCCAAGTTTTGATTAGTAGCTGCGATGATCCTCACATCAACCTTATTATGCGAATGAGAGCCTAGTGGTTGTACAGTACCTTCTTCGATAACATGCAGCAATTTGGCTTGACAAGACAAATCAAGTTCGGCGATTTCATCGAGTAATAACGTACCCCCGGATGCCTCATGGAATTTGCCTTTCTTACCTGTCCTCAGAGCACCCGTGAAAGAACCGGGTGCGTACCCAAACAACTCGCTTTCCATGAGCGAGGGCGGAACTGCCGCACAGTTTACCACCACAAAAGGCGCTCTGTTTCTAGGAGATGCGTGGTGGATAGCTCGTGCGAAAAGATTCTTCCCAGTACCGCTTTCCCCCAGCAGGAGGACATTGCACTTGGTAGGAGCGATTTTCTCGCACAACGATATGCAATGTCTGATAGACTCGCTCCGCCCAAGAATTCTGGAAAACGCAGGGTGCGAAGACGGTGCCTTCCCGAGCTTCATACGCAATAGTGAGGCATAGCTGGCCATACCATCCGCTCGCTCCTCAAGTTCTTTCACCTCGACAACGTCCGTTAGCAGAACGCACACAAGCTTGCCCGACATCCCGTTGCAAGTGATTGGAGTGACGGCGTATCTTAAGGGAATGCCATTTATGAATCCCTCTTTGGGCCCTATGTGCGGAACCGCCCCGGAAAATACTCTAACTATGTCTGAACTATCTAGGCCTTCAGGGCAAATCTTCCAGAGTTTTTCGCCTACAATTTCCATCGATGCGATGCCATGTTCCTTAGCCCTGAATTCGTTCCCCAATAGGATGGATTTTGCGGATTCGCCTCTAGCCGTGTATCCGAGAGTTTGGTAGAACTTCACGACTAAAGTCTCGGGGTCACATATCACCATATGAGCTATAGCTATTCTATAGTCAAAATCAAATCTCAAGCCATCCACACTTATGCTAGCTCTCTTTTCTACGCTCGACAGCCTGGCTGAAAGCTTGTGGGTTATACCATCTTTGCCAGGCCATAACCGATCAATTCCTAGGGGTTCAACGGAAGGCTGGCTTCTTTTTGAATATATTCCAGAGCCTGCAGGACCACCGTAAACGCCTATCGCTACAAGGGCGTCGCCCGACATTATCTTGGAGTCCGGAGAAACACCTATCAGTGATAGGTCTCTTGGAGTCAGTCCGCCATCGTCAGCACCCAATGAGCTGTTTACCAAAAGCACAATATCGCCGGGGGACACACTCCCTGCGCTGTGGCCGGGGCCCCAAGATTCTCCAAGCCCAAGAAGAGCAAGAGCTCTCTGGTTGGCCAAGAGTATCTCTCCGCCTTCTTGTACGACTATGACACCTTCGCGAAGCACATTAAAAACGTTTTCCAACAAACTATTCTTAGAGTCCATAAAACTGTTCCTCACTTAAACGTATTTCTGTCCGGCAATGCTCATTTTGCCTATTTCTACGAATTATGTCGAAATTCCTTTTAGACATAGAAGATGGGCCAGACACTTAAAGAGAATCAACGCTTGAGACTATACCTGTTGACACAGCATCTGTAGCGGGTTATATTATGAATTACTGCTGTATGTTTTCGTGTCGGGATGGCGGAACAGGCAGACGCGTACGTTTGAGGGGCGTATGGGAAATCCCGTGCGGGTTCGATTCCCGCTCCCGACACCATTTTTGAAAATAAAGGAAAGACTATGACGAGGACGAGTAGATGGATGCCGGTCAAAGAGAATCGACGAAAGGTGAGAAGTCGATACCAAGGTCCATTCGAATATCACCTCTGAGTCAAAGGCTGAAAACACAGTAAGCCGGTTCGTGTTGCTCGCGTTATAGAGCGCTTAAGAGGGTTGCAGAGCTACTGCAATCAAGGTGGGTGGTACCACGGCATAAGTCGTCCCTATGGGGCGCTTTTTTATTTATGCCAAAACTTCCCAAACCGAGATGGAGGAAAAACCCATGGGATACTTTAAAGAAGTGGACCCTAGAAGGTCTGTTGTGGATTCAGAAAATGGAATCCTTGATTACTGGAACGAAAATGACATATCGGCCAAAAGCATATCTGAGAGAGAAGGGAACCCTCGCTTCGTCTTTTATGAGGGACCACCTACAGCCAATGGTCTGCCGGGTATACACCACGTTTTGGCCAGAACGATAAAGGACGTGGTATGTCGTTATAAAACGATGCAGGGGTTTCAGGTAAAGCGCAAGGCCGGGTGGGATACTCATGGTCTCCCGGTAGAAATCGAAGTAGAGAAACAGCTTGGAATTTCATCCAAACAAGAAATCGAAGAGTACGGCATAGCTGCTTTCAATGAGAAGTGTCGATCTTCGGTTTTTCTCTACGAAAAGCAGTGGAGAAAGCTTACTGAGAGGATAGCATATTGGATCGATATGGATGATCCTTACATCACTTTGGACAATGATTACATCGAGACCGTATGGTGGATTTTGAAGCAGTTCTTCGATGCAGGCCTGATATACGAGAGTTACAAAGTTTTGCCCTATTGCCCACGCTGCGGAACTCCTCTTGCATCGCACGAAGTGGCTCAAGGGTACACAGAGGAATCTGTGGAATCCATATATGTGACCTTTAAGGTCAAAGGAAAGGACAACGAGTATCTGCTCATTTGGACTACAACTCCGTGGACCTTGCCTTCTAACGTAGGAGTGGCAATAAATCCTACGAGTACCTATGCTAAGGTGCTTTACGGGGACAATATCTACTACGTCGCTAGAGACAGGGTGCCCTATTTGTTCGAGGAGGGTTATGAGATCCTTGAGGAGTTCTCGGGCAAGGAACTAGAATTCCTAGAGTACGAACAGCTATTCCCATTTGTAGTCCCGGAGGAAAAAGCTTTTATAGTCACTTGCGCTGACTATGTATCGACTGACGACGGCACAGGCCTGGTACACATAGCTCCTGCATATGGAGAAGATGACTACAAAGTTTGCCAAGAATACGGACTTCCCATGCTCCACCTTGTCGATGAACAAGGACGTTTCGTTGATTCAGTCACGGATTGGGCTGGTATGTTTGTGATGGATGCAGACAAACACATCATAAAGAAACTGCGCAAAGATGGCAGATTGTTCAAAAGCGAAAGAATAGTCCACTCATATCCCCATTGCTGGAGATGTGATACGCCTCTTCTTTATTACGCAAGAAAATCGTGGTACATTGCAACCACGCAGTTTCAAGACAAGCTAATCGCGAACAACAAGAAAGTGAAATGGTTCCCGGAACATGTAGGTACAGGTCGTTTTGGCAATTGGCTGGAGAACCTGGTAGATTGGTCAATCTCGAGAAACCGTTATTGGGGAACGCCGCTGAATATCTGGAGATGCACTGAGTGCGGAAAAATAAGATCGATAGGTTCAAGGGCTGAACTGAAAGAGCATGCCATTGGCGATTTGGATGTTTATAACCTGGATCTCCATAGGCCGTATGTAGACGAGGTCTACTTAAAGTGCGAATGCGGAGGAAAGATGACCCGGACACCCGAAGTCATAGACTGCTGGTTCGACTCCGGCTCGATGCCATACGGTCAACTGCACTATCCATTTGAAAACGAGGAAGAATTCTATAATTCTTTTCCGGCGGATTTTATCTGCGAAGGCCTGGATCAAACCAGAGGCTGGTTTTATTCTCTATTGGTGATAGCGACCTTTCTTTTCGACCAACCGGCCTACAAAGAAGTAGTGGTAAACGACCTGGTCCTTGATAAGCATGGTCAGAAGATGTCCAAATCCAGGGGAAATGCTGTAGACCCCTGGGAGTTGATAAACAAATACGGTGCTGACGCGGTGAGGTGGTATCTCCTAGACGTATCTCCCCCTTGGGTTCCTACCAGATTTGACAAGAACGGCGTTCGAGACGTATCATCGCGCTTCCTGGGAACTCTTGTAAACGTGTATGCTTTCTTCACGCTATATGCAAACATAGACAAGATTGACCCCTCCTCGTTCGATATACCGGTCAACGAAAGACCGGAACTAGATCGATGGATAATATCGCGTCTAAACAGCCTAACTCAGTTTATTGAGCACAGTATGCCCGAATATGAACTCACAAGAGTCACCAAAGCTATTGGCGCTTTTCTGGTAGATGAAGTAAGCAACTGGTATGTTAGAAGAAGTCGCGAGCGCTTTTGGTCAAATGAGTTTGACCTCGACAAGAAATCCGCTTACCTCACGCTATACCAGGTACTGATATCTCTTTCGAAACTAATGGCGCCTTTTGCACCTTTCATTGCAGAAGACATCTACCTGAACCTAACTAGAGGCAACCAACTGGAGTCTGTTCATCTTGAAAAATACCCGAAAGCTGACCTTACACTCATAGACTCCGAACTCGAAGAGAAGATGGGCCTCGTCATAACCATCGTCTCTTTGGGCAGGTCTGTAAGAAATAAAGTCCAGATCAAGATCAGGCAGCCTCTTAGGAAAATCATGGTCAATGATAAGTACGAAGATATCCTCAAGAATATGGAAAACCTCATCAAGGAAGAACTCAATGTCAAAGATATCGAATACGTAAGCGCACTATCCCAATACGTGTCATATGAGGTAAGAGCTAACCTGCCGGTAGCCGGGCCCAAGTACGGTAAGTTGCTCAACGATATAGTTGCAAATCTTCAGGAATTAGACGCTTATTGTGTGGCCAAGACAGTTGATTCGCATGGAAGTATCGTATTGCAGATAGACGGTAAGGAAGTCGAACTATCGAGGGAAGACATTGATATAAAGATAAAAGCTAGGGAAGGTTTTGCAGTAGAGGTTGAAGACGATACTTTTGTAGTCCTAGACACTGAAATAGATCATGAACTTGAATTGGAAGGAATTGCGCGAGAACTGGTGTCAAAAATCCAGACTATGAGGAAGAATAAAGGGCTTGAAGTGATCGATCACATAAACTTAACTATCTTTTGTGATGATACTGTAAGAGAAGCTGTTGAAAAACACGCCTCATATATTCAAGGTGACACCTTGTGTGATAATTTGGTCATTGCTTTAGAAAAATTCGATGGGCAAGAACTGAACATTAATGGGCACAAAGTAGTGATTTCCATCGAACGAGTTGAAAAATAACGGTCTAGTTGATTAAGTGATATTGACGTGTAGCCCAAGTTGAATTATTATTCGTCTAGATAAGTTGATAGAGCCAGTCCTTTAATTTAGCCCGGCGAGGCAAAAAGGAGGCGAAGACAAATGGAAAAAATCTCCGCATGAGCGTATGCTTGTGGAGATTTTCTTTTTTTCCGAACACTTGCAACCAATAATAGTGAGACTAAGGGAAAGGAATTGAGATTATGAGCTTCTATGACAAGGCGGAGATCATGGATGAAGATGGGATCAGAAGAGCCCTGGTACGTATTGCCCATGAGATAGTCGAAAAGAATAAGGGACTTGACGACGTGGTCCTCGTGGGGATAAGGAGACGTGGAGTACCTCTTGCTAACAGACTCGCTCAAATCCTCAAAGACAGCGAAAACGTTGAAGTACCGGTAGGAGAACTCGACATCACATTGTATCGCGATGACCTCACGCTCAAATTTGAGCAGCCCCGTGTAGGCAGAACTTACCTTCCCTTTGATGTGACAGGCAAAAAAGTCGTTCTCGTAGACGACGTTCTTTTCACCGGTAGAACCGTTCGTGCAGCACTAGACGCGATCATCGATCACGGCAGACCTCAATCTATCCAGCTGGCCGTACTGATTGACAGAGGCCACCGAGAGATCCCGATACGAGCTGATTACGTAGGGAAGAATGTACCTACCTCGCGGAAAGAAGTTATTCACGTTCGCCTTTCGGAAATTGACGGCGTTGACCAAGTTGCTATATCCGAAGAGCTAGGCAAATAGGAAATATGATTAGGCCCATAAGGTAGTCTATTAGGAGGCATAAAAAGTTGTCACTTCAAGGCAAAGATCTTCTAACACTTCAGGAACTCAGTCAAGAAGACATGGAATTGATACTTTCAACGGCCCGATCACTAAAGGAGATCCTGTCGCGACCAATAAAAAAGGTACCCACGTTGCGTGGCAAAGTCGTGTGTACATTGTTCTATGAACCCTCGACAAGAACTCGCACTTCTTTCGAGTTGGCCGCAAAATATATGTCTGCAGACACAGTCTCTATTGCCGCTTCGACATCCTCGGTTCAGAAAGGAGAAACGCTTGCAGACACCGCTCGAAATCTGGCCGTAATGGGAATCGATCTTGTGATCATGAGACACAGCGTTTCGGGTTCTTGCCATTTCCTAGCACGGGTACTAGATATCCCTGTGGTAAACGCAGGCGATGGGATGCATGAGCACCCTACTCAGGGACTTCTAGATATTTTCACTATCTTAGATTACAAGCCGAGGATAAAGGGGCTTAAGGTAGCCATACTCGGTGACATTGCCCACTCCAGAGTTGCGCGTTCAAACATTTTTGGTTTGACAAAGATGGGAGCTGAAGTATCCGTAGCGGGACCGTCTACGCTGCTGCCCCCGGAAATTGAGGCGCTAGGCGTAAAAGCATTCTGCCATCCCGAAGAAGCACTTGACGGTGCAGATGTGGTTTATGTCCTTAGGCTTCAGTTAGAGCGTCAATCGAACAGCCTATTCCCATCCAAACGCGAATACCAAGACTTTTTTGGCCTGGATCGACAAATGCTTGCGCACGCCAAAGAAGACGCAATAATCATGCACCCCGGCCCCATGAATAGAGGGGTTGAAATTACTACTGACATTGCGGATTCTCCAAGATCAGTGATACTGGACCAGGTCACAAACGGTGTAGCCATAAGAATGGCTGTTCTTTATCTGATTCTAGGAGGCAGAGAATAATGTCAAACGATCTTCTCATAAAAGGCGGACGAGTTATAGATCCCATAGCTAAGATTGACGAGAAACTGGACCTTGTAATTTCGGATGGGAAAATCGCCAAAATCGCTGATAACATAGAGGATCAAGATGTGATGCAGGTGATAGACGCCGACGGAAAAATAGTCATGCCCGGATTAATCGACATGCACACTCACCTTCGAGAACCCGGCTACGAATACAAAGAAGATATACAAAGTGGCACAAAAGCAGCTGCGATGGGAGGATTTACCGCAATAGCCTGCATGCCTAATACTGAACCGCCGTGTGATAACGATTCGGTCGTTTCCAATATACTTGAGATAGCCGAGAAGCATGGGTCCGTAAGAGTGTACCCGATAGGGGCTGTAACGAAGGGAAGAGCCGGCAAACAACTATCGGAAATGGGTGAGATGAAAAAAGCGGGCGCAGTTGCCTTTTCCGATGACGGATCCCCGGTTGCAAACGCCGAAATCCTCAGATGCGCTATGGAGTATCTCAAGTCTTTTGATGCAACCATCATAGACCATCCGGAAGACATGGCCCTTTCTGAGAACGGCCAGGTAAACTACGGACTCATATCCACGATGCTAGGACTAAAAGGTATCCCACGTGAAGCAGAGGAAATCATTGTGGCTAGGGATATACTGATCACTAATCTTACCAAAGGCAGATTGCATCTTGCACACATTTCTACAAAAGGAGCCTTGAACCTGATAAGAGAGGCAAAGTCCAACGGGCTAAACGTCACATGTGAAGTCACTCCTCATCATCTGGTGCTTACAGAAGACTATGTTTGGAAAACAGGCTATGACACGAACACAAAGGTGAATCCACCGCTTAGGACGCAAGAGGACGTAGAATCTCTTAGAGTAGCGCTTTCGGACGGAACCATAGATGTAATAGCTACAGATCACGCCCCGCATCATCTGGACGATAAATGGGTTGAATTTGACTATGCTGCCTTCGGCATAAGCGGACTGGAGACTGCGGTACCTCTTATAATTGATAAACTGGTAATACCCGGGATAATTGATTGGATGAGGATGGCTGAAATAATGAGTAGCAATCCTGCAAAGATCCTCGGGGTGCCCGGGGGAACTCTGCAAGAAGGATGCGTTGCTGATGTAACGATCATTGATCCCGAGCGTGAACGTTCAGTGGATCCTAGATTCTTCATGTCAAAGGGGCAGAACACACCGTTTACGGGCTGGAGATTGACAGGCTCACCATACGCAACGATAGTGAACGGAAAGACTGTGATGCTAGACGGGAGACTTGTGTAATGTCCGAAGTAGAGATATTTGACGCAAATGCGCGGGTGATTTCAGTCTCCAAATGTCAAGGCAACGTCTATAAGGCAATCCTTGAGGCTCCCGAGGTCGCATCTCATGCAAAACCAATGCAATTCGTAGATATCTTGGTTAGGGAATCCTTCGATCCCTTGCTAAGGAGGCCCTTCAGCCTTTCGGGTATTGAGCCAAGCGAAGGGACTATTGAGATCACGTGGGCAGTAGTCGGCAAGGGAACCGAGGTCATGACAAGGTGGCAGACTAATCAACGCGTGAGAGTATTAGGTCCACTTGGAAACGGTCTTGATGGTAAGTTTTTTGAGGTCGCTGATAGACTCATCCTTATTGCGGGAGGCACAGGATTTGCACCTCTTTTCCCAGTGGCCAAGACTGCAAGGCATTTCGACATAGATACCACTGTGCTTTACGGAGCGAAGAGCCTCGATCTAATTATGGATACACAACCGTTGGAACGAATCGGCTGCAAAGTCCATATTGCCACCGAAGACGGGTCTCAAGGAAGAAAAGGCCTGGTGACAGATCTGCTCAGCACCGAGATAGACATAAGCACAAACAAAAAAGAAGATAAGAGACAGGTACTGTCCGTAGCTTGTGGACCTCAGCCCATGCTTGCAGCCGTCAAATCACAGTTATCTGACACAAATATCTCGCTATATGTTTCGCTTGAACAACGCATGGCGTGTGGTTACGGTCTATGTCAGGGTTGCGTAGTTAAGTCAACGCGACCAGAAGACGGATACTACCGAGTGTGCACTGACGGTCCTGTGTTTCCGGCTAGTAAGGTTGATCTGGAGCGTGAATAAAAATGGATCTTTCCGTTGATTTAGGAGGTCTGGTGATTGATAAGCCAGTAATCGCTGCATCGGGAACTTTCGGTTACGGACGAGAATACAGCCGTGCGGGAAGTATAGACTGGTTTGGAGGAGTGACTGTAAAGGGAACTACACTTATGCCTAGACATGGCAATCCTCCTCTAAGGGTCTATGAGACTTCTGCAGGCCTTCTAAACTCCATTGGACTGCAAAACCCTGGTGCAAGAGCTGTAATCGAGTGTGAGATACCCTGGCTTTCCCAGTTTGGAGTTCCAATAATAGTTAACATCTCGGCCGATTCCTATTCAGAGTTCTCCGAATTAGCTCGCATGTTTGCAGATTGCCCTGAAGTATCTGCTCTGGAAGTGAACGTGTCTTGCCCTAACGTCGATTCAGGCGGCATGGCTTTTGGGACCAGCCCAGGAGCTTGCTACAGGGCGACAAAGGCGGTACGGCGCTATTGGTCAAAGCCTTTAATCGTGAAACTGACTCCCAATGTAACCAACATCTCAGAGATAGCCAAGGCAGCCGTAGAAGCCGGAGCGGATAGTCTTTCTCTGATAAACACGTTGGTCGGGATGGCAATCGATGTGGACGCCAAAAGACCGGTGCTAGGAAATATTACGGGCGGACTATCCGGTCCTTGCATAAAGCCCGTCGCCCTCCGCTGCGTCTGGGAGGTATCTCAAGCGGTACCGATACCCGTAATCGGCATGGGTGGGATATTCTCCGCCCGAGATGCCCTTGAGTTTATCATGGCAGGAGCATCAGCAGTTGCTATCGGGACTGCTCTGTTGGTAGACCCTTACGCACCAAAGACAATCGTAGAAGGTATATCATCTTACTGTGAATCTCACGAGATTGATTCGCTCAGTAGCATTAGAGGCATCGCTTGGAAATGAGACAGGTCGTTAGATCTCCACAACGATGGTTCTGGCACCTTTGTACGTTACAAAGCCCGGGGGGCTACCTCCGGGTTTTTTGACATTTGTCGCATCTGTATAATCCACCTCGACTTTCCCCGCCAAATTGCCGTCGCTTCTCTGTGCTGCAATTCTCGCTGCCCAAAGTAGAACCTCAGGCGTCACATCACCGCGACCCGCAGTACGCAGAAGAACATGCGCGCCTCTAAGATTTTTGGCGTGGAACCATATATCTCCGGGTCTTTTTATCCTCCTTACTATGTAATCGTTCCCTTGCGCATTCTTACCTATATACAAGGTACCCTCCTCGCTCGATATGATTTCAACGGAGCCCCTGGGACTGACAGACGACGAGATTTTGGCGGACCGGCGATTTCTCTTGTCGGTCGCTTTTCGCATCGCGATGCCAGCTTCGCGGGCAATTTGTACCGCCTGTTCGCACAGATCGTTCAAACTGTCTAAATCGTGCTCTTCATTAAGAGACTTTTCGATTTGCTGTAACCGTTCTAGAAGAACGCGTGATTCTACTAAGGAATCGCTAAGTATCTTGTTTGCTCTTTTTAGCTTTGCATACTTCTTGTAGTACCTTCGGGCATTTTCCTTTGCGGAAAACCTCGGGTCAAGAGGAATAACCACTTTCTCCGGTGGAGTCCGATAGTAGTCAAGAACCTCGATGCTGTCATGCCCTGCAGGAGGGGAATGGGGCGCAGAATCTATGAGCTCTGCCCAGACGCGGAATTTCTCAAATTCGGTCGCTTGTTCAAGGTCTTTTTGTTGCGATAAATACCTAGACAAAACCTTGTCATGGACTTTCTTGCAAATAGCCATCGTCTCTCGTTCTAGTCTTTTGTAGTCTTCGAAGTAGATGGCGTAATCTCTATATGCGGAAATACCTTCCAACACTGAGTCAAACGCTGAAACACGGTCTAGATGGTGCAAAGGGAAAACCGAGAAAACAGGTTCGCCGGAATTACGAAGGTAAATCGCAGGCTGGAACCGTTCTTCAAGCAAGGCGTATCTGAGTTCTTTCAAAGACTCAAGGATCAACTCGAAACACTCAGGGTCGAGGGCATCATCTTTTCTTAAACCTAAGCGGGCAATGATACTCAAAGCAAGGTCTTTCCCAACCCCTTCGAATTTGGACATAATCCAGTTAAGTGCCGGTTCCCCATCATGATAAAGATCATGCACCTCACAAAGGGCAGAGCATGACAAGAGATTGAGTTTCTCGGACTTTGGCGGACAATACGTACAACCGGTCTGAAACCGGGCGCCGGTTTCGGGAAAATGAAACTCAACGATTCCTTCATTGAGCAATCCAAAACCTCCGCCTATACCTGCGCCGTCAAGAACCAAGGTGTAAGTGCATAGGTTTCCGAAATCGTCGTGGCCCGAAAACTCGAAATAGACTACCCTGTCCAACCCCTCCTGATATACTCTTCGCAAAACGCCTCCTTCGAGACGCTTTCTGAGCCTAAAACAGGTTCCGGAAGGTGTTTTTGGCATATCCCTTGATTCATTCACGAGACCGAAGAAAGGAACGTTTTTCTCCAGCAAAACTACTAGATCTTTTCTCATATCTGGGCTCCAAAGGACAAAAACTAGTTCCTTCTCCTTTGGATGGTATATTTTCTGCACCCTAAGCGGAAGACATTCGTTTATACTGCGGTTAAGGGCATACAAGGTTATTCCGTCCAAAACACCACACCTTCCATCACCAAACCCATATTTACTGATATTATATCCTTAGGAGAGGCAAAGGAGTGACAAGACGTGAGCGTTGGGCTAAAAAGAGAAGCCTTCGAAGATTCGGGATTTTCGATCCTAGATGAATATGAGGGTTTTCTGAAGGTAGAAAAAGGTCATTGTGAGATATACGTAAAAGCCGACGACCGAAGAATCACTCTGAAATTGCCCGTAATCGAACTTTTCGGCAAACGAAAAACCTCCCTACCTCTGATGGAATATTTGCTGAAGAGAAATGCTGAAATGAACGGGCCAGGATTTTTCGGCATAGAAGGTGACTGCGTGTATTATTTCGCAATAGTGCCTATCTGCAAACAGCCCGAAGAGATAGCCTTGGAAATGCAGGAGATAATTGAAAGGTTGGCTCCCAAAATCATTAACGTATCAGACAAATAGCTGCCAGGCCAAACATGCAGCACGCAGACCGTTTATGCGGAACGACAACTTAGAAAAGTAGGAGGTGAGGTAATCTGAAATTGCTTGTATGCGATCTAGACGGCACCTTGGTTGGCCCAACGGACGAAGGACTAGCCACAGCACGGCAAGTTCTGGACTATTGTAGATCTCAAGGAATCAAGGTGACTATAGCTACAGGCAGAGTCTTCGGTGCTGCAGAGAAATACGTTGCATACCTTGGAATTGACCAGCCAGTGATTGCAAACGGAGGAGCTCTGATTGCAGAACTCGGAAAACCGCCAATCTACGAAAAAACCATAGACAAGGCAACATCTCTTTGTATTGCAGAAGAACTCCGAAAACTCGGGTACCCGTTTTACTTCTTGGTCGGCAGAGACATGTACTCGGAGTTCACAGGGCCTCAAACTCAGAGGTATTCTCAAATCCTGCAATTCCCAATAAAAATTGTGAGCTCGCTTTGCGATGTGGATAGTTGCCCGACCCAGATTGTGGTACGCGTTCCGCCGGAAGAGGCCGACACGCTGCTACGCCAACTTGATTCCATGTGGCCTCAAGTTATTTTGATTAAGAGTCTACCACATCTAATAGAAATCCAACCCACGGGCGTTTCAAAAGCAAATGCCTTGGCTTTTCTTTCCGGTTACCTAGGCATACCAAGAGAGGAGATCCTATCCGTAGGGGACGGCCTCAACGATTTAGATATGCTCATGTGGTCCGGGATGAAGGCAGCAGTATTCAACGCGCACGACGCTGTAAAGGAGAAAGTGCCTTACGTCTCCGCAAAACCCTATGCGGAAGGAGTTAAAGAAATAGTGGAGAAGTTTATCAAATGCTAAGTACGAGAAACTAGATTGCCTCAGCACAAGGCGTTGGAGTTCTAGTATGCTCGCTTAAAAGGAGGATAATTTCCGATGAAACAGCCTATCAAAGCCCCCAGGGGTAATACGCTGACCTGCAAGGGGTGGCAGCAGGAAGCTGCGCTCCGAATGTTGATGAACAACCTCGAAAATGCAGAAAAACCCGAGGAACTCATAGTCTATGGCGGCACGGGCAAAGCTGCCAGAAATTGGGAATGTTACGAAGCAATAGTCAAGGCGCTTAAGGAACTTGAGGACGATGAGACCCTATTGGTTCAATCTGGAAAGCCCGTAGCGGTTTTCCCAACCCACAAATACGCCCCTAGGGTCCTGATCTCAAATGCAATGTTGGTCCCCCACTGGGCCACATGGGAGAATTTCTGGGAATTGGAAGAAAAGGGTCTGACCATGTACGGCCAAATGACTGCGGGAAGTTGGATATACATCGGAACACAGGGTATATTGCAAGGCACTTACGAAACTCTGGCATCTTTGGCGAATATACATTTTGGTGGAAGTCTTAAAGGCAAATTGGTGCTCACTGCAGGATTAGGTGGAATGGGTGGGGCACAGCCTTTGGCCATTACGATGAACGATGGGGTAGGGATAATTGTAGAAATAGATCCTCTACGAATACAAAAAAGACATGAGATTGGGTACGTAGATGTTATCGCCGAAAACCTGGATCAAGCTATAGACATCGCCCAAAAGCACCTAGATGCAGGTACACCCATTTCAATAGCTCTGGAAGGAAACGCTTCCGACACTCATTGTGAGCTTTTGAGGAGGGGTATAATCCCTAGTGTGGTTACTGACCAGACCTCAGCTCACGATGCTCTTAATGGCTACGTGCCCGGTGGTATGTCTTTTGAAGAGGCTTTGGCGCTTAGGAAAGAAAACCCTTCAGAATATTTGCGACTATCAAAAGAATCCATGAAAAGACATTGCCAAGCTATGGTCGAGATGCAGAAACGCGGTGCCATAGTATTCGACTACGGCAATAACCTGCGCGGTCAGGCCAAAGAAGCCGGATACGAAGAGGCATTCGCCTATCCCGGTTTTGTTCCTGCGTATATCAGGCCTTTGTTCTGCGAAGGTAAGGGGCCATTTAGGTGGGCAGCTCTTTCGGGGGATCCTGACGACATTATCAAAACTGACGAGGCTGTCTTGGAACTTTTCCCAGAAAACGCCGGTCTAAAACGCTGGATAACAAAGGCTGAGAAGCATGTGCCTTTTGAAGGACTTCCTTCAAGAGTGTGTTGGCTTGGCTATGGAGAAAGAGTTAAGTTTGGTCTTAGGATCAACGATATGGTAAGACAAGGCATATTGAAGGCGCCAATTGTAATTGGCAGAGACCACCTAGATACGGGCTCGGTCGCATCACCTTATCGTGAAACCGAAGGGATGAAGGACGGTTCCGACGCGATCGCGGACTGGCCCATATTGAACGCACTTATAAATGCGGTGAACGGAGCTACTTGGATTTCTGTTCACCACGGTGGCGGGGTAGGGATAGGTCTGTCTATACACGCAGGGATGGTTGTGGTTGCAGACGGTACCGACGAAGCGGACTGGAAACTCTCAAGAGTCCTTAACACAGATCCCGGTACAGGTGTAGTTCGCCATGCTGACGCAGGATACGAAACAGCTATTAAAACTGCCAAAGAGGGGAAAATCAAGATACCTATGCTGAAATGACATGGATTGTAGCCCATTTTGCTTGATTGAAGGAAACCTCAACAAGCGTTTTACTTTTGCTTACAGTCCTGGTCTTTTTGTGTGATAATTAAGTTGCGGGCAAGCACATAGTAAAAGGCGGAACTCATCTTATATGTAGACACAAAGGAGGTCTATCTCCTGATGAGTGCACGAACGTGGTTTTGGATCATAATTGGCATCGCTGTCGCGGTAGCGCTTACAGCATCTGGCGTGGCGACTTTTTATACCGGTCTTTTGTGGTTTGAACAAATGGGCTACGGCTCTGTGTTTTGGACCACACTCAAGGCCAAATGGGGAGTGGCCTTAGTAGCAGGGTTATTATTCTTTCTCGCCGTGTTCATCAATTTGAGAATTCCCATTAGAGGGAGAACCGTCCTGAATATAGCGGGAGGGGTGGTTACTCCGGTTACCGTATCCGATACAAGAAGGATTACGGTAATAGTCCTCGTGGTTTCGATAATAGTCGGAGTTCTCGGAGGACTCGGAGGGTTCGAGAACTGGCAGACAGTCTACAAGCACCTAAATGCAACAGAATTCGGGGTCGCTGATCCCTTTTTTGGCAAAGATGTTGGATTCTATGTTTTCAACTTGCCTTTTCATGAATTCATCCAGGATCAACTGCTGATTGCGTTCGCAATTGCACTCATATTTTCCGCCTTTCTTTACTATTTGTTCGGAGATCTGCGTTTTGCAAATAGAAGACTGTCAATGACAAAGAAAGCGCGCGCCCACATGTCAGTTCTTGCTGCCATACTGTTCGCCTTACAGGCTTGGCAGTATCAGATCGATATTTGGAATCTAATGTACTCGCCTAGAGGAGCAGCCTTTGGAGCTTCTTACACTGATATCCACGCTCAGGTTCCTGCATATAAAGCTCTTATCGTTGTAGCACTAGCCGGAGTTTTCCTTTCATTGCTTGGGCTGGTAATGCGCAATTTCAGATGGGTAGGTTACGCAGTTATAGGGATTGTTGTAATGTCTATCGCTCTTGGCTCTGCATATCCTTCGTTTGTGCAGCAATTTACAGTTTCGCCTAATGAAATTGCCTACGAAATACCATATATCGAAGCAAATATCAAGTTTACGCGAAATGCTTTCGGACTTGATAATATCAAAATCGTGGACTATCCTGCGGAAGACGATCTTACTAAAGAGGACGTGCTTAACAATATAAAGAGCATTGACAACTTAAGGCTGTGGGATTACAGGGTGTTAAAAGATACCTTCAGTCAAGTACAAGAGATAAGAATGTACTACAAATTCAACGATGTGGACATAGACAGATACGTCGTAAACGGTAATCTCCGCCAGGTTGCTCTTTCACCACGGGAACTAGAAGTCAATCTTCTGCCGCAAGAGGCGAAGACTTGGGTAAATCTGCACCTGAAGTACACGCATGGATACGGGCTGGTAATGAGCCCTGTACGTGATGTAACCAAAGAAGGCATGCCCGTCTTTTACTTTATGGACGTACCGCCAAGAACCACTACGGATCTTGTCCTAAATCGCCCTGAACTGTATTTCGGAGAATTGACTAACCATTACATTATAGTAAACACCAAAGAACCCGAGTTTGACTATCCGCGACTAGATGCAGAGATCATTGAACCTACCTTCTACGAAGGCACGGCAGGTATTCCTCTAGACGGTTTTTTCCGGAAATTAGCCTTCACTCTGCGGTTTGCTGATTACCAAATACTAGTATCCGGTGCAGTCACACCCGATTCGCGAGTTATCATGAATCGGAACATAACCGAAATTGTGCAAACTATCGCACCCTTCCTAGAGTACGATAGCGATCCGTATCTAGTTTTGGCCGACGGCAATCTCTACTGGGTTATTGACGGTTATACAGTTTCTACAAAGTACCCTTACAGCCAACCTGATAGTGTAACTGGAGTGAATTATATACGGAATTCGGTTAAGGTAGTCATCGACGCATATAATGGTCGCACTACATTCTATTGTGCCGATGAGGAAGACCCAATCCTTAGCACTTACCGGAAAATATTCCCTGATCTCGTGACTTCTATTGAGGAAATGCCACGGCAAATACTCGAACATATCCGTTTCCCAGAGGATATGTTCAAAATACAAGCGAGGATGTTTACAACCTATCACATGACCGATCCGAGGGTATATTACAATAAAGAAGATTACTGGGAAATACCCAAGGAGATGTACGGGACGCAAGAAGTTAACGTTGAACCTTATTACCTTCTTCTGGCCCTTCCCTATGAAAGCGAACTTGAGTATGTTCAAATGCTGCCCTTTACTCCACGAGGCAAGCCAAATATGACGGCCTGGTTAGCCGGACGGTGCAATCCTGAGCATTATGGAGAAATGCTGCTATACAGATTGCCCAAGGATAAGCACGTGCCGGGACCGATGCAAGTAGAATCGCTGATATCGCAAAACCCCAGCATTTCGGAAGCTATGACTCTGTGGGGCCAGGTAGGTTCGCAAGTAGTCAGGGGGAACCTGCTTGTCATACCGATGGACGGTTCATTCCTCTACGTAGAACCCCTATATATCCAAGCGGAAAAGGTGAAGATTCCGGAGCTCAAGAGGGTACTCATGTACGCCAGCGGGAAGGTAGTAATGGCCAATACGGTTGAAGAAGGGCTAAATGAGCTATTAGGGTCTACAGTTCAGCCAACCCCAGGTGGAGACGGCGGAGCTCATGACATACCCGGCTTAGTAAAACGTGCCAACGAGTTGTGGCTGGAAGCGCAGGAGCGCATCAAAAATGGCGACTGGGCTGGATATGGCGAAGTTCTTCAAGAACTGGGCAAAGTTCTTGAAGAATTGCAGCAGTTACAGTAGAAGCACAAGGAGATGCAAAAAGTGTCTGACACAAACGCTAACACAGATGGGATCATTCATAACACCTCAGTAAACATGGTAGGGTCCTACGAGGACCGCTTGGTGCGTCTGAAGGGATGGTTATACAACAAGCGCTCCTCTGGTAAGATCATATTCATCATCCTAAGGGATGGCACCGGGCTCATTCAGTGCGTTGCCTCAGTAAACGACGTAGGCCAGGAAGCCTTCGACAAACTAGATAAACTCAATCAGGAGTCTTCCCTTGTGGTTGAAGGCATCGTTAGGAGGGATTCTCGCGCACCGGGTGGTTATGAATTAGGTATTACTCATTACGATATTGTCTCAGAAGCTCTTGACGATTATCCAATCACGTTAAAAGAACACGGTGTCGAATTCCTTCTCGATCACCGACACCTCTGGATAAGGACTCCGCGCCAAAGATCTATCCTTGCAATTAGGGCACAGATAATTAGGTCTTGTCGCCAATTCCTGGATAACGAAGGCTTTGTGAACGTAGACGCTCCAATTCTCACTCCGTCAGCTTGCGAAGGCACGACTACTCTTTTTTCCACTGACTACTTTGGCGAAAAAGCGTACCTTAGCCAAAGCGGGCAATTGTACAACGAGGCCGCTATCGGTGCATTTGGGAAAGTCTATTGCTTTGGCCCCGCCTTCAGAGCGGAAAAATCGAAGACCCGCCGCCATCTGATTGAATTTTGGATGGTTGAACCCGAAGCGGCATTTATGACTTTTGAAGAAATGCTGCTCTTAGAGGAACAGATGATCACATATGTCACAAAACAAGTATTGGACAACTGCGAAAATGAGTTGGCTGAAATAGGTAGAGATCCCGAAAAGATCGCCTGCGTGGAGCCGCCTTTCCCACGGCTGACGTACACTGAGGCAGTAAACCTCCTTACAAGGAAGGGAATGGACATTTCCTGGGGCGACGATTTCGGGGCGGCTGACGAGACAACCATCGCCAACGAGTTCTCCAAACCGGTGTTTGTGACTCACTATCCCACTAAGATAAAAGCGTTTTACATGCAACCTAGCCCTGATGACCCGGAAACCGTGTTGGGAGCGGATCTTTTGGCTCCGGAAGGATACGGAGAAATCATAGGCGGTGGCGAGAGAATACATGATTACGACTTGCTCCTTCAGAGGATAAAGGAACACGGCCTGCCGGTTGAAGATTACGAATGGTACTTGGATTTGCGGAAATATGGGTCTACGCCACATAGCGGTTTTGGCATGGGCATAGAGCGAGTAGTGGCGTGGATATGCGGCTTGCCGCACGTAAGAGAAACGATTCCTTTCCCAAGAATGCTTACGAGATTAAGACCTTGAAGATCAAACGGAAGGTGTAAAGTATGCCCGATGAAAAACTGCGCGAATTAGGGGAAATCCTGAGAACTCAAAGAGAAAGTCTGGGTTTGACCATCAAAGATGTTGAACGAGAAACCAAGATACGCTCGGTCTATCTTATGGCAATAGAATCGGGAAACGATAACATTTCTCCCGGAAAGGCATACTTCAGGGTTTTCTTGAAATCATACGCTGATTTTCTCGGGCTCAACGGTCTCGAATTTTCAAAGAGATATCAGGAAATAACCGAAGCGAAAGCCGGAGAACGTGAAAAAGGAAGGAACGTCGAGCAATCCGACACGAGGAAGACAGTCGCCGCGGAAGATAGGGCGTCTCGTACTCGGAGAAAGTCTGAAACCAAAAAAGCAAAGCGTCGGAAAAGATCCGCAAAAATCACCGGCACCCTACTTGTGATCGCAATTATCATATTGGCAGCATGGGGAATATGGAAAGGATTAGATTACTTACGATCTCAAAAAGAACTCGGTGAAAACACGGCTCCGGGACACGATAATGTACCTGAAGAGCCGCCTGTAACCGGAAATGAAGAGCCAACACCCCCAGAACAGCCTGTTAAAGTAGTAAGGACTGATACCAGCGCAGAAGTAAGCGTATTTGAAACCAACGAGTCTCCCATAGAGGTCGTTTTGGAGACACTTTCAGGTTCAGACGTTAGCTGCTGGATTAAAGCCGAAGCCGATGGCGAGGTTGTAGTTGAGAAAACAATGGGTTCTGCCGAAAAGATCGAACTGTCTGCAGATAAAGAACTACGAGTGAGAGCGGGAAGACCTTGGGTATTGACTATCACCGTAAATGGCGAGGACCTCGGGGTTGGAGGTAGCTTTGGTCCCGTAAAGGACCTGGTCTTCAAGTACAACGAAGACCTATAGAAGTCTCTCCAGACGCCGTTTTCTTGACAAAAGAGGGTTGGGTATAGGTTTCTGGATTGCCTCAAAAAACATTATCCCATCTTCTACTATATCAAGAGCCTTGGCGATGTCATTGCCGTAGACCTCATGATATCTGGCAAGCCATAAGTAGTCGTGCGGAATTGCCTGTCCTTCTCTGATGAGTCCCTCCCAAATGTGTGCTGCATCATCCCAGTTCCCCTCTTTTCTCATCACCTCGGCAAGTCGCCGCATATTGGCATATCCGGCTTTACTTCTAATGCCTCTTTTATCAAATCCGTAGTAAGACGCCTGCATGTATCGCCTGGCACGGTCAACATCTCCCTTTTGCAGGTGAAACTTACCAACACCCGCCAGTGTGAACGGATCGTCACAGACATCCGGTCCTCTCAAACAAACTTCACCAAGGATTCTAAGAAGCCCTACCATATCAATAACGTCCATGCGGTTATGCGCAAACACTTGTTCCAAGACAGCGATGTCTCGGTCCTGCTCATATATGAAGTAGAGTGCAGGTATCAAGTGGCCGGGAATATCATCGGAGCGCCTTGTACCGATGAATCGAGCTACCGACTCTTTCAGGCTAAGGCCATAGACGGGGTGTTTTCCGAACTTGCGAACCAAAGAAAAGAGATCGATGTGGGCTAAGATAGACTTATAGCTCTTCTCCGGGGACAAACCGTTCAGTATGAACCTGCCGGTTAGAATTGGTATATCAAAAGAACTACCATTGAAAGTAACAAGAACAGAGTCTCTGTTCGTCACGTCTGCCATGTGCTCAAGCATCGTGGGTTCTTTTTCTCGATCAGACAAAAAATACTGCATTACCTCAAATCGTGAATTCCTCCACCTTCCGAACCCAGTGAGAAAAGACAGAGTTCCGGAACCCACAAGGCCGGTGGTCTCTATGTCCAAAAAAAGGAACCTGTCCGAGTCATCGCGGACAACCATAGCTTGGTTACCTAACAAAACTCGGGCGATGTCTTGATCAATAGGATAAAACCATGGGAGACACCCCATCTCGTAGCAGCTAGTGTACACGCAAAAGCCGTCGTGGGTTTCTACGTCAATCTCGGAGGGGACGTACATCCCGTCGACTTCGCCCCGAGAAGGGCTCAGTGAGCTATCTTCGGTAGCCCTGTCAGAAACGAGGTGACAGAAATCTCCTTCATCCGGAGAACAAGACTTCTCACCCTCTTCAATCTTTCTAATTAGTTCCCTTAGGTTTTCCACAATTTCTTTATTAGTCATGATTCTACCTCTCGAAACATGTTACTAAGTAATTCAAGGCACAAAGACTTGATGCCGCTTCCAACTTCATCTTTGGGTCCGACACACCCTGGACAGCCATCTGAGCACGGGCATGCAACCAACAACTCGTAACAAGCCTTGAGAATGTGGGGAAGAAGATTAAAGGCTTTTTCTGCCAACCCTACACCTCCCGGATACGAGTCATAAAGATATACAGTTGGGAGTCCGTCGTAGGTCGAACGGACCTCAATCGCGATGCCTAAATCGTTCTTGTCGCTCATCAAGAAAAGGGGAGCGATGTTGAGAATCACATTCGCAAGACCCGAAAGAACACCTCCGACAAGATGTGGGTCTATGAGTTGAGAAATGGCTTTCGGGATGCCAAGCCACATACCCTGTGTGTGCATATTCATATCCGGAATACTGATCTGTCCTGAACCCACGTTTTCATTTGTGTACAATTTGATCTTCTTGTAGATCGTAGCAACCGCTGTTACAGAAACCTCACCAAACCCAGACACAAACGGCAAATCCTCCCGAGATGCATCAACTGAAATAACCTTAACCCCAACGGCCAAATTCGCATCCGTGTAATAATCTACGTCGACTCTTTTTACATATGCCTTCCTCGACGGATAGTCCAGCCGCATTACGTGGTACTGCTCGCCCTTGTGCATGTAGATCGCTTGCTCGTGAATTAGCATCGGAGCCGAGGCCCAATCTACCTCACCTATAACCTCAGTTCCTTTCGTAGTATCGATCACCACAAAATTATCATTGGATGCCGATCGCAGGCTTATAGCAGCTGCAGGGAACGAATCTGATGACCAGTTCCATCTTGATGCGCTTTTGTACAAGACCTTCTCTTCCACCAAGTGATCAAGTATGTGTTCAATGCTTATCCCGGCAAAGCCTAACAAAGACTCAGGGGAATCGGTAAAAGGAAGCTCGTAAGCCGCACACTTCACATGTTCTCCAAGGATATATGGGTTATTGGGATTAATGAGCGCGTACTCGGGCGTTTGAGCAAAAAAGTAGTCGGGGTTGTTTATTACAAACTGGTCCAAAGGAGAACCGCCGGCAACCAAAAAAGCGGCGGATTTGCCTTGCCTTCTACCGGCCCTACCCGCTTGTTGCCATGTGCTCGCTATAGTGCCAGGGTAGCCTGACATTACTACAACATCAAGCCTGCCTATGTCAATCCCGAGTTCTAGAGCATTTGTTGCTGCGACGCCAATAATACTGCCTTCGCGAAGGCCCCTTTCGATCTCTCTTCTCTCATTCGGCAAGTACCCTCCACGGTAACCTTGGACTTTTTCCTTTTCAAAATCACGGGAATACGAATCACGCAGGTACTGGACAAGAAGTTCGCAAGACATACGAGACCTGGCAAAAACCAATGTCTGGATATCATTTCTGATAAAACGGGAAGAAATCTTGTACGCAGCATCTATAGAAGACTGACGAATAGAATTGTCCGGATCAAGAACGGGCGGGTTGTAGAAAATGAAGTCCTTGTCGGAAGAGGGGGCTCCATTCCGATCTATCGCAGTCACCGGCTTGCCTATCAGAGTTTCGGCCAGTTCCCGCGGATTCGCAATTGTAGCCGATGCTAAGATAAACTGAGGTGATGTGCCGTAGAACTCGCAGATCCTTATGAGCCGCCTAAGCACATTTGCAACGTGACTGCCGAAAACACCTCTGTAATTGTGCATTTCGTCTATGACCACGTATTTGATGGATTTGAAAAGTCTTGCCCAGGTAGTATGATGTGGCAGAATCGCTTGATGACACATATCTGGATTTGTGATTATGACTTGCCCTACTTGTTTTGCGAGACGCCTTTTGGAATTAGGCGTATCTCCATCGAAGGTAAAACTCTTTATTGAAAATCCGCCTGCTCTGCACATATCTTCGATTTCGGCTAACTGATCCTGTGCCAAGGCTTTGGTAGGGAATAAGTACAAGGCCCGGCTGTTGGGATCCTTCAATATGGCATCTAACACCGGCAAATTGTAACACATCGTTTTGCCTGACGCAGTTGGAGTCACTACACAGATATTCTCGCCTTGCGTAACTCGGTCATATGCCTCCCTCTGGTGGGTATACAACGAATTTAACCCTTTGTTCGCAAGCGCTTGCTTCAGCAATGGATGGAGCTCATCGGGAATATCAGAATAATCACCAGGGGTTGGCGGAAAATGATGCCATGCGGTCACACAACTTACAAACCTTGGATCATTTCGCAACTCACCTAGCACGGATTCAACGGTTTTGTTCATATTGAGATCCCCCTTCAGGTAAGGCGGCCGTTATGGCTTTTCAATCCGGTCCAATCACACACTTGTTTGATATATATTCTATCATAGTGATAGTCTATCCTTCGAAATATCAAAAGTGAGGCAAATTCTCTGAACAAGCAGTAAAATTGGATATGCATAGATGGACGTTCGCAGGAGGTGCGACTAATGGAAGCCGAGATATTATCTGTAGGAACAGAACTATTGCTAGGTGAAATTGCGGACACAAATGCTCAATACATCTCTTCTCGTTTGAGAGATACGGGGGTAAATGTGTATAGAAGGGTTACGGTAGGGGATAACCTCAAAAGGCTTACCTCAGCATTTCAAGACTCAATGCACAGAGCAGACATTGTAATCTGCACTGGCGGCCTGGGACCTACTGACGATGACGTTACCGCCGAGGCCCTTGCGGCAGCCCTAGGACGGAGCCTGGTGTTCTCAGAGGAAGCGTGGAAGAACATAGAATCCTCATTGCAGAAGCGCAATAGAAAGCCTAATCCTTCCGATAGAAAGCAAGCATATATAGTAGACGGTGGCTTTTTCATACCGAATAAAGTCGGAACCGCGCCCGGACAAGGCGTCACAATTGACAACAAACTTGTAGTGCTCTTGCCGGGCCCTCCATTTGAGATGAAACCCATGTTTGAAGAATACGTTATTCCGCTTATCAAAGAGAAATATCACGATCTTGAACCTATCAAATATCTTAATCTCAATATCGTAGGATTACCCGAAGCAACAGTAGCCGAAGCAGTTAGAGATCTAATGGAAAGTAACAACCCATCAATTGCTCCTTACACTGGGCTCGGACAAGTACGTCTGAGGATAGCTGCCAGGGGAAGAGATGAAAAGGAACAAGCTGCGATGATCGCCAATATGGAAAAAGAGGTACGCAAGCGTCTGGGGCGCAACATATATGGCACAAATGATGAAACTCTGGAAGAGGTAATAGGCCGTATACTTGCTAAAAGAGGTCTCACATTAGCTGTGGCGGAATCCGTAACCGGCGGTTTAATATCTTACAGGATAACTGAAGTGCCCGGCAGTTCAAAGTACTTCAAAATGGGCATGGTTGCATATGATCCGGCGGTGAAGGCGTCAAACCTCGGAATTTCCTTTGAAGCCTTAGACAGAAACCAAGCAGTAAACGAAGATGTTGCAAAAGGCATGGCTCAAAGCATAAGACTTTTGGCAGGAGCTGATCTCGGACTTTCTACCACGGGATTTGCAGGCCCCGACGGCGGTACAGAGAGTGAACCCATAGGCACTGTGTATATCGGGCTAGACCACAAGGACGGGGGGCTGGTTGAGAAAATCCTTTATCCGAGCACCCGGTCCAGAACCAGATCTTACGCGGCTCAACAGGCATTATGTATCCTGTATAAATTCCTTGTAGGACTGACTGAGCAAAGGAAGTGATCAGGAATGGAAGGCAAAACGTTTAGAGGCTTCGTAGCTATCGGCGTACCTGATGAGATAAAGAGCTTTATCCGGGCTTTTACCGGCGAGGCTGCCAAGCACCTGCCAAACTGTCGTTTTGTTGACGTGAAGAACCTTCATCTCACGCTACAGTTTCTGGGCAATAGTGTTAGCGAATCCCTAGTTCCTGACATATCGCAAGTGATTTATGAAACTGTGCGAGCTACTGCACCGTTTAAGATCTCCTTGGGAGATGCCGGGACCTTTCCAGAAAAAGGACGCCCCCGGGTCTTTTACGTCGGGCTTTCTAAGGGAAGACAAGAGACTACTAACCTGGCACTAAACCTCCAGTCACGCCTGGGAGAACTGGGATTCAAAGAAGATGCATCTTTTGAGCCACACTTGACTCTCGCCAGGCTCAAAGATAGACGAGGCCCTCGCACCGGTGGGGAAGTCGACCTACAGAAGTATTGGCAAGACATGTATGCCGACTTCAAAACAAAGCATCTGAGTGAAAGCGGAAGCGACCTCGCTCTTTCTTGGACAGCAGACAAGGTCGCTCTGATAAAGAGTGAACTATCCTCTAAAGGGCCAGTGTATTCGGTAGTTTCGGAGCACTTTTTAGGACAATGATGGGATAGACGAACATTTGTGTAATATGATTGCTCGTTCGGTTTGCTTAATGTTATACTCAATAAAGAATGACTGCCAGGGTTGACAGGCGACTCTAAGGAGTGAAAACCTAATGTTGGAAAAAGAAAAGGCCCTAGAGTTGGCGGTATCGCAGATAGAGAAGCAATTTGGAAAGGGTTCTATAATGAGATTTGGCGAAGCTTCTCAAAGGATGGCGGTTGATGTAATTCCAACCGGTGCCCTGGCACTAGATATTGCTCTAGGAATCGGGGGTATCCCCCGTGGAAGAATTGTGGAGATTTACGGCCCAGAGGGCTCAGGAAAAACTACGGTTGCGCTTCACATTATTGCTGAGGCGCAGAAGGCAGGCGGAATATCTGCATTTATAGATGCTGAGCACGCGCTGGATCCCTTGTACGCAAGAAGACTCGGGGTCGACATAGATAACCTGCTCATCTCACAACCGGATACAGGCGAACAGGCTCTGGAGATAGTCGAGGCCTTAGTTCGAAGCAGCGCTGTAGACTGTATCGTAATTGATTCTGTCGCGGCTTTGGTGCCTCGGGCAGAGCTTGAAGGCGAAATGGGTGATGCCCACATGGGCCTGCAAGCCAGACTCATGTCTCAGGCGCTAAGGAAGCTCACGGCAGTAGTCTCGAAATCCAAGTCTACTGTGATATTCATAAACCAGATACGCGAGAAGATCGGCGTCATGTTCGGTAACCCAGAAGTTACACCGGGAGGAAGAGCGCTGAAGTTCTACTCGTCGGTAAGGCTGGATATTAGGCGCATAGAAAACATAAAGCAAGGTCAAAACACCATAGGCGCTAGGACAAGAGTACGGGTAGTTAAGAACAAGCTGTCTCCGCCTTTTAGAGAAGCAGAGTTTGACATCATATTCGGCGAGGGTATATCTCGTGAAGGGTCGATTCTGGATGTAGGAGTCGATCAAGGCGTCCTCACAAGAACGGGAACCTGGTACTCATATGGAGATATCAGGCTTGGGCAAGGCAAAGAGGCCGCTAAACAGTACTTCGCAGAGAACCCTGAAGTGGCAAGGGAAGTAGAACTAAAGATCAAGGAGAAATTGCAGCCTGGATCTGCTGCTTCTTCTGACCCTGCGGAAACCGATAGTAATCTCGAGGGGAAGAGCAAGTCAGGTGACACTGATGGGAAGTAAAACTCCTATGAGTGCGGCCTTGAGGATTCTGTCCAGGCGTCAGGTCAGTTCGGGCCAAATGAAGTTCATGTTATTACAGAAACAATTTCTTCCACAACAGATTGATGAGTGCATAGATAAGCTAGAGCAGTGGGGTTATATAGATGATAGGTCTCTTGCTGCGGATATCCTCGAAAGAATGATATCCAATTCACCGTGCGGCAAGAAGCGATGTTTGTATGAGCTTGAGAAGAGACGTTTTGATAGAGAACTGGCAAAGGAACTAGTGGATAGGGCATATTCTGAATTGGATGAAAGAGCCCTAGCATTTGCAGCTGCTGAGCAGTATGCAAAAAACAAATCGGAAATGGCGTCTAAAGATGTACAGCGCCTGGCTGGGTGGCTTTCGCGACGTGGTTTCACTGGCGAAACTATTTATACTGTGATAAGAGCATACAGTCAGGCATCTAGTGGGGAGCAGATTCCCGAATACTGGGGTCCGTATTGAATTATACCTGGATAGACTCATTGGGCGACGTACGATCGCGTAATCCAGGTTGAGATTATAGTTAGGATAAATGGCTTTTAGCGACTTGCTATACTATAAGAGCATGAACTCGGTTGTATATGTAGACATGGCATTTATATGACTTTGTGAGCGCTTAGGCCTTATAACGACTATATGATACATCCTTACCCAGTATGCCGGGCATTGCTCGGCTTTTTGTGTTCATAGAGGAGGTGATAATGGATGGATTACGGTTTGTGCGTTCTATCAGCTGTCGTAGGGGCTGTCGTAGGAGCTATCGCTGGATACCTGGTTCGTAAAGTCATCGGAGAAGCGAAAATCTCATCGGCAGAGGCCGAGGCTACAAGAATCATAGAAGAAGCTACGAAAACTGCGGACACAAAGCAGCGGGAAATCCTTGTCGAAGCACGAGATAGCGCACAGAGACTTCGAGACGAAGTCGATAAAGAGATTAGAGAACGACGCCAAGAAGTGCAACGCCTCGAACGCAGACTCATGAGCAAAGAAGAGTCGCTCGACCGGAGACAGGAGATATTGACCCAAAGAGAAGACAACCTGTCCAAACGCGAACGAGGTTTAACCGAAAAAGAGCGAATGCTCGAAAAAATGCAGGAAGAGTGCATGAAGGAGCTTGAGCGAATATCCGGTCTTTCAACTGATGAGGCCCAAGAGATGATCCTTCAAGAAGTTCGAGAAACTCTAAAGGAGGAAAGTGCCAGAATCATCCGAGATGCTGAAGCGCAAGCAAAAGAAAGAGCTGACGAGGTTGCGCGCAACATCATATCTCTGGCAATCCAAAGGTGTGCCGCCGATCACGTCGCGGAGAACACCGTATCGGTAGTGGAACTACCCAGCGAGGAAATGAAGGGCAGGATAATCGGACGTGAAGGGAGAAATATCAGAACTCTGGAAACTCTTACAGGAATAGAACTCATTATCGATGATACGCCTGAAGCTGTTATATTGTCAGGCTTTGACCCTGTGAGAAGGGAAGTAGCACGATTAGCCTTAGAGAGGCTCGTTGCCGATGGTCGAATTCATCCTGCACGCATAGAAGAAATGGTTGAAAAGGCGCAAAAGGACGTAGAGTCCATGATAAAGCAAGAAGGAGAACAAGCCGCCTTGCAGTTAAGCATTCACAATTTACATCCGGAACTCATAAAACTGTTAGGACGACTCAAGTTCAGAACAAGCTACGGACAGAACGTCTTGAAACATTCTATCGAGGTTGCCCAGCTCGCTGCTAATATGGCTGCCGAGATAGGTGCAAATGTTAACGTTGCCAAGCGCGCAGGACTTTTGCATGATATAGGCAAAGCTGTAGACCACGAGGTTGAGGGCTCTCACGTGGCAATCGGAGTAAACCTGCTCAGAAAGTACAGAGAATCCAACGAAGTCATCAAAGCGGTAGAAGCTCACCATGGGGACTTAGAACCCCAGACTGTTGAAGCATTCTTAGTAGCAGCGGCCGATGCCATATCTGCGGCACGTCCGGGTGCTCGGCGTGAGACCTTAGAGATGTACCTAAAGCGGCTAGAGAAATTGGAGGAAATTGCCAATTCATTCGAAGGTGTTGAGAAATCGTACGCAATTCAAGCCGGCCGTGAAATCAGAATAATGGTTAAGCCTGAGCGGATAGATGATGTGGGATCAGTTACTTTGGCTAGAGACATAGCCAAAAGGATTGAGAAGGAACTTGAATATCCAGGTCAGATTAAGGTCACAGTCATACGGGAAACTAGAGCAGTTGGATTCGCAAAGTAAGATTGCGCATAGATTGTTGACACCAAGCTCCGAGCTTGGTGTCAACAACGTGTCTGGACATGCAACAGACTGCAATGTGGTTTTAGGAGTAGATGTGGATTATGGGAAAAAGAAGCCCTAGAGCTGTTTCTCAAGGGGATGTCGAAATCCTGGCCACCCTCTTGATAGCCTTTCCGCAAATATCGAGAATCGTGTTCGACCCCAAAAGACGCACTTTGACATTGGTGTTTCTATGCAAGGGTCCTATAGGAAAGGCACAGCAAAGGCGAATAAACAAACTCTATCGTGAGTCAATAGAAGTTTACCACTCTCTATGCGGCATTGAGAGTCGTTGTGTAAGTTGTTCTTGGGACCTTACGGGGGAATTATCTTCATTTCAAGTGGAACGGGATGTGGTTTCTCTGTCTACAGGGGAACTGAGTCTTACTACATCATTGATTTCTCAGAGCACATCGGTGTTCTCCGCCTTCGACGATTCTACCTTGGGCGAAGAACCTGAGTTATCATTGTCGGCTAGGTTTTTCGTCCAGGAACTCTTAGAAGACATAAAGAATCTTGAATGTGCACGACAACTTGTAGCAGTACGCGAAGGAGAAAGGGTGCTCGTATTTGATAAGTGAGGTACTATTATGAATCTACTTTTTGTTGGAGACGTTGTTGGTTCCCCGGGTAGAAATTACTTGAGAGAGATGTTACCTGGCATCATCGAAGCTCATGATGTGGATTTTACAATAATTAACGGAGAGAACGCTGCAGGAGGAGCCGGTCTTACAAAAGACACGGCGCGCGAGCTTTTTTCGGCTGGGGCGGACGTTATCACCTCAGGGAATCACATTTGGGACAAAAAAGAGATCTATTCCACAATGGACGAAGATACGAGAATCCTCAGGCCCGCTAACTACCCGCCTGGAGTTCCGGGACGAGGTTCAGGAGTGTACGTCGCAAATAACAGCACCACCGTCGGAGTTATAAACGTATGTGGACGGGTGTTCTCGCCGCAGAATCTCGACTGCCCCTTTAGGGTTCTGGATCTAGAAATATCGAAAATGCAAACTATGACTCCTGTAATTATCGTAGACTTTCACGGAGAAGCTTCTTCGGAAAAAATAGCTGCCGGTTGGTATGTTGACGGGAGAGTGAGTGCGCTATTTGGTACTCATACGCATGTACAGACGGCAGATGACATCATCTTGCCAAATCGTACTGCTTACATAACTGATGTGGGAATGACGGGCAGTTACGAAGGAGTAATTGGCGTAAAGAAGGACATAATCCTAAAACACTTTCTGACACAGATGCCTGTACGGCATGAAGTAGCCAAGGGAAGACAACAACTATGTGCGGTTGTGTCTAGGATCAACTCATCCGGAAAGGCAGAAAGCATTGAACGCATCCTTATTCGAGAATAGATAATATTTCGTAACCCTTAATTATATATCGCATACAGCCACCGTGTCTAGTTTTTTCAGCCCATTTTACCCGAAAATCCTTGTCAAAACGACCGTTTGCCATTAGAATGGAAATACACCAACATTCGGCAGCCGTAGTCATAGTATGCCGACGGTTATCACGCCCATGTTAGAAGAATATACAACAATTGGAGGGATAGTATTGGGAGTACCTGATGTAGATCACCGAGATATCACACCTGTCGAAGTACTTAAAGTCTCCTCTAAATCCAATCCCAATGCAGTTGCAGGTGCACTAGCTGGAGTTGTTAGGGAACGCGGTTACGCCGAAATACAGGGGATTGGAGCAGGCGCTGTAAACCAGGCCATTAAGGCAATTGCAATTGCACGTGGATTTGTGGCACCAAGTGGGATTGACCTCGTGTGTGTTCCTGCATTTACTGATATTTTGATAAACGGGCAGGAGCGCACAGCCATAAAGCTCATCGTCGGCCCCAGAAACTAGTGAGTTAATTGAACAAGACATGTCCCGAGAATTGTGATGTTCGAATTGAAGAACAACACTTGGAGGGCAGAACTAGCATTTATAAGAGCTGTTCCTCAGACTGTTGTGATCTTCATATCCACACGATAGCATCTGACGGACAACTGACCCCGACCGAGGTATTGTCTGATGCGTTAGAGGCTAACCTCAAAGCGATTTCAATTTGCGATCACGATACAATCTCCGGATATGTTGAGCTTTCAAAGTTGTATCCGTCCTTGCCCGACGGAACGCTCCTTGCCTCCGGAATCGAAGTCATTCCGGGCATAGAGATAAACAGCGAGTGGAAGAACAGAGAGATTCACTTGATTGGGTACTTTTGTGAAACAAAAAGCCAGGAGTTCGCCTCGCTTCTTGCATCGCTAAGAGAAACGAGACTCCAAAGGATCAAACTTATTCTAGACAAACTAAAAGACCAAGATATTGTCGTCGAAATCTCTCAGGTGCTTGACAAGGCAAAGGGAGAATCCGTTGGACGCCCTCATATCGCTGAAGTTATGGTTGAAGAAGGCTATGTGGAGAGCATAGGAGAAGCTTTTAACACCTATATCGGACTCGGGAGACCGGCCTATGTAGGGAGATTTCGCTTGACCCCTGTTGAATGTGTCAAAGCCATACGAAGAGCAAATGGCGTACCTGTCTGGGCACATCCGGGAATGGCAAACCTGGATTGTATTCTCAAAGATCTCATAGAAAATGGCCTTCAAGGATTGGAGGTATACCACCCGGAGCATAACCGAAACTCCATGCTCAGATACGAATCCTTAGCTTTGGAGTACGGGCTTGTGATTACGGGCGGTTCCGATTTTCATAGCTATAACCGGCCATACGGAGCACTGATAGGGAGCTATGGCGTGTCCTATGAATCAGTACGACGCATAAGGGATATGGCACAAGAAAACAGGAAGAAATCGGTGTAGACTGAGATAGCACGATTAACAAAAGCCGGAGCGAGCCTCATACGCGCTCCGGCTTTTGGATTTACTATAGTTACGACAGCTTGATCTTTATGTCAAGAGCGCTCAAACCATCCGGATAGGCAAATACGGGGTTTATATCCAGCTCGGATATTTCCGAGAAGTCACGACAGAGTTGACCTACACGCCCTATAGCTTCTACAATTGCAGGAATGTCGTCCGGCTCTGCTCCTCTGAAGCCCTTTAGAATCGTATATGCTTTGGTTTCAGTTATCATCTCTTCGATTTCACGCCTGGTCAGACCTGAAGCAAGCCTAAATGAAGCATCCTGCAGCAAGTTGACCAACACACCACCTGACCCAAAAGCTACCATTGGACCAAAAGTGGCGTCCTTTATCATACCGATTATTACCTCGTCACCCTGAGGCATCATCTTTTGAACTTCAACACCATAAATCTTGGCCTCTGGAGCAGCCTTCTTTGAGTTCAACATTATGGAGTTGAACGCTTCCTTAACCTCGTCGTCGGAGCTAAGACCTACTTTAACTCCTCCTATATCGGTCTTGTGCATAATATCAGGAGAACAGATCTTCATAACGACCGGGAAACCCATTTCAGCAGCATACTTTACTGCTTCGGCTTCCGAAGTCGCGAGGCGGGATGGAGCAGCAGGAATCTTGTAGCACTCCGCAACTTCCGCTGCCTCTGGGCTAAGAAGCAGATCGCGCCCGTCTTTTCGAACGCTCTCGAAAATCTCCTTAACTCTTTGTTTATTCACGTCGTCAAACACCCATTCTTGACCATCGGATATGGACTCATTCAACGAGGCAAACTGAGTTAGGCCTATGAGAGTGGAAACAGCTTCTTCGGGGAAAGAGAAAATAGGAACGCCGTGTTTCTTGAGATACTCAACGCCAGCTTCTACAGTAAAACCACCTGTAAAAGCAGCTACGACCGGCTTATCGGGATGTTTCTTGTTGGCTTCGACTATGGCTTCGGCTACCTTATCAACCTCAAGAACTGCCGTTGGGCTGAGAAGAACCGCAACCGAATCAACATTGGGATCTGAGAGAGCAGCATCAAGAGCTACCTCGTATCTGTCATAGTGAGCATCTCCGATGACGTCTATAGGATTATATATGTTTGCCATCGAAGGCATCTTCTCACGAAGCAAAGCAATCGTATCCTCGCTGAAACGTGCCACTTCAAGCCCACCCAGTTCGATAGCATCAATAGCCACAATACCTAGTCCACCCGCATTTGTGACAACTGCAACGCGCTTGCCCTTGGGAATTGGCTGAGTTGTGAAAGCGTTAGCAAGTTCGAACAGCTGGGTCATGGTAGAAGCTCTCAAAACTCCCGCGTGCTTGAACGCCGTCTTATATGCGGTATCCGAACCTGCAAGGGCTCCGGTATGTGAAGATGCAGCTTTTGCCCCTGATGAACTCACTCCGGATTTCAAAGCTATGACAGGGACTCTTTTGATAGCTTCTCTTGCAGCGTTAATGAACCGTTCGCCCTCGACAACGTCCTCTAGGTACAAACAGATAACCTTGGTTTCCGGATCCTTGCCAGCCACCTCAATGAAGTCGGCTTCGTTAAGATCTGCTTTGTTCCCCATGCTCACAAATTGGCTGAACCCTAATCCGTTCTTAAGGCTCCAGTCCAAAATCGCTATGCAGAGAGCACCGCTTTGTGAGATAAAAGCTATGTTGCCTTTGAGGGCCATTTCTCTTGCAAACGTGGCGTTGAAAGGAGCGTGAGTGTCTATGATACCAAGCACGTTAGGCCCAACTATGCGCATCCCGTACTTCTTTGCAATATCAACAAGCTGCTGCTCGAGTTCACGGCCTTCTTTGCCAACCTCTTTGAAGCCTGCCGTGATGACGATAATATGTTTCACCCCGGCCTTTCCACAGTCTTCAGCGACTGAGAGTGAAGCTTTTGCAGGCACACACATTACCGCTACATCTACTGGTTCACCTATGTCTACCACAGTTGGATATGCCTTGAGCCCGGCTATCTCAGTTTCCTTCGGGTTGATGGGATAAATACTGCCTTTAAATCCAGACGATATCATGTTGCGGACAACTGCGTAGCCGATCTTACCTGGAGTGTTCGATGCGCCAATCACTGCAACCGACTTGGGGCGCATAAGAGATGTTAGGTCATTCATATTTACAGCACCTTCCTATAACAATATGGCAAAATACAATTACCAAAGACAAGTCTACCATAACTCATCTTTCTAAGTAAACTGAGCAATTCCGCTCGCAGTTTGGTGCGTTTTCTTCAGGTTTCCACAACGTTTTAAGAACATTCATCAGTTGATGTCTAACCCCCGGAATGCTCCGTTCCAGCTCTCGGATTAGGTTTTTCATTGCCTGTCTAGAAGTATTTCCTGAGAGAGTGCAACCCGGCGCCACGACTGGCAGTTCCAGGCTTTTTGCCGCTTTCTCTATCTGATTCTCCTCAACGTAGACTAGCGGCCGAATAACCTCTACCTGTTGTCTTGT
Organism: Candidatus Fermentithermobacillaceae bacterium; assembly: GCA_018052475.1. Classification (GTDB taxonomy): domain Bacteria; phylum Bacillota; class Sulfobacillia; order Fermentithermobacillales; family Fermentithermobacillaceae; genus UBA3907. The sequence goes on from JAGPNG010000001.1 coordinate 86,683, forward strand.
GAGAAACGTTTTCGGCCTAAAGCAGTCTATTCTACCCTGGTAAAACATGTTCATCAACAGAGTCTCTATGGCATCATCTAGGTGATGCGCAAGCGCGACTTTGGAAACCCCCATCTCCCGCGCAGCTTTATACAGACATCCGCGCCGCAATCGTGAACACAACGAACACTTCGTCTTTTTGCTTTCGTATTCGGTAACTACCTTAGCGATACTTGAGTGTATAACGTGGTGGGGAATACCGATTTGCTCTAGGAATTTGCTCACCGGCCGCACCGACGATTCTTCCATTGCCCACGGTTCACCAAGATCGATAGTAACCGCCTCAACAGAAAACTTGGCCGGAGACCTTCTAAGGATGTCAGAAAGAGCCCACGCCATGAAGAGACTGTCCTTGCCACCGGAAACACCTATTATTATCCGATCACCTGGCTGGATAAGGGAGTAGTCCGAGATTGCCCTTCCAATCGGCCCGAATATTCTGCTTTTGGCTCTTGCGCACAAATCTACACACCCCAACGTAAAGAATCACAGAGCCTCAATTCACATCCATAGTACAACACGTATAGTATACAATTGAATGGATACGATCCCAATGGGGGTATTTAAATTGGGTAAAATCTCTAAAGAATCGCGTGACTATGTGTACATGGACAACTCATCGACGACTAAGCCGTTTACCGAGGTAATTCATGGTATGTCTTTTGTCCAAGAGAACTTATACGGCAATCCGTCGTCACTTTACAGTTTCGGTCTGGAATCCGAATCGCTCATAAGGCATGCGCGGGAAGAGGTAGCGTACCTAATTGGGGCCGATACAAACGAGGTCTACTTCACTTCAGGAGGGACCGAAGCGAATAACTGGGCTCTATTTGGAACCCTTAGAGCTTACGAGGGAAGTAAGCGGCATATAGTGGTTTCCTGCGTCGAACACCCATCTATAAGCGCTACAGCTGACTATTTGAATCACGCAGGGTTCGAAGTATCTTTCGTACCCGTAGACAAACAAGGGCTTCTTGATCCCCAAGACATCGTTGCATCCATAAGACCGGATACGTGCCTGGTATCCGTGATGCTAGTACAGAATGAAGTAGGGACGATCGAGCCATGCAAAGACATCGGTCAATTACTGTCTCACATGGGTACCAGACGCCCTCAGTTTCATGTCGACGCAGTTCAAGGCTTTGGCCGACTGGAGATCGACGTCAAAGCATGGGGAATTGACCTTCTTACCATGAGTTCACACAAGATACACGGTCCAAAGGGAGTGGGCGCACTTTTCGTCCGCAAAGGAACGCCCATCAAACCGCTGATGTTTGGAGGGGGCCAAGAGAGGGGCTTAAGGTCAGGCACCGAAAACGTCGCGGGAATCCACGGGTTTGGTATTGCATGCAATCTCTGCAAAAGTAACATGAAAGAGACCGAGGCTAATCTCCATCGCTTAAAGCAAAAACTCATCCGGGGAATAACAAGCGTTTTCCCTGACGCCGTGTTCAATGGAGCGGGACCGGAGGCTTCATCTCCTCACATCGTGAACTTCTCGTTCCCCGGTTTTAGAGGGGAAACAATAGTCTACGGCCTCGAACAAAGGGGCGTGCTCGTTTCTACCGGATCGGCTTGCTCATCACGGAAAAAGGAGCCCAGCCCGGTTCTATTGGCTATGGGAAAAACAAGAGATGAAGCGTGGTCGGCCATACGTTTTTCTATGTCAAGGTTTACCAAAGACGCAGATGTAGAGACAACGATTCTAGCGTTACAGGATTGCCTCAAGGAGCTAGAGCCATGGCGCAAGAAAACCACATAATAAAGAATTATTAGAAGTACACTTATCAAGGAGCAAACAAATGGATAGAATACTGCTGATTCGCTACGGTGAGATTGGTCTTAAGGGACAAAACCGCACTTTTTTTGAAGATGCTCTGTTAAGAAACATAGAACGCGTTTTGCAGAATGTGACATCATCTAAAGAGAGCATAAGAGTCAGGAAATCACAAGGAAGGCTCTTTGTAACAGGGGTTACTCTTAACAACGAAAGAGACCTCATTCGCGCTATTTCGAAGGTACCTGGGGTGGTTGGAGTAAGCCCGGCTGTTTCAGTCGAAAATGACATCGACTTGATTATCCACGCAGCGGTGTGTCTAATGCAAGAAGCGATTGACGGTACAGTTGAAATGAAGAACGCAGTTCCGGTGCGCGCCGACGTGAATCCGACCATGCCTACATTCAGAGTCAGTACAAAACGCCCGAACAAGAATTTCCCTATGACTTCGCCAGACGTTAACCAAAAGATAGGAAACGCGATTCTGCAAAGCATGCCAAAACTCTCTGTCGACTTGCACAACCCCGATATCGTTCTTCACATTGAGATTAGGGACAAAAGAACATACTTATACGCATACGAAGCAAAAGGCCCCGGAGGGTTACCTATAGGTGTTTCAGGCAAGGGAACAGTTCTGCTTTCAGGTGGCATTGATAGCCCGGTATCTGCTTACATGGCGATGAAACGTGGAGTTGACATATGTGCCCTTCACTTTTGGAGCTACCCAATTACAGGGGAAAGATCAAAAGAGAAGGTAGTCGACATATGCAAGGTTCTTACGCAGTTTGATCCGGACTTGCGCCTTTATATCGCACCATTTACTGAGATCCAAACCAATATAATCAAGGACTGTCCCGAAACCTACAGGATTACGATTATGAGGCGGATGATGATGCGGGTTGCCACTTCGTTCTGCAAACAAACGGGCTCACAAGCCATTTTTACAGGTGAGAGTCTGGGCCAAGTAGCAAGCCAAACCCTAGAGAGTCTTACAGTTATTGAAGAAGCAGCAGGATTTCCGATTCTACGCCCTCTTATCTGTTTCGACAAGACTGAAATCGTAAGCAAATCTCGGGAAATTGGGACATACGATATATCTTGCCGGCCCTATGAAGACTGCTGCTCGGTATTCGTTCCCAAACACCCCGTCACAAGGCCCACAGTTAAAGAAGCCGTAGCGGCAGAAAGAAAACTCAATATCGATGAGCTGGTGAACCGATGCGTTCTTGAAATTCAGGAGGTGTCTGTTTTATGAAAACCATAGTTTGTCCCCTTTTGAGAAGATTCATATAATAGTAATTAACAAGCTGCAAGATGTGGAGTGTGCATAGGTGACAGTATCAAACCGTAATCTGAAATACTTCGTTGAAACTTTCGGTTGTCAGATGAATCAAAGGGATTCTGAGACAATTGAAGGACTCCTTCTGGCCAGGGGTTTTTCTCCTGCTGACACAGTGGAGGAGGCGGACATAGTAGTCGTAAATACATGCGCTGTCAGGCAGTCGGCAGAAGCCAAAGTATGGAGCAGACTTGGAGAGATATCGGCCCTACCGAGCAACTCCGGGTCCCGAATAATCGTTGTGTCAGGATGTATGGTACAAATTCCTGAGAACATCGCAAGGATTAGGAGACGGGCGCCTTACGTGAAGGTAGTCACCGGACCGGGCTACATTCATTGCATCCCTGACCTTGTCCTAGAATCGCTGCGTCTTCCGTCGTCTGAGCTCCTCGCTGCCGTTTCTCCCAGCAGAACAGAGGTACGCAGGGATGAGTCTACTCAAGTGCTACCCGAGGGTTTGCCTAGGAAGATATCAGGGCGCCCCAGCGCTTACGTTACCATCATGTACGGGTGCGACAATTTCTGTACCTACTGTGTGGTGCCTTTTGTGCGCGGACCCCAGGTGTCTCGCGAACCCGAAAGCGTGATCTCCGAAGCTAAGCAGCTAGTTGAATCGGGCTTTTCTGAAATCACACTTTTGGGGCAAAACGTGAATGCCTACGGACTGGATTTCAACTACGCCTACGGTTTTTCCGAATTGCTGCGTGATCTAGATACTATCCCGGGCTTGGAGAGGATAAGATATTATACATCACATCCCAAAGACTTCTCGCAAGATATGGTAAAGACTATAAAAGAGTCCCGACACGTATGTTCTCACTTTCACTTGCCAGTTCAGTCAGGCAGCGACCGAATTCTCAAATTGATGAACCGGAGATACACCGTAAAGGACTATTGCGACCTAGTAGATCTTATTAGGCAAGAGATTCCGAATGCCGCCATTACCACGGACATAATCGTAGGATTCCCAGGTGAAACAGATGAAGACTTTGAAGATACTCTTCGCCTGGTCGAAAAAGTGCGCTTCGACGGCGCCTTTACATTCATGTACTCACCAAGATCCAATACTCCGGCGGCGAAAATGAAAGGCCAACTCCCGCGGGAGACAAAATCCAAAAGGCTGCAGGAGTTGGTAGCGCTTCAGAACGAGATAACTCGATCGATAAACTCCGCCTCCTTGGGAACTACTCAAGAAGTCCTTATAGAAGGGTTCGATAAAAAGCATCCTGAATACTCGCGAGGCCGTACGCGAAGCAACAAACTGGTAGTATGCACAACCCCCGGTCCTAGACCCGGAGACATGGTCAAGATCAGGATCGAGGAAACAGGAACCTGGTATCTCAAGGGCCCGCTGGTTTCGGATTATCAATTATCTACAGGTGAAGCAGGGGATAGGCACATTGTCTAGATACATTACACCTATGATGATGCAATATAAATCACTTAAGGAAAAGTACAGCGACGCGCTGCTTCTGTTTAGATTAGGAGACTTCTACGAGATGTTCTTCGAAGACGCCGAAATCGGCTCAAGAGAACTCGGCATTGCCCTTACCGCGAGGGATGCAGGAAACGGTAACAAAGCTCCTATGTGCGGAGTCCCCTATCACGCTGTTGACGAATACATAAAGACCCTGGTTTCGAAGGGATATAAGGTCGCAATTTGCGAGCAGATGGAAGATCCTACTACGGCAAAAGGTCTTGTTGAAAGAGATGTAGTGAGAGTCATCACTCCCGGCACTTACTGGGAAGGAGCTGACAGCACATCTTTCAACTACATAACCGTGATCTACCCGTCGCTTGATCCAAAAGGGAGAGCAGAGTCATTAGGCCTATGTTCTTGCGACCTCTCCACAGGCGAAATCCTCTTGGCATGTTTGGCTGATGGAACTGACAATACCGGTAGCAATCAAATCCGCGACCGGCTTATTGACGAATTAATGAGACTATTGCCCAAAGAGTGTGTCCTGCCGGCTAGTCAAAGGGACAGCGCCCTTGCCAAGACCATAACCAAGAATTTGCCGGGATTGTTCATTACGTTTCTCGATGACGAGGACTTCCTTACATCTGACGCGGAAACGCTGATGCCTCCGGAGTGGACCGATCTGAATCTATCCGGTTGTGCCGAAAAAACTCTTTTGGGGCTCCTTTTGTATCTGAAAAGTACACAGATGGTAGAACTTTCCCATTTGAAGAAACCTAGTTTGTATCTGGAGGATGCTTTTTTGGAGCTCGATCAGTCCACGCGTAGAAACCTAGAGTTAACCAGAAGACTCAGTGGGGAAGTGTACGGTTCTCTGGCATGGGTTTTGGATGAGTGTTGCACAACAATGGGGTCTAGGTTATTGAGGAAATGGATAGAACGTCCACTGAGAGACCCAGATGCTATCGAGCAAAGATTATCTGCAGTGGAAGAACTGCACCAAGACTCAGCTTTGCGAAAAAACTTAGGAGCCTTGCTTTCGAAAGTGAAGGACTTAGAGAGGTTGGTCACTAAGATCTCGTACAGAACCTGCAATGCCAGGGACCTTGTATCCATCGCATCCTCGCTTGAAACCATCCCAGCCGTGAGAGAGGAACTAAGCGCTTCATGCTCTACACTCTTACGCCAAATCTATGGAGACCTAGATGAAGTCCCGGAGGTCATAGACCTAGTAAGAAAGGGAATAGTCGATGATCCGCCCATCTCTTTGACAGAGGGGGACTTGATTAAGCCCGGTTACAGCAAAGAGATAGATGAACTGAGAGATTTAGCTATGGGCGGAAAGAGCTGGTTACTGGACCTAGAAGATAAGGAGAAGGAAAGAACCGGAATAAAATCCCTAAAGATTGGATACAACAAAGTTTTCGGGTACTATATCGAGGTGACAAAAACTAACCTTCACCTGGTGCCTAACGATTATATCAGAAAGCAAACCCTTGTATCGGCCGAAAGATTTGTCACACCTGAGCTCAAGGAGAAGGAAGCTCTCATTTTGGGCGCGGAAGAAAAACTCTTCAAAGAAGAGCACAGACTGTTTTCTGAAATACGGGAATTTGTGGCATCCTATATGAGGGACATTCAAAAGACTGCACTAATAGTAGCGCAACTCGACGTGCTTTTGAGTCTCGCTTATGTTGCTAGTATGTACGGATACGTAAAGCCCGAGGTGAGAAACGACAACAAGATCCTTATCCGCGAAGGCAGGCATCCGGTTCTGGAAAGGGTTCTACCGCCCGGTACATTTGTTCCTAATGACCTTCTTCTCGATGAGAAGGAACGCGTTCTTATCATCACCGGTCCAAACATGGGCGGGAAGTCCACTTATTGTAGACAAGCCGCTCTTATAGTTTTGATGGCTCAGATGGGGTCTTTTGTTCCGTGCAAATCATGCTCCATATCGTGTGTCGACAAGATTTTCGCTAGAGTTGGAGCTTACGATGACATCGTCTTGGGCCAGTCTACCTTCATGACAGAAATGAGTGAAGTATCGAGAATTCTCAGCAACGCGACACCTCAGAGCCTCGTCATACTTGACGAAATCGGAAGAGGAACCAGCACCTTCGACGGCCTATCGGTAGCGTGGGCTGTTTTGGAGTATCTTGCGGACGAGAAGTTCATAGGAGCACGAGGGCTCGTAGCGACACATTATCGCGAGCTTACTTTGCTTTCCGACCTAAAACCCGGCATTTCGAACTACCACGTCACTGTGAGGAAATCCGGAGATGAGATCGTGTTTCTCAGGGAAGTAGCCAAGGGAGTTGCCGCAGGGAGCTTTGGCATCGATGTCGCCTCTATGGCGGGTTTACCACCTGTGGTTGTTCAAAGAGCAAGAGAAATTCTACAGGCTCTGGAAACCGAAGCACGGAGGGGTTCCAAATCAACCAAAGGTATCCTAGGCCACATGGCTTCAAGAAGTCCTGCGAGTCTGCACCTCCATGAGGTTCCGGGACAGCCGCTTTTGTTCGGTACTTCTTTTTCGAACCGGAGAGAAATCCCGCCAGAATATGACGAAGTTCTGGGTATGATCGAAGATCTTGACGTAGACAACATCACCCCATTGCAGGCGCTACAAATACTGTTCCAAATGAAGGAAACATTGAATAAATCTAAGGGAGAATGAGTATCGCATGCATGCTTCCGTGAAAAAGTTAGAACCGCTCGTGTCGAGTCAGATTGCAGCCGGCGAAGTCGTAGAACGACCTGCTTCAGTCGTAAAAGAACTGCTGGAAAACTCCATCGATGCAGGGGCAAAACGAATTATCGTCGACATAGACGAGGGCGGCCTAAAGCTAGTCCGAGTATCCGATAACGGTATAGGTATGACTCAAGAAGATGCTCTTTCAGCTATAGAAAGATTTGCTACTTCGAAGATAAGTTCAGTATCTGATCTTGAGTGCATAAGAACCCTTGGCTTTAGGGGTGAAGCACTACCTTCGATCGCAGCTTGCTCCAGGCTAACTCTTGAAACCAAAACCGATGGCTCCGATTCTGGCATTGCCATATACATAGATGGAGGAAAAGTCACAAAGATTGAGGAAAAGGGGCTCCCTACAGGGACTACAGTCACGGTAGAAGATTTATTCTTCAACACCCCTGCCCGTCTTAAATTCATGAAGAGCAAAAGCCGTGAAAGAGACGCGAGTATAGAAGTAGTAGAAAGACTTGCGCTTGCTTGGCCCCACATCAGTTTTACTCTCAACTCTCAAAACAAGACTATCTTCCACACTTCAGGGACAGGAGCTCGAAATGCTCTAACTGATATTTTCGGCCCCAACATGACAGATTCGGTAATAGAAATACATGGATACGACAATGAAAAAGGTGTAACGATAGAGGGATTCATAGGGACTCCCGCAAATTATAGAGCAAGTCGTGACAGACAGTTGTTTTCCGTAAACCAAAGACCGGTTAGGAATTCAATGCTAGGATGGGCAGTAGATGCAGCTTACCTCGGTTTGTTGCCCCCGAAATCGTACCCTACGTGCATTCTTAACATCAATATCCCTCCCGATCAAATTGATGTGAATGTACACCCTACAAAAGCCGAGGTCAAATTCAAAGACGAAAGGGAGATCCGACGCTTAGTCACAGAAACAGTAAGGCGGTCTCTGTCAGAAGCCGGTTATCTCTTTGATCCCATTGATTCGCAGCAGACTAACACAGGGCCCATCGGTAAGAGCGCGCAGTTTGGAAACGCTCGCAGTACCCTATTGGATTACGGACAAAATCTTGCGCAAAGAGATGAGGTCAAAGAAGCTGTTTCTTCAACGTCCGAAGACCATCACCTATCTCTGCCTGAAGATTGGGAGTATCTTGGAGACCTGCAGGGGACATACCTGCTGGTTAGGACCAAAGAAGCGTTGCTCATTGTAGATCAGCACGCATTAGCTGAAAGCATAGCATACCAGTCACTCCTAAGAGGAGAAAGCGGACGCCAGGATTTACTAATCCCAGAAATACTGCAGCTTGGCGCAAAAGAGGCGGTACTGTATGAGGAGTACGGCAAAAAACTCGAGGAAGTCGGATTCTCAACGAGACCACTAGGCACAAGGACGGTACTTGTCACAGAGGTACCTGTTATCTTGGGAAAAGCGCTTTCCCCAGACTCATTAATCGAAATCCTATCATCAGCTTACGGCGATAGGGAAGAAGGTCTTGATCCCGCGAGAATTCTTGCCAAGGCGCAATTAGCCACTGCTGCCTGCCATAGTTCCGTAAGAGGCAACGAACCGCTAGACCGTGAGGAAGCACTCGCACTTATCAGTCGGCTTGCCACAGATCCTTCTACTCTCACGTGTCCCCACGGGCGACCTACGGTATATAGGATGCCATACTCCGAAATAGCGAAGTTTTTCGGCCGATGAATAAAACGCTGTGTCTTCCTCATCAAAAATCAACTCGCCGGTTGCGGTATAATAAAGTAACAGTTCATAAATCGAACACTCGGCACTAGACTGATGAAAGGATGCTTCATACCCAATTGGAAAAACTTTTAGTGATCACTGGGCCAACTGCCTCGGGAAAATCCAGCCTGGCGTTAGAGCTAGCTCAGGTGTATCCAATCGAGATAATATCTGCAGACTCTATGCAGGTCTATCGTTATATGGACATAGGGACAGATAAGGTTTCAAAGGAAATCAGAGAGCAGATACCACACCATCTCATTGACATCAAATATCCGGATGAACCATGGAGCGTAGAGGAATTTCAGGAAAGAGCGAAGGCGGCAATTGAGGATATCCAAAGCCGGGATCGACTGCCGTGCATTGTAGGTGGTACCGGATTTTACATACAAGCTCTCTTATACGACTTTCCCTTAGAAAAAGCACCTCCCAATCCAGATCTGAGAAATAAGCTCATACAATCGGCCAGAGCTAACGGCAATTCATATGTCCATAGCATGTTGAAAGAAATCGATCCGGAATCCTATGAGACTCTTCATCCCAACGATCTGAAAAGGGTCATTCGAGCAATCGAATACCATGAAGCTACAAAAACACCCATATCGGCAAGAAAACACCTTGATAGAAACAGCCCATACGATGCTATAATCATAGGGCTTAGGTGGCGCCGTGAAGATCTTTACAAAAAGATCGATGAAAGGGTAGAAGAGCAATTCGACAGGGGACTCGTGAGAGAGGTATCTAATCTCCTAGACATGGGATATACGTTAGATCTCCCCAGCATGCAGGGAATAGGGTATAAAGAAGTGTGTTGGATGCTCTATGGCCTTGCGACCGAATCTGAAGCGATAAGCACTATAAAACGTAATACCAGACGCTATGCTAAGAGACAATTTACATGGTTTGCTAAAGAAAAGGGAATACTTTGGTTACCTATCGGTAGAGACAAAACTGTGTCTCATGCAGCTCAACAGGTTAGGGACATAGTAGACAATTGGCTCGAATGAAGGTAATCCGAAAGTAATGCCAAAGTACAGGGAGTAACCCATCCTATTGGAGGGAATTATGTTGAGCGTATTCAATCCAGGGCACCTTCAAGACACTTATCTTAATCAGATGAGAAAGAACAACACTCCGGCTACGGTGTACCTAACGAACGGTTTTCAACTTAAGGGTATAGTCATGGCATTTGATAATTATACCGTGCTTATGGAAGTAGACGGAAAACAGATGCTACTTTTCAAACATGCTATCTCTACCATCGCGCCAACAAACGGCGGGAACGTGGTAGATGAAGAGCCAAAGCCGGTAAAGTGATGTATAATTAACATGAGAACAAATCAATTGGGAGGAATGCCATTGAAGAATATTGCAGACGACGAAAAGGCCAGGGTTTTGGTATGTTCATTGGATGTGAAATCGCCTAAGCGCGCCCATGAGGAACGCACGATATTATCCCCTCAGGAATCTGCACAAGAACTCGTCCAGTTGGCGGAGACCCTGGACATGGAAGTGTGTGATGTGGTTATTCAACACCGACCCGCTCCGGACCCTGCCACATATATGGGGAGAGGAAAAGTTGAGGAAATAGCTCAACTGGTAAGCGAGCATAAAGCGTCCTATATTCTCGTAGACGGACAGCTATCTCCTACACAAGTCAAAAACCTGCAAGATAGTGTGGGCGCAAAGGTCTTGGACCGTACGGATGTAATACTTCGTATCTTTGCGCAGCGTGCCAGCACCAAAGAAGGCAAACTCCAGGTTGAGCTCGCTACCAGAAGGCATGAACTCACTCGTCTTACAGGCTATGGCACCGTATTATCCAGTCTCGGCGGTGGAATAGGTACGAGAGGTCCTGGTGAACAGAAACTTGAGGTAGATAGGCGTATGATAAGAAATAGGATAGATGTACTCACCAAGGAACTTGAAAGAGCCGGAAAAATCAGAGAGATCCAGCGCAAACAACGCAAAGAGTCCATGATCCCTCATGTGTCGCTAATTGGCTACACTAACGCAGGAAAATCCACGCTGTTTAAGACACTTTCAGGCGAAACGAAGGTCTTGTGCGACGATAAGCTTTTCGCAACCTTGGATCCGTGGACCAGAAAATGGATACTTCCTTCCGGCAAACTTGTGTTGCTTTCTGATACAGTTGGGTTCATCCAGGGTCTGCCTCACGAACTCATATACGCGTTTCGTTCGACTCTCGAGGAATCTTTAGATGCAGATGTACTCATCCAGGTGGTCGATATCTCTTCGCCTACATGGGAACAACAGATCGAAACCGTGGAAAATGTATTGAAAGACCTAGGAGCCGGCCATGTGCCCATAGTCTATGCGTTTAATAAGTCTGACAAACCCATAGAGTTGGATGTGGCCGAAATTGCTGATGAGTACAAAGCCATACCGATCTCTGCTCTATGGGGATGGGGGCTAGAACAACTCTCTGACCAAGTAGAAAAAATACTTACAGCCAATACTGAGGTCGTTTCGCTAGAGGTACCCTATGTGATGTGGGATTTAGTGTCTGAAATAAGGGAACGCGGAACGGTTCTGAAAGAGACCTATAGTAACACAGGAGCTAAAATCACATGTCGGCTCTCTCGGTCTGACATGGCGCGTCTTTCCAAAAAACTGCCTGGGTGATGGTGAATCAAACATGGATTTTGAACTAGGGACCGTAGCAAAGGACACTCTACGATTGGCGCAAGAATGTATTCATGATCTGGATACTGTATGGAGTAACGTTGATAACCTGGTTTTTTATAACCAAGTGAAGGTGCTCGAGTCTTTCATCGATTCGAAAATATCCTTAACACACCTTTGGCCTTCAACAGGTTACGGGTATCAGGATATAGGTAGGGAAGGGCTGGAGTCGCTGTTTGCAAAAATCTTTGACGCAGAATCTTCGCTGGTGCGGCTTTCATTTGCTTCAGGAACTCATGTGCTAAAGACCGTGCTTTTCGGCCTCTTGCGACCGGGTGACGAGCTATTGTCGCTAACAGGGAGACCCTATGAAACACTGTGCCCGGTAATAGGAATAGATACGCCTGACCATCCAAGGGCAGGCAGTCTTCGAGATTTCGGTGTGAGATACAAAGAAAGCGCCTGTTTGATCGACTTTGAATCCGGTGTAATAGATGAATGCGGGCTTAGGGACTGCCTAGAAACTTCGGTTTCTCGTGAGACTTCTTTGATTTTCATACAGCGTTCTAGAGGATATGCACATAGACAGACCATATCTATCGAGAGCATCCAAAAGGTATCAGAAATTCTGAATGCCCTTTATCCATCATTGCCTATTTTCGTTGACAATTGCTATTGCGAATTCACAAATCCGATTGAACCTCCCGGAGTCGGCGCCACGATTACAGCCGGCTCCTTAATTAAAAATCCCGGAGGCGGGTTGGCGCCAACCGGAGGATACGTAGTAGGGAAGAGCAAATATGTTGACCTAGTTGCAGATTCTCTGTATGCCCCAGGGTTAGGAAAAGAAACAGGCAGCAACCCCTATGGCTATAAAGACGTGTATCAAGGGCTTTTTCTTGCCCCCAAGGTTGTAGGAGAAGCCGTAAAAGGCGCATCTTTCGCAAGTCTTTTCTTTGAAAGACTAGGTTACAAGGTAGATCCCGGCCCATTTGATAAAAGGTATGACATCGTACAGGAAATCCTCTTGCAGACTCCTCAAAACCTAGCAACTTTTGCCAAGACCATACAAGCATTTTCACCTATTGATTCTTTTGCAACGCCTGAACCGTCTGAGATGCCAGGTTATACTAGTTCTGTGATCATGGCGGCGGGCACTTTTGTTCAGGGGTCCTCCATTGAACTTTCAGCTGACGGCCCGTTTGCACCTCCGTATTCAATCTACCTGCAAGGAGGATTAACTAAAGAGCACGTCATATACGCATGCATGAAGGTTAAGGATGCGATCCATGAGAAATCTATGTCATAGACTTCTACTGATGATTAGCGAAAAGACCTGTAAAGTCCCAAGACTTTGCCAAGTATATGTACGTTGCTAGATACGATTGGCTCATAGCTAGGATTTGCCGGCAATAGGGTAACGCTTTCCTCGTTTTTGTAGAAGGTCTTTACAGTAGCTTCGTCATCCAAAAGAGCGACCACAATGTCTCCGTTCTCGGCCGATTCTTGTTGCTTTACTAACACCAAGTCTCCGTCAAAAATCCCCGCTCCTATCATGCTATCGCCTTGCACCTTTAACATAAATACGTTATCGCTCTTTACAAATGAACGGGGAAGAGGAACGAGCTCTTCGATATTCTCTACCGCAAGAATAGGGACGCCGGCCGTAACCGTACCAACGATGGGAACCATAACAGACTGTGAGTAAGCCTCGTCTTCAATTCCTTCTACCACATTGAAGGCGCGAGACTTTTGGGCAGTTCTTTCTAGATACCCTTTGCGTTCAAGAGTTCGTAGATGGCTATGGACAGTAGCGGTGGACTTTAGGCCCAGCCGCTCCCCAAGTTCCCTAACAGATGGGGGATAGCCTTTCTCTCTTATGTAGTCGCAAATTACCTCAAGAACCCTGGCTTGTTGAAAGGTAAGTTCTTCCATATCTACCTCTCCTAATCATTAAAGTCTGCAGTAATCGACATTGATACCTTCTTGGCAAAAGTCTACCACCAAACAAAGATAAAAGCAAACTGGTGTTTGCTTTTGTCTTTATGTATGACATAACACTACCATTATTTGATAATCCGACGACCACCGCAAAACTGCATAGTCAGCGAACTTGAATACTCTTCAACATTGGAAGATTTGAAACTGTTTATCGTAACTCCGGTAGAACCCGCTGAATGTATGAACCTATAGTCGCCTATGTAGATTCCGACATGCGATGGACCGGAATTGTCCGTTTGGAAAAAGACGAGGTCGCCCGGCTTAAGTTGAGCGATAGTGAGCACCGGTTCACCTTGCTTGAACTGTAGATCAGCGTCTCTTCTTATCGAATAACCGTTAACCTTCATACAAAACTGCGTGAAGCCGGAACAGTCAAAGCCATACGAAGTACAGCCACCCCAGAGGTAGGGAAACCCTAGATACTGTTTTGCCGTTGCGATCACAGCAGCTACTCCGGATTGTTTGTTAAGCGCATCTTCGCGGGACTTATACCTAAGGATATTCACTGTTTTTGTATATACGTTCCCTCCGCCGGGAAGGCTAAGCTTTGCCCATTCTCCCGTCTGAGATTCGATGGGGAGGATGGAACCGTGCACCAAACGTTTCTCAAAAACAGGTTCACCGCCTGGAGAATCAAGACACTCTGCCATTTTAACCGCGATTAAAGCAACTTCTTTATCCCAAAATTCGTCAACATCATCTTTGTCACACAAGATGATGTCAGAAGGGTCGGCCCAACCCAAATAATGGTCATCCATCTGAACGAGATACCATTCATCTTGAGTCTTGAGCACCCTCAGGACGTCTCCGAGCCGTGCTTGGGTAACTGTGTTCTCATAGTCTTTCTTGGAGGGAGCAGAACCCAAATTGATCACTGGCTTGCACACAAGGGCCCACGTCTTATCTCCCAGGTCCGCACTAGGGAGCAGGTCAATTTCATCTACAATCCCATAAGACAGTTCATCGGCTATCCGTGTGAACAAAATGTCCTTCAAGCGTTGTTCGCTAGTTTCACCGGTTAACGTAATCTTACCCCTTCTAATATCTGTAATCTGAACATCAAATACGCACTCCCTGTCAGACAAACCCGCGTCTTCTACTATCTTTGCCAAAAGTGCGTCTGTTTTCGAAGCGATTTCAGCTTCAGACAAAACGGGAAGTCCTTCTTGGCATCCTGAGCCCAAACATACGCACAAACACAATAATAACAACATCGTAACGATTTCTCTGAATCCGTTGCACTTCAAGAGGTCCAAATCTCCCTTCCTTGGACAACCATCTCGAGCCACTGATGCTGCACACTCAAGTTCTACAGCATCCGGGCCAATTCCTTCTATTGGCAATCCAATGCTGCAAAGCTACAAGTGTAGTCATGGTTCTGATCTTTTAACGTCCTATAATATACATTATGTTAACCACTTTTATGGCTGCGTCTCACTTATTTTCCGCCTCTTGCTCTTGACCACTTGTGCGGATCGGCAAGAAATTCTCTTATAACAAAAGCTGTGTCCGGAGAAAACACTCCTTTGGCTTCTGCCACATCTACAATCGTCGGCCAGTCTGTCAACCAATCTACCTTAACATCCATAGAACCTAAGGTTTTTTCATATTCTTCGTAAAGTGCGTACGATGCAACAGTAAAAACGTGATTTACGCGTAATCCCGCCAGCCTGAGTCCTTCGATAAAGTTCACCTTGCTGCCACCATCGAAAATCAGGTCTTCCACCAAAACTACATGATTACCAGAAAGTGGATTGCCCTCTACCATGGCATTTTTCCCAAAGCCTTTTGGTTTCTTCCTTACATATAGCATTGGAAGCCTCATCTGCCAGCTTAGAAAGGCTGCGTAAGGGATACCGGCGGTCTCTCCGCCAGCAATAGCATCTATCGGAGCAGCTACCGTGTTCTGGATCAAGCGCTGCAGAAAACCTATTGCCTCTTCCCTCTCTGGGACAAAAGAAATCAACCGACGACAATCTATATAGACCGGACTTTTCGTACCTGATGTAAGGGTAAACGGTTCCTCCGGTCTAGCTCCAACTGCTTGGATGTCTATAAGTATCTCTGCTACTCTTTCCGCGGTTTCTTTTCTCGTCATTTTGTCTTCAGCCATGAAGGTATCTCCTCCCCATATTCTTTTTCAAGTCTCAATAGCACCTGAGCGAAATCTTGAGGCAACGGTCCGGAGAATTCACGGTACTCGTGGTCATCTCCGAGGAACACTCCGAGCTTGTAAGCATGAAGAGCTTGCCCTTCGAGCCCCGCCAGTCTGGCCTTGCCTCCGTAGACCGGATCACCCAATATCGGATGACCAATATATGCCATATGTACCCTAATTTGGTGTGTTCTCCCAGTATGCAGCCTGGCTTTGATGAGAGAATACTTGCACCCAAACCTTGTGAGCACCTGCCAATCTGTGATGGCTTCCCGTGCCTTCCTACCAGATCTATTCTCTGAAGAAGCAGGTAAGATTACGGTCATGCGCTTTCGATCGACAGGATGCCTACCTATGGGTGCATTGACAGTTCCCCTGTTTTCTTTGAAGCACCCTTGGCACAAAGCTACATACTCACGTCGTACTACACGAGATTTCATCTGGTTTTGAAGGTCTTTTAGCGTCCGTTCGTTCTTCGCTACGATAATGAGTCCCGTGGTATCTTTATCAAGCCTGTGGACTATCCCGGGACGATCCTCTGCCCCCATACATCCAATCTGTGGGCAATAGCCCAGGATAGCGTTAACAAGGGTTCCATCCCAGTGACCGGCGGCAGGATGCACAACCATGCCTCTGGGTTTATTGATTACGATGACGTCTTTATCCTCATAGACGATGTCCAGTGGAATCTGTTCGCCTTTGACCTCAGTATTTGGGCGAGGAGATACGCTCACTGCAATTGCATCGCCTGATTTCACCCTAAGAGAAGGTTTTGATGCGATCTTCCCGTTAACGGTGACCTTCCCCTCTTCTATAAGGCTCTGTGCCCGTGACCTGGAAATCTCGCCGCCGATTGCTCCCGCAATGAATACATCTATCCTTTCAGAGGCATGTTCTTCCGAAACACAAAAACTATACTTCTTTTCGCAAGGCCCCAACTCTGAAACGTCTTTATCTCCCACCTTATATCTCCATCCCATGTGGATAAAATATGATCCAGATCACAAGGACCAAACATCCTACGACTATTGCAGCGTCAGCCACGTTGAAGATGGCCGGAAAATACTTGACCGCAATAAAATCTGTTACTGTGCCTCGGGCCACTCTATCTATAAGGTTGCCAACGGTTCCTCCGACTACCAATCCAAGTGACGCTACAATAGGCCAACCAAAGCCCTGCACTCTCGGATACAAAATGGCAGCAAAAACCATAAAAGCGCTACTCAGTAACACAAACACCCATCTGCCGCCTTCTAGCATGCCAAAAGCAGCACCTGCGTTTTCTGTGTATAGCAACTTCACCCATTCATCTATGATAGGTAGCGACTCTCCTACCGAAAAATGCCGTCGTATGTAATACTTGCTCATCTGGTCTAGAACCAAAACCCCTGCAATTGAAGACCAAAACATCAATCGTTATTCCCTACTTTCGCATGCGCCCAGTCTCACTACAGCATACACAAAACAAAGGTTAACCTGCAAGATCTGCCGCTGATCTTCTCTTCGGCTGGTAATGCTTCCTTCTTTTTGCTTATAAAACATTGTGATAGACTATACACAGATAACATGTAGGATAAGAAGTGGCGTATAATGAAAAAACCTGCTCAGATGAAAAAAAGGATATCTAGTATGTTAGTCTTAGGAACCCTCGTTATAGGCCTCTCGGGATTTAACGTGCTTCTTTCCATCCAATTGGTAGCTCTGAACGCTAACTTCTATATGTCTTCATGGTCAGATCTGGGCATAGCGAAAACAGTAGCGATATCCGAAAGAGATCTGGCAACTATTGGGAAACATCTGCTCGCCTATTTCACAGGATCCGTATCAAGCCCTCAGGTAGAAGTCGAGATCGATGGAACAGTTATGCCCATTTTCAAAGAACATGAAATACAGCACCTCGAAGATGTTCGCGGTCTGTTTCGCTTAGGGATATCAGCTAAGCATGCCTGCGAAGCACTGATCGTGATTGGTGTATTCATAGCAACCTTGCAAAAAGAACCCATCACCAAGAATCTGCAGAAGGCTCTCAGACTCTCTTGCGCCACACTGTGCGTCTTTGTAATTCTCATTGCCGCCGGGGCGGTTTTCGATTTTTCAAAGTGGTGGACAACATTTCACCTTGCCGTATTCAGCAACGACTTATGGCTTCTCGACCCTCAATCAGACAGACTAATTCAGATATTCCCTGAGCAATTCTTCTACAAGGCTGTAACCAGGATTTTCGTTATTTCCTTGGCTTTAACCGGACTATACTTGATTCTAAGTTTTCTCGTAGGCCACATCCCCACCTACCACAGTAAGCGAGACGCTTAGGTCTTTGATGAGATCAGGATCGATGGAATATATGTCGTCTGAAAGCACTACGAAATCACACAAGTTGCCTCTTGAGAGCCTGCCCTTTTTCTTTTCCTCGTGCGCTCCGAACGCTCCCCCCAAGGTAAACAAGTCTATCGCTTCATCCACTGTAAGACGTTCGCTCGGGAAGAAACCTGAAGGCGGATTCCCATGCATGTCCTTCCTCGTCACTGCACAGTAAATACCCAACAAAGGATCGGGAGGCTCAACTGGGCAATCAGAACCACCTGCCAGGGGAATACCCGCTTTGAGCATTGAGCGCCATGAGTAAGAGGATTGCATTCTCTCAGGCCCAACGCGGTCCAGGGCCCAAAGCATGTCCGTAGACAGAAATTTGGGCTGAATGTCGGCAACCACCCCGACACGTTTCATTTCAGATATGAGAGAAGGAGTAAGGATCTGAGCATGCACAATTCTATGCCGCAATTTATACTCAGGGAGCCTTGACTGCGCATAGTCAATCGCTTCCAAACTCACCCTTACGGCCCGATCACCGATAGCATGTATCGCCACCTGCATCCCGATCGAATGAGCTCGATGGACCATCTCTTTGAGGTCTTCCCGAGATACGACCAAAATGCCGTTGTTCCCGGGATCATCGCTGTAATCAGATTCCAAAGCCGCCGTCCTTCCGCCAAGAGAACCATCTGCAAACAGTTTCACCGCACCTATTCTAAAGTAGTCATCGCCGTCACCGGTACGAAGGGAACCGTTAGACAATTCTTCAAAGAATTCACCGGGAATATCCCAATATACCCTCAGAGGAATATCTTTTTCTCGAACCCTCCTGTACAAGTCCATGGTTCCCCAGAAGCCTGCTTGTCCGTCATTTGTGTGAACCGATGTAATCCCTTTTGAAAGGACATACTGTGCCGCTTTGGCAAGTGCGTTCTCCATCGCCTCGGTTTCTACCTTTGGGATACAAGACTGAACCAGTCCTAAGGCAGATTCCCTTAATATCCCTGTAGGCTCTCCGTGAGAATCTCTATCTACAACGCCTCCTGTAGGATCTTCAATATCTCGATTAATCCCGGCAATTTCAAGGGCCTTCGATGAAGCAACGGCAATGTGCCCACACGACCTAACCAGAAATACAGGATGTCCCTCGGCTGCTTGATCTAAGTGATATCGAGTCGGATAGTCTTTTTCTAAGAACAGACCCTGGTCCCAACCTCTCCCTATCACCCAGCCGCCTTCTTCAGTTTCTAGGGCTCTTTCTCTTACTTTCTCCTTCAATTCCTCAATTGAGGTAACACCAACCAAAGATAGCACTTGAAGGTTAAGTCCGAAGCCTAACAGGTGAATGTGGCTATCCACAAACCCCGGAATCACCGTCTTGCCGCCTAGATCTCTTATTTCCGGCTTAACGCCTCGCGGAAACGAGTCGAGACAGTCCTTATACTCACCTATACACACTATCCTGCCGCCGAACGACGCAATGCTGTCACAACCAGAGTAAACACCATCACCACCACACAAATGCCCATTTGTAAAAACTGTGGCCTTCAAACGGATTCCCTCCTCCTCAGGCGCAAAAACGTCATTTACCCAATCCGTATTTTACGCATGCTTTGGCCAATACGTCAGTCGCATCTACAACTTCTATCCCAAGGTCGCCGTCCTTTAGCACAAGTGGGATTTCCGTGCACCCTGCGATCACTACATCGCAGCCACGGGCTTCGAGTTTTCGTGCCTGCTCCAACAAGATCTGTCTAGCTTTTTCAAGTATCGAGGCCTTGACCATATAAATTGCGTCCATAACAGACTCTTGGTCCTCATCGGCAGGGATAATCGATTCAATGCCCACTTTGGCCAAAGACCTAGTGTACAATCCAGTCCTCAAAGTCCCGGTCGTCGCCAAGAGACCCGCCTTTTTCGCCTTTCCATTTAGGTACCGGGCAACTTCTTCCATCATGTGAAGCACCGGAATGTTAACTTGCGCCTGTATCTCTTTGTGGAAATAATGCGCGGTGTTACATGGGATCGCTATAAAAGAAGCACCTGCTTTTTCCACATTTTTGGCAGTCTCGAAAAGAAGAGGTCTCGGATCCTCGCCTCCGCTGAGAATGTAGGCTGTTCTATCCGGTATCTTCGGATTCGAATCGATTATGACCCTCAGATGATCTTGATCCTTCTGAGCCGGAGTATTTTGTATTACCTTAAGAAACAAATCGCATGTGGCTTGCGGCCCCATTCCTCCCAGGATACCCACAACACGCATAACTTTTCAACTCCCGTCATTTAGTAAGTATGTCTTTGAGATTGAAAAAGGGTTTCTCGTCGTCATCAGCAGGTTTCTTTACTTCAACCAGGCTTTCAGTTACAAAATCTAGATTCTCGTCAAACATCTGTAGTGCCGACTGGAGAAACGCCCTCATCTCCGTCTTAAACCGCACAACTTTCTGTCTCTGCACCTCAAGTTCTTCGTAAGTCTTCTTGCGCGCGGTCTCCGCTTCTCTTAACGTCATCTCGGCCTGACGTCTTGCATCTTGAGTAACAGCATCTGCCTCTCTCTCCGCTGCTTCTTTAATCTGATCTGCAGCCTTTTGGGCAAGCACAATTGCATTCTTGAGAGTATCTTCTAATCCTTTGTAATGATCTAGTCTCATCTCCAAAGCGGCGATAGTCCCACGTAACTCTTCATTTTCACGAAGAAGTCCTTCCAGCTCGGCCACAATCTGGTCGAGAAACTCATCAACTTCTTCTTCGTTGTATCCCCTGAAACCACGGGAGAACTCTTTATTATGAATATCTAGAGGCGTTAGGGTAGAAATCCTGGGAATCGGCGGTTTGGTCCTTTCTTGGTCCATGAAACCCCCTCCAATACAGCTGATTTCGATGTTTCAGTTATGTAGTTTCTGCAGATCAACGCAAAGATCCTGCTACTTGTAAGTCCGCGGTCCAAATAAGGCTGTCCCCAGCCGTATCACAGTTGAACCTTCTTCAATCGCTATCTCATAGTCGGAAGACATTCCCATGGATAACTCCTTGAGACAATTCTCAGGGATACCACGGTCAGAAAGAAAGTCCCTAAGTATCCTGAGACCCTTAAAAGCTCTGCGCGCGCTATCAGTTTCATCTGAAAGGGGGGCAACAGTCATAAGGCCGATGAGTCGCAACCCAGGCAATTGCGTGATGGCTGATGCTATCTCAAACGCTTCTTCAGGCTTACATCCATACTTGTTGGGATCTAATCCGCTGTTTACTTGCACATAGACCGGAAGGTCCGTCTCTTTGTACTTTCTGCTGAATTTCGACAGGATCTCAGCGACTCTTATCGTGTCTACCGATTGCACTTCATCGAAAATCCTCGCTGCCATTGAAGCTTTATTGGTCTGAAGATGACCGATTAGCGCCAATTCAACGCCGTTGAAAACCCCTATCTCCTTCTTTTCGCGTGCTTCCTGTACTCTGTTTTCTCCGAAATAAGAGAGGCCAGATGACCGGGCTTCATCAATAGCCTCCAAAGAGACACCCTTGGACACGGCCATGACCCTTACTGAGGTTGGATCTCTCTTGGCTCTCTTGCATGCATTTTCAATATTTCGTCTGACAAGATCCAAATTATCCTTTATCATCTGACTCTCCTTCCATCCAAAAACGCCTTCCCTTTGAACACTATTTCGCTGGTCTCATCAATTCCTTTTATGACGGCCTGATCGCCTCTTACCATCAAAACCTCTACCGGGCAGAAACGGGCATATGTCTTTTGTACTGTCAAAACCCCGATTCGGCCGTCCTTTTGGACCAGACTTTGAGAAGGCACCACTATGCCTTCCTGCCTTCTGGTGACAAGAGATATGTGCGCAGTCCTTACGTATTCTTCCGGAGGCACCTCATCTATTTCACCTGAAATCACTGAGTATCCCGGCGGCTTTCCATCGATGACATCGGCTATGGTGCAGTTAGACAAAACGGTGTCACCGACTTCGGCTCTGACTTTGTCGCCGACGACCAAATCCGGTCGGTTCTCGGTCATAAGAACGAGGTAGAACCTGACTTTGCTCCCTGAGACTATGCGGGCAATCATCTCGCCCTCTGAAACGACCTGCCCATTTTCGACAACGACGGGTTGGGGGTTAGAAAGTTGGGACGCAAGTACAGAGATTTCTGAAGCATCCTTTCCGGATAAGTCCAAAGAAGACAGAAGCAGATCTTCAACGACCATTTCATTAAAGAAAGTTCCTGACAAAGGAGATTTAACCTCTACCACATGGCCATCTACAAGAGATTCAATAGTGCATACTGTGCCGCCGCTTCTTACTGAATCGCCATTTTCGTGTCTGAACTCAATTTTGCCCGAAAGCGGAGCCACCAGGACTTCCTGGCCTCCGAGGAAAACTGCGCTACCCGATATCTTGTCTTCCAAGACTCCCGGCGTACCTCTGCCTATGGGCACAAACAAAGTGAGAAATGCGGACCGAAGATAAGGCCACAACAATATCAGGCCAAGTAGGAGAATAACCATCACCACTCCTACGGTCTGCATCTTTTTCTTTAACTGCTTCTTCTTGTCGATTTTCTTTTTCTTTGTCTTAGCCATATCATTTAGAGAGTATTGTACAACAAGTATGAAGTCAAGGAAGAACCTGCATTGGCGTAGAAGCGCAAAAACCAAAGCATAGGAAATCAACGCCTGGTAGGGTCACGTAAAAAAGAGAACCCGCTATATCGACCGAGAACAATATCCTGAGCTCACCTCGGTTTTTCAGGCGACTTTGCTTTCCTCAAAAACGTAGGCACTTCAAGTAAGTCTCTTGTATCAATCTTTATGGTATCGTCTTCCGTTCTAAACACTCGCCGTGGGGTTGTGCTATCAAAACCGGTGGCTATAACAGTAATCTGAATGGTATCCTCGAGATTATCGTTGATCACAGCGCCAAAAATGATGTTGGCATCAGGATCTGCAGCCTGGCTTATGATGTCCGCCGCTTCGGTAACTTCGAAAAGCCCCAGGTCGGGTCCGCCTGTAACATTCATGAGTACTCCCTTGGCGCCTTCTATGCTGGTTTCAAGGAGAGGGCTTGCAATCGCCTGCATAGCAGCCTCTTTCGCTCTATTCTCACCTTGCGCCACCCCGATACCCATAAGGGCAGAACCTGTGTCCATCATTACGGTCCGGACGTCTGCAAAGTCTAGGTTGATCAGCCCGGGAACGCAGACTAGATCTGAGATTCCTTGAACCCCGTGGCGCAACACATCATCCGCCACCTTGAAAGCATCTAGAATTGATGCATCCCTGGGGACTACCTGTAGAAGCCGATCGTTAGGTATAACGATCAAAGTGTCAACGCTATCTTTTAGTCTTTCGATCCCCTGGAGAGCCACATTCATCCTACGCCTCCCCTCAAAGGAAAAAGGCTTAGTGACTACCCCTACTGTTAGAGCCCCGACTTCGCGGGCTACCTGTGCAATTACAGGAGCTCCACCCGTGCCTGTTCCACCACCCATACCGGCGGTGATAAAGATCATGTCCGCGCCTTTAAGATACTCCACGATCTCATCTTTCGATTCCTCGGCAGCTTTTTCGCCCACTTCAGGGTTTGCGCCCGCGCCCAAACCTCTTGTTATATTCTCGCCAATCTGGAGTTTTATGGGGGCCCTGGATAAATTGAGTGCCTGGGCGTCAGTATTGATGCAGATAAAGTCCACTCCCTTAATTCCTGAATCGATCATTCTGTTAACCGCATTTGTGCCGCCGCCGCCAACCCCTACCACCTTCAAATTTGCATATCTGGGCTGTTCTTCAATCATCATCACCCACTCCCCTCTTCACCTCAGAAACTGTTTTCAACGACAATGGTTTATTTACCTTCATCCTTTTCCGCAATCGTAATCGTAGTATCGGCCTGCTCTTGAGCCTTCTCTCTGGTTAGATTCCTGAGGATGAGTCGCCTTATCATTCCTACGTTGTTAAATATCCTAATACCCAGAGCCACAACCGCAGCAAGATACAATTCTATACCCAGAACATCACCTACATACACAAAAACCGCAGACAAAATGGTATTTCCCAAGAACCCTGTGACAAAAATCATAGTATCAAAATCGCCTTCGAGACTAGCCCTCAGACCGCCAAGAGAGGTATCTACGCCCGCCAAAAGACTGACTGCAAGATATCGGGCAAGTATTGGCGGTATTTGCCACGGGATTTTGAGACCGATCAAGATCCCTATAACCAAAGCCATCAAAAAGTACAACATTGCACTTACCCCTCTTTTTTAACCGGTTGTGCGAATTTGAAATTCACGGACCCGCTGTACGCCGGCAATACAACTTCTTCCTCCACCTTGATCTTCACCTCAATACCCCATAGCCCCAGGTTATCAACGACACCTCCGCGCATCTTAAGAGCCGCCTCAAGCACGCTTGAATCTCCAATGGCCTGTATAAGAATGGGCGGCGCCACTCTGTTACCGTTAACCATGATTACGGGACCCACACAACGGACCTCGGTAGTTGCCACTACACGTTGGCCATTAATGCACATAGCCTCAGCACCGGCGGCAAACAACTCATTGACCACGGCTAGAATGTCATCATCATGGATAATGAAGAGGTTGGGATCCTGGCCCGAACCCACCGGCTTCTGGGCATCATTCATCTCAACCGTTACTCCCGGGCCTTTCACCTCGACAAGCCCTGCTAATATCCGTGCCTTTATGAGTTCTTCCTGGAGCGCTTTTACGTCAGCCTGCCCCGCCATAATCTCAGCTACCCGATCACGCAAGACCTGGACTTCCTCTTTAAGTCTGTCCCTTTCCTCTTCGGTGATCTTAAGCAGCAATGAAAGTTCTTCCGAACGCTGATGATACACATTTGCATCAATAGATGGGCGCACCCTAAATTGGGTCGCAAGCATAAATCCGAATAATAGGAAAATAATGGCCAATGCCGCCTGGGAACCACGCTTGGTCAAGGTTCTCACCACCTTTCTGTGCTACCTCAGTTTAACTGCCTGTTTGTCAAAACGCAAATCGATATACTCCGCGATTTTGTCCTCTGATTCCAGTTCACAAAGTATGGACTCTAGCACCGCTAGCACAGTTTCAGAATCGGGCTTTTCTTTACCCATAAAGACCTTACATCCATCATCAAGTATAATCGAACACTCTTCATTTTGGACGTTAACTTCGATCATTTTGCTTCGTGTTACCGGTCCAACACCCAAAATCACTTCCAGAGCCCAACCACATTCCGCTGAACTCAGGAATTGGCCCGGAGCGACCGGCCCTTGGATCCCGGTCATGGCGATTAACCCTCCGGATGTTCCGTCATCTTCCTCGAGGACACGTCCGTCTTTATCTATCAACCAGACCACGCCGTCTATAGGCGCAAACGCGACAGGCACGCGCTCAACTATATCTATATGCAAAGTATCAGGTAGTTTCTTGCTACAGCTTGCGCGTTCGATCCATGGACACCCCTCAAGAGACCTTTCGATTTTCTCTAGATCCAAAGCAAAGATGTTATCAGACCACTGAACGCATCTCGCCAACACCTCATCACGTTGGACACGGGAAATCCCTGTTATAGCATAGTTTCTCACGCAAAACATAGGCGACCACCAAAGAAACAAAAACACGCCAATAAGGATAAAAAACACAGTTACAAAAGCCCAGGGTATATCAGGTCCTTTGTATTCAAGTTCTTCGGCGTCTCGGTTTTTGGATCTGTGTCTAGTTTCGACCAATCTCTCCTTGTCATTTCCTTTCATAAAACAGTAGGTCAAACAGAAAAACTAATCCAACAAACGACGCAGCACATCGTGAACTCTCCATATGTCACCCGCTCCCATAGTCATTATTACGTCTCCTTGGCGAGCAAGGCTCGCTGCGGTGCGGGCAGCTTCTACCATTTCATCTATCTGAAAAACACACTGATTCCCGAAAGACCGTACTGCTTCGGTTATGACTTGCGCCTTCGTTTGGGGATCCTCGTTCTCCCCGGGCCCAACGTATATCTCAGTGATTATCAAGGCATCGGCTTTTCTAAAAGCAGGGCCAAACTCGTCATGTAGGAGCCTCGTACGAGAATATCTATGCGGTTGGAAAATCACGATGAGCCTGGAGCCGGGCAAGGTATCTTTTACTGCATCCAGCGCGGCTTCGATTTCTCTAGGGTGATGGGCAAAATCATCAATAACCAATACTCCACCGAATTCGCCTATTCGTTCAAGTCGCCGCTTTACGCCGGGAAATGACTCCAGATGCCTACATGCATCATCCGCCTGGATTCCGATGCCGTTTACAGCCGCAATCGCTCCCAAAGCATTCTGAATATTGTAGAGCCCGGGTATTCCAAGCCGCATCTTAGAAACGACCTCACCTTCTCGTTCAACCAAGCAGGTACTCCCCCAGCCATCAGCAGATATGTCCTTCACCCGCCAAATCGCGTCATTTTCAACGGCGTATGAAACTGCATCAGGATGATCTTTAATCCATCCCCTAAGAAACTCGTTGTCTGTACAGACGATATTCTTGCCGCCACATGACGTATTCTCTAGGTATGAGCGAAATGCATCCTTTAGAGATTCAAATGAACCCCAATAGTCTAGGTGATCTTTATCTACGTTTGTAACTACACTAATGTCCCCTTTTGCCTTGAGAAAAGAGCCATCGCTCTCATCTGTCTCAACAACGGCATATGGCCCGTTTCCCAATTTTGCGTTGCCCCTATCTCCAATTTGACCGCCGACCAGGTATGTGGGATCCACTCCGGCTTCCTCCATCACCCAGGCGATCATAGAAGAAGTAGTCGTTTTGCCATGAGCGCCTGCGACTGTCACAAGTTTCTTGTCTCGTACTGCCCAAAGTAGCATATCCATCCGATGGACGATGGGTATCCCTCTTCTCTTCGCCTCTAGGACTTCCGGATTGTCCTCAGATATGGCGGAAGACACCACGACCACATCAGGATCTATAATGTTCTCCCTGCTGTGGCCTATGCAAACACGAGCGCCAAGTTTGCGAAGCCCATCTGTTGTGCTGCTCGACTTCATGTCCGATCCTGAAACCTCAAAACCTTGTTCTATGAGGATGCGGGCTATACCTGACATGCCTTGTCCCCCAATTGCAACGAAATGAACTTTATTCACCGTCCACCCTCTTTTCTCGGAATCACTTCTTCGTCCTTTCGACCATTTCCACCAAATACTGAGCGATCTCTTCCGAAGCATTCGGTTTTCCTATACTCCCGGAAGCCTTCCTCATGGCCTCAACCACATCTCTGTCCTTGACCAGCCGGAAAAAAGAATCTCTGATCTGACGTATCGAATCCGAGCACTCTCTGACAACTACGGCGGCGCCTTCAGTCTCTAGGGCTCTCGCGTTATATTCTTGGTGATTCCCGGCCACATTTGGTGATGGCACTATAATTGAAGGTAATCCCAGAGCCGTAATCTCAGCTAGTGTCATGCCGCCAGCTCTTGACAAAACCAAATCACAGGAGTGGTATGCCATCTCCATGTTGTAGACAAATGGTCTCAGCACGACGTTGGATGTCCTTGCCCCCGACCCGTCGGCTTCGGCAACAGCATTAAGGCGGCTAACCGTTTCTTCATAGTACCGTGAACCGGTTATTAGTAGCATCTGTATGCTGTCATCCATCTCGCTGGCTATGGTTATCGCGGCCTCTATGATACTCTCGGCGCCCCTCGAACCTCCTAAGACCAGCAACGTAAAACGCTCGTCTAAGCCAAAAAACGCCCGTGCTTCATCGCGGGAAACTGAAAACAGTATCTCTCTTACTGGGTTTCCGGTCACTTTCACGTTAGCCGACTTGGGGAAATACTGAAGCGAATACTCCCATGCCGCAAAAGTGACGTCTACCATCTTTGACAGGTAAAGATTTGTCTTCCCCGGAATAGCATTTTGTTCTTGAATCGCGCATGGGATGCCCATGAGCCTTGCTGCCAAGACAACGGGCCCCGACACATAGCCACCGGTACCTAAGACTACGTCCGGACGATATGCATGGAAAATCCGTCTTGCATCGCTTACACCTAAGGCCGCATTCCAGACTCCTTTTAGAGCAACAATGGGCGATTTTCCAACTATGCCAGACGATCTAATCGCTTCAAAACGCAAACCTTCTCTAGGTACCAGCGAACTCTCCATACCGGAACCTGTACCTATGTACAGTACACAAGAAGTAGGCACGATCTTCCGGATGCTCTTTCCAACAGCTATAGCAGGGTAAATGTGACCACCTGTACCTCCTCCGGTCACTATACATCTCATCTGGCAGTCAACTCCTATCAAC
This sequence comes from Candidatus Fermentithermobacillaceae bacterium, assembly GCA_018052475.1. Classification (GTDB taxonomy): domain Bacteria; phylum Bacillota; class Sulfobacillia; order Fermentithermobacillales; family Fermentithermobacillaceae; genus UBA3907. Next base: position 115,141 of record JAGPNG010000001.1, read on the forward strand.
CGTATATCTGGAAACATTCAATAATATACCTACACTGCTAAGCGACATAAGCAACGATGAGCCGCCATAGCTTATGAAAGGCAAGGTTATCCCGGTAATGGGTAGAACACCTGTAGACACGCCCATATTCACTGCAGCTTGAATGACCACCCCCGAGGTGAGACCGGCTGCCAACAGACAAGAAAACCTATCAGGGGCGTTCATCGCAATAGTGTATCCTCTCCACGCTATGATTACAAATAACCCTACGACAAGGGACGTCCCAAAGAACCCCAGTTCTTCTCCAATGACCGAAAACACGAAATCGGTATCTGCCTGAGGAAGATAAAACCCCTTCTGTCGTGACAAACCTATACCTTGGCCAAACAACCCCCCGCTGCCAAAAGCATATAGCGACTGGATTACTTGGTACCCGGACCCCAGCGGGTCTTCCCAAGGGTTACGGAACGCCAAAAGACGCGTTCTCATGTAATCCTCGGCCATTATGACCTTATAGACAATCGGTGTGGCTAGTGCGGCCAACCCAACCAAATACCAAACATTGGCACCTGCGATGAACAAAACAAGAACAGAATTAGCAGCAAGGATCGTTGAGGTTCCCAAGTCAGGTTCCATCAAGATCAACCCCGCCGTAGCTCCTACGAGCAAAAGATACGGCACAAGATCTTTGGCGAGCCGCACACCGCCTCTTTTCCTTCCAAGTTGATCTGCGAGAAATAACACTGTAGTCGTCTTGGCCAATTCCGCCGGTTGAAACCCCAGATTCCCAACACCTAGCCATCGCCTAGAACCCTCTCTTAGTTGACCTATGCCAGGCACTAAAACGACAGTCAAAAGCACAAGAGATACCCCATACACCAGAGGAATTACTTTTCTGTATCGCCAACAGTCAAAGTTCATGAAAAAAAACATCGAAATCAGGCCAAGGACGGCCCACATTCCTTGCCTCTTAATGAAATAGTAGGCAGTATCATAAAACCGCAGAGATCGTGGCATACTTGCAGAAAACACCATGACAATGCCCAAAGCCAAAAGAGTGAGCACTGAAAAAAACAAGGTATAGTCTGGATTACCTCTTTGTACAGTATTGGCGTTTTTAACTTTCTTCATGTCCCTAAAGGCCACCTTTGCTTCAGATACCGAGTAAGGATGCCACCCCTATGATTGCCATGACAAAGGAAAAGCACCAAAAAAGGAGAACTACCTTCCGTTCGTTCCAACCTAGCAGTTCAAAGTGATGATGTATAGGAGTCATCTTGAAAATCCGCTTCCCAAACAGCTGAAAAGATGCCACTTGCAAGATGACGGAAACGACCTCTACAAACTGCACTGCAACGATGAAAGGAAACACCATCTCGGTTCGAGTGCAGATAGCAAAACCGGCAAGAAGACCCCCGAGAGCAAGAGAACCGAGGTCCCCCATAAACACTTTTGCAGGGTGATGATTGTAGTAAAAAAACCCTAGCAAAGCACCTACTGAGCAAAGAGCTAAGGAACTCAAACCGCCTATCGCCTTCCCGTACGCAGGAGAAATAATGAACGTGATTATAACGAAATATGCCAGAAGTCCGATAGACGCAACGCCTGCTGCCAGACCGTCAAGACCATCGGTGAAATTCATACCGTTTGCCGTTCCTAAGATGAGGACTAGCGCAAAGAGCGGATACAACCATCCCATGTCCCAGGTACTACCGCTAAAAGGTAGAATTACCCTGGCATTCATCTCGGGCACACCCCACAAGAACAACACCGCAAAAAGAAACTGCAAAGCGAACTTCTCTCTGGCCCTGAGACCCAAAGAACGCCCCAATTTCACCTTTCTATAGTCATCTATGAAACCTATAAGACCGTAAGACACCATAAGACCGAGTATGAGTAGTTCTTCTTTAGACGGGATTGTCTTTTTGTACAAATACACAATGACTCTTGAAACAATGATCGCAGAAATGAATATGATACCACCCATAGTGGGGGTCCCCGATTTCTTCTTATGAGATTCGGGACCTTCTGGCCTTATCTGCTGTCCAACGTTAAGTTCCTCAAGTCTTGGTATGAGGAATCTACCAAAAACCAAAGATAATAAGAGCCCCAATAGTAAAGACAAAGATATTTCTCCGCCATCCATATAGCCATCATCCCCAATCACAGCTATTGCCTAGTTCCCGAAGAACATCGACTATCGATTCAAACTGCATTCCCCGGGAAGCTTTCACCAAATAGACGTCGCCACGCTGAAGCAGGTGACTTATAAAGTCTAGAGCTTTATCCTTGTCTGAGAACCAAAAAGCCGTTTCGTCAGTCCCTTGAGATCTGCCATGGTCCCAACCCTGCTTAGTATGGATACTCAAGGGTCCTACAGCAATCAAGATATCAGCCTTGTTTCTCGCATATACTCCCACTTCAAAATGTGCTTTAGGCGCATATTCCCCCATCTCTAGCATATCGCCCAAAACCGCAATCTTGCGGATCCCCGGAATATCGTGTAGAAGGTCCAACGCCGCCTTGGTTGATTTCACGCTGGCATTGTACGCATCGTTTACTATTGTAACCTTTTCTGTATGTACTACCTCTTGTCTCATCGGGCTCAGGTCCACATTACAAAGACCCGAACGAACCTCGTCCGTAGAAAGCCCAAGTTCATACCCTATGGCTATTGCTGCCAGTGAGTTCTGAATCTGATGAAAACCTGGCATATGCAGGATAAATTCCTCTGCTTTACCAAGATAGCCAGCTTTGAACTGATATGTAGACTCGTCTACTTTGTGTATATCGAATGCTCTACAATCCGCATCGTCACGTAACCCGTAGCTGACTACTCGACACTTGGCTCGGTCACTCACCTTCCGCACAAATTCGCTGTCCCAACACAGAAATGCTATGCCATCATCAGGCAGACTTTCCAGAATTTCTGCTTTAGCGGAAGCTATCTTGTCTATGCTTCCCAAGACTCCTATGTGAGATTCAGAGATGTCTGTTAGAACACCAAATTTCGGTTTTGCAATTCCGCAAAGCTCCCGTATCTCTCCTTTAGCTCGCATGGCCATCTCCAAAACCGCGTATCGGTAACCCGGTTCCATCTGCATCACGGCCAACGGCAAACCGATATGGGAGTTCATGTTTCCGGGGTTCTTGTATGTCTTGAAACGCTGATTGAGAACGGAAGACACCAAATCCTTAGTGCTTGTTTTGCCTACGCTGCCGGTTATACCGATGACATCAACTTGCATGCGTGCTAGGTAATCGGCAGCCAGTTTCCCTAGCGCCTGAGTAGTAGACTGTACCAAAACGATCCCAAATCTAGGGTCCGGGACCTCTACCGGTTTCTCAACAATCGCCCCAACTGCGCCTTTTGCAGCAACCTCATTGATATGATCATGGGCATCTACCCTTTCGCCACATATCGCGCAGAATAAAGACCCTCTCACATCCGTTCGCGAATCAATGCTCACGCTCTCGGCCTCTGCAAAAGGGTCCCCCTGCAAGATCTCCCCATCAACAATCCCAGCTACCTCCAAAAGGCTATACTTCACTTCAAAACTCCCCTAACCCAGGCTTTTCGTGCCCTGAATAGTCTTTAAGCGCCTCTATTACATTTCGGGCTACTTCGGCGTCGTCAAAGCTAACCACCCGGTCCCCAAGTATTTGATAGGTTTCGTGCCCTTTTCCTGCAATCACCACTACGTCCCCCTTTTGGGCAAACGAAATTGCCCTGGCAATCGCTTTTCCCCTATCGCTTATGCGCTCAAAAACAAGGCCAGGCTTTGCTCGTTTGGCTTCATTTACACCTACTTCTATCTGGTCAAGGATCTCTTCTTGGTCTTCAGTCCTTGGGTTGTCATTGGTGATTATGACCACGTCCGCTATTTCGCCAGAAATTCTGCCCATAACAGGACGCTTAAACTTATCTCTATCACCGCCACAACCAAAGACGACTATGACTCTGTTATCAGCAACTTGTCGAGCGGTATCTAGGATGTCTTTGAGACTTTCCGGGGTATGAGCATAGTCTACCCAAACCGCATACTCTTCGGTACCTGACACGAGTTCGGCACGTCCCCTGACTCCCGAAAGCCTAGGAAGGACTTCCGCCACTTCATAAAGGTCTGACCCCAATCCCAAAGATACTGCGCTGGCGGCCAGCGCGTTATATATATTAAACCTACCCGGTAAGTTAATCTGTGTCCTTATGGTTTTTCCGCCATAGGAAATCGAAAAAGAGCTTCCGCGAGAGCCTACCTCTACGTCAGTTGCACGTACGTCAGATGGTTGTTCCAAACCGTAAGTGATGCTCATCTCCGGCGCCTTTGACAAGAAGTAGTCGCTGAAAGGATCGTCGTTGTTAATCACTGCAAAAGGAAGATTGCGCTCAGGCCGGGCTGGTGTCCGAGGAAGGGATTCAAAGAGCTTCCCTTTCGCGTCGATGTAGTTATCGATAGTGCCATGAAAATCCAAGTGGTCGGAACCTATATTAGTGAATACTGCCACATCAAACTCAACATGGGCTACCCTGTCAAGAGCCAAAGCGTGAGAAGAAACTTCCATAACCACAGCAGTACAGCCTTTTTCTACCATCTCTCTTTGCATAGACAAAAGATCCGGGGATTCCGGCGTAGTGTGCTTACAAGGTCGCACCTCTTCACCGATTATGTTATGTACCGTGCCCAGCAAGCCTGTAGAATACCCCATGCTATCTAGCATGTCTTTCACCATATGACAGGTAGTCGTTTTCCCTTTTGTTCCGGTCACGCCAACTACCAGAAGATCTCGGCTCGGATTCCCATAGAAGGCGCACGCTAGGTGCGATAACGCAAATCGGGCATCTTCAACTATGGCAATGCCCTTGTCCTGAGGGATGCGAACGATGTGTTCAACAACTACCCCGCTGGCGCCTTTCGAAAGGGCGTCAGCAACAAAATCGTGTCCGTCCTGTTTGTAGCCTTTTATTGCTACAAACAAATCTCCCGGCTTCACTTCACGTGAATCGTAAGAAATTCCAGTTACCTCACAATCTCGAACAAGTTGGGCGTTGGAAAGCCCCCGCAATAATAATGAAAGCAACATAAAAGCCACCCCCGCTCAGATATGGGCATCAATGACCGGTTTTATGCTATTGGCCTACGTCCATTCTGAAAACAGCCTTGACGGTAGTACCTACCGGAACTATCTTTCCGGCTTGAGGTTCCTGAGTAACACAGAACCCGTTACCCTCTGCGCTCAAAGACAACCCGCTGTCTTTGAGCTTTGCCCGTGCCTGCGTCATCCCAAGACCCACAATTGAAGGAACCCTGACCATTCCTTCGCCAGGTTCCTCATCACCTTCAGTGTATAATACCACATCCGTGCCTCTTATTACTTTAGAACCGGCAACCGGAAACTGGTCCAGCACGGTGCCGCCCGAACCCTCAGTGCGTACTGTGAAACCGTCTTGATTTAGTTCATTCAAAGCTGTGTCAACGGGTTTTCCGACTAGATTAGGAACTTTTACAACATCCTGCCCTCCAATGTCTAGGACTTCCTCTTGGGGTGGGATTTCAAGGTAGCGCAACATATCCCGCATAATCGATGAAAATACTGGTGCGGCGACAACGCCACCATAGTAGTCGCCTTTTGGCTCGTCTATCATTACCAGAAGCACCACTTGCGGGTCATTAGCAGGTGCAAACCCAACAAATGATGATATGTACTTGTCTTGGGCTATCTTTCCATCTACTACTTTGTTGGAGGTACCAGTCTTGCCTGCGAGGCGGTATCCTGGCACATAAGCTGACTTTCCGGTACCTTCTGAGACAACTTTCTCCAGGGCCAAGCGCATTTCTTGCGCCGTCTGTTCGGAGATCACCTGTCTGACCGGCTCGCAAGACGCAGACTCGACCACGTTTCCTTCGGCATCAGTGACTTCTTTAACCACGTGTGGGACAACAATATCTCCGCCGTTAGCTATGGCAGATACAGCAGTCACTATCTGCATCGGTGTGGTCTGAAGAGTCTGTCCGTACGACATGACCGCAAGGTCAATTTCTCTGGCTTGATCTTTTGGCACAATAATCCCTGCCGATTCGCCCGGAAGATCGATCCCTGTACATGATGTGATCCCAAAAAGATCGGCGTAATGGTAGAAATCTTCTATACCTATTTTCTGAGCTATTTGCACGAAACCTACGTTGCATGAATTCTGGATCACTTGCACAAAGGTCTGCTTGCCATGGGCAATCGACTGGTTGCAGTGTAGTATCTCTACTCCTACCTTTAAACTGCCATTACAATAGAACACATCTGTCGGCTTTACAGATCCACACTCTAGCCCTATTGCTCCTGTCACAGGCTTGAAAGTAGAACCCGGCGGAAAAGAATCTGTAACCGCCTTTATCCTTCGGTTGGCCGCAGGATACTCATCGTAGTTGTTAGGGTCATATCCCGGACGAATCGCCAAGGCAAGGATCTCACCATTTGACGGGTCCATCGCCACCACAACGCCGCCCGCAGCATTGGATTCTGCGATCCTCTTGTCAAGTTCTCTTTCCACTATGAATTGGATGGGTTCATCAATGGTAAGAACAAGGTTTTTCCCGTCTGAAGGAGGTATATACCCTTTTTCTGATTGAGGTATTATATTGCCCAGAGCATCTACTTCAACGGTGAACTTACCGGGGGTTCCTCTTAACAGATCGTCATATTGATACTCCAAACCCTCAAGCCCATCATTATCAATGCCTACTATGCCCAGAACTTGGGCCAACAATGTCCCTTTCGGCCAAACTCTCATGGATTCCTGAGTAAACCCTATACCTTGGAGGTTTAGTTCCTTTATCTTGCGGACTATGTCATCCGGAAGTTTCCTTTTGATCCACTCGAAGCCGCTGGTTCTCGTCAGAATTGCAAGCACCTTTTCGTAATCCATGCCCAAAACATCGGATAGGACCTCGGCCGTGTGGACCGGGTCCTTTATCTGAGATGGAATAGCATATAAAGATTCCACATCAATGCTGAATGCGAGTTCATGCCCATTTCTGTCAACGATGATTCCGCGCTTGGGCTGTATTGGTATGTCGTTCATTCTCATATCCAACGCCATTTGGCTTAGCTCTTGTGCCCATATGATCTGAACATAAACCAATCGTGCCAATATCAGCGCGAAACAAACGAATAAAAAAGACAAAACTACCTTGAGCCGTTTCCGGACTTCCGCTCTCCCCATCATATTTCTCTCCGAATAGAACTGCTAACGCCGCTCCTTAGCAGCAATCAGATTATCTCTCATAAACTCAGCCACACGGCTGATCCAAGCAAACAAGCCGCCCGGCGCCTGTTCGTCTGCTGTCAGCTGATCCGGGTCTTCTTTAGCAACTGCGTTGCTATTGTCTATGTTAACTGCCACTGCCCTCACTTGGATAGGGTCAGTCATGCCCAAAACATCCCTGGCCTGTGCCTCTATAAATGTCAATGATTCCATAGTCGCCACTGTTCGCTTCAGATCTTCATTGCGCATTTTAAGGTCTTTTAGAGTCTCCTCAAGAGCCATAAGTTCCTGATTCATGGTAGCTACTTGAGCAGGTTGCCAAACTAACATTAGCCCAACTGCAACCAAAAGACCGAAATACAAAATCCCGAAGAATTCAATAGGGACAGACTTTTTCGAATCTAACTCCAGGTTTCTTATCATAGATACCACTTCTCCCTATTTTTGGATGACCCGCAATTTCGCGCTTCTAGAACGAGGATTGCCTTGTACCTCCGTTTCGCTTGGCCGCAGTACCTTCTTGGTCCTAATGGTACCACCATGCCTCGCTTCCAATTCTTTGAAGGTGACCTTAGCTATCCTATCTTCAAGTGAGTGATACGTTATCACCATGAGAACGCCACCTGGCTCCAAAAGAGAGAACGCTACTGACAGACTTTCGCCTAACCTTGATAGTTCATCGTTTGTAGCAATCCTCAATGCCTGGAAAGTCCTCCTAGCAGGATGAATATAGTCTTTCCTTGCTCCTGCAGGCAGTGCATTTGTTACGACGTCAACAAGGTCTTGTGTGGTCAGAATCGGTTCGTTAGTTCGCCTAAATACAATCTCCCTGGCAATACGGCGGGAAAAACGCTCTTCACCGTATTCTCTTATGATGCGCTCCAGTTCCTCTTCACTAGCCTCGGACACGATGTCTGCTGCTCGTTTCGGCGAACATGGATTCATCCTCATGTCTAGCGGAGCATCGGTCCTATAAGAGAAACCCCGTTCATACCTGTCAAGTTGCCTAGATGAGACTCCAAGATCAAACAAGGCCGCGCTTATCCTAGAAACACCTAGTTTTGATAATAGTCTTTCCAGTTGCCTGTAATCCCATTTAAACGCCTTAAAACGACCGCAGAATTCCTCGTCGATTCTGCTCTGAGCGGTCAAAACCGCCTCGTTGTCTACATCTATCCCGAAAACGAAAGTGTACGGGCTGTTTCTCAAGATCTCTAGCGAATGTCCTCCGTCGCCAACTGTGCAGTCAAAAACAACGTTCCTCTGAACTTCTAGTACGAAACTGACAACTTCCGAGACCATTACAGGCTCGTGATAGTTATGGTGAGGTCGCTCTGCCATCATATTCCGACGACGCTTTCTGCTAAAGCCGAAAACCGTTCGCCTAGATCTTCTTTCGCATCATCCCAGGCTTCCTTATTCCATATCTCTATCCGGCTTCCAACCCCCAGGATAAACACATCTTTGTTCAATCCGGCGTACTCTCTGAGATTCTGAGGTAAGATAACCCTACCCTGTTTGTCGGGCTCGACTTCCTGAGCACCTGACAAAAAATATCTTGCGAAATTCCGCCCGTCTTTCTGATTCATGGGTATGGCTTTGAGCTTATCGATAACGCTGTTCCACTCATCGTATGGATAAACAAACAGACACTTGTCCAAACCTCGCGCCACTACAAACCTAGGACCAAGAGTCTCTCTGAACCTTACGGGCAGAGCCACTCTGCCTTTGTTATCCAGCGTATGCAGGTATTCTCCAACAAATCCGCTCATTTGGACCATTATACCCCACTTTTCACCGCTTTGCACCTACATTCTCCATATGGATCTTTATTTCCTGCTAGATCACTAATCTTTTCGAAGAATATTTTGAAAAATAGGTTGCCGGTGCCCAGGAGAATAGACGTCGGATATATAAACTGCCGCTGCTTTTAAAAGCAGCGGCAGCCTCAGGAAAGAGGTCTTTAGAAACCACGTTTTACAATCTAGGCATGTACTACCGCCGGAACATTAGAGGCGCCCTCACGCTCAATGGAAAGAACTTGTCCATTGCACCTAGGGCACCTCAACATCAATGCAACCCTCTGGTCATTATCATCGGGATCCTGTGTCTGCAACTCATGAATCTCAATCAACCCTTGGACGCCACAAGCAAGGCAAACGTACTCTACAATCTTTGGCGACCGCTCCACTATACAAAGCCCCCTCTGTATGGATTTTGTCAGGCCGCACACTAAAGGATGTATTGCTGTACGTCAGATATATTCTGTGGAAAGGAGCTGATTTCCTTCCTTGCGCTGAAACAATTAAAGGGAATCCCATAATGGGATTCCCTTTAATGTCTTCATTGGCAAACGCTAAACCGATTCTTCGACCAGTTCAATGAGCACCCCGCACGTGCTTTTCGGATGCAGAAACGCCACTTTTGTTCCATGGGCTCCTGGCCTTGGCTCCTTGTCAATAAGCCTGAGTCCCTGAGATTCGGCAATCTTGAGAGATTCGACTACAGAATCTGTTTCAAACGCCACATGGTGGATACCTTCGCCTCTGGAAGATAAGAACTTCGCAATAGTACTATCTTCCGAGGTAGGTTCAAGAAGCTCGATTCTGCTTTCTCCAATTGGAAGAAATGCAACCCGAACCTTCTGAGATTCAACCTCTTCAATTCCGCCAACTTTCAGATTGAAGGCCTTGGTAAACACCTCTACTGCTTTTTTGAGATCGGTTACAGCGATCCCTAGGTGATTAATCTTCTTTAGCACAGGCATCAGTCCTTTCAGAAAAGATTCTCAACCTCTTAGCCTTTACAGCTCCTGACTAGGTCGGTACATCCCAAATACGCCTCTTAGGACATCGCAGATTTCGCCTATAGTAGCATAGACTTTGACTGCTTCGACGATTGGAGGAACCAGGTTATCTTCGCCCCTTGCCGCTTTTTCCACGGCTTCAAGAGCGCCGGCAACAGCTATGCCGTCTCGCCTGGACTTAAGATCCGCGAGCCGCTGCTTCTGGCTCTCTCCTATAGCAGGATCTACTCTCAGAAGATTCTTAGGCTGCTCCTCTTCGACTTCAAAGCAATTAACGCCAACCACAAGGCGCTTTTTCGATTCAACGGCTTTTTGATACCTGTATGCGCTGTCTTGTATTTCACGCTGCATGAACCCATTCTCTATAGCCCTCACTGCGCCACCCATGTCGTCGATCTTCTTGATGTATTCAGAAGCTAACCGCTCCAATTCATCTGTCAGTTTCTCAACGAAATAGCTTCCGGCCAGAGGATCTATGCTGTCTGCAACTCCAGATTCATACGCGATGACTTGTTGCGTCCTTATGGCCGTGCGCACAGAATCTTCGCTGGGTAATGCCAACGCTTCATCCTTTGAGTTCGTGTGTAGCGACTGGGTGCCGCCTAACACTGCAGCCAATGCCTCCATAGCCGTTCGAACTATATTGTTATCTGGCTGCTGGGCAGTAAGCGAGGAACCCGCTGTTTGAGTATGGAACCTCAACATCATGGACTTAGGTTCCTTCGCTCCGAAACGTTCCTTCATGATCCTAGCCCAAAGTCTTCTGGCAGCCCTGAACTTGGCAATCTCTTCGAAGAAATTCATGTGGCTGTTGAAGAAGAAAGAAAGCCTACCTGCAAATTCGTCAACGTCCAAACCCTTATCTATAGCCGCTTGGACATATGCGATACCGTCAGCCAAAGTAAATGCTATCTCTTGGGCTGCAGTGCTTCCTGCTTCTCTTATGTGATATCCGCTAATGGATATCGTGTTCCACGACGGAATGCTCTGAGAACAGTATTCGAAAATATCCGTAACCAGCCTCATCGAAGGTCCAGGTGGGAATATATAAGTGCCACGGGCAATATACTCCTTCAATATATCGTTCTGAACCGTCCCTTTTAATCGACTGGGCTCAACTCCCTGTTTTTCTGCTACTGCCTGATACATGGCGAGGAGGATTGCGGCCGGCGCATTAATGGTCATCGAAGTAGAAACCTTATCCAGAGGAATTCCGTCAAATACAACTTCCATATCCTCAAGAGAATCTATGGCCACTCCCACACGCCCAACTTCGCCTTCAGCCAAAGGATGGTCGGAATCGTATCCCATCTGAGTAGGGAGATCAAACGCTACGCTCAAACCTGTTTGCCCCTGCTCAAGGAGAAATCGAAATCTCTCATTTGTCTCTTTAGCTGTGCCGAAACCTGCATATTGCCGCATTGTCCACAGGCGGCCTCGGTACATGGTAGGTTGAACTCCGCGAGTAAAGGGGTACTCGCCTGGAAACCCCAGCTTGCTAAGATAGTCCCACTCCTTAAGATCTTCTGGAGTGTAGATGCGTTCGACCGGAATTCCAGAATCGGTGCTGAATTCCTCTTGCCTTTCCGGATACCTTTTTAGGACCTTGGCTAGGGTCCCTTGTTCCCATGTTTTCTTAGCTTCATCTATCAAGATCGTGTAACCCCCCTTTATTTCCTAAACTCCCGTTCTGCGCAAACTATCTCAAAGCGTTTTGGCCGCTTCTAGGCCAGTTGAGAATGCCTTCTTATTCAGTTCTTCCGTTCCCTTCGGAACTCGGTCCAAGATAGCAGCGATTACCGCTTCTTGCGGCACCACATTTGTAAGCCCCACAATAAGGCCAAGCCCTACGATGTTGGCTACGATCTCGCGTCCAAGTTCTTTTGCTTTCTCACTGATGGGAAACTCCACAATCTTTACATCTTCCTTGTGAGGGAGCTTTACATAGGTTGAATCGACAACTATCGTTCCGCCGGGTCTGACGCTTGATGCGTACTTGTCGGCAGCCTCTTGCGCCATCACCAGCAGAATATCAGGGCTTTTAACTTCGGGATAGTCTATTTCCTCGGTCGAGATTATAACATCTGCACGAGATGCACCGCCTCTTGACTCAGGCCCATATGATTGAGTTTGAATCGCGTTTAGATCAGTGTACTCAGCGCAAGCTTCCGCAAGAATTATCCCTGCAGTTATGAGTCCCTGTCCTCCCTCACCCGCAAACCGGAGTTCCAATCTCATTAAGCTTCACCCCTTTGCTCTATCTTAGCAACAAGCTCAGCGTACACGCGCGTAAGCTCAGGAGCTTCTCTCTTTACGAGCACGCCGATTGGGAACTTCCCGTCTCGTTCTTCGGTGCTCAGTTTCTCCCAGGAAGCCTTAGGCACTGCGCGATCTTTGAACCAGTTCATCATATCCAAAGGTGTCCTTAACTTGTTTCGTCTTCCATAGTACGTCGGACACTGAGACAGAGCATCTACAAAGGCAAAGCCATCGTGGGAGATAGCTTCCTTTATCATATTCGTCAGATGCCTTGCATGGTACGTAGTGCTGCGCGCCGCAAAGGTACCGCCAGCGCCCATAACCAGTTCGCATAGGTCAAAAGGCCTCTCCAACATACCGTATGGGGCAGTAGTCGCGTAGCTGCCTTGAGGAGTAAGTGGAGAATACTGACCCGAGGTCATTCCATATATATTATTGTTGAAACAAATCACGGTAAGATCTACGTTGCGTCTCGCTGCGTGGATCAAGTGATTCCCGCCTATTGCGGCTGCATCACCATCTCCGGTAATCACAATTACCCGCAGCTCCGGTCGAGCCATCTTTATTCCGGTGGCAAAAGCAATAGCCCTGCCGTGAGTGGTATGAAGCGTATCGAAGTTCATGTATCCTGGCGCTCTGGACGAGCATCCGATTCCCGAAACGACAACCGTCTTTTCGGTATCGATCCCCAGCTCATCAACTGCGCGGATAATCGCTTGCGTAACGATACCATGGCCACAGCCGGGGCACCAGATATGGGGCATCTTGTTCACTCTTAAGTACTTTTCTAGGGGAAGAGCCATGCTACATCGCCTCCTTCATGACCTTGAGGATCTCATCAGGTTCGATAAGCTGGCCTGCAACCTTGTTTATGGACACTACTGGGCAGCTATCGCCGATGACTCTCTTGACGGGCAGAACCAGCTGACCCAGGTTCATCTCGGGAACAATTATAGCCTTCGGAGCCATGCCTTTTACCTTTAGAACTGCATCCTCAACAAAAGGCCAAATGGTGATGGCTCTAAGAAGCCCCGCCTTTATTCCCTGGGCACGTGCATCTTTCACTGCCTTCTTAGCAGACCTTGCAGTTCCTCCATAAGCAAACACGACTATCTCTGCATCGTCAAGATAAAACTCTTCTACCTTGCATAATTCGCCTTTCCTTTGGCGAATTTTCTCATTAATCCTCAGAATCTGCTTCTCTCCTACCAAAGGATTGTTGGTGGGAAAGCCATCTTCGCCGTGGGTCAAACCTGTTACGTGGAATCTGTATCCATCCCCGTAGGCCGCCAGAGGCGGTACTCCCGGTATCTTTCCTTCGTTCAATGCAAAAGGCTTATACTGCTCGGGAGGAACGGTTGGTTTCTCTCGGTTCTTTATGACCAGGTCAGACTTGTCTGGCAAAGATACTTTTTCCCGCAAATGCCCTATCATCTCATCCATCAGCAAGATGACCGGCGTGCGCAATTCTTCTGCTATGTTGAACGCCTCAACAGCGAGAGTGTAGGTCTCTTCCACAGAGGACGGAGATAAAGCGACTATCTCATGGTCGCCATGAACGCCCCATCTTGCCTGCATAACATCTCCCTGCGCAGCTGACGTAGGCATCCCTGTTGAAGGTCCTACCCGCTGCACATCGACAACGACACAAGGTATTTCGCCTTCTATAGCAAACCCCAGATTCTCTTGTTTCAGCGAAAAACCGGGACCGCTCGTCGCAGTCATCGCCTTTAGCCCAGCTAGAGACGCACCACACACTGCGGCCATGCTAGCTATTTCATCTTCCATCTGCATAAATCTGCCTCCTACTTGCGGAAGCCTGGCAGCACACAATTCTGCAATCTCGGTGGAAGGAGTTATGGGATATCCTGCGAAAAACCGTAGACCTGCTGCGATCGCTCCTTCAACACATGCTTCGTTCCCCTGAAGAAGCTGAGAACCCTTCTTCATCATTCCTTCACGCCTCCTTTTACTGAGATGGCAAAGTCAGGACAGTGCATCTCACATAACAGGCACCCGATGCAACGTGAAGCGTCTTTTACTACTGGAGCATCGTCGCCCATCTCTAGGACCTCGCGTGGGCAGAATTCCACACATAGCCCACATTTCTTGCACCATTTGGAGTTGATCGTTATCTCCCATGGTAGGTTTTGGTCCACGATAAATCGCCTCCTAGTTATTGTTTCTTTTTTTTCTGTGTTCCAACACAGAAGATCTCAGCAAGTTCATGGAACCTGCGTCAGGCTTGTAGATGAACTCAATTACCTGAGTTCCGGCCTCAACCAATGGTGTTACCTCTTTGAGTCTTCCGGGAGAGACAATGACAGCGCCTTTGCCATGAAGGGACTCCCTTAGCGAAACGGTATCTTTTTGCGTACAGATTTGGACGTCTAGTTCTGTGATACCTGCAAGTTCCATAGATTTCAGAACTCTTTCCGCAAAAGCTTGGGAAATGCACACCAAGAGCACTTTTGTCCCTTGCGGAAGACGGGCAATCCTGACCATGGATTCAATGACCGGGTCCAGAGCTATACCCAGAACATCGTCCTGCCGTTCGGGCAGCTTCTTACGGACTTCATCCAAATGAAAGAAAGTAGTCACAATGAGGTCAGCGTCTAAAACTTTGCCGTATTCTTGTTCGGAATCCAAAGCATCAATCATTACCGGCATTACCCTGACGCCAGTGCCGATCTCGATCTCCCGGGCAAAATAGTCCAGTTGTTCGCGATTACACTCGATAAACGCGATCCTTACTTCTCTAAACAATTGGCGTCTGGTCGCTACTTCCTGTTCTACTACTGATGCAAATTCGTCAAGGCTGAAGCCCAAAAGCAGTGCATCGTCGATTGATGCATCAACAATCTGAACCAACTGGTCACTTCTGTCTTCTGCGGTAAGAACGTGATCCGCATCAGACACAAAAGTACCCCTCCCCTGCCTTGAAGTTATCAGTCCCTCAGTCTCTAGTTGCCGGTACGCAAGACTCACAGTATTTCTACTCACTCCGAGTGCAATAGCCAGTTCTCTTTCGGTGGGCAGCTTTTCGCCCTTGCCCCAATAACCCTGGGAGATAAGGCTGCTCATATTGCGTTTTACCTGTAGATGTAAGGGGAGATCTCCTTCCCTGACCACACGGAAAGGAACGTTAGGTGTGGTACTTCTTTGGCTTCCGTCTTCTACCGCCGAATTGGTTTTGCCAATTTGCCTCATTGGATCTGTCCTTCATTCCTTTTGATAGCCCAATACCCAACTTGATGAATTCGCCAATCAACTGACTATTCCTTCTTCAGCACATCCCATTATATCAAAAATAATCCGGGCGCAAAGCCCGGATTGGATCACTTCTGAGAGCCAATAGATCGGAATTGGGGAACACGTTGGGATCTTAGTCGTTCAAAATCCTTGCTACACCTGTCTTCAGTACATCCACTTCCACTTTTTCAGCGATTCTGACCTTTACCGACATATCTTCAACTTTTGTGATGACCCCGATTAGTCCGCCCATGGTGACAATCTTGTCCCCGGGTTTTAAAGAACGAATCATCTGTGCCCTCTCTTTCTGCTCTTTTTGCTGAGGACGTATGAGCAGAAAATACATAAAGGCGAAAAGCACAACCAACCAGATGATGCTACCGACCATCTGGCTTTGCGCACCCGCTGCAAGAATCAAGTTCATGACCTCCTTCTGAATTTGGTTTTCTTCGCAAAAATGCGATGAGATACCCTAACCCTCAATTATATTCTACTCTCTAACACATATTACCTTGTTTATGCGAAGTAACATAGTCACACAGGATATACCCGTGAGATTTCTTCGCGAAACTTGTGGAGCGTGCCCTCTGTCACGCATTCGCGCAACTTTTCCATGAACCTTTGAAAAAACCTTATATTGTGAATTGTAAGAAGAGTCCAAGCAAGGCTCTCCCTAGCTGCAATGAGATGCCTAATATATGCACGGGAAAAACCCTGACATGCAGCACAGTCACAACCTTCTTCGATGGGAAGAAAGTCCTGAGCGAAACAAGCGTTCCTTAGATTCAAAGGACCCTCGAAGGTAAAAGCCCTGCCATGCCTCGCGTTACGAGTAGGCAGTACACAGTCAAACATGTCTACCCCTGACTCGACTCCTTCTATGATATCTACCGGATGACCCACGCCCATCAAATATCTAGGCTTAGTCTTTGGGAGATGTTCGGTAGTATGCCTCAGAGCATCATAGAACTCGCGTTTGGATTCACCGACAGACAGACCACCAATCCCGTATCCCGGAAAATCCAACGCAGCAAGTTCTAAAGCGCAGTGCTCTCTCAGATCCGGAAATACTGAACCTTGAACGATGGCAAAAAGCGACTGGGTATCAGGAATCTCTTGTTCTCGGGACCGCCTAGCCCAAAGCAAGCTCCTCTCCATAGCTTCTTTTGCCTCTCCGTAGGTCGCCGGATGCCTAATGCACTGATCAAGACACATGATGATGTCCGCCCCAAAAGTCGTCTGGGCTCTTATGGCATCTTCCGGGCTGAATCTGATAAGAGCACCGTCAATATGGGATCTGAAGATTGCCGCTTCATCAGAAATAGACACTGTATGGCCCAGGCTCATTATCTGAAATCCGCCGCTATCGGTTAGAATCGAACCCGGCCAATTCATAAAGGAATGAAGCCCACCTGCTGCCCTAATGACATCCGGCCCCGGCCTTAGGTATAGATGGTACGCGTTGGAAAGGATTATTGAAGAACCTGTTTCCCACACATCGGAAGGCAAAACCGATTTGACGGTCGCCTGCGTCCCTACGGGCATGAACACAGGTGTGAGGAATTGGCCGTGAAAAGTCTTTACGGTCCCGATCCTGGAGTCTCCATTTTCCGATATCACTTCAAAACTCAGTCCAGCCACATTATTGCCTCTCTATTAGTATATCTGGGTCAATCTTCTGACACCCGCGGCCCATATACTATACTATAAGCATAGCATCTCCAAACGAAAAGAACCTGTACCTCTCATTGACGGCCTCTTCGTAGGCCCTCATTATAAAGTCCTTGCCGGCAAAAGCGCTGACAAGCATGAGCAAAGTAGACTTTGGCAGGTGAAAGTTAGTAACAAGACAGTCTACTACTTTGAATCTGTAGCCCGGGTATATGAAAAGATCGGTAGCACCTTCCTTTGGCAACACCAATCCATCTTCTCCGCATGAGCTTTCAAGGACTCTTACCACAGTAGTCCCGACAGCGAAAACACGCCTGCCGGCCTCTTTGGCCTTGTTGATTTCATTTGCGGCTTGAGCGCTAATTTCGAAATACTCTTTATGCATTTTGTGATCCTCGATGCTCTCTTCTGATACGGGTCTAAAGGTACCAAGACCCACCTCTAGCGTGACAGGGACGATATTCACGCCTTTGTGACGTATTTCTTCAAGCAACTCGGACGTAAAGTGTAATCCCGCGGTAGGGGCCGCCGCAGACCCAGGCACTCTGGCATATACCGTTTGATACCTTTCAGGATCCTCAAGCGGGGCTTTTATGTACGGCGGCAAAGGAACATGACCAAGTCTTGCGAGCACATCTTCCCAATTTCCATCATAGGACCACTTAATTATACGCCCACCAAAAGACGTTCTTTCCAACACCATACCCGATAATTCAGGCATAGTCTTGTCTCCCACATAAATCTCGTCACCCGGCCTGACCTTGTTTCCCGGTTTAACAAGGCATTCCCACGTATCTTCTCCCAATGGGTGCAAGAGCAGCACCTCTACCTTGCCGCCACTCTTTCGAAATCCTAAGAGCCTGGCAGGGATGACCCTCGTATCATTTGTCACGAGTACGTCGCCGGACTCTACGTATGAGACAATATCTCTGAATTTTCGATGGAATATCTTCTGTTCTTCCCTACTAACCACTAGAAGGCGGGATTGATCTCTGTCAACCAAAGGAGCCTGGGCTATGAGTTCTTGCGGCAAGAAATAATCAAATTCTTCTGTTTTCACTCTACTACCACCATCGTTCTATGCTTGTTCCAGGATAATAATGTATAAGTATATCACAATAGTTCAAACCGGACTTGGCCATCTCGTTAGCGCCCCATTGTGAAAGCCCAACGCCGTGCCCACTCCCTTTCCCTTGGAATGTGAAGGTGATAGGACCATTCCTACTAACCGACACAGCCAAAGCTCCGCGTTTGAGCCCGGTAGGCGAACAAGTGTCGCCGCCTATTGCTTTACAGCTGGAAAGACTGCTTTTATGGATGGTGCTGCCATTAGACACATATACATCCAACGTTGGATTCAGGCAGCCCAGCGTCATAAGACCGCCGCCTTGTCTGAACACCGAAAACCAAGTGCTCTTCAATTGAAGGATAGACCTAAACTCAGTAGGCTTTAGTTTCAGATCTTCATTTGCAGACCTAACATTAAGCACTGACCAACGTCCTGACAGCCCCGGTTCTAGACCCAGTACCATACTGGCAGATCCTGTGAGCCCCTTACCGTTCAGCCTCTGCGCCAGCGTCTGAGCATCATATGACAATTCCCAAAAGGAATGCGGAGATGAATGCTCTATTTCAGCAACGGCAGCATAGTAGGGAATAGAGCCGCCCCATACGAACCTCGGATCCTCTGTCATACCAGCCGCATCAGCGTGAAAGTACGCTTGGATAAGGTCCCCTAAGTAAGTCAGAACTTCACCTTCTGTCTCAACGCAAGCTGCAACGACCCTGGGATCCTCGTAAGTTCTACCTTTGTATTCTTGATCCGTTGACGCTGCCCAGATCTTCACCTGTTCAGGCGGCAAAGACGATTCCAGAAGACCCCTATCGAACCCTATAACGCCCGCCGCAGAAGCTCCCATCTGTTTGAGAGCATATGTTCTGGATGCAACAGCCTGCGCCTTTAGAGTCTCAACATCCCAGCTGTTTGGGATTTCGCAAGATACGACTGACCAAAGATATTTCTCTAAAGAGACGAGGTTTGCAACTACAATATCCTTTGAGTCCCTAATGGCAACTGCGTCTCCCCGATACGACCTTCCAGTAAGCTGAGCACCGGGATTCTTGTCTGTGACTACCGTAAAGAAGCCTTCCTCCGAACCTGACAATATGTAAACCGAGTTAGACATCTCGCCTTCGTAAACCAGGGCTCCGTTAGCAGTCACACTGCACGTTAACTTACCGTATGCCAGTTCTAAACTGACTTGAGAATCTTCGGGCAAGTCAAGGGCCACGCCTTCCACCGTGCGCAGTGCGTATCCATCAGAAACTCTGACCGCGATACCGGTAGTCCGAGTCAAACCCACTAACACCTCGGGTTCCTTCACCGCAGCCGCATAGCCGATTTGGTGGGAAGCGCGTTCACCCGGAAGCGAAAGACCGCAAGTAAGACACAGTAGACATATAGACGCTATAACGATTCTTCTTGCTATTGATCTCATCGGTCTACTTTTCACCTCTCATGCTAAACTCACAGCCACAGTATTTTTGCATATACATATGATAACCTCGTGCCATCTGCCGAGACCGCAGATAACCACGACTGAGATCGTTGTAGATGTAGGGAATTCCATGTTCCAAAGACGCCATAGAGAGAGCATTAACGATACCCCGGTGATCTTGATACGGGCTCACAAGCAAAGTAGTAGAAAACAGATCATATCCTTCTTCTTTCGCCAAACGCGCCACTTCCTTGAGTCTAAACAAATAGCACGCATCGCATCTAGCGGGTTTGCTCAAATCATGGGAAACCGCATAAAGCCATTGGCTATGCGGAACACAAATACGCCTTACGGGCAGGTGATTATCGCGAGACCAGCTGGCGTATGTTTCCCACCTTTTTTCTTCCTCTTCTTCAGGATAAATGTTGGGATTGAAATAGATCCCCTCTACGATCAAACCCTGTGCCCTGTAGAAATGCAAAGGATAAGTTGTGCAAGGTCCACAGCATGAATGAAGGAGTAATCTCAAAGATCCTCAAAAAGCCCCTTTCTACCGGCCGACTCGCCAAGCACGTAGGTCACGCCTTTTTGGGTGGCTACCCTTCCCCTGGGAGTCCTTTCCAAAAAACCCATTTGGAGCAAATAGGGTTCGTAAACGTCTTCCAAGGTGCCGGGATCTTCGCTCAGACAAGCGGCAAGCGTTGATATTCCAACGGGTCCTCCTCCGTAGTTTTCCACAAGAGCCGAAAGAAGTTGCCGGTCTAGCCCATCTAGTCCATTGGGATCGATGTCCATCAGCGCCAACGATTCTATGGCGATGTCTTTATGTATGGTGCCGTCGCCTTTTACTTGGGCGTAGTCTCGTACGCGCCTCAAAAGCCTATTTGCAATCCTTGGGGTACCTCTTGATCTTCTTGCAATTTCCAGCGCCGCTTCCTCATCGATTGAAACTCCAAGGATCTTGGCTGATCTCCAAATCACTTGAAACAATTCATGCTCGCTGTAAAACTCCAATCTAAAAGATATTCCAAACCTATCTCTTAATGGGGACGTGAGAAGTCCGCTCCTAGTAGTAGCTGCTATGAGAGTAAACCTAGGCAATTTGAGGCGATATGTACGCGCACCAGGCCCTTTGCCCGCGATCCAATCGAAACTGAAATCTTCCATGGCCGGATACAACGCTTCTTCGGCCTGACGGTTCAACCTGTGAACCTCGTCGATAAACAAGACATCCCTATCTTGGAGGCTCGTAAGAATAGCTACTAGGTCGCCCGACCTTTCGATTGCAGGTCCCGAGGTTACTCTAATGCCTACTCCAAGCTCTGCGGCAATGATATGAGCAAGTGTGGTCTTGCCAAGCCCAGGCGGACCTGATAGCAATACGTGATCTACCGCATCCTGCCTTTGTTTGGCTGCTTCAATATAGACTGAGAGATTATCTTTGACTCGCTGCTGCCCAATATACTCGGATAAGGTAGCGGGCCTCAGAGAAACCTCCACTATCTCATCTTCAGGAGTGACTTCCCTAGATATCAGAGATCTAGAATCTTGCAAGGTATTTCAACGCCTCCCGCAGTAATGTTTCAAGATCCTTATCACCTACGCTTTTACTTGCACTAAGGATAGACGACTCAGCTTCTTGTCTGGTATAGCCTAGTGCCAAAAGCGCCTCGATTCCTTCATCTATGACAGTCCCCGGTTCTCCGATTTGCGCCCGAGCTTCGTCGGATAACCCAATCTTATCTCTTAACTCTACTACAATTCTTCCTGCGCTCTTCTTCCCTATCCCCGGAATTCTGGTAAGCGTATGCTCATCTCGAGACAAGACGGCCTTGTAGAATTCCTGAACCGAAAGGGTAGACAAAACTGCGAGAGCGGTCCTGGGCCCAACACCTTGCACCTTCAAAAGCATATCGAAAAGCGTTCTCTCTTCAGGATTCTTGAAACCGTACAAATGCAGGCCATCATCACGAAGTAAAAGTCGTGTATGCAGGTGGACATCATCATTAAATGGTAAAGCATCCAGGAGGCCCGAAGGCACATTCACCTCAAACCCCATGCCTCCGACCATGATAGTCACATTATCTTTGCTTTTTGAAATCACAGTGCCTTTTATCTCAGATATCATTTTGAAATATCATTTCCCTTTTCTGATGCTGTGTCCCGACTGCGATCTAAGGTATCTGCAAAAGATCTTTTGATACCCGCGGATACTGCTATTGCAAGAGCATCACAAACGTCGTCAGGCTCGGGTATGACGGCTAACCCTAAGATGCTCTTTATCATGATCCCTACCTGCTCTTTAGTAGCATTGCCGTAACCGACTATGAAAGACTTTACCTGAAGGGGTGTGACTTCTTCCACAGATATGCCGCGTTCGCCGCCTACCAACAAACAAACGCCCCTTGCATGCCCAACGGCAATAGCGGTTTTCACGTTCTTGGCAAAAAACACTTGCTCTACGCCCATTAGATCGGGACGGTATCTATCTACCAGGGAACCTATGCCTTCGTAGATGGACAATAGTCTCATGGGAAGCAATTCTTCTTTAGGGGTGGAAAGACACCCATAGCCGCCCACCTTAAACTCGTGACCGTCCGAGTCTACGATACCCCACCCGGTACGCGCAATGCCTGGGTCTATACCAAGGATTCGCATCATCATACCTCCGAATACTTGTTCGACCTAAAGAGAACGTTACGAGTCTTCACCTATGCTCTCGCTTAGAATTTCATCCGGAATATCGAAATTCGCGTACACCCTTGAAACGTCCTCGTGGGATTCGAGCAAATCGAACAGGTTAAGCATCTTCCTCGCTTCATCTCCATCGAGCTTAACATATGATTTTGGTATCATAGTCAATTCAGCCGTCTGAATACTTGCGCCTGCTTTTTCCAGCGCCAGTTTCACTTTCTCAAGTTCCCCGGGCTCCGAATACACCTCATAGCAGTCTTCGCCGGCTTCTACATCCAGGGCACCTGCTTCGATGCACATTTCAAGTACCTGATCTTCGCTGAAATTCCCCTTGTCAATGGCAATATAGCCTCTGAGGTCAAAAAGCCATGACACTGCGCCCACTTCGGCCATTTTGCCTCCGTGTTTAGAAAAGATGTGCCTTATGTCTGAAGCGCTACGATTCCTATTGTCCGTTGCAACCTCAACAAGAACGGCAACACCGCCGGGTCCGTAACCTTCGTACACGATCTCCTCTATTTGTCCGCCTTCTATCTCACCTGTGCCCCTCTTTATCGCCCTAGTAATACTATCCATAGGGACGTTTGACTGCCTGGCCTTATCTATGGCCATCTTAAGCCTGAAGTTAGTATCCGGATTCCCTCCGCCATGTCTAGCGGCAATAGTTATGTCCCGTAGAGCCTTCGAAATAACGTTTGAACGCTGAGCATCGACTTTTGCTTTCTTTCTCTTGATATTTGCCCATTTTGAATGTCCTGACAAGGTTATTCCTCCTTTAGTTCGGTACCAACATGAGGCATCGGTGGGACATTCCGTTTGTGTTCGGTTCTTAAGTGCATGTCTAGTATTCTTGATTCAACCTGAGGAGATACCTTTTTGCCTGAAACGTAAGCATCCAGATCTTCGTACTTGAGTCCCATCTCTTTCTCATCGGTCTGTCCTTCCCAAAGACCGCCTGACGGGGCCTTCTCAATGATCCTATCAGGAACGCCCAAGAACCGTGCAAGTTCTCTGACCTCTGCTTTTTTAAGATCTGCAAGAGGCAACATGTCAACTCCGCCATCGCCGTACTTGGTAAAGTACCCCACGAACCATTCGGGCTTGTTAGTAGTACCGACTACCATGTAGTTCATCAAATTAGCGAAATAATAAAGGACCGCCATGCGAAGCCTTGGCTTCAAATTCGCCTCAGGAAGCATGTTGTCACCGGGCGGTTCCGGCAGCGATTTCGTCAACACGTCGTATGTGGGTGTAAGGTCTATAACTCTGTGCTCGCAACCAAACTGTGTGAGCACATCTATAGCATCCTCTACGTCTTTGGCCTGAGAATGACATGGTAGCACCAAACCCATACAATTATCTCCCCATGCCCGTTTGGCCAAGCCTACCAGGAGAGAAGAATCCACCCCACCGGAGACCCCAAATACACCACCTTTGGCACCCGCTGAAAGACTCATCTCTTTCATCCAGTTTGATATATACACGGCAACTTTCTCCGGGTCCCGCAAAAGTAACACCTCCATCTTGCTCTTACAAAACTATTATCCCTCATAAGGCACTATCTTGTGAAGCAATGAACGAAAAATTGCCATTAACTGGTGAGGGCAAAGGGACTATGTACGCAATAATCGATAAACGGGATAGCACACGACCTCTTGGAGTAAATAGAGTTTCCGCTAATCCAGAGATATGCGGCAAACTCGCCTTTTTCCAACGCGAAGGACAATCCCTTCCTGAACTCTAACAGTAGCTGAAACGTCCTCAACGCGTTTTTCGTCTACTCTGACTGCACCGCTTTCGATCAATCGCTTTGCTTCGGATATTGAAGGAACAAGTCCGCACATATGAAGCAGCTTAGGAAGAGGAATCTCTTCTCCTAGCCGGACCCCTTCGAGCTTCACCGTATCTATGTCTTTAGGAAGACAATCGTCTCTAAAAACCCGTTGAAAGTCTTCCTCTGCCGATTTCGCAGAAGCACTACCATGAAACTCTTCTACAATCCTTCTTGCCAACTCCATCTTTGCCTCCATGGGGTGGCGCTTTCCGCTTTCAATGCTTTTTCTCAGAGCGTTTCCATACCCCGCCGGTTCGCCCAAAACCAATTCAAAATAGTCGCCCATTAGTTCATCTGGAATAGACATTACCTTGCCATACATCTCGTTTGGCTCATCGGTTACTCCTATATAATTGCCCAAACTCTTGGACATTTTTTCTTTGCCGTCTGTACCAATCAAAAGCGGCATAGTAATCGCAATTTGAGGCTCAATACCATAATTGGGCTGGATGTCTCTTCCGACCAGAAGATTGAAAGTCTGGTCCGTGCCGCCAAGCTCTACATCTGCCTTTATCGCCACCGAATCATACGCCTGAGCCAGAGGGTACAAGAACTCGTGCACCCCTATTGGTTGCCCCTCTGTGAAGCGCTTGTGAAAATCGTCTCTCTCGATCATGCGAGCAACAGTAAACTTAGACGAAAGTTCGATTATGTCGGTAAACGTGAGGGGTGCCAACCATGTGGAATTGAACACAACGTGAGTCTTGTGAGGATCAAGTATTAGGGTAGCTTGCTCATGATACGTCTTGGCATTCGCTAATACTTCTTCCCTGGACAGCTGCTGTCTCGTTTTGGATTTTCCGCTAGGATCACCGATCATACCTGTGAAATCGCCTATTACGAAGTATATTTCGTGTCCTAGCTCCTGAAACTCCCTGAGTTTTCTCATCACGACCACATGGCCGAGGTGAATATCAGGTGCGCTAGGATCTACCCCAAGCTTTATTCGCAAGGGAGTTTTTCTCACAATTGATCTTTCAAGTTTGGCTCTAAGCTCGCTTTCGGTCACAAGCATGGCAGTCCTTTGCTTTATGACATCAATCTGCCGATCAATCTCATCTTTTAGTTTCTCTTTTCCCAAAAGCGATACACCTCCTTGGGCTTTTCGTTAAATTATATCATCCTTTGCACACTTAAGAGGAAACATTGAACATACTGCGAATTAGTACTTGGGGCAAACGTCCGTTTCTCAAAAACGCCCTTTACGGTTAAATGGTATAATAGTGACACTTTTATAGCATCTTACCGTCTAATAAGTTTTGGAGAGTATAATAAGATCCAAAGAGATCGCTGAATTGAGCACAAAAGAACCGTAAGCCGTTCGGGGGTAAGAACATGGCAAAGAAAAGAAGGCGCAAAAAGCAAGGTCCCCGAGTCTTAGACCTTATCATATACCTACTTTTGGCCACCCTTTTGATAGGTGCCTGTTTCTCAATAATCGTCATAGTATCTGCGTACAAAGACCTTCCGGACCTGTCGAACCTGGAGCCAAAGGCCAGTGCTACCTCTATCTTGTATGACGGTCAGGGCGAGGTGTGGACCGAGTTGAAATCGGGAGAATACAGGATCCCCATCCCCATAGAAGAAATGCCATCTCACCTTCTAGATGCCGTGCTTGCCGCAGAAGACCATAGGTTTTACTCGCACCCCGGTTTCGATCTCCGCGCAATACTCAGGGCCCTTTATCAGAACATTACTGACGCTTCAAGCCTACAGGGCGGAAGCACAATCACTCAGCAGCTGGCTAAAATAGCGTTTCTCGAACCGGACCGGACTCTTAAGAGAAAAGTTCAGGACGTAATGGTAGCTACGCTGCTTGAGCGAAAGTATACCAAAGATGAGATACTGGAGATGTATGTGAATCAAATTCCATTTGGCCGTGGAGCATATGGCGTAGAGGCGGCGGCGAGAGCTTATTTCAACAAACCCGCGTCTGAACTTGATGTAGAAGAATCTGCTTTTCTGGCAGGAATCATAAGGGCACCTTCATACTACGGTTCCAAATCCAATCTTGAGGAAGGACTCAACCGGAGGAACACTGTCCTGGGACAGATGGCAGAATATGGTTTCCTTTCTCCTGATGAGGCAGAAATCTACAAGCAGAGACCTTTGAATATAGTCGATTATTCCCCAATGGTCGTTACTGAGGGCGGGTATTTCCTGGATTACGTTCTGGAGTACCTTCTTTCGCGCTATTCATCGGACATGGTGTACGGAGGAGGGCTAAGAGTATATACGACATACAGCCCATCGGCGCAGAAAGCTGCAGAAGCGGCAGTAAAGGATGTGCTTGATCCGGTATTTCCATACAAAGAAGATGAGCCAAACATAGAATGCGCTGCAGTTGTAATGGATGTAAAAACGGGTCACCTTCTAGCATTAGTCGGAGGTCGAAAGCATGAAGGAATGCTCGGCTGGAATAGAGCTACCGACTCCCGGAGACAACCCGGCTCCGCTTTCAAGCCAATCGCTGTGTACATTCCCGCGCTCGAGGCTGGAATGGGCCCGTACACGGTAATCGACGACGCTCCGGTGACCTGGGTCGATCCTGCCACCAAGGAGAGTTTCTCACCGAGAAACTATAGCGGGACATTTCAAGGACTTGTTACAATGCGCAAAGCCGTGGTTCAATCGCTAAACGTTGTGGCGTGCAAAGTGCAGGATATGGTAGGGATCGAAAAGAGTTTCGAGACAGCAGAAGCATTAGGCATAACTACTCTCGTAAAAACTCCTATAGAGGGCGGACGCTCAGATCTTACGAGATCTCTTGCCCTAGGAGGTCTCACCTATGGAGTAACGCCTCTTGATATGACGGTTGCCTTTGGTACCATAGCCAACCAGGGAATCAAAGTCGAACCTATTGCCGTTCTAAAAGTCGAAGATATGGATGGAAATGTGCTTGAAGAAAATACCGCAAAGAAGACGATAGTCATTTCAGAAGAATCTGCATACCTTATGACAAGCATGCTAAGAGATGCCATTACGGTACCCGGTGGAACCGGTGGCAATGCATATTTCGGAAGGCCTGCCGCAGGCAAGACGGGAACCACCAGCGACTGGAAAGATGCGTGGTTCTGCGGCTATACCCCGAGTAAGGTAGGGGTTGTCTGGATGGGATATGACCAGGAAAAAACCATGTCTCAATGGAAGATAACAGGAGGAACATATCCTGCACGAATTTGGAACCGAATGATGAGCAAAATCTCTGAGGGAACGCCCGTAGAAGATTTCGCAAAACCTTCTTCTATCATAACGATTCAGGTGTGCAATAAATCTGGACTCTTGCCGGGACTGTACTGTCCTCCTGAAAACATAATCACGGAAATCGCAGCCAAAGGAAAACAGCCGAACTCACTATGCAACTACCACCGCGAAACAGTTCCGGAGGGAGGCAGCGGCTCGAATTAGTAGATTTGGGAAACTCTATTAAGCTTCATCTTTTTAGTTTCACGACAGTAACACCGGTTCCGCCTTCCGACGGCTCTCCAATACGATAGCTATCCACGTACTTCGTGGAGGCATCCAGATATTCCTCGACAGCCTTCCTCAGAACACCTGTCCCTTTACCGTGAATGATCCTCACTTGCGGTAAGGAGGCCATGAAAGCATCGTCTAAGTACTTGTCCAGCACTGCCCATGCTTCTTCCTTCGTCATTCCGCGCAAGTCTATTTCACTAGAAATGGGTTTGCTTTCTCCGGATGATACAAGATCAACCCGCGGAGCTGACATCCGCTTTCTTCTTCCAAGACTGTCCACGCTCCTTAGTTGACCAATATCGACCCTTAGTTTGAAGTCCCCTACTTGTACAAGAACTCTATCCAAAGAAGTTGGACTCTCCAATACTATTGCCGGTTCAGAAAACCCAATCACCCTTACTTGGAGTCCCGGTTCGAGTTCATCGGGAGTCACCGGTTCACCCGGCACATCATCTTCTTCGTCCAAAACCATATCGCCTTGAGCCTCTCGCAATCTACCTCTGATTTCGGAAGCCTTTGCGTTAACTTCCGCCAAAGTCTTAGACTGGGCCTGCCTAATCTCGTCCAGAGATCTCTCGAACTCAGCCCTGGCTCGCATTATCACAGCCTTAGCCTCGCGCTTGGCATCATTTATGATCTTCTTCCGCTCTCTTTCTAGACTTGCCAACTTATTCTCATACTCAGCTCGAAGTCTCTCACTTAGCGCTCTTTCACTGGATGCTCTCTGGGCCTCCATGCGAGCTGTCTGAGAAGCGACTTCCATCTCAGCAATAACATCTTCGAGCCTGACTACATCTTCTTGCATATACTCCCTTGCCATCGCCAGAACATCATCATCCAAGCCGAGGCGCTTGGCGACCAAGAAGGCGTTTGACCGTCCGGGTCTTCCGAGAACAAGCCTAAAAGTAGGTACCATATTCACGGGATCCCACTCCATACTCGCGTTGGACATGCCAGGGGTTTTCTGAGCCATAACTTTGAGCTCACCGTAGTGGCTGGTAACTATGCACAACGCCCCTGATTCGTGAATCTTCGTTAGTATCGCTTGAGCCAACGCCGCACCCTCTTTGGGATCTGTACCTGCTCCAAGTTCATCGATAAGGACTAGCTTCCCAGGGCCTGCAGCTATAAGTATGTTCCTTATGTTTTCCATGTGCGCCGAGAACGTGCTAAGGTTCTCTTCGATCGACTGCTCATCACCGATATCGCACAAAATGTCTTGTATATCTCCAATCTCGGTGCCTCGATCACAAGGACAAGGCAAGCCCGCAAGCGCCATGCACACAAGCAATCCGGCTGTTTTTAGTGCCACCGTTTTGCCGCCCATATTGGGCCCGGTTATCACTATGGTTCGCCGTTCGGATTCGTCTAGCGAAAGATCCATAGGAACCGGCTCGTCTCTCAAAAGCGGATGCCATGCCTTGACCAAAGATAATCCCGGCTGTTCCTTTAGGGTAGGAAAACTGCCATTCCATTTCGAAACGAGCCTGGCTTTAGCCATACCAAGATCAAACTGTCCTAGGGCCTCTATGCCTTCTAGAATTTCGTGCCCTGACTCTGATATTGACTCAGATACTTCAGTCAGAATTCTATCGACTTCATCTCGCTCCATAAGTTCCAATCGTCTCAGTTGATTCGCCATTTCCACAAGTTCCGATGGCTCCAAAAACACAGTCTGCCCTGATGCCGACTGATCGTGGATAATCCCAGGCACTTTGGAAGCATACTCTTGCTTAATTGGCAACACATACCGCCCGTTGCGGATTGTTACTATTGGCTCCTGGAGATAATCTGCAAAAGACCTTTGACGCGTGAGGTCTTCGGCGCGTTTTCTAAGCCTTTCCTGCGCTTGCCTCATAGACCCCCTTATAGTTCCCAATTTCTCACTCGCAGAATCCTTGATAACCCCTTGATCGTCGACAGTGCGCGCGAGCTTTTCAACTAGAAACGGCAGTCTGGGAATCATTTCTCTAATCCTATGGAGATTTATGAAATCCGTAGCCAATCGTCCGATCCAGGTTGACACCGTGTCAAACGCATTTAGCACCATCAGGATATCGCGCAATTCAACACCGGTTAATATTACACCCTGCATAGCACCGGATACCTTCACCCTTACGTCCGGAACTTCTCGGAGGGAAGGAGAAGACGTTGTCGAAATCGCCTGTTCGACCTCGCGGCCTACTTTCTGAAGCTCTTTCGCGCCTCGTACGCCGACAGGATATGCGTTTCTCGCAAGGGATTTGCCCATTGGCGTGTCTGTCTGAGCAGCCAACATTTCTTGTACTTTCTTGTACTCCAGTAGTTCAAGCGTCCTCGGGTTCATATCTAGTTTCCAGTATCCTCCGAATCTCTTTTATGGTCTCGTCTCTAAACTGTGTTTTATATAATTTGCGAAGTCGGGTACGGACGCCGTACATAGCTTTTTGCCTTTCTTCTTCTGAAAGGCCTTTGTGCTTTTCCGTTTCTCTTGCAAGAAAGTCCCTGGCACCTTGAGGTCTTTCAATGAACCTGCCGATCTCTTGGCCCTCTTCGTC
Source organism: Candidatus Fermentithermobacillaceae bacterium (assembly GCA_018052475.1). Classification (GTDB taxonomy): domain Bacteria; phylum Bacillota; class Sulfobacillia; order Fermentithermobacillales; family Fermentithermobacillaceae; genus UBA3907. The sequence continues at coordinate 145,406 of JAGPNG010000001.1, forward strand.
GAAGAACACAAACACAGGAATAACTCGCTTTCCGTCGGTCAAATACCTATCCATGATATCTAAGTTATCGTCTCTTGAAAACACCAGCAAATCGAAGCAGGGATAAAGCGAAGCCAGTTTTGCCACTATCGGCAAATTCTCGACACAGTCACCACACCAAGGTTCTGAGAGGGCAAGCACTTTGATTGCGCCTTTTTCAAGTTTAGACGATAAAGAGGCAAAGTACTTATGGTCCTCCTCGCTAATCTGCGTGTCCTCATAGTTAGCTTTTATAGTAGGAACATTCATCTCCGCTTTGTCTACATATTCTTGAAAAGACAAAGCCCTTTCTAACCACTCTTTTTCAAACATCCGGCGATCCCCCTGTCACGTTCATTCACAATTCTTCTTTAGTTTGAGAAACTCTTCGAGTTTCCTCGTGTTTGCTATATGGGAAGCAGACAACCCTGCTCGCCTGGCGCAACATCTCACCCCGTAGACGATGTCTTCCATACCATGAGCGCTGTGCGCATCCGTTGATATAACCAAATTGGCTCCCTCGGACGCAGCAGAAAAAACTAGCTCTTCAGGAAGATCCAGCCGCTCAGGAAATGCATTTATCTCTAAGAAAGTCCCGTTAGAAGCCGAAAGACTGAACAACTTCTCAAACTCGCTCCAGTTACCCGCTCGTCTACCCAAGAACCTTCCTGTCGGATGACCTATAATATCTACGTTGGGGTTGCTGGCTGCCTTCATCAGGCGGTCTACCACACTGTAATCTGACCCGGAAACATCTTGGTGGATCGATGCTACTACGATGTCCAGCCGAGATAGCACATCATCCGGCAAAAGGAGCGTCCCGTCTTTGAGTATATCTACTTCTACGCCTGTAAAGATCCTTAGCTTAGGGTACTTCATAGAGACCCTCTTAATCTCAGCAATCTGGTCCTCGATTTTCTCGGCGTCGAGGCTCCTCACTACTCTTATCTTTGTAGCATGGTCGGTAATAGCCAAATAGGAGTACCCGAGTTCCAGAGCCTTTAGAGCCACTTGCTCCACTGTTGCTGTGCCATCCGACCAATTGGTGTGCACGTGCAAATCGCCCTTAATATCACTAAGTTCCACAAGTTCGATAGCTTTGCCTGATTGCGCCATTTCCCAAAAGACAGGCCGATGACGCACTTCGGGGGGTATAACCTCGAGCCCCAGAGTCTCAAACACTTGCTCTTCTGAAAAGGAAGGCATCGGTTCTGCATTTTTTGAAAGTCCGTCCGGAGCCAAACGGTACCCTTTCCTTTGAGCCAAGTCTCTCAACCACTCCGTAAACTCAGAAGGGCCCGTCCTAACAAGACTCGCCGCCCCAAACTGCCCAGGCTGTGCAGTGTATATCTTCAAGGGAACGCCCAGATTAGTTGAGAACAAAAATGCGCCATTTTGGGGATCCCATGCGGTTTTCCAAGCATCTTCGTGGGCCAGTGGCTCTTTCAATCCGCTCAATACCTCATCCTTAAGAAGATCCTCAAGGGTCGCATTAAGCAGAATCTCGATCGATGAGACCGCCTCAACCGCTCTTCGGACCTCACCCACAGAGATGCCTGAGAGCCCAACCTCCTCAAAACCTTTGAGCAGATAGTCCGTAACGGGCGCTGCCAACCCCAATACGAGTTTGTTAGCATACTCCTTTATCTCACTAAGTCCCCTGGCAATAGTCTCTTCTCTTCTTCTGCCAAGACCGGGGACGCGTTGGATTAGATGATTATCGAGCGCATCTTCGAGCGCATCCAGTCCGTCAATGTTCAAATTCTGATAAAGGATCCACGCTGTTTTGGGACCTATCCCCGGAACCTTTATGAGTTCAAGCAAGCCCAAAGGAACCTCTTTAGTCAGTTTGTCCAGATATGAAGATCGACCCGTTAGGACTATTTCCCTGATCTTAGGCTCCAAATTGGGTCCGATCCCCGGTATCTCTTTAAGCCTGCCGGTCTGAGCCAAAAGCTCCAGATCATAATTACCCTGTTCAATGGATTCGGCCGCTCTCTCGTAAGAACGAACCTTGAAGGCATCCTCGCCCTTGATTTCAAGGAGACTGCCGATTTGTCTTAGTATATGAGCAACCTCATATCTGTGCATAATCAACCCCTCAGATATGCGCCAAATTCTTGATGCAACCTACTAATTATATTTTCCCTATCCCGTGCAAGTTCCTCTTCGGTCAGAGTCTGTTCCTTAGGCTGATATACCAATCGTATCGCAAGACTCTTGTACCCTTCCCGAACAGGAGGCTTATCCCAAATGTCAAACAAGACTACAGAAGCGAGGTTACAACCGGTATCCCAAATCGCATCGATAATCTCACCACCGGGAACATCTCGTGAAACCACTACCGCTATGTCCCTTTCTATTGGCATGAACTTGGAGATGGGCTCGTATTTCCTGGACTTCACCATAGTTCGCAGTGCATCCATAGATATCCATGCCATTGTCACAGGCAGATCCAAATCAAAGTTCCTTTGGCACAACGGATGAATTTCACCTATTTCGCCGATTGTGGACATATTGGCCACGATTTTCCCGGATCTTCCTGGGTGAAACGGCATACCTGCTACAGGCAAGTACTTTACTTGATCGACACCGAGTACATCAAAAAGCCGAGACACTATACCCTTCATTTGGTAGAATCCAGATGTTTCTCCCTGAGATACCCATGTCTGCGGAACGAGCTCGCCAAAAGATAATAGCCCTAATTGTTCAGCCTCGATAGGCAATTCACTTTCCGACGGGAAGAAGATGGTGCCGATTTCCCACGTAAACATACCTGGAATTCTTGAACGCTGGTTCGTTCTAGCCACTTTCACAAGGCCCGGAAGTATGCTTGTCCTCAACACAGACTCTTGCGAAGACAGTGGGTTCTTGATTCTAACAGGCTTGCCTCTAGGATCCTCAGCCTCCCAGCCAAGATTGAGCAAATCGTCAGGATCCAAAAGCGAGTTTGTCGTACTTTCAAACCCTCCTAAGGATACCAAGAGGTGCCCGACTCGGTTACGACACGAAAATGGCTCGCCCAAATCTCCCAGCGTAGCCCTTCTCAGATCTTCCGTACCCAGCTTATCGTAACCGTAGTATCTAGCGACTTCCTCGATGAGGTCTATTTCTTCGTATATGTCAACGCGCCTTGGGGGAACGGTTACTTCAATAAAAGTGGCTGTGTTGGCCGATGGCTGTCCTTCTGGTTCTTCAACCTTGAAATGGACGCCTTCAAGAAACCGGCTACACTCCTTCGCAGAAATCTCCACTCCAAGCGTCCTTTTTATATCTTCCACGCTAAGCGCTATTTTTTTCGGTCTCGGGTCTGAATAATTCTCCTCCACGTACCCTTTGACCGGCCTGCCACCGGATAAGCTCAAAATGAAATCCGCTGCTCTTTCCGCTACTGCGGGCTGGCCAGTAGGATCCACACCTTTTTCGAATCGAAGTGCAGCCTCGGTCCTAACCCTAAGATTTCTAGAAGTACGCCTTACGCTGACCGGATCGAAATATGCAGATTCAATGAACACCCTGCGAGTATCATCTGTAATCTCTGTAGATTTCCCTCCGAGGACTCCCGCGACGGCAATCGCCCCGCTTTCGTCTGCAATTACCAGCGAATCGTCAGGTAGGTGCCTTTCTTCTCCGTCAAGAGTAACGATCTTCTCTCCGGGCATAGAGGTCCTTACTATAATCGTATTGCCTTTTAGCTTATCGGCGTCAAAAGCATGCAAAGGCTGCCCTGTTTCCATCATAACATAGTTTGTTACGTCCACTACGAGGTTAAGAGGTCTTTGTCCGGCAAGATAAAGACGCCTTTCCATATTAACAGGCGAGTAAGAATGCTTTACGTCCTCGACTACCTTGCCTATGTATCTGGGACAGAGATCCGGATTCTCCAACCTTATTCCAAAACCTACGTCTGAATGCAGGAAGTTCTCTGTGCACCTCGAACCGTAAGGACCGGCCCAATCCCATTTCTCCAAAGTCGGCGGTAGTTTTAGCCGAGTCCCTGCCAGCGCAGCCGCTTCTATTGCAACGCCTAGAATCCCGAGACAATGAGAATAGTTTACGGTAAGGTCCAAGTCCATCACCCAGTCGTCCAAGCAGAAAATGTCCTTAGCTGAAAGTCCGGGAGGAGTCTCGGGAGGAAGCGATATTATATCTTCTGATGGCCGGTTGGTCTGTCCCGTTAACAATTCGTTAGCTGACAAGACCATTCCATATGACACAACCCCGTCAAAATCTCTCTCCTCGATCATCGTTCCGCCCGGAAGATGGCCACCGGGTCTTATGAGCAACGTTACAGTTCCCGCCTGAAAACCCGGGGCGGTGCTTATGATCTGCACCTTTTCTGTGCCAACATCCACAATTCCCACTTTTAACGTAGACTTCATGGGATAGGGCCTAACATCAAGGATCTTGCCGGAAACAACCGACGAGATATCTAGTTTGTCGTAATAAAGGTTTTCTACGTTAACGCCTACCATCGTCAAGCGGTCAGCCGTTTCTTTTGGCGACCACGGTAGATCTACATAATCTTTTAGCCAAGTCCACGGTACTTTCACTAAAATCCATACCTCCCAAAACTGTGCCCAGACCACAGCATAGAATTCTGATCAAATCCCACGAAACTGATAGAGAAATCGTCTATCGTTTTCATAAAAAAGTCTTATGTCCTCAATGCCGTACTTAAGCATAGCTAATCGATCCAGGCCAAACCCAAACGCAAAGCCTGTTACCTCATGAGGATCATATCCTCCGTTTCTTAGCACACGAGGATGAACCATACCTGCTCCCGCAACCTCTAGGTATCCCGACCCTCCGCATACAGAACAACCCTCGCCACCGCATAGGAGACATGATATATCTACCTCACATGAAGGTTCCGTAAAAGGGAAGTAGCTTGGACGCAATCGCATCCTTATATCGGGTCCGAAAAAGGCTTTCACAAAGGTGGAGATTACCCCGCTGAGCTGCCTAAATGTTACATCCGTGTCAACTGCAAGCCCTTCGACCTGGTAGAACACGGGATGGTGGGATGCGTCTGTAGGATCCCTTCGATACACACGTCCCGGAACTATGAACCGAACTGGCAACTTGCCCCCTAGTGACAACATACCTCTGATTTGCCCCGGAGAAGTATGTGTTCTCATAAGAAGATCATCTGTGATATAAAATGAATCCTGCATATCTCGAGCAGGATGCCCCTTCGACATATTTAGATTTACGAAGTTCATCTCGTCTGTTTCGGTCTCCCGACTTTCGTACACACTAAAGCCCAACCCAGAGAAGATTGAGGTTATTTCTTGTAACGATTTGGTTAGTGGATGCAGCCCTCCTACTTCATATATCTTTCCGGGCAGGGTGACGTCTATCTTTTCCTTCGCTATGGATTCTTCAAGCGCAACACGCTCGAGTTCTCTTTTCTTAGCGGAAATGCAGTCGGAGATCTTCTCTCTCAAAGCATTTACCTTTGCGCCATATTCACGTCTCTCTTCTTGGGGAAGACTTCCGATTCTCCTTAGAAGAAGCGAAATCTGACCCTTTTTCCCTAGATATTTGAGGCGAAGCGATTCCAATTCGTCTAGCGACGAGACTTTTTGGATCTCTTCAAGGAACTCTTTTTCGCTTTCAACCTCAGACATATTTTTATCCATATGTTAAGCACGGGCCTTCTTAAGAATACAAGCCCTGCGCTCTCCCCTCCTTCGTCTATGCAAGATTTGGCTCAAGCCGGTTAGCCTTCAAAACAAAAAACCGCCTTCATCCTTTCGGACGAAAGCGCCTTCGCTCCCGCGGTACCACCGGAATTTGTCCCATATCGGACCAACTCGTGTCCTTCGTAACGTAAAGGCACGCCGGACCTACTCAGTTCAGCCCGGTAGCTCCGGAGTGAATTCTGATCAGTTCTTTTGCAGGGAAATCTCAGCCAAGTCGTCCCCTCTCTGTGCAAGTCCCTGATCCACGTTCTCCTTCATAGCCGGATTATAGAGATTTTTTATGTTGGTTAAAGCCTATTGAATATCAACATCTTGTGTTCTGGAGCATTTGGCATTGCTATTTGAATATCTACGATAAAGCAGGTAAGCCGTCACCGAACCGGTCATCTCGAAGACTGACCAAAACAAATCCGCGATATCCGTGGCCAATCCCCCGCTTTCTCACTGTTTCCAGTATTATACCACAACACACGGGCTCCTAAATATCGCAAGAGCCCATTCTCTGCTTAACAGCCTCGTAAAGCATAATGCTGCACGCCATACCTACGTTCAGCGATTCTATCCCGCCGGGCATAGGGATTGTCACATTCGAGCCCGGAAGATCCAACACTTCTTTTCTCAAGCCCTGTGCCTCATTCCCTAGAACAACTGCCGTAGACCCTAAGAACCCGCAGTCCCATGGCACAATACCTTCCTTCGGGACCGCTTTGCACAAAAGTACACCCGAACTACACATGCTTGCCAAAACTTCTATCGGATCTCTTTTGAAAGTGACGCGGACCGCAAATATGGATCCGGCTGAAGACCTTATCACTTTGGGGGAAAAAGGATCGGCACTTACACCCGTTACGATCACATGAGTTACGCCGAGCGCGGCTCCGCTTCGCACCAAAGCCGCTACATTGCCCGGATCTTGTACGTCAACTCCGACAACATAAAGAGACTGTTTCCATACCTCCTTTGGCTCACCGTCGAGAAAGCGAAAAGGAACAGTAAGAACGCACAAAGCACCTTGGGGAGCATCAGTACCGGAGATTTTATCAAACAATTGCGGAGAAACGACAAATAACTGGCAGGGCCACCTATAGTGTCTCATAGATTCCTTTATCGCAATGCCCTTCTCGGATTCTGCAAAATCTTCTGACAGAACGACTGCATGTACCTCTACACCAGCCTGCAAAGCCGCAAGAACCACAGAAGGCCCTTCACCCACACTGAGGCCTACGCGCTCCCTTTCTTTCTTGTGATAGAGACTTTTTATAAGCCGCCAAGGTATTTCGTTATACAACTACTACCCCCGTTCCAGCATGTCGCTAAACCGTTGCACTCCGTCAGTTGGTCCAATGGCGATCATAACGTCGCCCTCCCGCAATGGCTCTTCAGGATTGATATATACGTTAACGTGACTGTTTCTTTTTATGCCGACTATGTTAATTCCAAACTTGCTGCGAAGGCCCAAATTGCTAAGCGTTCTACCCACTAAAGGTCCTTGGACCGGTACTTCCACCACCCCATAATCTTCAGACAGATCTATATAATCTATAACGCTTCCTGAGACCAAGGAATATGCAAGTCTCCTCCCCATATCTTTCTCAGGGAAGACAATCTTATCGGCTCCAACGCTCTCCAAGATCCTACCGTGAACATCGCTTCCGGCCTTCACTACCACTTCTTTGACTCCGATCTGCTTAAGGTATAGCGTGATGAGAAGACTGGCTTCGAATTCACTTATGGCTACAACTACTACATCAAAATTCCTAAGCCCAAGTTCGCCCAGTACACCTTCATTTGTTGCATCAGCTTCTACGGCTTCAGTCACTACCGGAGCGATAGCCTGCACCTTCTCAGGATCTACATCAACGGCCAAGACATCCGCTCCTAGCTTACCTAACGTTCTGGCAAGGCTCCCTCCAAATCTTCCTAAGCCAATCACTGCAAATTGTTTCCGCATGTGTCTCCCTCACTACTTCAGTCTTAACCTACTGAGACTCTTTCCTCAGGATACCTAATGTTGGGCTTCTGAGAATTCCTGTAGATCGCGATCATAAAACTCAAAGGACCTACTCTGCCGGCAAACATGGTAATGGTAAGGACTATCTTCCCAAGGTCACTCAAAGACGGGGTTAGACCCCTCGACAGTCCAACCGTTCCAAAAGCTGAGACAACTTCAAACAATATGTCAAGAAACTCAGCATCCTCTGTTATGGTCAACAAAAGAGTCGATGTAACGATGAGTCCAATGGATAGCAAAACGATTACAAGCGCCCTCGTCACTAAGTTTCTAGGGAGTCGCCTCTTCGAAACGTTCACATCTTCCTGCCCTCTAACTGAGGAAACGACGAACTTGAATGTAGAGTAAAAAGTGGTGGTCTTTATTCCACCTCCTGTGCCTCCCGGAGAAGCGCCTATGAACATCAGCAAGATGACAAAAAAAGCAGTCGGTATCCTCAGACCCTCAGTGGCTATTGAATTGAACCCTGCAGTTCGAGGTGTAACGGACTGAAACCACGAAGAAAGTAGTTTATCACCTATGCTCATGTTTCCAATAGTGGCGGGGTTGTCTTTTTCCAATGCATATACAAAGACAGTCCCCACCAAAAGCAGAATCACCGTCATCTTTAGTGCAACCCTAGTATGAAGCGACAATTTCCCCCACTTAGCTTTGTTTGAGTACAAATCGGCTATAACGTAGAAACCAACGCCTCCCAGTATTATCAGGAGACTTATAGGAATAATGATCCATGGAGCGCCAGAGCATTCCATGAGACTTGATCCGGTTATATCAAACCCTGCATTACAAAAAGCAGAAATCGAATGGAAAACGCCGAAGAAAGCAGCTTCTCCAAACTCAAGGCCCATCGAACAAGAAAATGCAACTCCCAGTACCAGCGCGCCTACAGCCTCAAACACCAAAGTAAACAAAATAACCTCTTTCATGAGGCCCACAAGCCCCGAAAGGCTCCAATAACCCATTTGCTCCTGGATCATTATCCGTTCTTTCAGTGTGACACGACGACCTGTAACCAAGGCATGGGCGGTTGCATACGTCATTATTCCCAAACCGCCTGCCTGGATCAGTAACAAGATAACTACCTGGCCAAATACGCTCCAATAGGCTGCAGTATTATGAACCACAAGCCCTGTGACGCAGACCGCAGAAGTTGACGTAAAAAGGGCATCCACAAATCTGGTCCCGGTACCGCTTGCCGCTGACACAGGCAACATCAGCAACACAGTCCCTACCGATATCATGCATAGGAAACTAAGCACCAGAAACCTTGTGGGAGTCAGCCACCTACCACTTTGTTTCACAATACCCACTCTTTCTTCGCCAGCTTATCTACTGGGATTGACCAACCGCACCAACCTGGTTCTTTGCGAGTGCAACCAGTTCCGAGAAAGCTTCGGGTTGGGACACGGCAAGGTCCGCTAACATTTTTCGGTTAATCTGCACATTGGCTTTTCTCAACCCGTCTATGAATCGGCTATACGTCATGCCGTTCATACGAGCTGCAGCGTTAATCCTAGCAATCCAGAGTTTCCTAAAATCTCTTTTCTTCTCCTTACGATGGATACGCGCATAGTTCAGTGACTTCATAACGGCTGCATTGGCCATCTTGAAGGACTTAGAGCGCCGTCCATAGTATCCCTTTGACAGTTTCAGTACTTTTTTGTGCTTTTGTCTCTTTGTGACCGACGACTTAACACGTGGCATTTTCAGCTACCTTCTTTCTTTCCCTGATACATATTAACTAACGTGCACGCCTACTTCCAAACTCATTTGTAGGGTATAAGTGCCCTTATCTCTTTTGCATACACGTCGTTGATGATAGTGTCCTTCCTCAGCCTTCTCCGTCTGGCATGGCTTTTGTGCACGAGTTTGTGCCCATGGCCTGAACGGAAGTGACGTATTTTCCCGGTGCCTGTCACAAACAAACGCTTCTTTGCACCGCTGTGAGTCTTCATCTTGTTTTTGTTTGCCACTTCAGACTTCCTTTCTGTATTCACTGAAATGCATACCTCAACCCTCGCCCAAAACCTCCCGCTCCAAGTCCCAGCTACCCATCTTACTCAACTACGTCTTCCATATCAGACGACTTGGTGCGCAATGCATCTTGAGGTTTTGGCGCCAAGATCATTGTCATGTTCCGACCTTCCATTTTTGGCGGTTTTTCAACCGTGCAAATGTCTTTCACATATTCCAGCAGTCGCTCCAATATCTTTTGCCCAAGATCGATGTGAGCGAGTTCCCGACCTCTGAACATTATGGTCGCCTTAACCTTATCTCCCTGACTCAGGAACTTTTGGCAAGCTCTGGCCTTAACGTTGAAGTCATGTTCGTCAATGGTAGGACGCATCTTGACTTCTTTGACATCCTGGGTTTTCTGCTTTTTCCTAGCCTCTTTGAGTCTCTTGGACTGCTCATACTTCCATTTGCTGAAGTCCATCATCTTGCATACCGGAGGCTGAGCTTGAGGAGCTACCTCCACTAGGTCGAAGCCACGCTCCCTAGCCATCCTTATTGCCTCATGGGTCGGGAAGATGCCCAACTGCTCTCCGTCAACAGAAACAAGCCTTACCTCGCGTGCACGGATTTCCTCATTTACTCTTTGACTAACCTGGCTTATTTAACTACACCTCCCTTCTCCTATATATAATAAGCGGGCCGATGAAAACCTCCACCCGCCCGCATATTCGCTCGAAACTTCCAGCTCGACTCGAACCGGCTACACTTACAACCCGTCCGATAAGCAATTCAAGTTTGATGACCTTAGCAGCATGAAACACCGTAAGGTGAGAAGCGGATGGCTTCTTCTTAACGTTTAACAGTATACCACATACTCAAATGCAATTCCATTTCTAGCTATCCGCGCATGTGAACAAAGATTCTAGCGCTTTAGCATCTATTTCCTCATTCGCCCGCTCAAGAAACTCATCGAGACTCATAACGCCCAAAACCCCGAGGCTCCTATGCCTTAGAGAGATACTCCCATCGTCTTTCTCCTTTTGACCGACTACGATCATGTAGGGGATTTTCTCAAGTTGGGCTCGCCTTATCTTGTAGCCAACTTTATCTTGTCCCGAATCGCATTCAGCCCGTAGACCTGCATCTTTTAATCTAAGCGTGATTTCATGTGCATAGTCCATCTGCTTATCGGAAATCGGCATGACCCTAACCTGCACCGGCGCTAACCATAGAGGAAATGCCCCTGCGTACTGTTCGATCAAGCCGCCAATGAACCGTTCCATGGTGCCTAGTACTGTACGATGAATCACTACAGGTCTGTAACTACGACCATCTTCACCGATATAGGCTATGTCAAACCGCTCCGGTAAGTTAAAATCAGCTTGTATGGTCGGCCCTTGCCACAACCGTCCTACCGCGTCCCTGGTTTTTATATCAATCGCAGGGCCGTAGAACTTGGCTTCTCCGATATCTATCTTGTACCGAAGGTTTTTCGCCTTGAGAGCGTTCTCTAAGGCTGACTCTGCTTGTTCCCACACGTCATCAGTTCCAATGTACTTGGCCTTGTTATTCGGATCTCGGACTGACAACATACATTCATAATCATGATATCCGAACGTCTTTAACATGAACTCGGTAAGATCCAATACCCCAATAAGTTGTTCCTCAAGCTGGTCCGGCCTGCAAAACAAGTGAGCATCGTCTTGAGTCATGCCCCTCACTCTTAACATCCCATGAAGGACTCCCGAACGTTCATATCTGTATACAGTGCCTAGTTCCGCGTATTTTATCGGCAGATCCCGGTAGCTTCTTGTGCTGTTTTTGTACAAAAGGATATGAAACGGACAGTTCATGGGCTTGAGTAGATATTGCACCTCATCCACTATGATAGGGCTGTACATATTCTCCTTGTACCAATCCCAATGTCCTGACGTCTTCCAAATATCGAGTTTCGCGATATGCGGAGTGTACACAAGGTCGTATCCACGTTTTCTATGCTCCTTCTTCCAAAAATCCTCAATGACTTCGCGTATCACTGCGCCTTTTGGATGCCAAAACACGAGCCCCGGTCCCGCTTCTTCCTCTATGCTGAAAAGATCCAGGTCCTTGCCAAGTTTCCTATGATCCCTTCGCTTTATGTCTTCCAACCTTGCCAAATGAGCCTCAAGGTCTTGTTGGTTCATAAAAGCTGTCCCGTATATACGCTGCAACATCGGACGATTCTCATCACCCCGCCAATAGGCGCCTGCGATACTCAGAAGCTTGTATGCTTTTACATACCCGGTGCTCGGCACATGAGGTCCTGCGCACAAGTCCACAAACTCCCCTTGTCTGTAAATAGAAACTGGCTCATCCTCTGGAATCTCCTCGAGGATCTCGAGTTTGAATGGTTCTTGCATTTGCTCAAACAACGCACGTGCCTCTTCCCTCGACATGATCTCTCTGCAAACAGGCAGGTTCTCTTCTATGATGCGAGCCATCTCAGCCTCAATTATCGCCAAATCGTCAGACACAAAGCCATGTTCGGTATCAAAATCGTAGTAGAATCCATCCTCGATTGCGGGTCCTATTCCCAAGCGTGTCTTGGGAAATAAGCGCTTTACTGCCTGCGCCAAGATATGTGATGCAGTATGACGCAATGCTTCACGCGCTTCTTCTGATTCAAATCCCAGCGGAGTCACGGAACAATCCCATTTGATCTCTTCCATGAGTTCCATAGACAGCTGCCCCATCTCACAATCTACTTGTACCATTAAGACTTCATCGTCCCAACCGAAACCATCTTTGACGTCCAGAAAAGTGCTCCCTGCGGGAAATGACAGCGACTTCCCTTCCCACCTGACTTCAAATTGTTTGGGACCATCCCCCGGAACAGGTAAAACTCTTTCCCCCATTTCATCTTCCCCCTAACTTTCAAAAGATAGTCAGACATTTCAACCTATAAACAAAAATCTCGCCTCTACGTGAGGGGCGAGACTCTAGTTCGCGGTTCCACCCTGCTTCAGAAAACTTCAAATACGCTAATATGAAGTAATCTCTCGGAAGAACTGTAACGTGTTCTCGACGTCGATGTTATCCTTCAAAAAGGCTTCCACCGAAGACTCAGAGGTGGTGTTCCCTAGCGCCTGAGCAAGCGGCTCTCAGTCACAGACCGCTATTTCCTGTTCACAGTTGCCTCTAGGTACTGCCCTCTTCATCGTCATTTTCTTAAGGATGTGTGTGCATTATATCGCATGAACATGCCTAGATCAAGACTCGGTCCTCCCTAAGGCAATACGTTCTTTCTCATCCAGCTTTCGGCTGTAGAGCATCGATACCAAAGCTATGGCGGCCCCACAAAGAAACACTGCTCTTGAGCCAACATGGTCCCACAGCAAACCTCCGAGCATCGGCACTGCTATTCCACTTATGTGGTTTATCGTACTCCCCATAGCATACTCAGCTGACAAGACCTCTCGGGGCGCGATCTTCCCAAGATGCGTGGTAATCGCGACATCGAATCCTACAAGACCGGTGTCTAACACGTAGATGAAGTACAATAGCAAAGGATCATTCACAAATGCATATGAACTAAACAGGATAATTACGACGGAATAGTTGAGAACTAGTGATTTCTGCTCGCCCCACCTATCGATTAACCTGCCGATGAGCGGTCGTGTAAAAATCGCAACCAAACTAGAAATGGCCGAAAGAAGCACCATCGTACTTACTGGGGTCATGTACGTCTGAACCAATAGATACCCTGCAAAAGTTGCGTTTACGTGTCTTCGAGCACCACCTAAGAAGGTAAGCACGTAATAACTCGCATACTTCACGTTGAAATCCAGGACTGTAGTAGGTTTCTCAGTAGCACCCGTTTTTCGCCTAAGCACCATTACACCGCCTGCAAGCGCCGACACACCTGCAATAAGATGTATGAGGTCATAATCTGCATTTCCTAATAGCCGGGATATTAACAGTACAAACGCTAGCGCAACCAGTGATGATGCTGCGGCGACGCTATTAATCAGACCCATTCGGCTAGCTCTTTCCGAAGGGCGGCACGATTTGACTACCATTGATGACTGTACCGGGTAAAAGAGGTGAAACCCAAAAGAAAGCACGAGTGTTGCTAAGATCAGCATGGGAAACCCGGCAACCGCTGTATGCAAAAGCAATCCGACCGCTGCTATGATTATACATAGTCCTGCATAGACGTTCTCGCTGAAGAACCGCGCCAACATTGCAAAAGGAGCAGTCAAAAGCCCTGGGATCTCTCTCACACCTTGAACGAACCCAAGTTCTGCCGGGTTTATGCCCACAACTTCCACCACGAAATTGTTGAATATACCTCTTTGAAGCCCCAAACCAAACTCAAGCGCTGCTGTGGCAAACATCACGTTTCTAAAGACATCTTTGTCTTCCCTTGACATTTGAGCACCTTTCTCATCTGGGCCTTGATTAGTCTTCTTCTGCTGCTTGTTCACTTGCTACATCCTCCATTTGAATATCACTCAATGATTAAAAGAAACGTGCCCAACCGGTTACCTGTGACATGAGAACTAAGTGCGCAGGGTTTTGCTGCAAGAGATGGTTCGCTTTGAGTACCGAAATATCCTTCTCGATACATGCAAGTAGAGGAATTCCAAGGGAACATAAAGAAGGTAAACTATGGCAAAGGGGGGGATGTTATTGACTACCGCATGGGCAGAGTTTCTCCAACAATTCAGCTCGCCCTTTATGGACAGCTTAGCCTATTTCGTAACAAACCTCGGCTCCGAACTTTTCTACACCTTGATGCTTCCCATACTTTACTGGGTCTGGGATAAGGACGCAGCATATAGAATCAGTGTAGTTTTCCTATCGTCTGAGCTTTTAAACCGTTGTCTCAAAGCCGTCTTCAAAGTACCGAGACCACCTGCAACAGAGTCTGCCCGGATAATACATCCGGAAACCGGCGGAGGATATGCTTTTCCTAGCAGCCACGCGCAGGATACAACGGCTTTTTGGGGATGGCTATGTCTGGAAGTCCGAAAAAAATGGCTATACGTGGTCTCTACCATCCTGATTCTTGTGATTTCGATTTCCCGAGTGTACCTCAATGTTCATTGGCCAAGAGATATCATAGGTGGGATAATAGTAGGCATCTTGCTTTTGCTGATTTGGCACATTGTTTTCACCTACTACAAGAAAGATAGATTCCCTCTGGGATTGCGGTTGTTGGGAAGCATCATTATCCCCTTAGCCGTTTACCTCCTAAATCCAAATGAGACGGAAATGTTGACAGGGCTCTTGATAGGGGTTTCTACAGGTCGTATCCTAGACGAGACATTCCTAAACTGGAATACAAAAAGTAGTGTCTCTAGGAATGTCTTCAAAGTGGTCACAGGAATCGCAGGGTTCTTCGCGTTGAGATACGGTTTGAAAGCTATTTTCCCTGACCTTGGGCTTTTTCATGTGCTTCGCTATTCAATAGTAGGTCTATGGGTTACTTTCTTCGGCCCATGGCTATTTCTGAAACTAGGCTGGCAAGATACATGATTCACAAAGAAATGGAAAGAGAGATGACCTATGATCAAAAGATTGTTCGGCTTTCGTTCCCATTCGAATAGGCACACGCTAAAAAGAATTTCCGCGATTACACTTGCGCTGGCGATGGCTATTGCCATCTTTTTCTCCTACGGCACGCACACCTTCGCAGCCGAAGAAAGCACGTTTTACGTATGCTTCCCCCTATACCTGGAAAGTGGCATCTATGTTTTCCCGGTAAAATATACTCTACCAGAAACTAGTGAGCCCATTCGAGCTGCTCTTGAGGCCTTGATCCGTGGAATCCCTGACAGCGACGTACTGTACCCAATGTTCCCTACTGATGCCAAGGTCCTAAGCGTTTCAGTAGAGGACGACTTATGCACTGTAGATTTCAGTGAGGAAATAATGCATATGTCGGTTGGGTCAGGGGGAGAGCTGGCCGCAATTGAGGCCATAGTACACACCGTATGCGCATTCCCAGGCATAAACAGGGTTCAAATACTAATTGCGGGACAGCCCGCAGAATCTTTAGCAGGTCACGTCGATATAAGCCACCCTTTGACCAGAAACTACGATCGCATGTTCGTACCATTGGAAGATGTCACCCAACATTGGTCAGGAGGTTATGTAGGAGCGCTGCAGATCCTTGACATAGTCAATGGCTATGAAGACATGACTTTTAGGCCTGAGAAAACGGTCTCGAGGGCAGAATTTGTGAAGATGGCTGTTGAATCCTGCGGTGCTCAATCTGCTCCGGACCAAGATATTCCTTTTGATGACGTCTCAGGTCATTGGGTCGTGCCGTATCTCAAGGATGCTCTCGGCTCTGGAATTGTGGATCCCGCTATATATGGCAACAATTTCCGGCCAGACGAAACCATAACCAGAGAAGAAATGGCACTTATCCTAGTGCGTGCGCAAGACATATACTTGGCACAAAGAAACCAAAGTCCACCACCTCCTTGCGACATAACGTTTGAGGATTCGGATTCGATCGGGGAGGCATTTGTAGAAGCTGTGCGTGAGGCCGCGTCAAGGAAATTGCTCCAAGGGTACCCAGGCGGGACTTTTGAACCAAAATCCGGGCTCAAGCGAGGAGAAGCTGCGACAGCTATAGCCAGGCTAAGAGGTATAAGAGGCAATAGCGGAGTCGTAATCATGTCCCCCGAAAACGATGCAGTACTCGGAGACGAACCCCTCTATATTCTGGGGTTAGCCACGGCGTTTGAAGCCAATGTGAACCTGGACGTCTTAGCAGAGGACCAGTCTCAAATAATCGCAGACTTTGCAACTTCGACAAACGGAGTCGGCTGGGGAGCGTTTGGATACGCCCTAAGCGCCCATCAACTGGGAGGATACACGCCTACCGTCATACGAGTCTACCTTGTAAGCGCCAAAGACGGCAGCCTTTACAGCATAGTAAATATCCCGGTTTCGCGATAATACGCAGAAGCTGTGAAGCAGAGGGGACGGTTCTTTCTGCTTCACAGCTCTTACAAATTCCAAAAAGCCTGCAAGCAAGACTAGATATACCTCAAATCTGTAATCAGCCATCTACCATCTATCTTGTCAACCGTGAGGACTATCTCAATCCGCCAAGCATCTTCCATAGATCCTTCCCCTGTTGTCACTTCCACGATATCGGCCATGACCTCATATCGATAATGACCCGCTTCGGTCACATCTTTTATCTCAATCCTCTCCGGCCACGGGCTTGATACGTATCGGCCAGGAGCTTCTGAAGGTTCATCCAGCCACTTAGCCAGCAATTCTTCTGAAACATAGGGACCGTAGTTTTCCTTAGCCTGTTCCTCAAATACCTCATGAGGAGCATTCTTATAAACCTTTGTGAGAGCTTCACCGAAGGCAATTACAACATCCCTGACTTCATAATCGGGCGCAGGCTTGAAACTATAAGCGATCTCCACCAGATCTGATTCGGACAGGCGTGACGAATCCCCGAATACGTCATATACTAGTTCTTGTTCTTCAAAAATGAGATAAAGATGGTTCTCGTTTCGCGACCAAGTCTCAGAAGACGCAGCAGGAGGGGTTATCTCCAGATTCAGTAATACAGCTTCGGTCAGCAATCCCTGAACATCCTTTTGAGCATTTATCGTAGAATGATTTGGAAGAAAAAGAGGCAGATCTGCCTTGTATCCGATTATCTCAATTCCTCCGACTACATCATCACCAATCAAGAATCTCATTTCTCCATTTCCAGTAACTCTCATAGAAACCAGTATGCTTGCAACTGTGTTCTTTTCTACAACCAGGCCCGGAGTATTCATATCCACTGTCACGCCCTTTGGCAGATTGAATTCGTATGACCCAACCTGGAGCACAGTCACAGGCAGCATATGTGCTACGAAAACACCCAAGATGACCAAGGCAAACAAAGCCATTCCGACCACCAAGGTCTTGTTATGCCCTTTATGCAGACTTGATTGATCCTGCACATCGTCTCCCCCTTGTGAATTATCTAATACATATGTGACGGCAGAAAACACCCTGTAGTTCCCTCATCGCAGAGCAAGTCCGGCTGACTCACGGATATAGCGTTGCCAAAACTGCATACTAAAGAGCTCTTGGCCTTGTATAGAGCACCTGACCACTTCTACCTGCGGTGAGAATTCCATTTTCCATAGCGCTCTTTCCGTTGACAAACACCCATCTAAAGCCCTCGGGATACCTCCTTGGCTCATCGTCCGTGCCCTTGTCTGTGACCTCCTCAGGTGCAAAAACCACAATATCAGCTTTCATCCCTTGGGAAATCACTCCCCTATCCTTAAGGCCCAGCCGCTTCGCAGGCTGACTCGTTATGCGCTTTATGCCTTCTTCGAGACCCAAAAGGCCCAGTGCGTACAACTTTATATATCTCGCCATCCCCCCAAACGTATTTGGATTAGGCAGATAGTATGGGGGAACGCGGCTTTCAGCAGTGTGATCAACCAAGAATGTGTCCACTCCTACCATTGCCCGGGGGTGAGTGTAAAAGACGCGTTTTACCTCATCGGAACCGGACGGCGTCACCGTCTGGCTGTACGGATCCATACTTATGATATCCATGAGAGCATCCAACGGATGACAACCCTTTTCATCGGCTATCCGGGCGACAGTCTTTGAGGTGAATTCTTGCGCTTCCGTCTTACCTATTAGGATGCGTTCGGCCCATCCCGGCTGAATCACAGGGTTCAGACTGTACCATTTTCCGGAAAGAATGTACTGTTTGATCTCTTGCCTGAGATCAGGTGCCCTCAAGTTTTTGGAGAATCGCTCCAGGTCGCCTGCTTCTTTTAACCAAGGCTCCAAAAGCGCAGCCAGATATTTCGCATGCAGCACTCCGCCCGTAGTGTGGTTGGGTATCACATCGAACGAAACATCCACCCCATCTCTTATCGCTCGATCGATAACATCCAATGTCTCTTCTGCAGCGCAGACAGAAAGTTTGGGGGTTGATGAAGGCGCAAGGAGATAACCTGGGCTAAGATGGGCAAGTTCGATCTTTGCCCCGGTGTTCATTGCTATGTCTAAGGCCTGTTTGACTCCATTTATCAACCCTGGATTGCCAAATCCTTGCCTTAGACCTGTCCTCCACCAGTGGGAACAGAAAATGCCACCTTTATCTATAGCCGCGCCTATAACCTCGTAGGATTCTTCAATAGTCGCATAGGAATTGGGGGCATAGTCCAGCCCATTGGAAATCCCGCACGCTCCTTGGTCCATAGATTCTTCCACGTATCTTTTCATGGCACTTATCTCATCGTCGGTCGCCGCACGGCGGTAATCTTCGCCCATGGCCGCAGCCCGCACGCTGCCGTGACCAACCAAAGGTACCATGTTTACGCTGGGCTTAACCTGCCTTACCCTATCCAACCACTCCCCAAATGATGACCAGTTTATGTCTAGCCCATCGGTGTCTAGCGCGTGCTTTCGGACCGCCTCTAGATCTGCAACCGGTTCCTGATAGTATTTCCGCGGCGCAACCTTGTCCCACCAGTTCCACTCCCAAAAGCATGATAAGTAGTGCTCGTTGAGAGGGGCAGGCGAAAATCCACACTGACCGCAGACCACTGTAGTAATGCCCTGCCCTA
Organism: Candidatus Fermentithermobacillaceae bacterium; assembly: GCA_018052475.1. Taxonomy (GTDB): domain Bacteria; phylum Bacillota; class Sulfobacillia; order Fermentithermobacillales; family Fermentithermobacillaceae; genus UBA3907. The sequence continues at coordinate 164,704 of JAGPNG010000001.1, forward strand.
TGGCGCTTTCGCCGTTGGGATATAGAAGGACTGTTTGATCTGCGTGGGAATGCATGTCAATGAACCCGGGACAAACTACCTTTCCTGAAGCATCTACTTCCAGCCTAGCGCTGGCTTCAGACAGGTCTCCTACTGCGGTTATCCTGTCACCGCTTATACCCACATCTCTTCTCGTAGAAGGAGCGCCTGTGCCATCTACGACTTCTCCGTGTCTTATTATGACGTCAAGCGTCATTTGAACTCCTCCTCGCCTTTTTTTTCGCCTGGAAATGTCTTACGCATTGCGCTCATCCGGTAAGAGTTCTCGGAATAGGTAGTCGAGTCCTTCGTTTCCGCAGAACAAAAGATGAAGCAGAAAGTGCCGTCCCCGCTGCTTCACGGAGGACTTGCGTGTGACTATGACGAAGTATGATCGAAGGTAGTTTTGAAGCGTTTGCTTTGATGTATATGAAAGGAAGGAATACGCAATGGAGCATCCTAGTGTTTTTGACATCGTCATAAAGAACGGAACTATTATTGATGGCACCGGAAGGCAACGATATAGAGCCGATGTCGGACTGAAAGCGGGCAAGGTGAAATCCATAGAAACCAACATTCCGGAGGAATCAGCACTTCGAGTTGTTGACGCAACTAAGAAGGTCGTGTGCCCTGGGTTCATCGATGCCCACTGCCATACGGACTGGAACATATTGGACATCCCTTGGGACGACCATCAAGAACGCCAAGGTGTGACAACTCAAATCGGAGGTTTGTGCGGAACCGCGCCCTTGTCACCCAAGGAGCATCTTGAGGAAGCGAAGACCCGCGGACTCGGAACCAACTATGCGCTTTTCGCAGGACACGGTTCAATCCGGGAAAAGGTCATGGGAAATGAAGACAGACCGCCATCCCAGGAAGAATTGAACCACATGAAATCGCTGCTGCAAAAGGCCATGGACGAAGGAGCCTTGGGTCTCTCAACAGGCTTGATATATGAACCAGGCGTGTTTGCCCGCACTGACGAAATCGTTGAACTTGCCAAAGTCATTGCCCCGTTGGGCGGGATATACGCAACCCATATGCGAAGTGAAAGCGATGAGATTGAGCAAGCCCTGGAAGAAGCCATATTTATCGCCAGAACTGCGCATACTCCTCTTCAGGTTTCCCATATCAAAGTGATTCTTCCCCGAAACTGGGGAAAAGCAGAGGCGATTCTGGAGAAGATAGGAACCGAACAAAAACAGGGATTGAGAATAACTGCGGACCAATACCCCTACGAAGTCACCGGAGGCGGGTATTACGGAGCAGCTCGCTTAGCCAAAGGGTCAAAGCATGACCTAAACTTCGTCAAATTCGAAGAGGTATACAAGGATGAGTGCGGGCGGAAAGAGTTGGTAGAGTATGTCTACTCTCTAATCATGGAACGTGGGGGGCCACAGTATTTCTCAATAATCAAGTCCAGCCGAAAAAACCTGCTTGGCCTTTTCTTGCCAGAGGCTCTATCCCAATTAGAAGGATCTGTTACAAACTACGAGATCCCGCCTAACGCTTTCGGCCCAGATTCTGCTTCACCGTCTTACACGTTTGCAGACTTGATACTAGACGAGATATATAACTCCAAGGGAGAGTTTGCCTTAGCATACCATTCCGTATCAGAAGATGAGCTCATCTCTTTTTTGAAACAACCATGGACAATGACCGGAACCGACGGCATACAAGGAGCATTTCATCCGCGGACCCATGGCACATTTCCCCGCATCTTGGGGCGTTACGTAAGAGAAATGAAAGTATTGAGCCTCGAAGAGGCCATCAGGAAGATCACCTCTTTGCCCGCAGACACCTTTGGTTTCAAAGGAAGAGGAAGAATCGTACCAAACGCCATAGCAGACGTCGTCGTATTTGATCCAGACACCGTAATTGATAAGGCTACCTTGGTATCGCCAAACCTCTACCCTGAAGGAATAGAGTATGTGCTCGTAAACGGTGAAATAGTAGTAGACAACGGAAAACGCACAGACCTATTTCCCGGACAAGACATCCTAAGAAGCTGACAAAGGGCTTTGGGGACGGTACTTTTTGCTTCATGGTCTTTTTAGGAAGGTGAAGCAAAAAGTACCGTCCCCCCTGCTTCTACAACTGAGCATGGCGGAACCGAGTAATCC
>JAGPNG010000010.1 GCA_018052475.1 Candidatus Fermentithermobacillaceae bacterium
GCCACCGAGGCGGTGAAACAGGGCGGGGTACGTAGAGGCGCTAATATGGGGATCTTGCGAGTAGATCACCCGGACATACTCGAGTTCATAACGTGCAAAACGGATACAAAGGAGCTAACCAACTTCAACATATCCGTAGGGATCACCGAAGAGTTCATGGAGGCAGTTAAGGCTGGGTGCAGTTATGGATTAGTCAATCCCAGAAATGGTCAGGTTGTGCGCATGCTCGACGCAAGAGAAGTGTTTGAGAAGATAGTTGACCAGGCCTGGCGCAATGGCGAACCGGGCATTGTATTTCTGGATCGTCTGAACAAAGACAATCCCACACCGGAACTGGGTGAGATCGAAAGCACCAATCCATGCGGAGAGCAGCCTCTGCTTCCGTATGAGGCATGTTGTCTGGGCTCCATTAATCTTGCCTCTTTTACAAAGTCTGTATGGGAATTGGATGATCCTTTTGCGACGGCACCTGAAGATTTGATCGACTGGGAGGCTATGAGCCGCGTAATCAAAAAGTCAGTTCACTTTTTAGACAACCTGATTGACGCAAATAAGTATCCGTTAGAAGAGATAGAGCGTATGGCCCATGGAAATAGAAAGATAGGTTTGGGAGTGATGGGTTGGGCCGATATGCTCATATACCTAGGTATCCCTTATGATTCTGAAGAAGCTGTTGAATTAGCGCGGAGAGTTATGGAGTTCATAGAGAAAGAGTCTATGAAGGCTTCTGAGGAACTTGCAGAAGATAGGGGCGTTTTTCCCAACTACGAGCGAAGCGTCTATGTGGAAAAAGGCATACGGCTCAGGAACGCTACGACTACAACAATTGCACCTACGGGTACCATAAGTATAATAGCCGGGGCATCGTCAGGCATAGAACCGCTTTTCAGCATAGCGTTTACCAGGCATGTTCTCGACGACAAGAGACTAATAGAGGTGACGCCTACTTTTGAGCACGTAGCTAAGGAACTGGGGTTCTACTCGGATGAACTCATGGAGGAGATCGCGAAAAGAGGGGGACTTCAGGGGATCACCGAAGTCCCGGAAAGAGTCCGCAGAGTATTTGTGACTGCCCACGAAATTACTCCGAACTGGCACGTAGAGATGCAAGCGGCATTTCAGAGATTCACTCATAATGCGGTTTCCAAAACTGTCAACTTCAAACGTGAGGCTACCAGAGAAGATGTCAAGACCGTGTTTCTCGAGGCGTATGAACTCGGATGTAAGGGAGTAACAGTGTATAGAGATGGAAGCAGAGAGGAGCAGGTGCTAACGGTTGGCGCAGCGTCAGGCCCATCTGCCCCATGTAGCGAGCAGGACAGATCAGAAAAGGAAGGCAGAAAAAAGGCCTCTGTCAACGGAATTTGGGGGAAGATCAGACCAATTGAGAGGCCAAGCACTCTTGAAGGTTTTACAACTGCAAAGGAGACTCCGCTAGGCAAATTGTTCCTTACATTGAACACTTTGGACGGGCATCCCGTTGAACTTTTTGCGCAGATAGGCAAGGCCGGTAGCGACGTCGCTGCATTTACAGAAGCTATTGCTCGAATGGTCTCTATTGCGCTCAGATCAGGAATAGATCCTCAGGAGATTGCAGATCAGCTTATGGGGATAGGAGGTTCAAGGAGTATAGGGTTTGGTCCAAATAGGGTTCGCTCGGTTCCCGATGCAATTGGTCAATTCATAGACGAGTACATCAATCACGTGAGAAAGCAGGAAGAAGAGGTTCCGGAGGTTAGACCGCATCAAGACGAACTCCCACTTGTTCCCAACAAGAAATTTGGTCTGTGCCCCGAATGCGGCACATGGAACCTCATTCATGTTGAAGGCTGTTTGAAGTGCCTTGCTTGTGGGTATAGTGAATGCTAAAGGAGTGGTTCAAATGTTAAAAGGTATTTTCGCTCCGATTCCTACGCCGTTTGTGGACGAAGAGATTGCGTACGATAAGTTAGAAGAGAACTTGGCCAGATGGGGAGAAACAGAACTCTCAGGGATTGTGGTCCTTGGTTCTAATGGGGAACAACCTTATGTTGATGAGGATGAAAAGGTGGAATTATGGGCTTATGCTCGTAAGCACTTTCGCAGGGACAAACTAGTAATCGCAGGCACAGGCTGTGAAAGCACTAGGGCAACGATAAGGCTGACAAAGAAGGCTGCAGATGTAGGCGCGGATGCGGCGCTTGTTATCTCGCCACATTATTTCAAAGCGAATATGAACGAAAATGCGTTAGAAACATACTATAGGGACGTCGCGGACGAATCTCCAATCCCTATATTGCTGTATAATATGCCTGCCAACACAGGCCTGAACATGACATCTTCTTTGATAAAAAAGTTGTGTCATCACCCCAACATAAAGGGAGTGAAAGATTCGAGCCCAAACATAGTTCAGATCTCGGAGATCCTAAGAGACGTTCCGGATGATTTTGCAGTATTTGCCGGCTCGGCAAGTTTTCTCATGCCAAGCCTCGTTATGGGGGCGAAGGGAGGAACATTGGCCCTTGCCAATGTTGCGCCGGATCTGTGTGCGAGGATTTGTTTACTTGTAGAGCAGGGCAACCTCGAGGAGGCTAGATCTGTGCAAAAGAGCCTGCTTAGGCTCAACAACTTAGTGACTGGGAAATACGGAGTTGCGGGCCTCAAGGCGGCTTTGGATCTCATAGGTTATTTTGGGGGTCTGCCCAGAAGGCCTATTCTGCCGGTTGGCGAAAAGGAAAAAGAGGAGATAAGAAGCGCTCTAGAGGAGCTTAACCTTATCTAGAGTCTCAAGGAAAAAGGGGGAGAGAAGTATCAAATGAATGAACGAAATCCAAAATCCAAGATTCTTTTGGGGCCGGGTCCGAGTAATACGGATCCCAGGGTGCTTAGAGCCCTATCCGAACCAACCATCGGCCATCTAGATCCAGATTTTGTCGAGATTATGGATGAAACCACGGAACTTCTCCGATACGTTTTCCAAACCAAAAACGAACTTACAATACCGATTTCAGGTACCGGTTCGGCGGGCATGGAAACTGCAATGGTCAATTCTCTGGAACATGGCGACAAGGCGATAATATGCGTAGCCGGCATCTTTGGCGAGCGCATGGTAGATGTCGCGGAAAGAGCCGGAGCAGTAGTTGTACGAGTAGACGCACCTTGGGGAAGGATCGTCGACCCGCAAGATGTGAAGAAGGCAGTAGAGGAGAACCCCGATGCCAAGATAGTAGGAATTGTCCATGCTGAGACCTCTACAGGTGTACTACAGCCGCTTGAGGAGATTGTTCATATTGCCCACGAAAATGGCATGCGCATTGTGGTAGATGCAGTTACATCTTTAGGCGGCGTAAAGGTTCCCGTAGATGAGCTGGATCTTGACTTTGTCTATTCAGGCACCCAGAAGTGCCTGAGCTGTCCACCGGGACTTGCGCCTGTGACGGTAGGCCAAAAGGGCGTTGACTTCATAAGAAACAGAAAGACCAAGTGTCAGAGTTGGTACCTTGATCTTTCGATGATCTCTCGTTACTGGGGTGGTGAAAGGTTTTACCATCACACAGCTCCCATAAACATGATATATGCGTTTAACGAGGCTCTAAGAATCATAAAAGAAGAAGGCCTGAGCGCCCGATGGGCTAGGCACGAATTGAACCAAAAGGCATTGATTGCGGGGTTGGAAGCCATGGGAATGAAGCTTGTGGTAGAACCCAAGTACCGTTTGCCGAGCTTGACCACAGTCTATCTGCCGGATGGCGCCGATGACGCCGAGGTCCGAGGAAGACTTCTTGAAGATTTTGATATCGAGATTGGGGCGGGTCTCGGTGTGTTCAAGGGCAAGATATGGCGGATAGGTCTTATGGGCACTAACTCGACCAGGCGCAATGTCATCACCTTCTTGGGTGCTCTAGAAGATATCTTAGTGTCTCAAGGCGCCAAGATTTCTGCTGGAGTCGCTCTAGACGCTGCATCTTCAGTATATAGATAGATGAAAACCGGATTTGTGTGAATATAGAAAAAAGGGATGTCCAGGTGTTACCGGGGCATCCCTATTTGCGCTAGAACCTCTTTTTAACTGTATAAGAGATGAATTTCGTGATGTCATATAGGTCATTTGCTAAAGTAGCAGGGGGAAGGCTTCGCAAAATTGCTTTCCCATAGTTTTTAGTCAATATTCTCGAGTCCAATATCACTACTGCCCCGCTATCTGTCTTCGAACGTATCAAGCGTCCGAAGCCTTGCTTGAGTTTTAGGATAGCGATTGGCAAGGAATAGTGCATGAAAGGGCTGAGACCTTGTTCCATCCATCGATCCTCCCTCGCTCGCATCACAGGATCGTTAGGAACTGGGAAAGGCAATCTAGTAATAACGACGCAGGAAAGAGCTTCACCGGGCACATCCACACCTTCCCAAAAGGAATCTAGTCCCATGAGCACCGCGTTTCCTGCCTTCTTATACTCCAAGAGCAGTGTCTCCCTAGGCATTTCATCCTGGACAAGGACGGGGAACCCCTTTTCCTCTATTTTGTCTCGAGTTGCCGCACTTACGTTGCGAAGGGATTTCCTTGACGTGAATAGGATAAAAGTGCGCCCTTGTACGAGGTCAACAATGTCGAGTATTGTATCTGAAACGTATTCATCAAAACCCGGCTTGTTCGGATCCGCTCCGCGAACGTCTCCCGGTATGCACAGGCAAACCTGATTAGCATAGTCAAAGGGAGAGCCAAAGATGGCTTCTTCTGCATTTATTCCTAGTACGCTTTTTATGTAGTCAAAAGAATTGTCCGTCGATAAAGTGGCAGATGTTAGTATCGCTGAATGCAATGAAGACCACAGATTTTCATATAGATACGAGTCAATCTCAAGAGGCGAACCCTTTAGCGTTACATGGTGCTGTCTTCCTCTTTCTTCGACTTCTGACCAGTACACGAAAGATGAACTATCTCCTTCTAAGGTGTTGATTCTCTCGGCGATCGAAGCCATGTTCACGTATCTTTTGGCAAGGGCGCTGGTTTCAAACCTTTCTTCGTCAGACAAATCAAGTTCGACCCAGTTTGCTATCTGTGCGGCTAGATTCTTAAAAGAGCGGATCAGTTGTTCGTCCAAAAGGCCGGGTTTCATCAACCTGCACTTATTCCGGTCTCCTGGATGATTGTTGGCCCTCCTCGTTCTTCCGTGTGAACCTGCAGTTTGGCTTAGCGAAGAAGGGTCTAGGGATGAAAGGTTCGTTTCAACGAGCGATAGAAGTTGGTCTAGATCGAATCTCAAGCGGTTTTGCGTGTCTTTTGGTACCAACTGAGAAAAAGGGTGCCGCGACACAAGCCTTGAAGTGTCGTCTGCGAGGCGCCTCACTCTGTTATATCCTATGTCGAAGGTAAGGCTATCTCTAAAAACCTCGTCTATATGGTGTGCTTCGTCGAAAATGGCGCTTTCGAACGCCGGTATCAGAGATGTTTTCCCACTCGTATCGACAAAAAGTCTGAGATGAGCTGCAAAAAGAGCGTGATTGACGACAATTAGGTGGCATCCTTCTAAATATCTTCGTTGTTTCATGTAAAAACAAGACTCGCGGAATGGGCATTTTGAAGACATACATCTATCGCTCTCAGAAGATATGTTGCTCCAAATAGCCTCACTGACAGTGAATGGAAGTGTATCTTTATCCCCGTTCCAGGTGCCAGAATCTATCAATTCGGAAATGTTCTCGATGACTAGCTCATCTTTGTCGGGTTGGACTAGTTTGAGTCTACCAAGAATGTCCTCGTAAACTCTGTTCCACTTTCTCAAGCAAAGATAGTGGCTGCGCCCCTTAAACAAAGCGTAATTGAAGGTCCCCATGCCGTCTAGGACCTGCGAGACCAATGGAATATCTTTGTTTACTAACTGCTGCTGGAGGTTTACTGTGTGCGTAGATACAACAAGTCGGTTTTTAGTCGTCAAACACCAGTAGACTGCAGGGATCAAGTACGCAAGGGATTTGCCAACCCCGGTCCCTGCTTCAACCAATAGGTGTTTCCCATTATACAGGGAATCAAGTACGGACCTGGCCATGTCAAGCTGCTGAGGCCGGTTTTCAAAACCGGGTATCAGAGATGCCAAAACTCCATTTTCGTCGAAGGCATCGTGAAGGAAACGAGTCATATCTTCCAAGTTGTCAGAGAGTGAAGCCGGTGGTTTCAGACTGAGTACCTCCTTACCGCAAATGATCATTCACCTGCAATGCTAAGGATATTTTAACATGATAAAGGAGTATTTGCTTTAGGCAAACTATCCGATGATGTGTTAGGGATACCGACGGTGTTTTTTGAAGAGCTAATTTTCCTAAGGCAAACTGTATTTCGAAGAAGGAATTTTTCGATGAGTGTAGAATACATATGTGTAGCTTGCATATATGTGCCGGTTGGTCCACAATGGAGCTAAAGGAGGGGTAAAGTGACGTTTTACGAACATGAAAAGCCGACAGATAGTCAATGCAGAGGCCAGGCCCATACAGATGGTCGTGATTGGCATCAGGGGCAACGGACAGATGGCGCCGTAAAGCCGGAAGGGTTTATGGAAGCTTGCCTGTTGTTACTTCTGAGCGAACAGGAATCTTACGGTTATGAACTTATTCCACGTTTGGAAGAATTTGGCTTTGGAGACAATCAAGACCCGGGTATGGTCTATAGGTATCTGCGTAGGCTGGAAAAAAGAGGGATGATTGAGTCCCAATGGGATACCTCGGGCACAGGGGCTGCGAGACGCGTTTATGCAATGACTCCTGACGGGTACGATCTTCTTTCGGTATGGGCCGAGACCATAAGGCTTAACATAGGGATCCTATCTAGATTCATGGATAGGTACCAGAAGATCGACTATGGTTCCTGATAGGGGGCGACTGTCCGCACAAGATCTAACCAAACCTTTTCGTGTGGCCGGATTGTCGTGTATTAGGTCGTGATACCGTCTGTTTCAGAGATCACAGTATTGTTAGGGAAAAAAGGTGGTATGTTTACATGAGTGTTCTTGGCAGATTGCTAAAATTCGCAGCTCCTTATTGGAAGCGATATGCGCTAGCGTTCATATTCCTTTTAGCAATATCTGGCTTGACTCTTTTGCAGCCTATGGTCATAAGATGGGTTGTTGATGGCGTGCTGGCAACCGAGTCCTACGACCTTCTGATATATGGTGCACTTGCCATATTCGGTGTTGCAGCGCTCAAGGGAGTGATTCAGTACCTTCAGCGCTTCAATATGGCTTACGCTGGGCAGAAGGTGGTTTTCGATATACGAAATACGCTGTATGAGCATTTGCAGCAGCTTTCATACAGCTTTTACGACCAAACTCAGACAGGTCAAATTATGTCCCGAGTGACTTCCGATGTAGATGCTGCCCAAAGATTTTTGTCTAACGGTGCAATCCAAATTGTATCAAATGCGGTTTCGTTCTTTGCCACCCTTATTCTTATGCTATCTTTGAACTGGAGACTTACTTTGATATCTATGGTCACCGTTCCCGTTCTCGCATGGAGGGTGCAGGTATACGCAACGAAGGTTAGGCCCATGTTTACTCAGATTCAGCAACAAGTAGCAGTCGTAAACACTAGGATACAAGAAAACATAGCAGGGCAGAGAGTTGTAAAGGCCTTTGCGCGAAAGCAATACGAAATTGACAAATTCGAAAGAGATAACATGGAACTATTGCATCGGAGTATCAGGGCCGAAAGGCTTTCAGCTATAAACTGGTCTCTTATGAGATTGCTCACAGAAATGTCCCTGGCGATCATCCTATGGTACGGAGGGCGTCAGGTGATCTCTACCGAACTTACTCTCGGAACGCTCATGTCCTTCAACATGTTATTGGGACAACTGTTGGGTCCAATACGAATGCTTGGTTGGCAAGTGAGCATGGTCCAAAGGACAATTGCTTCAGGAGAAAGGATTTTCGAAATCCTAGATACGCAAGCCGACGTAAGAGATAAACCCGGAGCCAAACCAATCGGGGAGATAGAAGGCAGGGTTACGTTCGAAAACGTAAGCTTCGCTTACGACGGAGTGAATATGGTACTCAAAAACATCAATTTGGATGTTTCTCCCGGCGAAACAGTTGCGATTCTTGGGGGTACAGGTTCTGGCAAGACCACTCTCATTAACCTAATCCCGCGGTTTTATGATGTTACTGAGGGCAGGATACTTATAGATGGAGTAGATATCCGCGATGTGACCATTGAAAGTCTAAGAAGACAGATAGGGATCGTGACTCAGGAGACCTTCTTATTCTCGGCATCTTTGAGGGACAACATAGCGTACGGAAAACCTGAAGCTACCGACGAAGAGATCATAGAAGCCGCAAAAGCTGCCCACATTCACGACTTCATTATGAGTCTGCCTGACGGATACGACACTTTAATCGGTGAACGAGGCGTAGGGTTATCAGGGGGACAGAAACAGAGGGTAGCAATTGCTCGAGCTCTACTTATGGATGCCAAGATACTTCTGCTTGATGAATCGACGTCTAGCGTAGACGTCGAAACTGAGATGCAGATTCAGCAAGCATTTTCTAAACTGCTTAAGGACAGAACGGCGTTCATAATAGCTCAACGGCTGTCAACGGTTAGAGATGCTGACAGAGTGATAGTGCTTGACAATGGTAGGATAGTAGAAGAAGGGACTCATGAAGAACTGTTGCAGTTAGGCGGGATATACACTGCCATATATAATTTGCAGTTTAGGCCTCAGGAAGTTGACTTCTGGGACAAGAACAATGTCGAACCTATTGAAGACCAAGGAGGTGGCTACTGATGGGACATCATGGTTCTGGGGGACTAGATACAGGTGATATAGAATTAAAAGAAGTGAATTTTAGCCATTTGCCCAGATTAACGGAGTTTGTCGTCCCGTTCAAATGGCACTTATCCTTGGCGTTAGTGATGACTATAGCGGTTTCTCTTATGGGTACGGTCGGTCCATTGCTCATAAGAAGGATCTTGGATATAGATATACCCTCTGGCAGCGTCGAGCAAGTTTCAAGAACCGCTCTTTTGTACTTCGCGGTTATAGCTGTGACAGAGATTATCCGGGTCAGTCAACAATACATGATGGCTTGGGTTGGCCATAACATGCTCTTTTCAATGAGGCGGCGACTCTTTTCACACCTTCAAGATCTAGGGCTTGATTTTTATGACCGCCTCCAAGTTGGACGAATAATGTCTAGGGTGACCAGTGACGTAGAATCGATAAACGAGCTTATTACGTCAGGCGTCCTCGGCCTTTTGAGCGACCTGGTTACCTTGGTCGCTATTGTTGTCATTATGTTTCGAATGAATTCCCGACTAGCTTTGGTAGCTCTGGCTATAGTGCCTATCTTGTTCATAGTGGTATGGAGTCTGAGAACAAGGATGACCAGGGCGTATCACAAGGTTAGGCGTAGAGCCGCGGACATAAGCGCAAATCTGCAGGAGTCTATCACAGGAATGCGAATCGTCCAGGCTTTTTCCCGTGAGGACCTCAATGCGGAGAGATTCACCGAAACGACGCATAGGAGTTTCGAGGCTCAGATGGAAGCGGAAAAACTTCGGGCTTTGTTTAACCCTGTTGTGGACCTGATAGGAGCACTTGGATCTGCTCTGATAGTCTACTACGGCGGACTTCAGATATCCTGGGGTGAAGCAGCGATAACGATCGGTACCATCTCTGCTTTCCTGAATTACATGACCAGGTTCTTCTGGCCCATTCGCAATCTTGTAGACATGTATAATCTTATTTTACAGGCAGGGGTTTCGTCTGAAAGGATATTTGAAGTTCTGGATACTGAGCCTAATGTAACTGATAAAGAAGGTGCCATAGAACTCGAGAGTATAGAGGGTCACGTTAAGTTTGAAGACGTGGTGTTTGGATATATTCCAGAGCAACCTGTTCTCCACGGTATTAATCTAGAAGCCTTGCCTAAGGAGACAATAGCTCTGGTTGGGCCTACAGGTGCCGGCAAGAGTTCAATAATCAACCTTCTTTGTAGGTTCTATGACGTGCAGAGCGGGCGAGTTTTGGTAGACGGTATAGATGTGCGAGATGTGACGATCGAGTCACTGAGGAGACAACTTGGCATAGTCTTGCAAGATACGTTCATTTTCTCGGGGACGATTCGGGAAAACATCAGATACGGACGAATCGACGCTACTGATGAAGAGGTAGAAGAGGCTGCGAAGATCGTAGGAGCTCATGAGTTCATATCCAATCTTCCGGAGGGATATGATACTGAGGTTCGCGAACGCGGTTCTCGGCTATCGGTAGGTCAAAGACAGCTCCTTTCTTTTGCACGGGCGATCTTAGCCAACCCGAAGATCCTGATCTTGGACGAAGCGACTTCCTCAGTTGACGCATATACCGAGTTTTTGATCCAAAAGGCGCTAGAAAAGTTATTTGAAGGAAGAACTTCTGTGGTAATAGCTCACAGGCTTTCGACAGTGCGCAATGCCGATAGAATCTACGTCATCGAAAGCGGTCTGGTAAAGGAAGTGGGCAATCACGAGGAACTCATCGCTCTGGGAGGACTTTACAAATCTCTTTATGAGAAACAATTCACCGATGTAATCGCAGCGGAGAATGGGGAAGAGATGGGAGCAGAATCAAAGGAGATTCAAAAAGAAAGCTCCGCACAGTCTCTCAAGCCCAGCGCTGAACAAGGTTCTTAGGAAATGGATAGGGTCTTGGTTTTGTTACGGTGAAAGTTTAGTCTCCTATATATGAAACGACGGTCAGTAGTCTGGTGCCTCATCCGGAGCAATGGCATGGGGCCCAGGCTATTCATTTTGATTCGTGACGCTTTTTAGAATCTGCCATGAACGGTGTAGACCTACCGCCAAACCTACTAAGAGCCCTATCGGGGTGCCGATTTGGGTTGAGCGTCCTTGGTCGAAAAGTGAACCTAAGTACATCCCTATGAGCGACGACCCGACAATGGAAAAACCCAAGTTTAATACTATCCCAGCAGCTCGAATGAACCCTTGCATCTTCTTGTTCACATCTTCTGCTTCCTTCCTGGATATGGGCTCTAGAGGTTTTTCGTACCTGTCCCATGTATGTATATTATATCCTAGAAACCAGGGTTTTTCGGTATTTGAGGTCGGTAGGCACGCCGTATTGCTTTCAGACGACGGCAGGAGGTGTAATTGTATCTAGCATAGAAATAGTATAGGTGCCGATGTATTATACATTTAAGTACATGGTGGAGGTGTAAACCAATGAAACTGTCAGTTCGCGCCAAGTCTATAGGAGCTTCCCCCACTTTGGCGTTAGACGCCAAGACGAAGGCATTGATCAAAGAAGGAGTCGATGTGATTAGCTTTGGTGTCGGAGAGCCGGATTTTGACACTCCGGAGCACATCAAGGAAGCGGCCATACAGGCAATTGATGCGGGATTTACGAAGTATACAGCTGCATCAGGAATTCCAGAGTTGCGGGAGGCAATCTGTGCCAAGTTCAAAAAAGACAATAACCTAGATTACAAACCTTCTCAGGTTCTGGTTTCGTGCGGCGCAAAACACTCTATCTATAATGCGGTTGAGGTTTTGTGTGACGACGGAGATGAAGTCATTATTCCGGCCCCTTATTGGGTAAGCTATCCCGAAATGGTTAACCTCGCGGGCGGTAAGCCGGTTATACTGCCAACAAGCATTGACAGCATGTTCAAAATCACTGCTGGGCAACTCGAAAAGAGTATTACGCCTCGGACTTCCCTGCTCATACTGAATACACCCTCCAATCCTACGGGTGCTATATATACAAAAGAGGAGTTAGAGGCGATTGCAGACGTTTGCGTGAGGCACAATGTAGCGGTAATCTCGGACGAGATCTACGAAAAACTAATCTATGAGGGAGAGCATGTTTCTTTTGCCGCAATCAGCCCGGAAGCAAAAGAAATCACTGTCACTGTGAACGGAGTTTCAAAGGCATATGCAATGACAGGGTGGAGAATCGGATATGCAGCAGGTCCTAGCGTTGTAATAGAAGCCATGGCAAACCTGCAGAGTCATTCGACTTCCAATGCAGCTTCTATCTCGCAGAAAGCGGCTTTAGCAGGTCTCTTAGGACCCCAAGAAGCTCTTGAGACCATGCGCCTCGAGTTCAGAAAGCGTAGGGATTATATGGTCTCGAGGCTCAATGAGATGCCTGGCTTCAAGTGCTTGACTCCACCGGGAGCATTTTACGTATACCCCGATGTCAGCGCAATCATGGGCAGAAAACTTGCCGGTCAAGTGGTTGCCGACGATACTGCTCTTGCAGATGTTTTGCTTGAGCATGCAAGGATTGCCGTGGTTCCCGGAGCTGCATTTGGAAGTAAGGGCAATTTGAGATTTTCCTATGCAACGTCTATGGAGAAAATAGAAGAAGGTCTAGATCGATTGGCGGAAATCTTAAAGACAATGGAGTAGGCATTGCCTAGACCATGCAGGGCCTGGGTTTTTGACAGGCCCTTTGTTTTCTAGGTGCTAGATTGGACACGATCAAGGTGGCTGTACATGCAGAAATATACGTCTTTTAAGGACCAGAAGGTCGCCATAGTGGGTATGGGCATTTCGAATCAATCTTTGTGCCGCTATCTTCTGAAAGAAGGAGCGGTTATTACTTGTTTCGACATGAAGAATGCGAAAGAACTTGGCGCTGTGTACGATGAGTTTTCGGAGTTGGGCGTTGAATGGAGTCTAGGGGAAGGGTACTTGGAATCTCTTCCTTCGTACGGAAACATATTCCTTACGCCCGGTATGAGAAAGAACCAACCCAAAGTTTTGGAGGCTAAAAAACGGGGCGCGTTCATTTCAACGGAAATCGCTCTCTTTCTTCAAAGATGCAAAGCCAAAGTAGGGGGGGTCACGGGGAGCGCGGGCAAGACCACCAGTTCCACCCTTGCGTTTTCGATGCTTAAACATAGCTTACCGAAACGAGAGATCCTTTTGGGAGGCAATGTGGGATCTGTGCTAATAGAAAAGGTTGATGACATCCCCGAAGATGCTATAGTGGTACTTGAACTGTCTAGTTTTCAATTGCAGATGTGCGACGTAAGTCCCGATGTATCTCTCCTTCTTAACATCCGACCGAACCACCTTGACATACATTCAGACTTTGAGGAATATGTAAATTCTAAGAAGAACATATTCAGATTCCAAAACCGGGAGGACTGGGTGTTTCTCAATCACGATGAACAGTTGGTGCGAAACATGTCGGGTGAATGCCCAGGAAATGTCGGGTTTTTTTCACTCGTTCCCCCTCACGCCCATAATGGCTGCTCAGGTATTCCATGGGCGTTTCTCGATGGAGAGAACCTCATATACGTTACAGAAACGGGGCAGGCGACGTACGTTGCCAAGAAAAGTGACATACTCATACCTGGTCAGCACAACATATCCAACGTGTTAGGCGCTACCCTTCTTTCGATGAGACTTGGGGCAACCGACCAAGGAGTAAGGGATGCCATCTCGGCGTTTCACGGATTGGAGCATAGGATCGAGTATGTGTGTGAAAAGGACGGAGTCAAATTCTATAACGATTCCATCGCTACTTCACCCGACAGGACAATTGCTCTCATCCAATCTATGCCGGGTCCTCTGGTGCTTATATTGGGAGGATACGACAAAGGGTTGTCATTTGACGAGCTGGGGGAGAAAATCGTAGACGCACACGCGAAAGTGGTCCTTTTGGGTGCGTGCGCCGGAAAGATTGAAGAATCGATAAAGAAAGCTGCGGCAACCGAGAAAAGGGCGTGGCATGAAGTCCTCAAGGTTGTGCATGCCAAAGACTTGGAAGAAGCAGTGAGACTAGCTAGTTCTTTAGCCTCTCCCGGGGACTCTGTTGTGCTTTCGCCTGCATGTGCCAGTTACGATATGTTCAGCGATTTTGAAGAGCGCGGACGCTTATTCAAGGATTTGGTCAGGAATCTCTGCCCATGAGCAGTACTTTTGGTAAATGTTTGCATAATGAGTCCGGATTGGGGTTTGGTTCAAGTGATGACTGAGAAGAATCCTTCAGATTGCCCGCTGTCATGCGGGTCGGGAGACGCTTTTTGCGAAATTAAGCAAGAAGGTAGAAAGAATGCGGTAGAAGAGAGATTGGAGCTGCTTTTTGAAAGGTTGAAGCAAGTTTACAGCGAGCCGCGGTCGCAACTGCTTAGTTCTACAGTAGATGAACCCGTCGATACTCTGATCGCAACTATTTTATCTCAGGCCACAAACGATTCGCTCAGTTCGCGTGCCTTCTCACGGCTCAAGTCGGAATTTCCGGAGTGGGAATCTCTTCTTTGTGAGGATTGTGAGGTTGTGGAGGATATTCTTTCTTGTGCCGGTTTGCACCGACAAAAAACAAAGAACATAGTAGGGGCTCTAAACGAGATCAGGGAAGACTTCGGAGAGATCACCCTAGACCCGCTCAGAAGTTGGCCAAAGGAGCGCTGTTTTGAGTATCTCACTTCGCTTCCTGGAGTAGGACCTAAGACAGCAGCGTGTGTGCTCTTATTTGGACTGGGGAAACCGGCGATCCCAGTCGATACACACGTGCTTAGGGTGATTAAGCGATTAGGCATTGCGGAAGCATCTGCTTCTGCGTCTTCTGTACAGCAGGTTCTCGAGAAATCCGTTCCGGAGGAAGCAAAGATGTCTTTGCATCTTATGCTGATAGAGCATGGACGCAAAGTATGCACTGCAAGGAAACCTAAATGTGGGTTATGTCCTTTGCAGGACATGTGCAATTTCTTTGGTTCTTCCGAGAACCAAACGCAGGATTGAAGGAGTTTTCCAGGATAGAGTGAAGTACTCAGTGTTCGAGTGTTTTATCGTAAAATGGAAATAACTATAAACCCTATGAGCGGAGCTTTCGCTCAAAATATCGGTCAAACGTTATCTTTCGGCGGGATGGTTCCTTTGTACAGATGCTCGTTTTTGATGGCGATTGCTTCTTGCAAGCTGTATTCCGGTTCATCTTTTAGCTCCTTGCCACATTTTGGGCATGGCCACCACCGGTATTTAGTAGCGGCAGTGTATGAAATTTCGTTGCAGTAGGGACAAAATTTCCAGGGCAAGCGATTCACCTTCTATGCAAAATGCAGGGTGTAATCTACAAGAAAAATATATCATCAAAAACAGTTGGGGGCAATGATGTCTAATTTCTGTCATCTTCATGTTCATACCGAGTATAGCCTCTTAGATGGGGCTTGTAGGATCAAGGAAATGTGTGCCTTGGCACGAAACATGGGTATGGATTCGGTTGCCATAACGGATCATGGCAATATGTATGGGGTTGTAACTTTTTATGAGGCTTGCTGCCAGGTTGGGTTGCGCCCAATCATAGGATGCGAGGTATATGTGGCGCGAGGTTCTATGCATTCCAAGAATCAAGGCGCAAAGGATGAGCCATATCACCTGGTTCTGCTTGCCGAGACATACCAAGGTTATTTGAATCTCATGAAGATAGTGTCTACAGGCTTTCTGGAAGGTTTTTACTACCGTCCCAGAGTTGATGTTGAAACTTTAGCACGCTATTCAGAAGGACTGATCGCTTTGACCGCTTGCATTGGTGGGGAGGTGCCCGCATTGCTAGCGCAGGGTCGAAACAGAGAAGCTGAGAACAGCCTTACGAGGTACGTTGATATATTTGGGAAAGACAGTGTTTTCATTGAAATACAGAGAAACGGGGTCAAAGGTCAAGAAGATGTGAACGCTCAGCTAGTAGGGCTGTCCAGGAAATATGGGGTGCCCTTAGTTGCTACCAACGACTGTCACTACCTCAAGAAACAAGATGCGCGCTACCATGAAATCTTGCTAGCTATCCAGACCGGTACAAATATCGATGATCCTACCAGACTCCGTTTTCCGGGGACTGGATTCTATTTCAAGTCACCGAAAGAGATGGCGCTTGAGTTCCGGGACCTGCCTGAGGCCATACTAAACACTTGTGCCATTGCAGATAGATGTAGAGTAGAACTTGACTTTTCAACTATCCACCTTCCTGAATATCCCCATTCTGATGACCAAGACCCGTTCTCCTTGCTTGCGCACAAAGCCAGGGAAGGGTTGAAAGAAAGATCCCGTGGGCGTCTCGACAGATCCAGAGAGGAAAGGCTCGAATATGAGCTCGGTATCATAAAGAGTATGGGTTACTCGTCATATTTTCTGATCGTGGCTGATTTTGTGAATTACGCCAAGGAACAAGGAATTGCGGTGGGTCCGGGTCGTGGTTCTGCAGCCGGAAGTGAGGTAGCATATGCGCTTGGAATTACAGGGATAGACCCGGTGCAATACGATCTGGTCTTTGAAAGATTTCTGAACCCAGAACGGATAAGCATGCCAGACATAGACATCGATTTTCAGGATGATCGTAGAGACGAAGTGATTGCGTATGTGCGGGAGAAATACGGCAAGGATAGAGTTGCCCAAATAATCACTTTTGGGAGCATGGCTGCAAGGGCTGCGATAAGAGATGTGGGGCGAGCACTCAATATGCCTTACGGAGAGGTCGACAAAATAGCTAAGATGATTCCACAACAACCGGGGATTACCATACCGAAGGCGGTTGATAGTGTTCCTGACATCAGGAAAGCTATGGAGCAACAATCGATAAGCGAATTAATCGAAATTGCTTCGAAGTTGGAAGGTATGCCGAGACATTCATCAGTGCATGCTGCGGGAGTCGTCATCGGTAAAGGTCCTTTGTGGGAGTATACTCCTTTGGCGAAAAGCCAAGATGGGGTAGTAACTACGCAGTACGCCATGGATGATCTTGAAAAACTCGGTATATTGAAGATGGATTTCTTGGGTCTCAGAACCCTTACCGTGATTCAAACGGCGGTTAACCTCATAAATGGCAAGACCATGACCGATGAGGAAGAATTGGGCATCAGGAACGGTGCACTGGGAAAAGACTTCTTGGACATAGAAGAGATACCCTTAGATGATCCTGCCACTTACCGACTCCTTTCAAATGGGGAGACTCTGGGTGTATTTCAGCTTGAATCGTCCTGGGTTAGGGACTTTCTTAGAGAAATGCGGCCTACAGAGTTCAGCGATGTGATAGATGCAGTTGCGCTTTGCAGGCCGGGGCCTATGGAGCATATACCGGAATACATAAAAGGAAAGCAGGGCAATCCCACATATCCTCATCCTGCTCTTGAACCTATTCTTAAGGACACGTACGGCGTATTGGTCTATCAAGAGCAGATCCTTAGAATTGCCAATCATATCGCGGGCCTAAGCTTGGGAGAGGCCGACATACTGAGACGTGCTGTAGGAAAGAAAGACAGAAGGTTACTTCTGGAGATGGAACAGAAGTTTATAAGCGGAGCTGTAGGACGAGGGTTATCCCAAAACGATGCAAATGGGATATGGGAGCTGATCATGAAGTTTGCAAACTACGGCTTTAACAAGAATCATGCGGCGCCCTATGCTTTGATAGCGTACAGAACTGCTTATCTTAAGGCTAATTACCCGAGCGAGTTCATGGCTGCCCTTCTTTCTTCGGTAAGAGGTGTCCAGAACAAAGTTGGCTACTATTTGGAAGAGGCGAAACGCCTGGGTATCGGCATAAAGGGGCCAAGCGTAAACATGAGCATGGTCGATTTCTCGGTCGAAGACGGAAACATAAGGTACGGGCTGGCAGGCATAAAGAATGTAGGGGAGTCTTTGGCCCGGGAGATCGTTAGGGAGAGACAACTGCGTGGGGAGTATTTGTCAGTAGAGTCATTTGCCTTCCGGATTGGCAAGGGACTCACCAGAAAAGCGCTGGAAAGCCTCATCCAGTGCGGGGCGTTTGACGAAATAGGGGCGCGGCATGCAAATCTGAGCAAAGTAGAAGCGGCTCTAAGCCAGAGGGGCAATCAGCCGGATCTTCAAATGTCTCTTTTTGGAGAGGAAGGTCCCGGTTTTGAAGGTTCGGTAGTGTCCTTCGAGGTTGGGCGAGATATGCCTGTGCCCTATCAGCCGACTTTGTTCGAGGATGAGCAACATTGGGGATCGGCACAGGGGGCAGCTGAGAGATTGCCGGCCGAACGGTCTGCGCATGACAAGGAAATACCTCTCGAAGTGCGATTGGCATGGGAGAGAGAATTGCTGGGGATGTACTTTTCAGGCCATCCTCTTGACAAGTATAAGGAAGCATTGAGCCGTTTGACAACGCCCCTGGTAGATGTTTGGGAAGCAACTGAAGGGGCTGAGGTTACTGTGGGCGGAAGGGTTTCTGAGGTCAAGCGGGTAATAACAAGGTCGGGAGAGGAGATGGCTTTTGTTACAGTTGAAGACGAGTACGATAGCATCGAGGTAATACTGTTTCCAAGGCTTTGGCAGACTGTGCACAGATTCGTACAGAAAGATAAGGTGGTGATCGTGACCGGGAATGTGGAGGAACAAGAAGATGTTCGGAGAATACTGGCTAAGGATTGTTCCGAACTGAGTGTTCGAGGGGATGCGCGGACTTGAAGCAACTGGATTGAAAGTTGTACTGAAGGGAGGGAAGCCCTGATAATTCGTGCCCATCATGTTGGGAACGAGTGGGCCTGCAAGTGTGGACAGTAATTTACATTGCATCAGGTTGGGAAGAAGCTGAGTGTATGAAGAGCAGGTTGGCAAAAGAAGGGCTCCTGGTTACACTCAGGACTTGTAGTCCGGAGGATAGAAAGTCGACTAAGTACGTTGAGATTCTCGTCCCCCGTCTGGAGGCCAGAGAAGCTCATTCTATCATCATGCAGTTCGTAGGCACGGCTAGAACATGACAATGAAATTCTAATGCTTTATATGGGATTCATTTATGGGCTGCTAATGTACACAAGTTTAGGTGAGTATTTCTATGGATATACGTAGAAGCAAAATTGTATGCACGATAGGGCCGTCATGCAGCGATGAGGAAGTACTGCTCAATATGATCCGAGCGGGAATGGATGTCGCTAGGTTCAACTTTTCTCATGGTACACATGAGGAGCACGGTTTGAATATGGAAAGGGTAAGGCGTGCATCTTTACACGCGGGGAAAAGAGTCGGGCTAATGCTCGATACCAGAGGGCCCGAGATACGATTGGGCGTGTTCAGAGATGGTGGAGTTTTTCTGAAAGAGGGGAATCGCATAGTCCTAACGACCGAAGACGTAATCGGGACTGCTGAGATGTGTTCTGTTTCTTTCAAGGATATCTGTGACGTTTTGAGCCCTTCGTCCATTATCCTACTAGATGACGGCAACATCGGGTTGGAAGTTTTGAAGATCTCAGATAAACAGATAACTGCTATGATCTTAAACAGCGGTTTCATATCGGATAGGAAGAAAGTTTCCATCCCGGATTCAGCTACTAAGGGCCTGCCTGCTGTGAGCGAAACCGACAGGGAGGATATCATATTTGGAACTCAACACGGGATAGACTTTGTAGCGGCGTCGTTTGTAAGGTCTTCGGATGATGTTATGGATGTAAGACGTGTTCTGGAGGAAGCGGGCTCGACTGCGAAGATAATCGCCAAGATTGAGTCCACCCAGGGCGTCATGGCTTTGGGGCAAATACTTAAGACTGCTGATGGTCTTATGGTAGCCAGAGGTGATCTTGGGGTACAGTACCCTCCTGAAGACATTCCGCTCCTTCAGAAGAAAATGATAGCTGAATGCAACAAGATCGGAAAACCCGTCATCACGGCCACCCAAATGCTTGAGTCTATGATAGAAAAGCCAAGGCCTACAAGGGCGGAAGCGTCAGACGTGGCCAATGCTATCATAGACGGTACAGACGCTGTCATGCTATCGGGGGAAACTGCGTATGGCAAGTACCCAGTTGAATCGGTGGAGTTTATGGCGAAGATTGCTGTAAGGGCTGATGAGTTCCTCGACAGCAGTGTCTTTTTCTCCAGGATTAGTGCTGTATCTACCAATGTGACTGAATCTGTCAGTCGATCTGCAGTATCTTCAGCTTTGGATCTCGGGGCATCTGCCATAATCACTCCAACTGAGTCAGGCTATACGGCTCGAATGGTGTCACGGTTCCGCCCCGGAATTCCGATCTTTGCGGTTAGCCCGCATGACGAAACGTGTGGTTGGCTTTCGTGTGTTTGGGGAGTAGAACCGGTTCTGGGGCCGAGCCTAACAGATCCTCTCGCGGGAGGTGCTTCTTTCCAGTACGGGGACATAAGCGACATGGCTATAGATGTACTGAGGAAGAAGGGGTACATTTCCAGCGGCGATTTATGTGTTGTTACAAAAGGGGTGCCAATGGGCATTTCGGGTACGACGAACGTCATGGAGATACGAACGGCAGGCGACGTTTTACTAAAAGGGTCCGGTGTTGGACAGACTTCAGCCTCGGGAGAAGCGGTTGTGGCCACCTCAGCCCAAGAAGCTGTGGCTTGTGCGCGCCAAGGCTGCATACTGGTCGTTCCTTCTGTAGACAAATCGTTCATACCTGCTTTAGAACGTGCTTCTGCCTTGATCATTGAGCAAGGAGGGCTGACGTCAGATGGTGCAATATTCGCACTTCAACTGGGTATCCCGGCTGTTGTTGGCGCCTCCGGCGCTACTTCGGTGCTGAACAGTGGAGACGTAGTTACCGTCGACGCCATTAGAGGTCTGGTCTACGCCGGGGTGGCCAAAGTTAAATAGACCGGGCATGGTCTCTGTGTGTACATAATCGAACGCAGTTATGTTATATTATTACTCGAAGATGAAGGGGAGTAGCTTCTCGTCTGAATTGCCGAACGCAGCGTAAGGCAGGCGAGTGGCACCTGTCGTCAGCACGGCGAAAGCCCGGCAGGCCTTGGAAGTGAGACCTTTATCCTACGATTGTGGGATAAAGGTTTTTGTTTATCCCTCAGAAAATGAAGGAGGAGTTTCGATGGACGGTTTGTTCTATGGTCTTCTTGCCATGACTTGGCAACAGGGCGTGATGATCGGTGTCGGTCTTATTTTAATCTACCTTGCTATTTCCAAACAGTACGAACCGGTACTGCTTCTTCCGATAGGATTTGGGGCTATCATATCAAATATACCGGGCTCTTCTGCGGTAGGCCCCGGAGGATTTCTGAGCATTCTTTATGAAGCAGGCATTGTTACCGAACTTTTCCCTATTCTAATCTTCATAGGCGTAGGCGCAATGATCGATTTTGAACCTTTACTTCAGCAGCCTTCGATGCTCTTTTTTGGAGCGGCTGCCCAGCTCGGCATATTCCTCACTATGGCTTTGGCGGGATTGGCTGGATTTACCCTTAGAGAATCAGCTGCCATTGGAATCATAGGCGCTGCGGATGGACCAACGTCTATCTACGTGGCTACCAAATTTGCCCGCAATTTACTTGGGCCAATTTCTGTGGCAGCTTACTCATACATGGCTTTGGTCCCAATTATTCAACCGCCTGTGATAAGAGCTCTTACTACCTCGGAGGAACGCAGGATCAAGATGTCCGTAAGCGGGACCAAACCGGTATCTAAGACAGTCAAGGTGCTCTTTCCAATAGTAATCACGCTGATCGCAGGGTTTATAGCTCCGATTAGCCTTGCCCTAGTTGGCTCTTTGATGTTTGGTAACCTTCTCAGAGAGGCCGGCGTAGTGGACAGGCTATCGAAAGCTGCGCAGAATGAACTTAGCAACGTAGTTACTTTGCTCCTTGGAATAACCATCGGGTCTACCATGATCGCTTCTGAGTTCCTTACACCGCAAACGATCTTAATAATCTGTATGGGGCTTGTCGCGTTCATTTTGGACACTGCAGGTGGTGTTATTTTCGCAAAGGTCCTCAATCTGTTTCTTAAGAACAAAATCAACCCGATGATTGGCGCTTGCGGAATATCGGCGTTCCCTATGTCTGCAAGGACTATTCACAAAATGGCACAAGAAGAAGATCCTAGCAACTTCATTTTGATGCAGGCTGTTGGCGCAAATGTAGCTGGACAGATCGCATCGGTAATCGCCGGCGCCCTCATTCTTTCGCTGGTGAAATAACCGAGTGGTCCGCTCTAGCATTCCATATTCTGCGGCTGTCTCAAACAAAAGTAAGGAGGGTTTAAGATGAATGTGCTACAAGAAACATTGAGGATAACCTGGATATCCATGGCGACTATATTCGCAACCATGACTGTAATATACCTTGCTATCAAAGGATTGCTAAGGCTAGACAAGTGATAGCCTGAGAAGTACCGCCAATGTGTTATCTGGATTTCAAGGTAGGAAGAGTCCATATGGTTGCGGTGGGGAGGGAGCTATTGTGTACATTGTGTGGACGATTTTGGTAATCCTTCTTATTATGCTCGTCCCCATGATCGAGATTGCGATTCTGATTGGCGTCGGAACAAGGATAGGTACCGGTTGGACCATCGCCATTGTGCTGGGTACAGCAGTATTGGGAGGATTGTTCTTGGCCCTATACGGACGTGATCTTATAGTGGAGGTCAGAGAGGAGATTTCCCAAGGGCACTTCCCCGGTAACCGGATGATTGACGGATCATTGGCTGTGGTAGGATCGATTTTGCTTATCATGCCTGGATTCTTGACTGATATAGCTGGAATTGTCCTGCTCCTGCCACCCACTAGGTTTATGATTGGGAAAAAGGCCCAGCATTGGTTGGAACGATACATATACATTGACTTTTGATGGTATTGGGTTTGGAGCATCTATGTAGATGCAAAAATGGTGCCGGGGGCGGGAGTCGAACCCGCACGGGGGGCTACCCCACGCGATTTTGAGTCGCGCATGACTGCCAATTCCATCACCCCGGCACTGGCATTAACATTCTAGCATGGGTTTATCGGCTCTACAAGACGAAATTCAAGAAAAGACCGGGCACACAGCGCCCGGTCTTTGTGTCATGCCTTTCGGCTACATTCCCAAAAGCGTTTCGACTTCATCCTCGTGATGCATTTCTTCGCCCATGATGTGTCGTACAACATGGAATGTTGTTGGGTCCTTTACTTTTGTCTGCAGGAACTTCATGAGGTCTGCGTAAACACCTATTGCCCCTTGCTCTGCTACGTGAACGCTCTTTAGCATTCCAACGTAGTCTCCTCTGTCTTTGGGTATTTCTACCTTTGGATAGTTTGCATTCTTTGTTATGGCATCCCAGTTGTCTAGGGGCTCCCCTCCTAACTGGATAATGCGCTCGGCTAATTCTTCGGAGTGCTCTAATTCTTCATTAGCTATTTCTTCGAGTTGTTCAGCTACTGTTTTAGCATGGATTCCTTTAACAAGCATTGCAGCGGTCTTGTAGTAGAAGTAAGCGATTAGTTCATCGGCGTAGGCTTTATTCAACAATTCAATTAACTCGTCTACATGCTCTCCAACTAACTGTCTGGTTTTCTCTGCCATTTTCATCGCCTCCTTAAGAATAATCTGATACTTCACGCAATAATTTTACCTTAGAGTGCCTAATCTAGCAATATCCTTATGTTAGATGTTTCTAACTTCCGGGCTCAGATTGTACTAAGTAAATAGGTTCACTATGTTAACATAACGGTAAGGTTTCACCTTGAAAAAGATTGGGGGTATAGCATGAAGGTTTATATTACTCGGAAAATTCCAGACCCTGCTGTTTCTTTGCTAGACGAGGTCTTTGATGTGTCTATGTGGCCCGTTGAAGACTCTTGCGTGCCTAGGGATGTACTGCTTTCGGAGTTGAAGGACTCGTTTGGATTGCTCTCAATGCTAACTGATAGGATAGACAGGGAGTTGCTTGAAAGAGCAGAGAATCTTCGCATTGTTGCTAATATGGCGGTAGGCTATGATAACATTGATGTCCAAGCTTGCACCGACCGAGGCATAATAGTCACAAATACTCCAGGGGTGCTTACCGAGGCTACTGCTGATCTTACATTTGGTCTGTTGTTAGCTACTGCGCGCCGTATTCCTCAAGCGCAGGAATATATCCGTAAAGGTCTTTGGAGCACGTGGTCGCCTATGCTGCTTACGGGCCTTGAAGTCTGGGGTTCTACAATAGGTATAGTAGGTATGGGGCGCATAGGGACTGCAGTCGCACGTCGAGCAAAGGGATTTGACATGCGCATTCTCTACCATTCACGTACTCGTGCTGTCAACGCGGAAAGAGAACTTGGGGCAGAGTTCAGAAGTCTCCAAAGTTTGCTTCAGGAGGCGGATTTTGTTACCGTCCATTTGCCTCTCACGCAAGACACATATGGACTAATCGGAGAGGCGGAGATAGGCTTAATGAAGCCCGAGGCTGTACTCATAAACACTGCTAGAGGCGGGATAGTCGACGAAAATGCGCTTGTTCAAGCTCTTCGAGACAGGAAGATATGGGGTGCAGGGCTCGATGTGTTTTCACGAGAACCGATTCCGTCCGATAGTCCTTTTTTTGAACTAGACAACGTGGTCCTGTTGCCCCATATAGGAAGCGCCACCATAGCGACAAGGACGGAGATGGCTGTCTTGGCAGCTAGGAATATAAGGGAGTACCTTCTATCGGGAAAGCCGGTAACACCTGTGAACCCACAAGCTTTGAAAAAACGGGATCCGATTTGATCAGGGATCTTTAGCGGGCATTTGTGAGAAGATCACAATGATTTTTGTTCTTGTGGTGAACGTCAACGCATGTGTGAATAGGTCAGTCCCGATGGCCGGAAAAAGCGGAAAATGCACTGCTCAAGACAGGAATGTGGATCTCGGAAGGTGCAAATTGGCCAATCTTATCATGTATTTTGAGCCTCGAATTATACAGGATATCCTCAACTATCGGCGAATTCAACAAAGAGCAATAGGCATGAGAATGTCATTTATGCAAATGGAAGGGTAGATTCCGCACAAGTCATACATATGAAAGGGGGCGTCAATCTTTGGATTCTTCGGAAATGAGGATCAAGAATCATCCAATTCTCGACTTTGAAGAAAAGGAAAGAGTCAAGTTCTATTGGGAAGGTGAGGAACTCTGGGGATACGAAGGCGAACCGATAGCAAGTGCTCTTCACGCGGCAGGCATTAAGGTTCTACATGAGAGCATAAAGCGTAGCCATCCGCGTGGGTTCTTTTGTGCTATAGGTAACTGTTCTTCTTGTCTGGTAATTGTTGACGGGGTTCCGAATGTAAGAGCTTGCACTGAAAAACTCAGGGCGGGTATGCGTGTCGAGATGCAAAAAGGCGTAGGTCCGGCCCTATCAAGTAAGGAGTGACTCTATTGAAAACGACGGAGCTTGCGATTATTGGAGCGGGTCCGGCTGGAATTTGTGCGGCCCTAGAAGCTGCCTCATATGGGGTAGAAGTCACCCTTATAGACAGGGGCGACATGCCCGGCGGTCAGCTAGTTAAGCAGACCCACAAGTTTTTCGGATGGCACGAGAAAAGCGCAGGAACTAGGGGTGTCGTTATCGCGCGTGATTTGGCCCAAAGAGCACGTAAAGATCCAAATGTTCAATTCATGGGTTCAACAGAGGCTCTAGGGTACTATAAAGATGATGGTACCCTTCTTCTTGAGACTCCATACGGCATAGAAGGCGTAAAACCTAAAAGGTTACTGGTGGCGACGGGAGCTTCTGAGAAGATGCTTCTTTTCCCAGGCAATGACCTTCCGGGCGTCTACGGAGCAGGTGCGGTCCAAACACTAATGAATGTTCATGGAGTTAGGCCGGGTCAATCGGTTTTGATGATAGGCTCCGGCAATATTGGCCTAATAGTGAGTTACCAGCTAGCTCAGGCGGGTGTTCACGTAGAAGCACTGGTTGAAGCTTTACCGCAGATCGGTGGATATGCTGTACATGCTTCAAAGATAAGGCGCCTGGGCATACCGATCCTCACTAAGCACAGCATCAAAGAAGCATATGGCGAGCGGTGTGTCGAAGGAGCCGTCATTTGGGAAATCGATGATAGATGGCAAGGTATTCCCGGAAGCGAAAGGGACTTGAAGGTTGACGTAATATGCTTAGCAACGGGGCTTTCGCCATTGTGTGAGTTCTTGTGGCAGGCTGGAGCTGAGATGACCTATATCCCGGCTTTGGGCGGTTTTGTACCCGTATATGATGAGAATATGCAGACTACATTGAGCGGAGTATATGTTGCAGGTGATGTTGCGAGCATAGAGGAGGCCTCCACAGCAATGGCCGAGGGCTACCTGGCAGGTGTGGCCATAGCTCACAGTCTGGGGAAGATCTCTGACGTTGATTTCGAAGCCAAGCGTAAAGGATATCTGAAGGAACTAGAACAACTTAGAGCTGGTCCAACCAGCAAGAAAATTGTTGAAGGTCTTGCTGTCTTAAGAGACGAAACCGGAAAGAGGGTGAGCGTCTAATGGAGAATGATTTTCTAAGCACAGGTATTCCCTCTTTGGAACAGATAGAAGCTATAGTCCCAAGCAAGGCCCGCAGGGAAAAAGGCCCGTTTGTCGTAATAGAGTGTTTTCAGGAGATACCCTGCGATCCCTGTTATCACAGTTGTAGGTTCGGGGCTATTTGCGAGTTTGCGACCATAAATGACATTCCAAAGGTAGATTGGGATAAGTGTACAGGTTGTGGGATCTGTGTAGCTGCTTGTCCCGGGTTAGCGATTTTCGTAGTCGACGAGACTTTCAGCGACACAGAGTGTCTGGTGGCACTCCCTTACGAATTCTTGCCGCTTCCGGAGAAAGGTGAAAAAGTGTCGCTACTTTCGAGATCCGGCGCGGAACTTGCCACAGGCGAGGTTCATAGGGTGGTCCCGGGTAGAAAGCCTGCGGGAACCACAGTAGTTTGGGTAAGAGCTCCTAAGGAACTATCGATGGAAGTAAGAAATATCAGGCTTACTGGGAGGGGTGGGGCGAACCGTGAGTAGGAACGATGATGACATCATTGTATGCAGATGTGAAGACGTTACTTTGGGAGAAATACGGAAAGTAATACGGGAAGGCGCGACCACTCTGGACGAAGTCAAACGTATAACTAGAGCTGGAATGGGTCCTTGTCAAGGGCGGACATGCAGACTGTTGATAGCGGGAGAAATTGCGAGATTCCTCGGCAGGCCGGTTTCCGAGGTTCTTCAGTCAAGATACAGACCTCCTTTCAAACCTGTAAAGATGGGAGACCTCGCAGAAATCTGCGACGGCGAAAAGAGTTTCGGCGGGTCTGATTGCGGCTCGAAATCGGATGAGGAGGGGGTCGGCCAATGAGACGTTCAGCGGATGCTGTAGTTATAGGTGGAGGGGTCTCAGGAGCCTCTATCGCCTACAACCTCTTAAAGCAAGGGGTAGGCAATGTGGTCTTGTGTGAGAAAGATACATTTGCTAATGGATCAACAGGTCGTTGCGGGGCCGGGGTCAGAGAACAGTGGGGTGCTGAAGCAAACATAAGGATATGTAAAGCATCCATCGACATATTTGAGAACCTTCAAGAGGAATTGGATTATGCCTATGATATCGAATTCGTCCAGAAGGGCTACCTGATGATGGCTTACACAGAGAAGGAATGGCTTCAGTTTCAGAAGAACGTCGAGGTTCAGCACAGATTGGGAGTCAATTCCCGAGTGTGTACGCCTGACGAAGCAAGAGAAATCGTGCCCGTGCTTAACACTGAAGGCATGTTAGGGGCAACATACAATGCCCGAGATGGTCATGCAAACCCTTTTCACACGACAAACGCATACTTAAGAGCTTTTGAACGATTGGGCGGAGAGGTCAATGATTTCACCGAGGTTATAGATATTGAGAAGTCTGGCGGCAAGGTGACTAAGGTCAAGACCAATCGCGGAGAAATATCTACGCCTGTGGTAGTCAATGCAGCAGGGCCCTGGGCTGCCCCGGTTGCTGCCATGGTAGGAGTAGACCTCCCTGTGTACACAGAACGGCACCAAATTCTGGTTACAGAAGCAGTTGGGCATCTTTTCGATCCCATGCTCATGTCCTTTTCCCTGGGGATCTATTGTCAGCAGACCCCCCATGGTTCCTTAGTTATGGGTATTGGCGATCCGAATGAGCCTAAGGGTTATGATATCGGCCAATCTTGGCAATTTCTCAGGAAAATGTCGGACATAATGTGCAAACTGGTTCCTCCTCTCAAAGGTGTGCGTGTGGTTCGTCAGTGGGCGGGACTATACACGATTACGCCTGATGCGCACCCGATCTTGGGTACCGTTCCGGGTATTGAAGGATACTATCAGGCAGTTGGTTTCAGCGGACACGGGTTCATGTTAGCTCCTATAGTCGGCAGGTTGCTTTCAGAGATGATTGTTGGTAAGGAGCCTTCTATTGATATCAGCGACTTGGATCTTGGGCGTTTTGAAAGAGGGGAATTGCGAGTAGAACCTTCGGTTGTGTAATAGAGGGTACATTTGCGCAAAACGCAAGAGATTCGTGCTTTGTGTCAACACAAAGGCCTGACGAAAATGGTAGGAGATGTGTTTCGACCCTGTGAAGATTTCTTCATGCAAAAGAGGGGAAGGTGATCCTATATGTTCAAGCACCGATGGGATGATCTGTTAGCTGCTCTGAGGGAATCAGGCCTTAAGGGTATTGCCATAATGCCTGGTCCTAATATGTTCTACTTGACGGGCCTGTCAATGGGACTTTCGGAAAGGCCAACCTTGTTGGCGATAACGGAGGACGGGAAAGCGTTTTTTGTGATGCCCAAATTGGAAAGCCAAAAAGGTTACATGGTGTCTGAGAGAATGAAAGATCATGGCGTTCCTGTGGATTTTCAAGTGTTTTCCTATAGTGATGAGGAAGGTCCTGCAAAGGCGTTTGAGGCGGCTTTTATGTCTTCGTCTGGTACATGGGCTCTTGAATTTCGCAGTCTGAGGCTTCTAGAGTATTCTCTCATGAAAAGAGTTATCGGTGATTTCCTATGGGTAGATGCTTCCGACATTATGAAAGAACTTAGGATGGTTAAGGATGAAAACGAAGTCAAGAGCATGCAAGAGGCCGCACGACTTGCTGATCTTGGTGTAGGTATCGCCAGGGAGTTGTTGACTCCCGGAAAAAAGGCCATTGAGATAGTTGTTGAGATAGAAAGACAGCTCAAGATCCAAGGCGCTCAAGCGGTGAGCATGTCTTTAGCTACCGGAGCAAATACTGCAATTCCGCACGCAGGCACAAGCACAGACGTTATCTCCGAAGGAGACTTAGCGTGGCTTGATCTTTGTGTCAATGTCTGTGGTTATTGGTCTGACATAACTAGGACCTATCCCATAGGGCGGATTTCTGACGAGATGAAAAAAGTCTATGGGGTAGTCTTGGAAGCTCAAGAAAAAGCGAGGCTCGATGCCAAACCAGGTATGAGCGGAGCGGATGTTGATGCGTTGGCTCGCGAGGTAATCGCGTCTCATGGCTATGGAGAACATTTTATCCATAGAACAGGTCACGGCCTCGGACTTGAAATCCACGAGGACCCCTATATAGTTGCTTCAAACCACGCCACTTTACCGATAGGCAGTACCTTTACTATCGAACCGGGAATATATATTCCTGGTAAGGGCGGGGTTCGTATCGAGGATGATGTGTTGCTTACCCCAGATGGTCTCAAGTCGTTTACAACCTATCCTAGAAACCTTCTCAACTGAAGTACTTGAACAATAGTCGGGCCTATGCTGCTATCACAGGTGGCTAGGTCCGACGGCTATGGTGCCTGTATGCGGCATAATAGTCGGTTCTGCACGTCTGAAAGAGGATATATCTGAGTTTCGTCAAAATTACTATAGACGGTTTTCCACACGTTCCTATATTGGGGAGGGGATTGATTACTTAATGGAGATGCAGATCTTAGTCGATGACCTGGCAAAGCTAATCAAGAGGTCCATAACCCTTGAGGATATTAACGGAAACCTCATAGCCTATTCAGCCCATGAACACCCGGTAGACCAGGTGAGGGTAGAAACGCTCCTCAGAAAAGGTGCTTCGAAGAGCACTATCGAAGCTCTGAAGAAACATGGGGTGTACGATAAAGTTGATTCGTCTAGAGGAATAGTTCATGTAGAGGCTATTCCGGAAATCGGGTTTACTTCAAGAATAGCCATTGCGATACGTTGCGGACGCAACGTCTTAGGTTACTTGTGGGTCAATGATGGCGAACGTTCTATAATGCCTCAAGACGAAGCTGCCATAATACAGACAGCAAGAATGATCGCCAGGAATTTTCCAAAAGGAGATTTGGAGTTGGAGATTTCTGAACCCGAGACCCGGCTAGTTGCTCTAGAGCTGATTTCTTCGCCAGGCAGGTCCGATTTAGGCGAACTGAAGGACAAATGCAAGGGGACAAGATTCATACCCCCATTTCAGGTTCTAGTTCTGCGTCATCGATCCCCTCGCGCATCAACCTCTACTCGAGGCCTACTAGAAATCGTAGAAGATTTTGTTCAAAGAAATGAACTAAATGCTATATGCTGCGATTACAAAGATGAGGTTGCGATCTTGATGTTTGGCGAACCGTGGCATAGGGTTAGACAGATCGCTTTTGGTTTGAGTAGGTTTCTGACCGCCCACGGTTTTCGCGAATTCTTGGGTATTGGCAGCCCTTTCATCGCTGTTTCAGCTATTCAGGAGAGCTATCAACAAGCTCGTGAGGCTATAGAACTCGGCATCAGGTACCACCCAGAGGCCAACTCTGTGATTTTCGATTATGGGCAGGTGTCACTTTACGACCTAATTGGATGCATGGCCACGTGCAAGGACCGCAGCGCCTATGGGCGCGAATTGGTCGAACAAATATCATTGTATGATAGAGTCAATGGAACAGAGTTCCTCAAAACTCTAGAAGTAGTGCTCGACTTCGGCGGGAAAAGAAAGGATGCGGCTAGCTGCTTGAACATACATCCCAATACGCTGGATTATCGCATGCGCAGGCTCAACGAAGTTGTTCAGTGCTCACTGGATGATCCCGGTTTGAGGCTGGCTGTTCATCTGTGGATTAAAGCAATCGGTTGTCCGAGAGGCGTGTTAGAAGATACCGACGGTGAGACTAGCTAGGGTAGGGTATTAAGGGCAAGGTTAGGTTTCGTAGTTTTCTTCGTCATTTAACATCTTTAGGACAAGGGTTTTCAGCGAGTTTTGTCGAATTATAGACAGACGAGTATCTCTCGGAATAAAGGTAACAAGGAGTGAGTCATTAAGATGGGTGAGATTATCAAAGATTTCGAACAACTCAGGATGATGCAGGAAAGTCTGTTCCACGAGTTCAGTTCATTGGCTAAGCAGGTAGATGACCTGATGTGGTATCAAAAAGTAGGCGATATCGCAAATGTTGACAAAGTAACATATATTGGCCCGCCTCCTGCAAATCCGGTGGCTCAACCGCCTCAAGACAGAGGCAACCCGTTGAAGATTCCCGCTTATACGTTCGTGCCCAAAACTGCTGAGCCAGATAAAAAATACCCGCTTCTCGTATTTGTTCACGGCGGTGTACATGCCAATTTCTCCACAGGGTGTGCAAATGTGATTAGGGAACTCTTGACTCAGGGATATATCATCATTGCTCCTGAGTACAGGGGTAGCACAGGTTACGGGCAGCAGTTCTACCAGTATATAGACTATGGCGGTCTAGAAAACGAGGATGTCTGGGAAGGCAGGAATTGGATGGTACGTAACAACCCTCTAGTTGATCCTGATAGGGTGGGCATCATGGGATGGAGCCATGGCGGGATGATAACACTGATGAATCTTTTCAATCATCCAGAGAGTTACAAAGTAGGGTACGCGGGTGTTCCTGTTAGCGACGTAGTAGCTAGGATGGGATACAAGACCGATGCCTACAGGCAGATTTTCTCAGCTGATTACCATATTGGAAAAACAGCGTATGAGGACGTTAACGAGTACCGACGCAGATCCCCCGCTTGGAACGCGGATAAGCTCAAGACTCCTCTTCTTATACACACCACAACGAACGACGAAGATGTGAATGTTCTAGAGGTAGAGCACTTGATCAAATCGCTAAAAGCGTATGGGAAAGACTTTGAGTACAAGATCTATGAAAGTGCTCCTGGCGGGCACGTTTTCAACCGCATAGATACAGAATTGGCAAGGGAATCGAGGAAGGAGATCTATGCATTCCTCGCAAAATACCTGAATCCGCCTGCTCCACTTGCCTGAAGCAGCGAAGGCTGAAAACCGAAAGTGGCAAAAAACTAAGAGGAAACAGCGTGCCGCTATGGTTCGCGGTTTCCTCTTAGGTATCTTAATCAGTGTTGGTCTATGCGCAGTTTGCCGCCGGTGGCAAAGTTTTCTTTCTTCATATCTCTCATGATTACAGTTACCGCTTCGGGACTTACTCCTAGAGATCTCACTATTGCATCGGTTACTTCCTTGGCCAAGACTCGCTTTTGCTCGACTGTCCTGCCCTCAATCAGCTCAATTTGAACGATTGGCACTCTATCACCTCCCCATAAAACCCAGTCCCGCGATCCCATGTATTTGCGATCACGTTAAATTTTATGCTATACTTAAGTGCATAGAATATCAAGGACGTCACAAGCAACGAGGAAATTTCGTCGGAGTGGGTTTCGTTGAACCCACTCTTTGTATGTTAAGGGGTGATAAAGATGAGTCGTAAACAATTGTTAGAAGGTCTTTTTGAAGCCTTTGAGCCAGAAGTGCGGGCTGCGGGCTTGGAACTATTGGACGTTGAACTGACCTCGGATGAGAACAGGAAGACCATCTTACGCGTGACCATCTATTCGCCAAACGGGGTTACGTTGGACGATTGTGTAAACGTTGAGACTATCATCAGCCCAATGCTCGACGAAATGGATCCTATTGCCGGCAGCTATAATCTCGAGATTTCATCTCCTGGATTGGAGAGGGTGCTCAAGCGAGACAAAGAGTACGAGATATTTGGCGGACGTCTTTGTAGGGTTAATCTTTATGGCCCTATAGATGGGAAGCGAATGTTTGAAGGGCTTCTTGTAGGATTGGACTATTCAGAAGGAGAGAGTAGAGTCACAATTCTTACGGAAAGCGGTCAAATGTCGTTTTCCAGACAAAATATAAGCAAAGTTCAACTTGTCTATCAAGAAAAACTATCTTAGGGTCTTGAAAGGAGGGCGGGAGAAATTAGTAACGAAATCATGAGTGCCCTGAGCCAAATTGAAAGGGAGCGGGGCATACCAAAAGAAGACCTTATAGAAGCCATGGAAGCGGCGCTTTTGTCGGCGTATCGTAAGCACTATGGTAGTGCTGAGAATGTTAGAGTTCAGTTCGATGGAACGACCGGAAATATTAGAGTCCTATCCCGCCGTCAGGTTGTAGATAAGGTGACAGATCCTGTCAAAGAGATATCTATTGATGAAGCGCGGGCCAAACATCCCGGTTATCAAGTCGGTGACTACGTTGAAGAGGAAATTGCTGCTCAGGGGTTTGGACGTATCGCAGCTCAGACGGCGAAGCAAGTTGTCATGCAGAAACTCAGAGACATAGAACGTGACATGGTATATGAGGAATTTGCAGAGAGGCAAGGTGACGTAGTAACAGGACAAGTCATCCGGGTAGACAGAGGCATAGTTATTGTAGATTTGGGTAGAGCGGAAGGTTTTATCTTCCCTCAAGAACAGGTAAGGAGCGAACAATATCGCGAACGCGACAGGATAAAGGCGTACGTCGTTGAGGTTAAGAAGACGCCGAAAGGTCCGCAGATCCTGCTTTCAAGAACTCATCCAGGGCTTTTGAAAAGGCTTTTGGAGTTAGAGGTGCCTGAGATTCGCGATGGAATTGTCGAGATAATGGGCCTGGCTCGAGAGCCCGGTTCTAGGTCCAAAGTTGCAGTCAAGGCAAATCTGCCTGAGGTTGATGCACTTGGAGCATGTGTTGGTCCAAGAGGGTCTCGTGTTCAAGTAATAGTCCAGGAACTCAGGGGAGAAAGGATTGATATAATAGAATGGAACGAGGACCCGGAGATTTTTGTAGCTAACGCTCTAAGTCCTGCGAGGGTAGTCGGTGTCGAAATTGACCCAACGAGTAGAGTCGCCAGAGTGACAGTTCCAGACAATCAGTTGTCTCTAGCGATAGGACGTGATGGGCAAAATGCAAGACTGGCCGCAAAGCTTACCGGGTGGAAGATTGACATACGGTCAGAGCGCGATGCTTTGCGGTAGAGCGATAATCGTGTGATAACAGAGGGGGTGGTGCCGTGCCAAAGAAAATACCTATGAGGACATGTTTAGGCTGTGAAACGGTTAGGCCTAAGAAAGAGATGCTTAGGATCGTACGAACCCCTGACGGCCAGGTAGAGATAGATCCGACAGGCAAAAAGGCTGGCCGTGGTGCGTACGTGTGTCCAAAGTCAGACTGTATTCGTGAAGCGATAAAGAAGAAAAAGCTGTCTAGGGTGTTCGGTGCGGAGCTATCCCCTTCGATAATTGAGGAGTTAGAACGTTTTGCCGCGGAAGAGATTGACAAGGTTTAGAGTGAGGAGGTGATGTCGGATGGTAAAACGCATCCGTGTATATGAGCTAGCGAGGGAACTCGGTGTGGATTCAAAGGAGATAATTTCGGACTTAAACGATATGGGAATAGTGGTTAAGAATCACATGGCGAGTCTAGAAGACGATGTTGCTGCCAAGATTCGAGAAAAGAGGACGAAAGGCAAAGCGGTTTCCGGACGGGCTCCAAAAGCGGAAATCCCTGACACCGGCCAGAAAAAGACGAAGGGATCTGGGCAGCCAAGTGCTCGCGAGAATTCAGACCGGCGTTCTACTGTTCGTGCAACAGGAGATCAAGCCAAAGAATCAAGCCGTAAGTCCTTTGCCAAACATCCCGGTGCTAAGTCTGGGGATAGAAATGCTGCTCAGAGGAGGGGCGTGAGGGGTAAAGGTGGTCGCCAAGTCAAACCTCAAACGCCTGCGACAGGTGCCAGACGAGTCACAATTCAAGGTGAAACCCCTGTAAGGGAACTCGCAAGTCTCATAGGGGTGCCTGTGGGAACTGTGCTTCGTACGCTTATGGGGTTAGGCGCAATCATTAGTATTAATCAAAGTGTACCAGTGGATTTGGCATGTCAAGTGGCCGAGAAACTTGGGTGTGTGGTGACCGTTAAAGAGCCTGAGACTTCTGTCGAGGAGAAGATCGCTCTTGAGTTGGCCCGACCCGACGATCCGGAAAAGGCTGAAAGCAGGCCGCCTGTTGTTACTGTGATGGGTCATGTAGATCACGGGAAGACATCGCTTTTGGATGCCATACGGAATACAAACATAACGGCGCGAGAGGCTGGAGGAATAACCCAGCACATAGGCGCTTCAGTTGTTGAGCATGACGGGAGAAGGTTGATTTTTCTTGATACCCCCGGCCATGAAGCATTTACTCAGATGAGAGCTAGAGGTGCGCAGATTACTGATATAGCTGTGCTAGTGGTAGCTGCCGATGATGGAGTAATGCCACAGACCGTAGAAGCTGCTAACCACGCCAAGGCAGCAGGGGTACCTGTGATAGTTGCGATCAATAAGATTGACAAACCCGGAGCGAAGGTAGACCGGGTTAAACAGCAATTGGCGGATATAGGACTCGTCCCTGAGGAATGGGGAGGAGATACGGTAGTCGTAGAAGTGTCTGCCAGGACTAAGCAGGGTATTGACGAGCTTTTGGAGATGATTTCTCTTGTAGCAGAGTTAGAGGAACTTAAAGCCGATCCTACCAGAAGAGCTCGAGGGTACATCATAGAGTCTAAGATCGATAAAGGGCGGGGGCCGGTTGCCTCTGCCATTGTCAAGTCCGGGGTGCTCAGGGTTGGCCAGGTAATAATTACCGACACAACCTGGGGTCGCATCAGAGCTATGTATGACGGAAAAGGCTCTCAAGTAGAAGAGGCCGGCCCTTCTACTCCTGTGGAGATAGTTGGACTATCAGATCTTCCAAATGCCGGGGACGTTTTTTTGGTTGTAGATGACGAAAAGACCGCCAAGCATATTGTTGAGCAGCGTCAACTAGCCAGGCGAGAGCACGCTGCCGGCTCTACAAGCAGGATGACTCTTGAAGAATTGCTCAAGGCACAGGAAGATGAGAAGCGAGAACTCAAGTTGATCTTAAAGAGCGACGTTCAAGGGTCGCTTGAAGCTATACTGCAGGCGCTTGGCAATATAAAGTCCGATGAAGTGAAACTTGAGATCATTCACTCAGGTGTGGGCGCTGTAATTGAATCAGACGTGATGCTTGCAAAGGCATCAGATGCGAAGATCCTTGGATTTAACGTCAGACCTGATGCAAATGCAAGAAGCGTGGCAGATGCGGAAAATGTTGAGATTCGAAGCTATCGCATCATCTACGACCTTCTGGAAGACGTAGAGAACATGCTCAAAGGCCTGGTCAAGCCAAAATTCGAGGAGACAGTATTGGGAAGAGCTGAGGTGAGGGCCACCTTCCACGTTCCTAACATCGGTACAGTTGCAGGATGCTACGTCGTAAGCGGTAAAGTAGTTCGCAATGCGGGTGTTCGTCTCGTTCGAGACGGGAGAGTAGTATATGAGGGGAAAATATCTTCACTCAGGCGGTTCAAAGATGACGTAAGCGAGGTCGCTCAGGGTTATGAATGTGGGATCGGGCTCGAACATTACCAGGATATAAAGCCTGGCGACATACTTGAGATTTTCGTCATGAGAGAGGTAAAACCAACCTAGTATCGCTTGGGATGGGGTTTTTGTCATGGTAGTAGGGCAGTGTCTATTGGATATAAGGCTTTTCGGTATGCATTCGCTCAAAGACAAAAGACGGGTCACCAAAAGCCTTATAGCAAGACTGCAGCAGCGCTTTGGCGTCTCTTGTGCGGAAGTTGGCGCCAATGACTGTTGGGGACGGGTTCTTCTGGGCATCGCTTTGGTGACGAATCAGGAAAAATATGCGTTGGACACATTGAACAAAGTTGTTCTTTGGGTAGAAGACAACATAGATGGCGAAGTAGTGGATTTTCAGATCGACATAATTACGTGACTGCGGGGTGTTGCTCATGGCACAAAGGCCAGACAGAATAGCTGCATTAATTCGTGAGGTTGTGTCAGAGCTTATCATGAGGCGGCTTAAGGACCCGCGGATTGGTTTTGCAAGTGTTGTAAGAGTGAGTGTTAACAAGGATTTATCTCAGGCGAAAGTCTATATCAGCGTTTTGGGAACTGAAGAAGAAAAGGAAAAAACCATGGAAGGACTCAAAAGCGCGCAAGGGCTTATTAGGGCGGAAGTTTCGAAAGCGCTAGGTATAAGGCATGCTCCTGAGATTCAGTTTATTTTGGATGATAGCATTGAGTACAGCATACACATTTCGAAGCTTTTGTCCGAAATCGAAGAAGATGAAAAGAAGGACAAAGATAAAGAACAACCAGAATAATCTGATGAATATATCGGTTTTATGTGGGAGAGTCAACCAATGATGGATATGATAGTTCCGTGGAGAGATGAAACGGCCCAGATCAGCAAAGTACTACGTCAAAGCAAAAGTGTGCTATTACTTGAACACAAGAAGCCCGATGGGGACTGTATTGGATCAGGTTTAGGCCTTGCCCTCGGGCTATTGTTTTTGGGAAAGAAGGTCTTGCTTCTGTCTCAGGACCCTCATCCTAGCACCTATGATTTCTTGCCGGGACGCTATTTGCATAGCACTATCTCGGAGATGCCATCAGAGCCGCTGCGTTTCGACACTGTGGTGTTTCTTGATTGCACAGACCCTCACCGAGCGGGTAAGTGCCTTAATACTGCTGTTGGAGATACTATCATAAACATAGACCATCATGTTTCCAATGTTGGCTATGGGGATATTTCTTTAGTAGATCCTTCAGCTAGTTCGACCGGTGAATTGGTTTTCTTTTTGCTCGGGGCTTTAGGAGTGCCCATAACCAGGAACATTGCGGTGTGTCTTTATTGTGCAATCGTTAGCGACACCGGAGGGTTTAGGTACCAGAACACAACTGCTAGGGCCCTATGGGTTGCCAGCGAATTGGTAGATGCTGGAGCTGACCCTTCAAAAGTGGCTGACCATCTTTTTGAGACTAGGAGCCTTTCATCTCTCTTACTTCTAAGTAGTGCATTGCAGACGCTGACCTTGCACTTTGCCGGCAAAGTTGCGTCAGTAGAGGTTACCAGAGAGATGATGCACAATTCGGGCGCTTCCCCAGACGAAACAGAAGGCATCATCAACTATCCACGCTCCATAGAAGGAGTAGAAGTTGCCCTGTGTTTTAAGGAAACTCTTGATGCACAGGGTGTAGATGTGAGTTTTAGGTCCAAATACAAGGTGGATGTATCTAAGATTGCAGAGTCCCTAGGTGGCGGAGGACACGCCAGGGCGGCAGGTGCATTTATCCCAGGCACTTTGGACGAAGCCAAGCGCAAAGTACTTAGCGTGTTGGCAAAGGAAGAAATATGAATGGTTTTCTGAACGTTGCCAAGCCAAAAGGTATAACCTCTCATGATGTCGTCCTCGAAGTCAGGAGGGTATTTAGAGAGAAGAAGGTCGGGCATTTGGGCACTTTGGATCCAATGGCAATAGGTGTGCTTCCGTTGGCATTAGGATCGTACACCCGGCTTTCCGAATATCTGATGAATGAGGATAAGGAGTATCTCGCTGAATTTATGTTCGGCATCACAACTGACACGGATGATTTAGACGGCAATGTTCTTTTTATGGCAGATTGTGCTCGTCTTAGTCGTGACCGAGTGGTGCGAGCTCTTCCTAAATTTACTGGGGATATTGAGCAAGCGCCGCCCCGGTTTTCTGCGGTCCATGTTGGCGGTAAAAGGCTCTACGATCTTGCTAGAAAAGGGATCGAGGTGGATGTGCCTGTTAGGAGCGTTCGCGTAGATCATATTCATATGCTGCATTGGCAAGACGGTATATACCCAAAGGCCATGTTTTCGATGCAAGTTGCATCCGGCACGTATGTGAGGAGTTTGGCGAGGGATCTAGGCAACGAACTTGGGTGTGGCTGCATAGTCTCTTATCTTCTCAGAACTCGTGTAGGCAATTTCCGTCTAAAGGATTCCATAGCCCTTAACTCACTCCGTAGCAAGCGTTTTCGCTATACAGACGCAAGTGTTTTTGTAAACCCAAAACATGTCTTTTCAGATCACGTGTTCTTGGCTCTGAAACCGGAATCTCTCAAGTCAATCAAGCATGGCGTTCCTTTGATACTTGAGGATTTTGTCGATCCGCAAGAAGTTGTTTCGGTTGCTCGCCGTTGCGGCGGAGTTTTAGGTTCTCAGAGTCCGGTATTTATGTGTACTTACACAACATCGGACATGGAGCACGAAGAAATTGCTTGCGTAGTATCTTTTGCTTTTGCGAATGAATCCTCGCTTAACATAAAATACGAAAAAGTACTATTGTAGGGAAGGGATGTTTCCTGAAGACCATAGTTAATCCATATTTGGAACTGAAAGCAAAACAACTGATTGTAGCAATAGGTGTTTTCGACGGGGTTCACCTAGGACATAAGGAGCTTCTCAAGACGGCTCTTGAACTTAGAACCGAGACCGGTCTACCCATAATTGCAGTTACGTTTTCACCTCATCCCAAAATGGTTCTGGACCAATCCAATGGGCACCTCCGCCTACTTACACCTGAGAGAGAAAAACAGATACTTTTGGAAGGCATGGGCATTGACTACTACTGGGCAATCCCGTTTACCCAGGAGGTAGCTAGGCTCTCGGCTGAGCAGTTTGCAGAGCACTATCTCTGCACTCTTCTGAAATCGAGATATGTTGTGTGCGGCTTCAACTTTACTTTTGGCTACATGGGCATGGGGACTCCGGAGTATCTACAAGAAATATGCGAAGATAAAGGATTTGAAGTTGTAGTCGTACCGCCATTTGAGATTCGGGGAGAAGTGGTCTCAAGTACAAAGATTAGGAAATTAGTTATGGATGGGGATGTCAAGACATCGGGCGAGTTTCTGGGCCGTCCATATTGTATCTATGGCGAGGTTGTAAGAGGTAGTGGTGTCGGAGGTCGTATTGGAGTACCTACTTCGAATGTGCACTATCCGGCGGAGAAACTACTACCAAAGAACGGAGTCTACTCTGTGTTGGCTAGGGTCTCGGGAGGGAATCTAATGCCTGCGGTCTGTAACATAGGCGTGAAGCCTACGTTCGGAGGCGTAAGGACCTATGTTGAAGTACATATCCCTGGTTTTTCAGGAGAACTGTATGGCGCCGGGATGCAGGTTTTTCTTGCAAGATACATAAGGGAGGAACGCAAGTTTCCGTCTATAGACTTGCTAAAGGAACAGATACAATCGGATATAGAAACAGCGCTTTGTGACTTAGAATCGGGGGAGACTTTGGGGCTCTACGGCGGTTTGTTTACACTGTTAGGCGCTTATGATAGAATTTTTTCAATAGAGTGACCTTGAGGCGCGGCTTTGCGTATCTCCGGCGCATAGCTGGGTTCAAGGCATATATGAATTACATGGAGGTATACTGAATTGACTCTCGACAGTACAAGAAAAAAAGCCATTATTGACGAATTCAAGCGACATGAAACTGACACGGGTTCTCCGGAAGTTCAAATTGCTCTTTTGACAGAGCGGATTTCCTATCTAACAGAGCACCTTAAGGTTCATAAGAAGGATCACCACAGCCGAAGAGGCCTTCTTAAAATGGTGGGCCAACGCCGCGCTCTTTTGAACTACCTTGCTCAGGAGTCCCCCGAGCGGTACAGAGAAGTAGTGGAGAAGCTTGGTCTGAGAGGCTAGGGGATAACTGAAAGGAAGTGTAATTATTGGAAAGTGTTCGAGAATATTCTATGGAGCTCGGCGGCAAACCTTTAACTTTGCAGTTTGGCAAAGTGGCAAAGCAAGCTAACGGGTCTGTACTTGTGAGGTATGGAGACACAATTGTTCTTGTGACCGCAACTGCGTCGAAAGAGCCACGAGAAGGTGTAGACTTTTTCCCACTCACAGTAGATGTGGAAGAGCGATTGTATGCGGTAGGCAGAATTCCGGGAAGTTGGGGCCGCAGAGAAGGACGGCCGCCGGAGAAGGCGGTGCTTCAAGCCAGGCTTACTGATAGGCCCATAAGGCCTTTGTTCCCCAAGGGTTTCAGGAACGAAGTTCAAATCGTTATTATGCCGTTAGCCATAGATCATGACTATTCCGTTGAAATTGCCGGCATGATTGGTGCCTCTGCTGCGCTTTGTGTAAGCGATATACCCTTTGACGGTCCAATTGGAGCAGTTGAGATGGGGTTAGTGGACGGGGAATTTGTCATAAATCCCGGGATTGATGACTCTGAAAGAAGCGATCTAAAGCTCACCGTGGCGGGAACTAAGGATGCTATTTCCATGGTAGAAGCCGGAGCGAATCGAGTTTCCGAAGAGGCAATGGTAGATGCGATGATGGAAGGCCATGAAGTAATAAAGAAAATAGTAGCCTTTCAGGAACAGATTGCAGACGAGATCGGGAAACCGAAAATGAAACCGGAGCTTTTTGTTCCCGACGAGGAAATAGTTTGCAGAGTACAAGGCTTCGTTACCGATCGTCTCAAAGAAGCGATTAGGATCAAAGACAAACTGGAGCGTGAAAGCGCTATTGACTCGGTAATGAAAGAAACTCTCAATATGATGGCCGAGGAATTTCCTGATAGAGAAGGCGAGATACAAGAAGCCTTTAACGACATTTTGAAGATTCTGGTTAGAGCCATGATACTTGAAGAAGAAGTGAGGCCTGATGGCAGGAGACCGAGTGAGATAAGGCCGATTTCCTGCGAAGTATCAATCATTCCTCGGGTTCACGGCTCTGGTTTGTTTACCAGGGGCCAGACTCAGGTTCTGAGCATTGCTACTCTTGGTGCAACCAGTGATATCCAGGAACTGGATACTACAGGCCTGGAAGAGTTTAAGAGGTATATACACCACTATAACTTTCCGCCTTTTTCTGTAGGTGAAACAAGGCCCCTTCGCGGTCCTGGCAGAAGAGAAATAGGCCACGGAGCTTTGGCGGAAAGGGCGTTGGTACCTGTTTTACCTGACGAACAAGATTTCCCATATACAATACGGGTTGTATCTGAAGTGCTTGAGTCTAACGGCTCTAGCTCTATGGCTTCTGTGTGCGGTAGTACGTTATCGCTG
The DNA here is from genome assembly GCA_018052475.1 of Candidatus Fermentithermobacillaceae bacterium. GTDB lineage: Bacteria > Bacillota > Sulfobacillia > Fermentithermobacillales > Fermentithermobacillaceae > UBA3907. The sequence goes on from JAGPNG010000010.1 coordinate 41,883, forward strand.
ATGGATGCTGGGGTGCCAATAAAAGATCCTGTAGCCGGGGTTGCAATGGGCCTTGTCAAAAAAGATGACAAAGCTGTTATTCTCACAGATATTCAGGGTATGGAAGACGCGTTGGGTGACATGGATTTCAAGGTGGCAGGAACCGAAGACGGTATCACTGCCTTGCAGATGGACATCAAGATTTCAGGTGTTGACCGAGGTATCTTGAGCACTGCTCTTGAAAAGGCAAAGGCTGCTAGGCTGTTCATTTTGGAAAAGATGCGAGAAACCATCGACAAGCCCCGAGACTCTCTATCGCCATTTGCGCCAAGGATAATTGTGGTTCAGATTGATCCCGACAAGATTCGTGAAGTTATTGGACCCGGAGGTAAAACCATAAATAAAATTACAGGTGAAACCGGTGTCAAGATCGATATCGAGCAAGATGGAAGGGTGTTCATTTCTGCTGCGGACGAGGAGTCAGGTCAAAGGGCCAAACAAATCATCGAACAGATAACTCGCGATGTCGAAGTCGGGGACACCTACTTAGGAAAAGTTACAAGGGTATCATCTTTTGGCGCGTTCATAGAGGTTCTGCCGGGTAAGGAAGGCCTTATGCGGCAAAACGATGCGGGCGAAGGCGGGATGCCAGAGGTCGGCGATGAGGTAATGGTAAGGGTGATGGAAGTCGATCATCTTGGCAGGATCAACCTATCGGGCAAGTTAGATGATTCCGGAAGAGGAACGTACAAAGAGCGAAGCGGGAAGGGTAGGAGCAACCAAAATCGTTCAAAAGACAGACCACGAAATAGCGGAAAGCCGAGATAGTGCCATGAGGTTCGGCGTCCATCTTTCAATCCAAGGCGGGATTTCGAAAATGGCACAGGCTGCCGTCCAACTGGGTTGCGAGACAGTCCAGGTGTTTTCTCGCAGCCCTAGGGGTGGAAAAGCTAAACCGTTAGATCCAGTTGATATTTCCAAATCTGACGCTTTGCTCAAAGTCAACGACATAAGACCGCTGATCGTCCATGCTCCATACTTTGTCAATTTGGCATCAATCGAAAGCAGTAAGCGAGATTATTCAGTGGAAGTTCTTTCTGAAGACCTGCACAGGGCCGAAGTGCTAGGCGCGCGATTTGTTGTGACTCACATAGGGCATAAGCAGAAAGAAGAAGATGATGAATCCCAGGATGCGCTCGAGAGGGCTCTCGGCTCAATAAGAGAAGTCCTATCTTCATACTCAGGTCCGGCTAGACTTGTTTTGGAAAACAGCGCAGGGCAAGGTCAGGAAATCGGGTGTACGTTTGAGGCGTTGGGGTTTCTAGTGAAAAGCCTCCCTCCGGAGAGGGTTGGTGCATGTTTTGATACATGCCACGCTTTTGCGCGTGGATATGAGCTCTCGGATCCGGCCAAAGTTGAAAGCACACTGCTTTCTTTTGATGGTATCGTGGGGTTGGAACGGTTGGATGTCGTTCATTTGAATGACTGCAAACGGGGCTTAGGTTCTCGTGTGGATAGACATTTTCATATTGGACAAGGCGAGATAGGGTTGGAGGGGTTCAGAGCGGTTATAAACAGCAAACTGTTGCCGCCGGACCTACCTGGCATTATGGAGACTCCTAAGGATAGTGAAGATGCAGACAAGATTAACCTATCTACAGTGAGAATGTTGCGGGGTTCCTGATGATGTGGTTACAAGCGATTAAAAGCACATATATATATTTGGTGGGGGAGACATGACAAAAGAAATACGATTAGTGGCATTGGGCGGTCTAGGTGAAATTGGTAAGAACCTTATGCTTCTTGAGTCAGGTAACGACATGGTTGCCATAGACTGCGGGCTTGCTTTTCCAGGCGATGACATGCCGGGAGTAGATTTTGTAATACCCGACATCTCATATATGCTTGAGCGAAAGGACCGTCTTAGAGGGATAGTACTTACTCACGGTCACGAGGACCATGTGGGAGCTTTGCCCTTTGTTCTGAGTAAGGTTAATGTGCCTGTATATGGAACGGGCCTTACATTGGGGCTTGCGCGAAGAAAGATGGATGAGAATTTTGAAGGCGACTTTGATTTCAGGGTTGTTGCCCCGCGGGACTCAGTAAAATTGGGTTCTACGGAAATTGAGTTCTACAGAACTACACACTCTGTGTCTGACAGTGTGGGCTTGATCATTCATACGCCATGTGGAACATTGGTTCATACCGGCGATTTCAAACTCGACCAGACTCCTGTAGACGGTGATACCGTAGATTACCATAGGCTTGCTGAGGTTGGGGAAGACGGTGTTTTGGCGCTACTATCTGACAGCACACATGCTGACAGGCCAGGTTACACTTTGTCTGAGCGAGTAGTAGGTGAGAACCTTTCCCAAGTTTTTTACAAGGCAAAGGGAAGAGTCATAGTGACTACTTTTGCCTCTAATATTCCGAGGATACAACAGGTCATAGATGCAGCATATAAGCACGGTAGAAAGGTGTGCGTAGTTGGTAGGAGTATGGAAGATGTGGTAGAAGTCGCCATAAGTATGGGCTTTTTGCAAGTACCTATGGGAACTATGATAGACGTCGATGACGCTGACAGGTATCCTGCATCCCGTATAGTCATCTTGAGCACGGGTAGTCAGGGCGAACCGCTTTCTGCGCTTTCGCGAATGTCAGTAGGAGAGCATCGAAAAGTTGATATAGTCGAGGGCGACCTTGTTGTAATGGCAGCTTCGCCTGTTCCCGGCAACGAAACCACCGTGTCTAGAGTAGTTGATAATCTTTTTAGACGAGGAGCAGATGTTGTTTACACTCCCGAGTCTGGGGTGCACGTTTCCGGACATGCAAGCCAAGAAGAACTTAAGATAATGTTGAACCTGACCAAGCCGAAGTTTTTTATCCCGGTTCATGGCGAGTATAGGCATTTAGTGATCCATTCTCAGTTGGCCATTGCGACCGGCGTGTCTCCTACCAATGTGCTCATTGGCGAAAATGGCACTATCTTCAGACTCACTCCTGACCAGGCGAGTATAGTTGGAACCATTCAGACGAAGGACACATTCGTAGACGGATTGGGAGTAGGAGACATAGGCGAGCGAGTCTTGAGACAAAGGCAAACCTTGGGCGAATCAGGAGCTGTCTTCCTAACATGCGCGATCTCAAAAGAAACCGGTAAGATTCTTAGCACACCCGAGGTCAAAAGCGTAGGGCTTGTTGGACTCGGGTACGCAGATGGGATTATGTCAGAAGTGGCCAGGAAAGCCGAGCAATATCTGTCTGTTCTGCCGAAAGAGTTGCTTTTAGACAAAGATGCGGTAGAAGATGGTCTTACCTCACTGTTAAAGCGATATTTCAAGAACGAGCTAGGCAAAAGGCCCTATGTTCTTTGCACAATAACTCTTATGTGAGTGCATTTCTAGGATGGTTTTAAACTATGGGAATACGCTTCATAATCGGCCCTGCCGGCGCGGGAAAGACAAAATACATAGTCGATTCGGTTTCCGATTGTCTTTTATCTCGCGCCAAGGGAGTTTACTGTCCTCCCCTCCTTGTGATCGTTCCAGATCAAGCAACATTCCAACTGGAGAGTTCTATCCTCAAGGATGGTAAGGTGCGAGGTTTCACTGATCTTCACATCCTGGGGTTCAGACGCCTGGCGCTACAGGTATTGGACGAGGTTGGCGGATATTCACTTCCTTTCATAACCCGAATTGGACGCAGTATGGCTGTTCAGTCGATATTGTGGCAATGCAAGGACAAACTGATGGTGTATAGCCCTATGACTGACTATCCTGGTTTCAGAGAGACGTTAATTCGTACCTTCTCTGAGTTCAGCGCCTACGGAGTAACTCCCGATGATCTTGTCACTGAATTGGGAGAAGATGCCAAGAATGTTCCCTTTCTGTCTGAGAAGTTATCTGACATAAGATTGATCTATAGTGAGTACAGGAAGTTTGTGGCAAACAAATTTCTGGATCCAGACGATTATCTGCGGCTTGCCACTCCAAGAATTGGAGAATCCGACCTTGTGAAGGGTTCTATCGTGTGGATAGACGGGTTTTCCGGGTTCACGCCTGCTGAATATGAGATGATTGGGGAGATCATGCAAACGGCTTCCCAAGTTAATTTGGCTCTTTGTATGGATCGCGAAGAAATCCAGCACAAGGCCAAAGAAACGAGCTTATTTCACCCCGTAAGAGAGATCTACGATAAGGTCATGGGACTTTCGGTTGAAAGAGGTATTCGTGTTGAAGGAACTTTGTTTCTCGGTGAAGATGGGGTCTTGCCTAGGTTCCAGAATGATGACCTTCTGAAAGTTGAGCTAGCTTTTAGGAATAGGGATCGTTCAAGCAGACGCTTGGGGGCTTTGTCCCAGAGTCTTGCCGAACGCTCTTCTCAAGCGCATGGAGATGCCGATTCGATGAGCGGTTCCAATGGAGTGTTCGTAGTAACTGCCGCAAATCCACGCGCAGAAATAGAGTTTGTGGCGAGGGAGATTACTAAACTGGTTCGAGATGAAGGACTTGCATTTAGGGACATAACTGTAGAGATGAGAGACTTGGGACAGCATAGGGATCTCATCAAAATGGTTTTCAATGATCATGATATCCCGTTCTTTTTGGATGAAAAGAGTTCTTTGTCCCATCACCCTCTGGCCGAACTTATACGCTCAGCTTTTGACGTAGTTATCTCGGATTTTTCGTTTGATGCAGTATTTCGCTACTTGAAGACGGACCTCGTGCCTTGTGATAGGGCGTCAATTGATAAACTGGAGAACTTCGTTTTGGCCAGCGGGATCCGTGGAAAAACATGGCTTGATCCAGAACCTTGGCGGTATAGCTGGGGGTTCTTGCCCAGTTTCAAGGAAGAAGATTTGGAAGTTCATGATGATGACGATCTAGATTCAGTTAGGAAGCAGGCTATGATTGGGTTAGGCGAGTTCTACGCAGAACTTAAAAATACCCATCCCGCTAAAAATGACAAAGCGGAGATCAATTCCCCGGAGGAAGCGCTTACGGCCAAGAGGATTTCTATGGCAGTTTATGACCTTCTGATGAAACTTGATGTTCCCGCAACGCTTGCCAAGTGGCAGGATGAGTGTGAAGCATCTGGTGACCTAATGGCTGCTCTTGAGCACGCCGGTATCTGGGACAAGACAATTGAGATTTTGGAGCAGGCGGTAGAAATCCTAAAAGACCATCCTTGCGATGTCACGACGTATGCATTGCTTATTGATGCAGGGCTCCAGGACATAAGGCTGGGGGCCATTCCCCTTTCGCTGGATCAGGTCTTGGTCGGCGGCCTGGAAAGGACCAGACAACCCGAATGTGCGGTTACTTTCCTACTAGGGGCAGTAGAGGGTGAAATACCAAAGAAACAAGGGGAAGATGGGGTTTTTACTGATAAAGACAGAGAGGCTCTTTGGAAAACAGGGATAAACCTTGAACCGGCATCGAGGGTAAAGCAATTTCATGAGCAATATCTTGTGTATGTGGCTCTTACTCGACCCGCAAAGAGACTTTACATATCGTATTCCCTTGGAGATCGGGATGGCAAAGCGCTTTTCCCTTCACCTGTTATAAGGTGGCTTAAAGATACCATTTGCGTTTGTGAGCGTTACGTTTCTTTCGATCCCCCAGGGACTATCGAAGAGGATCTTGATTACTTGGTTCCTGCAAGCGTATGGGGGCTCACCGCCCGGCGTATGTCATTAGTTCGCCATGGCAGTGCTCCCGGTCCCGTTTGGCAAGAGGCATATAGGTGGATGCTTGAGCCTTCAAGAATGGAAAAGACCAAGAAAATACTGAGTTCTTTAGGCTTTTCGAACGTAGTACCGCCTCTAGAGAGACCTTTGGCAGAAGAATTGTATGGGAAACCCCTAAGAACTAGCGTATCGAGGTTGGAACGGTTTCAGACTTGCCCGTTCCAGCACTTCGCACGCGACGGCCTGGGCCTCAAGGAGCGGGAAGTGTTCAGCCTTGATCCCGCTAAAGCGGGCACCTTCTACCATGAGGCGATGAAGGAATTTGCTGCTAGAATCATGTCAGAAAGCGTTCCAATTGAGAGTCTGGAAGATTCGGACGCTACCCGAATCATGGCAAAGATCGTTGAGGAAATGGTTCCTAAGGTTCAAAATGAACTGTTTCTTAGCTCTTTCCGCTACAGACATGTTTCCAGATCTCTTTGTTCTACTCTCACAAGATCTGCACACCTCTTTTTGCAACATGCAAAAAGAGGTGACTTCAGGCCAATAGCGGTTGAGGTTCCGTTTGGACTGGGCGGAGAAATACCGCCTCTTTCACTCAACATTTCAGAAGATGACCAAGTTTTGGTGCGAGGGCTCATCGATAGAATAGATGCTGCTAGGATGGGCGATGATGTCTTTTTGCGAGTTGTAGATTACAAGTCGGGTCGCGATAAACTGGACCTAACCGATGTGTACTACGGGTTGTCTCTGCAGCTTTTGGTTTACCTGGCTGCTGTCCTATCTCTTTGGGAAAAGATAGTCAACAGCCGGCACTTACTTGGCCTTTGCGATGGAGATGGTCTTGAGATTCGTGGATTCTCCAACGATGTTCAGCCCGCAGGCGCCTTGTATATGCCCATTAGGGATCCTTTTATTAGAACTGACGGTCCTCGCGACAGAGAATCTGCCCTAGAGCAAGTACGAAAGGAACTGAGGATGACGGGCATTGTGATTGACGACTTGAATGTGATTAGACTTATGGACAAGACTACTAGTTTGGGACAGTCAGATCTGGTTAACGTTCAATTCACCAAGCAGGGCGTGAGCGCTAATTCGCCAGTTGCATCCTATGACCAGATGAGGGCATTGCTCGATTATGTTATGCGTAAGATCACTGCTATTTCTGAAGAGATAGTCTCAGGCCGGATAGACATTTCCCCATTTTTGAAAAACAAGGTGCGGGGCTGCAAATACTGTCCGTTTGAACCGTTTTGCGTTTATGATGTTCTCCTTGAGGGGAACGAATACAGAGTGCTAAGGAACATTCCAAAGGACGCGATCTGGGGTTTGATTGAAGACTATGGTAGGGGAGGGAACGACTAGTTGGTTTCCGGAAATAGAGAATGGACACCGGAGCAGCGTCTTGCTATAGAGGTGAAAAGCAGGAATGTGCTGGTTTCGGCTGCTGCCGGAACAGGCAAGACGGCTGTTCTCGTTGAAAGGATAATAAGGCAGGTGCTTTCCAAAGACATCTCTTGCGATATTGAGAGGCTTTTGGTGGTCACTTTCACCGAGAAAGCTGCTCTTGAGGTCAAGGATAGGATCCGAACAGCGTTGCGAGAAGCCAGTGAGTCTGACCCCCTAGATGACCGGGTGCAGAGACAAATATCTCTAATGGATCAAGCCCAGATCTCCACAATTCATTCGTTCTGCCTATCTGTGATAAGGAGGTACTTCTACCTTGTGGATTTGGAGCCGGCGTTCCGCGTTTTAGATTCCCATGAAGCGGAGCTACTGCGTTTGGAGGCCCTGGATGATGTCTTTGAACGGTGGTATCAGGAAGACTCCGGGAAATACGAGACGTTTGTGAGTTTGGTTGAAATGTATGGCGGTTCGGGAGTTGACGAGGAACTCAAAAACATAGTCCTAAAACTTTACGATTTCGCCAAGACCCAACCATCGGCTCATGGCTGGTTGGAAGAAGCATATGATTGGTACGAGAACTTGTCTGGTGAAATCGGACGAGTTCTGGAGGAAGATGAGAAGAGTAGGCTATATCACCTTGATGGGATCCTCCTTTCGTTGCCGTGGTCCCGGGTACTGATGGATGCATTGGTCTCTGACGTGAACCATGCGGTATCGTACTCACGGGAAGCGGAAAGGATATGTTGTTTACCTTATGGCCCCCAACACTACCTACCAGTTATAACCGAGGAAGTGTCGAATCTCGAGCGGCTGAGTCAACTCGCAAACGAGGCAAGAACCGTACTTACTGGCTTGGAACGAAATCGAGAACGAAGCGAGGAATTTGCTAAGTTTAAGGAGCAAGGAATAGGTATCCTTGGTTCAATTCGTGAAATCATTGCGAACTTTAAATTTTCCAGTCTTCCTCCAAAAGAGATTAGTGAAGTCAGCGAGGAACTACGGGAGAAGGCTAAAGATTATAGAAATGCGTGCAAACGCGAATTCGGGTCCGTCGCTAAGAACGTTCTTATGAGGCCTTCCGGCGAATTGTTGCAAGAAATTGCTGAGCAGGCTCCTTATGTGAGATGCCTCGTTGACTTAGTTTTAGAACTTGATAAAGAATTTGCAGAAAAGAAGAAGTTGAGGGGCGGGGTGGACTTTTCGGACTTGGAGGTCTACTGCCTTAGTATTTTGAAGCAGGACGATCAAAGGCTGGCTCGTGAAATTGGAGAGAACTTTGACTACGTTTTCGTTGACGAATACCAAGATACGAATCCAATACAGGAAGAGATCATATCTCTTGTGTCACGAGAGAACAACCTTTTCATGGTAGGAGATATAAAGCAGAGCATATATCGTTTTAGACTGGCAGAACCTAGGATATTCTTGGAGAAGTACCGCTCGTTCCAACCAGTAAGTGAAGACGGCTATGTAGACTCGCGTTCTTGTGGCGCTAGAGTTGATCTCTCTAAGAACTTTAGGAGCAGAAAAGAAGTCATTGATGCAGTAAACTATGTATTTGAAAATATAATGAAAGAGGAAGTAGCTGAAATTGACTACACCGACGATAGCAGGTTGAATTTGGGCGCCCGATATCCAGATGTTTCTGAGGATTGTTCCCTCGCCGCTGAGGTTTTGCTAATCGAGAGGCAAAACCGGGATGGCTCTCCGAATGCAGGGGATGGCTCAGATTTGGCCAATACGATAAGCGATTTGGACGACACCGTTGAAGAGTACGAGTCGCTAGAAAAAGAGGCCCTTGTTATGGCGTCTAAGATAAATCAATTGGTAGGTCCTCATTCGTCTTTTTTGGTATGGGATTCTGATCGGAGCCGCTACAGGAATTGCACATACAAGGATATAGCGGTTCTTATGCGCGCCACGAAAGACAGAGCCAATGTCATAATGGACATTTTCCAGAAATGCGGTATTCCGGTTTATTCGGAACTGGGAACAGGCTACTTTAGAGCCAGAGAAATAGAAGTGAGTCTATCGATCCTCTCCGTTATGGATAATCCCAGACAAGACATACCTCTGGCTGCGGTTCTGCGTTCGCCCGTAGTGGGGCTTTCTCCCAGGGATATCGCGATCATAAGGGCACTTGTCCCCCGTGAGGAGTTGTATGACTCTCTGAAAGACTTTTCAGTCTTATGGCAGGATCCTGAGAACGCCGCTTTTGATCGATGTGTCGGACTAAAAGTTGATCGGTCAGAAGTGACCAATCTTAGTAAGACAGTTTCTAAGTTTTTAGACCGAATTGAGTCGTGGCGCACAATGTTTAGAAGGGTTCCGCTTGCCCATGCGCTATGGACCGTGTTAAAAGAGACGGGATATTATGATTACGCGGGGGGACTTCCGGGAGGATCTCAAAGACAGGCGAATCTGCGAGCCCTTGTAAACCGTGCTATGGATTTCGATGGCTTCGGCCGTCACGGGCTTTTCCGTTTTCTCAGGTTCATAGAGAGGATACAAGAATCTGAGGGAGATTTAGGTACCGCTAGAGCACTGGGCGAAAGCGAAGATGTCGTTCAAGTTCTGTCTGTCCATAGGGCGAAGGGGTTGGAGTTTCCGGTCGTTTTTGTTGCTGATTTGGGCAGGAAATTCAATATGCAAGATCTCAGATCGGATATCCTTTTTCACAAAGATCTAGGCATTGGCGCGGTGTTTTCTGACCTGGGTTGTAGGATAAAATACCCGACCTTGGCGTATCAAGCGAACAAGTCCCAAATACTTAAAGACAATTTGGCAGAAGAAATGCGTATTTTGTATGTGGCTATGACAAGAGCCAAAGAGAAATTGTACCTAGTAGGCTCGGCCAATAACTTGGAGAAAGAGCTCCGCAAATGGCATAAGAAGGATATATCTTCCGCACAGACCTATTTGGATTGGGTCGTTCCTCTCTTACTTGGTAAGGTAGATTCGAGAACTTCGTGGCGAACTTTGGAGATCCCAGAGAATATACCTCTCAGACTAGAACTCTATGGGGTAGAGGGGGGTAGCCGAGTACCCGAGCCTTCTGCGAGAACTAGCCATGAATCTTCACTCAAATGGAATGACTTAAAGAATCTATCACCTCTCAGTTCTCCGGCAGATGAAGCTGTCTTTTCTGAGGTGAAGCGTAGGTTGGAGTGGAGTTATGGCTATAAGCCGTTGACTTCGACGCCTGCAAAAATGAGTGTTGGAGAGCTTAAGTCCAGGTTCATTCTCGATGAAGATGCTATCCGGTTTGTCCCCTCTCCGACCAAACGGCTTGCGTTCACCGGACGCAAAGGGCCTACCGGAGTGGAAAGAGGGGTTGCAATTCACGCTCTTCTAGCTAGGATCAACCTAGATCTAATGATGAGCGAAAAGAGTATAAGAGATGAGATCCAAAGACTATCTGATACAGGGTTTCTTGTGAAGGAGCATATCCTAGATGAGGATGTTTCAATGCTATCGAGGTTTTTCCGATCGCCAACGGGCAGGATGCTTCTAGCATCGCCAGAGCGTGTAAGGCGGGAAGTCCCTTTTACTATGAGACTTGATGTGGAAATGGTCGAAGACGCGTTTGGGGATGCAGCCAGGGTGGTTCCTCTCTTTGAAGGGGGCGTTCACGGAGAGTCTCCGGATTCTTCTGATAGAAAGGACTATATTGTGGTGCAAGGTATAATTGACGTTCTCATAGAGAATGGAGGCGGCCTTACGATACTAGACTACAAGACGGATTCGATAACCCTAGATGAACTCCCCAGCACGGCAGATATCTATACGCCTCAGATTGCCCTGTATTCTCACGCTGCAGAGGTCATTTTTGCAAGATCCGTTTTACGGTCGGTGATATGTTTCCTGACCTTGGGGAAAGAGGTTGAGATCGATTGGCGTAACTATCTCAAAGGCATAAGCGGAGTGAGGAAGATCTAGCCGGCGAATGTAAGCGCAGGTCGCATATTTGAATCTTAAAGAGTGTATTGATATGTACATGGACAAGTAAACAAGGGATAAGGAGGTGATCTTGCGTGCCAGCCAATTTGGGGCCAGAGTTTATTCAGGCTGAAAAAAGATACAGAGAGGCCATTACCGACGAAGAAAAGCTTGCGGCTCTGGAAGAAATGCTAGCTACTATCCCGAAGCATAAAGGAACTGAGAAGATGCAAGGGGAGATAAAGCGAAAGATATCAAAGCTAAGGAACGAGATGAGATCGGGCAAGAAGGGCCCCAGGCGACGGGAGTTTTTCAGAATAGAAAAGGAAGGGGCAGGGCAAGTAGTTCTCGTCGGGCCTCCTAACTCAGGTAAATCTATGATGCTCAAAAGCATGTCCAGGGCCAATCCAGAGGTTGCCGAATACCCGTTTACTACTAGGATGCCTTTGCCTGGCATGGCACAGTGGGAGAACATTCAAATTCAGCTAATTGACATGCCTCCTATCACCCCCGAGAACGCACAGCCGTGGATGTGGGCGATGTTGCGGCTGTCCGACGGGATCCTGCTTGTTCTTGATGCAGGTGACGATGATGTGCTAGAGCATGCAGAAAACCTCATAGCGTTTATGGAAGATAACAGCGTTCGCCTGAAAAACGAAGGCGACTTGGATTTTACTGAAAAGCGGGCCATCTGCGCTGCGAATAAGTGCGATTTGCCTGGTGCCGAAACCCGGATTGAGTTGCTACGCGAGGTGATTCCCGAAACAATACAGATTATACCTTGTTCAGCTGTTACAGGAGAAGGACTAGACCTTTTGGCTTCAAAACTGTTTTATGATCTCCTGGGGAAAATCCGAGTGTATACTCGCCCTCCGGGTAAGAAAGTGGACTATCGAGAGCCTTTCGTTTTGGATAAAGGGGTAACCGTGCTAGAGGCTGCCCAAGCTATACACAAAGAGATCGCTCAAAACCTCAGATATGCACGAGTTTGGGGCAAAGGGGTTTTTGAAGGGCAGATGGTTCCGCGAGACCATGTCCTTCATGACGGAGACATAGTAGTGTTTTACACCTAGGCCGTCTTTTGACATGCTTAGCGTAGACAGTCAGAATGGAGGAACTGAAGTGCTTACAGAAACGGAGAAACGACAACTTGATACTTCGGTGGGCAAAAGTATATTCGAAGTCGAAACCCCTGCGTTGGTCGTGGATCTAGATATTTTGGAACGTAACATGGACAAGATGATGGAATTCTTGTCAAAGGGTACCGTAGGGCTGCGGCCCCACGCCAAGACTCATAAGACTCCGCCAATAGCTAGGATGCAAATGCAAAAAGGCGCAGTAGGCATCACGTGTGCCACCGTTGGAGAAGCAGAAGTACTGGTCGATGGCGGTATAGATGACGTTCTCATCACAAACCGAGTGGTGAGCAAGAACAAGATTGAACGAGCTATGTTTTTGAGTACTAAGGCAGATGTGAAGATTGCTGTAGACTCCAAAAGCAACTTGATGGATATTTCGAAGTGCGCAAGTTTCCACGACTTAGAGGTGGGCATTGTTATTGAGGTGGATATAGGTCACAGTAGAGCCGGTGTTCGAGATGTTGAAAGTGCGATTGATCTCGCAAAACTTGCATCGGATCTTCCGGGTCTAAAATACGACGGCATAATGGGCTACGAGGGCCACTGTGTATTCATAGAGTCTCTGGCCGAACGTAGGAACGCATGTGCGGAAGCGTACAAGAGGTTGTTTTCTTACAAGGAAGCGCTGACTTCGGCAGGATTTGAACCTGGGATCGTGAGCACGGCAGGGACAGGCACTTACCTGCTCGCGGGCGCAAAGGAAGGCATTACAGATATCCAGGCGGGTTCATACATCTTTATGGATGCTAGATATGCGGATGTCGAGGGAGTAGATTTCGAGCAATCTCTTAGCCTTCTGACTTCTGTGGTAAGTCATCCCGAAGAGGGTGTATATATCTGTGATGCGGGTATCAAGTCCATTAGCGAGGAATTTGGGCTTGCTGAGACCTTGCCTTCAAGCAGGTTGAAGGTGAGGAGCATGTCCGAAGAGTATATTACGCTGGTCTCTGATCCGAGTTCCAAAGAAAAAGATAAACCTTATATTCACTGTTTGGATGAGATGTACGGAGTAGATGCTGCAAGATTGGACCTAGGTAGTAAGGTACATCTGATTCCTTCTCATTGCTGTACCACTGTAAATCTCCATGACGTAATGTATGCCACGCGAGGAGGCATAATAAACAACGTCTGGAGGATAGCGGGAAGAGGTAGATTTGCGTAAGAGCCCGGAATCGATCTGCATCGTTTCTGTGGTTGATCCCGGTCAGTGACTTGAGTGGATATATGGACTTTTCTTTCATGGGTGTGTGAAACGAAGGAGTTTCAAAGTTCCTGTAGAATTTCCATAATGGGCCGGCATCTGGGTTTTGTACGGATGCACGGGAACAGAACCGAATCTTTAGCCAACAAGAGGAATCTCTAATTTTGAGGGGGATAAACGATGTCGAAGATGGATTTTCTTGTTAAAGAGATTGAGGCATTGCGTGAGCAGGGGTTGTATAATACGATACGAACTATCGAAAGTCCGCAAGGCGGTTGGTTGGTAGTAGATGGTAAGAGAGCATTGAACCTATGTTCCAACAACTATCTTGGTTTTGCAAATCACCCCAAGCTGAAAGAAGCGGCTAAGAAGGCCATAGATGAATATGGAGTGGGTCCTGGTGCAGTTAGGAGCATTGCAGGCACGCAGAAACTCGATCTTGAACTGGAGAGAAAACTCGCGGAGTTCAAACATGCTCCTGCTTGCATAGTACTGCAGGCGGGATTTATCGCCAATACCGCTGTTATCCCTACGATCACTACGCAGGGCGATATCATTTTCTCAGATGAACTTAACCATGCCAGCATCATAGATGGGTGTCGTCTTTCGAAAGCAGAGGTAGTAAGGTATGCGCACAACGACGTAAACGATCTAAGAAACAAGATCATCGAGAACAAGGATAGAGCAGGTAAGATGATGGTTGTAACTGACGGTGTCTTCAGCATGGATGGAGACATAGCTCCTCTTCCTGATATTGTGAAAGTTGCTGATGAGTTTGGCCTGATTGTGATGGTTGATGATGCCCATGGAGAGGGAGTTTTAGGAGATAGCGGAAGAGGAATCGTTAACTATTTCAAACTAGAAGGAAAAGTAGATATTGAAATCGGCACCTTGTCAAAGGCTTTTGGTGTAGCCGGTGGATTTGTGACGGGCTCTGAGGTTCTTATTGAATACCTGAAGCAAAGAGGGCGGCCTTTCTTGTTTAGTACAGGTATTGCGCCGGCTGAGTGTGGAGCTGCGATTGCTGCGGTTGATGTGCTTCTGGAAAGTGATGAACTGGTCAGGAAATTATGGAGCAATGCTGACTACTTCAAGGCACAGATGAAGGCTGCAGGTTTTGACACAGGGCACAGTCAGACTCCTATAACTCCGGTAATGCTTGGAGATGCCAAGCTTGCGTCTGATTTTTCAAAGCGGTTGTTCGATAAGGGTGTCTTTGCTCAATCCATTAGTTATCCGACCGTTCCTAAGGGGAAGGCCCGCATACGTTGCATGATTTCTGCAGCACACGAGAAAGAAGACCTTGACTATGGTGTAGAGAAATTTATGGAAGTAGGTAGGGAACTCGGCGTTCTTTAACGAATCCCATGGGGGCTTAAAGTTCTCTTAAGGTTTTATAGAGGAAACAGCGATTTGTGTGTCCTGTTTCCTCTATTCATACTTGTTCGCAAAAACGGCCGCTACAGACACGTCGTCTGTAACTTTCCCCGAATAGAGGATCTTGCATACGTTGCATAAGTCTTCACACACTTCTTGAGGTGTACCAAATCTAAGAACAACTCTAGAAAGGTACTTTGCTACTCTTTCTTGCCCCCAACCATGGTTCCATATGCTCCCGACACCTGCGTTTGATACGCCGTCGGAAATAAGTACAACCCAGGTGTGTTCATCCACTTCAAATCGGTACTTACTTATGACTTTCCCTGATATGGTGGTCATCTCACGGGGCATATCTATTATCTTGTTTTTTCTCCCAATAATCGCCGTTGGGTTGTTGTATTCAATTATGCAAGCGTCTCCGTTTGCGGTAGTTTGAAAAATGGTGAAGGTGGAATACCCAACGGATGCGTTTTTGCATGCGGTCGGAACATTCTGAGATAGGATTTCACAGACGTCGTCTGGAGATAGCCCGCTTTTGAGCATACCGATGGCCATTTTTGCTGTAAGCGACGATAGGATGTTAGCTGTAAGACCGCTCCCCAAACCGTCTGCTAGGACGACAGAAGTAGAATGTTCATCGGCAAATACTTCAATGGTATCCCCGGACACTCTTTCGCCTGCTTTGGGCACAAGAGCTTTCCCAAATTCAAAGCTGAGACTCAAGTCATTCACCTCGTAGAGATTTCAGCGCAGAACTACATCTACACTCATATAGTCTATCAGATGACTGAGGGTTTGAGTGAAAGACTTTGAATCGGGTTGGTTACCTGAAGTCAACAGCTTTACCTCCCAAGGCGTCTGACACCTTCTTCTTGACCTCCTCAGGAAGATCGTCCAAGATGATTTCGATCTTGAGATCCGGCCTGTCGAAAAGAGAGATGTCCAATGGGTCAAATACCCCGGGGCCGTCCAGAATCCTTACATAAGGGCGGAAAGATGAACGTAGGTCTTGCTCGGTTACTACACATATGTAATTGCCTTCCAATGACAAGATTGTGCCGTTGGGGAACAATGCGACCTTTGAGAAAAGGGTGTCAACTAGATCCCCTTCAAACATTGTGCCTTTTCCTTCCGACATGTGCGCATATACCAACTCGGGAAACATAGCTTTTCTGTGTGGCCTGTCGGACGTCATGGCTTCGTATACGTCGGCTACTGCAGTGATTTTGCCGAAGTCTGATATCTCAGAACCGGTAAGCTTTCTTGGGTAGCCCGAACCGTCAATTCTTTCATGATGCTCGAGGGCGGCTTGTGAGGCATATGATCCCACACCGTAACAGTTGACTAGCAGCTCCCACCCTTTGTGCGCGTGAGTCTTTATGAGTTCGTATTCATCGTCAGTTAGCCTACCGGGTTTGTTGAGCACTGGCAGAGGCATAAGGATTTTGCCTATATCGTGTAGTATGGCACCTGCTCCTAGTTCACGCATTTTTGAGATTGGCCAGTTTAGTTCCATTGCCATCGCGATGCTCAAGATGCATACGTTAATGCTGTGAGTAAAGGTGTTTGCATCAAAAGAGTGTATGGAGTACAAGCCGTTTGAGACTTGAGATTTCCCTTTTAACTCAAATATGATGTTGTCTACCACATCTACTACTTCATTTAGATTAGGGGTCTGACCTTGGACAAGGGTGTATACTGCTCGGCCCAGTGCTCTTTCAGCCTGGAGCCTGGTTTCAAAAGTTATGGCGTCATCCAAATCAATATCTTGCGACATCGTGTCATTAATCGCTACCCTAGTGTATCCATGCGACTGCAGGAGCCTTATAAGTCTACGATTCAGAATTGCTCCTGCCGTGAGCAACAGACGTCCGTCATTACTATGTATTGGTAAAGCAAGTTCAGTGCCTTCCAACCCGTCCTGCAGTTTGGCCACCCTCATCGCCCATGCCTCCCATCGCCTAACTCCCTACACTCATTACCATCGTAAAAACTTGCACTGTTGTATAGCTACATTGGAGAAAAAGAAAAGCCGATTCTCATCGAATCGGCTCACGGTGCTACTTCAGATGTTACCCTGCTCTGATGCAGGTTTAAGTTCTTTTGGCGGATAGAAACTCTTTTTTTATTTCTTTTAGAAGATCAGGTGACGAAAAGACGTCTATGGCTGTGGCCGCGAGAGCTTTGGCGCCATCGGTGATCGCTTTGTGGCCCATTTCAGACACGGTTGCCTCTGCAAACTCTTTGGAATGGCTCGTTGCAGTTCCCGGTTGGCAGATTGCAATATAAGCATGTATGGATGGCACAACCTGACTAACGTTACCCATATCCGTGGAACCTCCTCCCGCTTTTTCTTCCGGCAATGAGACATGTCTGCCCAACGATTCCAGGTTTTGTGTAAAGATGCTTGCAAGGGTTTTGTTAGTTACCATGTTAGCATATGTCTTGGCGGTGTATCTGAATTTGACGCGTGCGCCTGTTGCAAGAGCTGCTCCTTCTGCACAATTACGAACCTTCTTTTCTAGTTCCTCCAGGTACTTCATCTCTTTGGCCCTTACATACATTCTTATCTCGGAGTAGTCTGGAATAATGTTGGGCGCCTCGCCACCTTTTGTTATCACTCCGTGGATCCTGGCATCTTCGGTCACATGTTGCCTGAGCGCATTCCATCCATTGAACGTTAAGATTGCCGCATCGAGGGCGTTTATTCCTTCGTGAGGGGCTCCGGCTGCGTGGGCGCTTTTTCCGTAGAAACTTATCTCTAGCGCGACTCTCGCGTTTGAAGAAGCTATTACGACGTCGGTTTGTGATGGGTGAATCATCATGGCAACGTCCACATCGTCAAAGACTCCGCATTCCACCATAGTAACTTTTCCGCCGGCATTATCCACTGCGCCTTCTTCTGCTGGCGTTCCCAGAATCACCACCGTGCCATGTATCGCATCGATCACAGAAGCAAGAGCTGCGCCTGCTCCGACTGCTGCGGTACCGATGATATTGTGTCCGCAACCGTGTCCAATCCCCGGAAGGGCGTCATATTCGGCAAGTATTGCCACAGTAGGGCCACCGGGTTTTCCGCGTTTAGTTGCTTTGAAGCTAGTAGGCATGTCACATATACCAATTTCCACCTCAAAGCCTTGTTCTTCCAGAAACTTTGAGAGCATCTGAGATGATTTAAACTCCTGATGTCCCAATTCCGGTTCCCGGTACATCTTATCGCTCATGGCTATAAGAGTACCTTTCAAATCATCTACGGCGTCCATGGCTCTTTTCTTGAGCACTTCCTTTTCAGACATAAGTAACTCCCTCCTGAGTGTAGGATATGACCTCATATGTGATCGAGCGAAAGCTGTCTCTAGGTACGTTTTCAAGACATATGATAACTATTCGACAAACAAACAAGATATCCCTTTCAGTAACCGCTTGATTCACTTTTAATGAAAGCGATCGGCAGGGAAAGCGAGTTTAGTTCAACAAATGCAATCGGCCACAAGGAAATCTCCTTATGGCCGAAAGAGTTTGGAGCGTATCTACCACTTATTGTAGGAGAAGAGCTCATCGACGTTCTTTCTGGTTCTTACTATGCCTTCCTTGGCGGGATAACCTATAGGGAGAAGACAGACTATGCTAACTTCATCAGGAATGCCAAGAAGTTCCTTTACTTTGTCCTCGGAAAAAGCTCCGATCCAGCAGGTTCCGAGCCCCAAAGAGTGAGCAACTAAAGTCATGTGATCCATAGCTATTGCAACATCTACGAATGCGTATCTTCGTTTTGGATTGAGAGCGCATCCTACTATTACAACCGGAGCTTGACCCACAAAAGACTGGTTGTTGCAGGCGGGCACCAAATCTTGTCGTAGTTTTTCATCTTTAACCACAACGAATTTATACTCTTGCCTGTTTCCTGCTGAAGGAGCCAACCTGGCAGCTTCAAGTACAGTAGATAGCGCTTCCTCGGGGATTGGCTGGTCTTTGTACTGTCTTATAGAACGTCTTCCCTTAATTGCCTCTAAAACGTCCACTGTATTACCTCCCTAATACAATTGTGTGCAGGGTAATTGGTTTCGCAAAATGGTTAGTAACACTAAAGATTATTCTGCATCTTGTCGCCATAATCCTTTTCTTATAAGTACCTTTATCCTTGATAAGCAACTTATAGCATGTTAGGATGGTCATACACTTCAAAAGGAGGATCGCTTCCGAAAGACATGAACAATCGCTAGTTGGAACAGGACAATACCCATCTGAAGGCTCGTCTGTTCACTTTATTTTCTTCGACAGACGGCTCGAGGTTTGCTGGCGATATTTCGGGAGGGATCTGAATTGAGTTTACTACGACTTAATGATATCTCCGTTTCATACAAAGGGACATATGTGCTTGACCAAGTGTCTTGTGTAGTTTCAGAAGGTGACCGCGTAGGGATTATTGGCCCCAACGGTTCTGGCAAATCTACTCTTTTGAAAGTGATCGTTGGGGAGATTGTGCCCGAGAAGGGGAACCTGGCTTGGAGCAAACAGCCTAGAATAGGTTACGTGCCGCAGACGTTTCCGTGGGAGGATGGGAGCACACCTTTGGATATTATAGGCATAGAAAATGCGGACCAACTAGGCAGATTTGGCGTTTCTAGGGAACTGTGGGAACGCAGTTCTTCTTTCCTCAGCGGAGGCGAAAAGACCAGGGTCCTTTTGGCAAAAGCATTTCTCAACTATCCGGACGTCCTCATCCTAGATGAGCCTACCAATCACGTGGATATCGCAGGGATACAGTGGCTCGAGGCGATTCTCCAGAGGTACCAGGGGACCGTTTTGGTTTCATCCCACGATCGTTACTTTTTGGATTCGGTGTCCAAGAAGATATGGCTTGTAGAGGGACATTGTCTTAAAGAGTACTCTGGCAACTATTCGTCCTATATGCGAATGAGAAAGGCGGAACTGGCTTACCAGGAAAAAGAGCATGCCAAGTGGCAACGGGAGGTAGAAAACCTAGTCAAAGAAGTGAGAGACAGGCGCCAGTGGTACGATAAAGCCCATAAAGACGCCGGTCAGAATGACTACCTTAGGAGACGAAGTAAAAAGCATGCAAAGCAGTTCAAAGCCAAAGAACGGAGAATAGAGAATCTAATGGAGGAAAAGCCTCAAAAACCGGTTACTAAGAAGCCTATATCTGTAAATCTCGAGGACCGTTCTTATAGAACCAAGACCATCCTAAGGGGAGAAAAACTGTCCTTCAAGTATGAATCTGAGTCCCCCTATATTTTCCAAAACGCCGATTTTCGTGTGTCTCCCGGCGAGAAGATTGCCCTGCTAGGTCCCAATGGTAGCGGGAAAACCACGTTGATAAGGCTGTTTGCAGGCGAATTAACACCAACTTCCGGTTCCCTGTATGTGAACCCAAACATCCAAATCGGTTATTTGTCTCAGATGTTAGAAGGGCTTGATGGTGTCTGTAGCGCTGCCGAAAACGTGTCAAAAAAGACGGGCCGGACAGTCTCCGATGCCAGAAATATTCTAGGGTATTTGGGCATATCAGGTGAAAAGCAGATTCTGCCTTTGTCCAGTCTTAGCATGGGGGAACGTTC
>JAGPNG010000022.1 GCA_018052475.1 Candidatus Fermentithermobacillaceae bacterium
ATGTTTCGACAAGATGGCACGTCCAAGATAAAGATTTGGCAAGACCTGACTCAGGAAGGTATAGCCAACATTGTTGGGACATACCAGGCTGAGCAAGGTATTGTGACCGTACAAGGGCTTCGCCTCAACGTAAGGAATCTTAGAAGCCTTAGCAATAGCTACATAGTAGGAGTCATGCCGTCCGCAATTTCTGATCTGCTTCCTCTCAAAAAGGATATATATTTTGTAGCATACGATCCGTTTACCAAAGGTGTGTTCGAAGGCGTTTGTATAGACACCAACCTAGATATGGATATGAGCAACGAAACGATCCTCTACAGATATGATCGGTTCAGAAACGTCGCTAAGATACAGATAGACTCTTCAAAGGCAGTATCCGTTGTCGTAAGTTCCATAGATACAACTTCAGGCAGACCCTCTTTTGGGTTTGACCTCCACGGACACGGAACAGCCCTTGCATCTTTGATATCAGGGTATGATAAAGGCTACGGAGGAGTAGCCCCAGGAGCAGATATCATAGTTGCAAAAGCTATTGGTTCAACCGGAGCAGGCGACTGGTACGACATAATACGAGGAGTTCAGTATTGCATAAATAAAGGTGCAGGAGTAGTTCTGATTGGAGCGGTCCCGGATACGCCCATCACAGATTCAAGTTGGACTTCTTTACAAGAATTAGCAAACTCGAACAATGTACACCTTGTGATACCTGCCGGGAACGTGGGACCCGGCGCGGGTTCGCTTACCTTTGCAGATACCTCAGGTTCCCTCATAGTGTCCTCCGGTTACTATCCTGTGGCAACCTACAGGGCAGTATTCGGAGAGAGGATTTTGCAAGATACGTGGTACCCCTTCTCCTCTTGCGGACCCGATCTAAACGGGGAAAGGGGTATAGATATTTCGGCGCCTGCCCTCGCACCTGTGCCCGAACCCGGATACTACTCGTCGCCCCGATTTACGTTAATGGAGGGGACCTCAGTTTCTTCAGCATACGCTGCGGGTTCGGTAGCTTTATTAAGACAAGCTGCGATTCGCTTCGGAGGGCAGGCTTTCTCTGGCGGAACCGTGTCGCTTCTGCAAGGCGCTTCTTTGCTCAAGGGTGCTTTGCCCGTAGAACAAGGCTATGGAAAGATAGATTTGGCGAGATCATGGTCTTTGATCATGGGTGGCATCTCGGATCCAAAACTGAAGATTGCAAGGAAATGGGACGGGGAAATCACAAATGGCGATCTCTGGATAGAAGGGTCTGCGCTAGGCGCATTTCCAATGTGGTTGGACAACTTTGCGCCCTCTTACAGAAGTGTGAGGGTGTTTGCAACCGAAGATTGGCTCAGGTGTCAAACCGCCACTTTGAATTTGGCCCCAATTGCACAAAGAGATACTTTAGTCTACGGTTCGGATGAGCTACCTCCTGGATTTTACTCGGGACAGGTCCTTGTGGACGACGTTTCTACTTTGGGTGTAGATGGGCAAATGGTAGTTAGCATGTCGCTTCCGGAGAAAATTGAATCTGGGAGCGGAGGCAATTTTAATCTGGCGATCGGCGCGCAAGATTCCAGAGTGAGAAAATTCCTTTGCGTTCCGCAAAGCGCTCAGAACTTGTTGCTATCCCTCAGCGGACAGGGCGCGGGCGCAAGGTACGCTCTTTACAACCCATACGGTCTTATGGTTGAACAAGGCTTTCTCGAAGAATCTCAGTCTGTCTACGTCGGACTGCCGGCGCCGGGTCTTTGGCAGTTGTGTTTCTTTAGGGACCCCCAAGATGGAATATCGGGTACGTTTTCGATTGACGTAGACGTGACGTTCCCCGGTGTCTGCGTTTCAGATCGGGGCGTAACCGGGGACATACAGGAGTTTTCGGTAAAGTCTGATGAAAGGCTCGGGGTTTCGTTTCAACTAATTGGAGGAAGCGGTACTTCAGAGAGGCGTGATAGACAGTCTACATTGGTCTATGCGGGCCAAAGTTACGTCATTCCCATACCGTCGATCGATGAATCTGTAACCATGGTGTCTGCAAGATGCGGAACTACCAGAGAAAACGTCCTTAGGATGTGTTTGTACCGCATAGATACTGAGACCGGTAAGTGGGTAGAAGTACAAAGGATAATGACGGGTACCTCAGGCACTGCAGAGATAGCTTTTTCGGATCCGCCGCCGGGTGAGTATTCTCTGACCATAGAAGCGTATACTCAAAAGGCGTCGGCGTATGCTGAGGTGGACTGCGTACTTATAAAAGGGACTGCAGATAGTACCAAATCCCCCTTGGTAAGAAATGTTGAGTGGCTAGGCTCAGGGATAAGCTCAATCCAAGTCACGCCGGGACAAGGATATGATTTTGCAAGAACTATAGCGATCACAAAAAAAGATGACGGCAGTATAATAGGCGTTTTTGATAGAGCATATCTTGACTCCGCCCAACTGCCTGTAATTCAGCTAATAGGAACGGGACAGCTCAAGACTATAAAAGCGTACGACAGCCAATGGTCTGTGCCTGTTGACATTCCTGTCACTATAGGGAACGCTACATATCAGCTCCATCGGGGAAGGATCACGGCTCCTTTTGGGAACCCAAGTAGCGCAGTTTTCTTGCTTCCTGAAGGAGCGGGAGTCTTTAACTTCGAACTTTAAAAGAAGTCTTGTACAAACCAGAACACGTAATGCACGGAATGCAACGGACTAAGACACATAGTATTTGAGGTGGTAGTCATGGGAGCTCACCATGAGATCAGAAAATCGATGCGGTTTGTGAAAATGACCGCATCTTATCTTTTGCTGCTTACGCTTCTGTTCCAGGTATTTAGCGTAGCGCCTGCTTTTGCCGAAGAGGCGCCTTCTCTTCCTCAGGCGTCTACAGTAACGGTTGAAATACCTGATAACGAGAAACAATTCTTTGATCTCTTCCGGGATATAAAAAACATCATAATGCAGTTTTATCCTAAAGAAGTCGATGAGGACAAACTAAATGAAGGAGCAATACGAGGGCTTTTCGAAGCTTTAGGCGATCCTTACTCCGAATATTTCAACGAAGAAGAGTTTAGGAATTTGTCCCAGAGTCTCGAAGGGGAGTTCACCGGAATAGGTGTGACTTTGCAGCTGATAAACGGTAACACCACAGTCGTAAGCGTTTTCAAAGATTCTCCTGCAGAAAGATCTGGAATAAAAGCAGGTGACATAATAGTAGAAGTAGACGGTCACGATCTTAGGGGAAAGACGCCGAGTGATGCGTCTGAGCTTCTGAGGGGCGAGGTGGGAACCACGGTCGTTGTGACTGTAAACCGTCCTTCGCTGGGACAGGATCTAGTGTTCACTCTTACGAGAGCAGTTATAACTCTGTATACCATAGACATGAAAGATTTGGGAGACGGACTGTTCTATGTAGATGTGGATCAGTTTATCTCCACGACCGGAAAGAACCTATCGGCGATTATGATCGCCTTGAGAGCAGCCGGAGCCAAAGGCATAGTATTGGATTTAAGGGATAACCCAGGCGGGCTCTTGGACGCATCCGTTGAAGTTGCAGGTGAGTTCGTGCCAAAGGGCCCTGTGGTTCAGCTTAGGTATAAAGGTACTTTAGAAGTGCTAGAGAGCGAGAAGGATACAGTACCCATCCCTACGGTAGTACTCGTTAATAATGGTACGGCGAGCGCCTCAGAGATTGTGGCGGGGGCAATTCGGGATAGGGGAAAAGGAATTCTTGTTGGCGAAAAGACATATGGGAAGGGTTGTATCCAGATGGTAGCGTCTCTAGGTGAAGGGCTAGGAGGATTCAGACTAACTGTTGCTGAATACTATACGCCTTCCGGGACGCCAATAGCTGGGGTTGGGCTCAAACCTGACATAGAGGTTAAACAATCACCCGTACAACTGCCTCAGCGAATCATCTACAAAAGACCTCTTAAGAAAGGTGTAGTAGGCCTTGACGTCTTAGCTCTACAAGAGTGCCTGAAGTTTTTGGGATTCGATCCGGGTGACCTCGACGGAGTTTTTGGAGCGAAGACGGAATCTGCATGGATGGCTTTTTTGAAGGATAAGGGACAGAAGTATACAGGCTCTATTGGAGAAAAAGAAGTGGTTATGCTCAATGGAGCAGTCCTAGATAAATCTCTCGATGTCCCGGATGCAGTCTTTGAGGCAGGGGTTCTTGCTTTAAGAAAGCAGATCGAAATGTGATTTTTCAAACATCTTGTTTCTAGTTTGGTCAGGGCATGGTACAATATACATACGGTGATAAAAGCCTTGCCTTCAATTAGGGGAACCCGGACTTTCTGTCCGGGTTCCTTCGTATTTGATTGCAAACTGGTTTACGATTGGGTTTTGGTCTGAGGTGAACGCCAATACTCGATAAAGAATACTACCAGGATTGATACGAAAAGTCCTAACACTCCGGCCACTGCGACGTTCAGCATCTTCCTAGGCTTGACAGGTTCTACTGGGGTTACAGCAGGAGCAGCTAGCAATACTTCTTGTACAGAGGTGGACGCAGCAACTATTTGAGCGTCAAGGCTGGTTATACTTGCGTTTAGCCTGTTGATCTTGCTCTCTAGTTCTCCTACGTCACGCTGAGTTTCAACGTACTTCTCATAAACGGAGTCGTATTGAGTCTCGACTGCTGGAATTCTGGACGCAGCGCGAGACAATCGAACCTCTAGCTCGCTCAATTCCACCCGTTTTTCAGCAAGGCTGGTTGTCAAATCCTGATGTGTCTGGTTTGGTACTTGAGTTGGTCTGCCCGAATAATCAGGGGGACCCGGAACGGTTTCGGGAGTCGAGGCAAGTATCTTCTCTAGTTCCTCTATTCCTCGGGCAAGTTCCGCTTTGCGAACCTCGCCTTTGCTTACGGTGTCCTTCCATTCATTGAGTTCTTCAGATAGACGTGTTACTTCGCCGTCGAGAATCTCAAGTTGCCCTGAACGGCGTATTTCGTCCAATTTCGCCTTCGTGGCATCCAATTCTTCTCTAGTCTCCGCTAGACGCTCTTGCAGGAAAGAGACTGTTAAACTCGATACCTCAGAGCTCTTCTCCTGGACAAAATCGATGTACAAACGGGCCACAGTGTTGACTATGTCTGTGGCTCGCTGAGGGTCTTCGTCTTCTACCTTGATGACCACTATATCAGCGGATTTGCCTGCCTGAACGGCTACTGACTCAGTTAGGGCAAATGGCGTATACTTTTCTTCAGACGGTAAATCCAGTTCGTCGATCACTTTTTCCATGAAGTAAGGGCTCTTAATGACTTCTTCCGGAACAGAGGTCTTAGATGCCAGTATCTGGGCAGACGCTTCATACACAGGCTCCAATACGAAGAAACTGATTATTCCGGATGCAAGAACTGCTAAGACGGTTACTGCAATGATTATGTTTTTTCTCTTCCATATCGTCGCCAAGAGTTCCCTAAGGTCAATTTCGTCATCATATGAATATTCATCATACCGGGCGTCGTAAGAGGCTCCGTCTTTGATCGTTCTCTCTTGGTTTTTGTGCTCGTGCTCGCTGTTCAACCAATTCACCTTCTCAATCCCACTTTATAGGTTGTTTGCATGAATTCTATTTTGCCATCAATCCAAAAAGATGTGTTATTGCTTGAACCGCCTCGTCGTCTGTTTGTATCCCTTCAGGGAGTGTTATCTGGACTTGAGAAACAGTTCGTAACGCAGACAGCCAGTTTCCGGTTTCCTCAAGAAGGTCTGCATTTGCCGCAGCCAGACTTAGGTTCTCAGCGGACAACTCGGCATTTCCTTCCAAAAAATATACCTGGCCAAGGGCCAAATGGATAACCGGGGTGGGGTTCAAGTTGTTGGGATCCCACATCTTTTCGTGAAGGCCCGTCACTCTTGCTTTGCGTTCCTCAAGGCGGTTTGGTATATCCTTAATCCAATCGGCATATTTCTTCATGGCTTCTATGTGGAGATCCTTCTCCTCACCCGAGAGGTTAAGCGATACTATTTGTGCCGCATGGTTAACAAGGGCAGTTTTTGCGGTATCGGCCAACGATTCATAGTATTGAATATCTAAGGGGATCATATGGCTTACCTCGTACGCTATGTTTGCTGCTTCGTCATAGTAACCCATAGCGTGTAGGAGTCTGAAGCATGTCACCTTAGTATCGAGGCTGTAAGGGCTGATTTCCATTGCTTGTTCAAGGTAGGCTTTGGCTTTTTCTGCGTCTTGGGCATCATTTGTTACAAAGAACTGCTGGATATATGTCCGGGCTATGTCTATGGCGTAACTTGAAGTGTAAGGATCATACTGCATCGCCTTGGCCATGTATTCTCTCCCGCCAGCGAAGTTCCCTTGAGACATCTCGTACATCCCCTGGCTTCCGTACACCATACCTTGGAAGTACCGATTTGCGGGAATCATAATTACAAGGGCCAGACACACAATCAAAGCTCCATCGATCAGGTGTTTGCTTTGGGAAAACCCACTTGGCTGGGCGTATCGGCCTTGCTTCTTGCCCTTTGTAGAGGCCTTCCCTTCTTCCTCGTCCACGGCTTGTTTTGGAAATAGCCTGCTCCAAAGGGTTTTTCTTTTCTCTCCGTAAATATCTTCTTCGGAAGCCAGACCGAGAACATTCCTTATAGTGATGTTTCCCAAAACTGCTTCGCACGACCCCAGAAGGCTTCCCGTTCCTGCGAATAAGGCTATGGCTATGGCAGGTAAAGACAGGTCAAAGTCTACGGCGCTATGCCCGACCAATACAAACACCGCAAAAGCTATACCTATGAGTTCAGATAGCAAAAGGGAGATCTTTTTGAGCGCTGACGGGTCCAAAATGTTCCCGACAGGTTCTATGTATGCTATCTGAGGGATGCGTTTCTTGCCCTTCTTTCCCTTTGATGACTTTGCCTTTGCTTCGGTCTCTGCCGCTTCTTGAGCAGGCTTAGGAGCTTCAGGCTTTGCGCGTAGCCTTTCTTTAACTTCTTTATGGGCGTTTCTCGTCAGGCTCCATGCTTTTAGAGCCATAACGAGCACCAGAATCCAGAATGCGCTATAGGCGATGAGACCGGGGTACCCTGTTTCTACTAACACTTGAGCAAAATGGTTGTGTGGCTCTGTGAACCAGTAAAGGGTGGTTTGGTACCTATGGTAAAGGGCATCCCAGGCACCTGCTCCTCCGCCGAAAGGATAGTCCTTGGATATGGCAAAAGCATCTAAGGTTGCAAACCATCTAGATAGAAGGTTTCTGTCTGTCAGGCTTATCGATTTGAACCGCTGCACTATTGATTCAGGGAACACTTTGCTGAGGAGGTTCTGTCCTATCTCGGTAGTTAACCCTAATATAACGGCGGCAACGAGTACTAGTCCGACTATTGCCCATATGTAGGAGGGCACAAAATGCCTGCGAGAAGATTGTGAAACGTCTTCCCCGGGGGCTTTTTCCGCCGGTGCCTTTGCCTTTGCATAAGAACTGACGGTGGCTCTTATTAATTCCAAGCCTAGCGATATGGCGATCCCTAGAAGCAGATAGTTTCTAACAACGGCGTAGTTGCTTTCGGGAAGCGCCGCAGATATTGGGGAGTTTACTAACAACACAGGCAAAAAGGAAATCAAAAAGCGCACAAGGATACTTCCTCTTATCTCCTTCGGTAAGAACACGAAGTAGAGGACAACCGCAAGAGCAAATATGATCCACGTTGCTCGGGAATATGAAAGGACGATGACTAGGAGAACCATAAAGCCTGATACTGAAAAGAGAATTCTTGCAAGCCAACGTGCCCAACTTTGTTCTAGTTCCTCTGCCTCAAGCCATGAGTGAAATAGCACAAAGAAAGTGAACATTTCGTATGCTGCCAAGGAGTTTGGATACTGAAAGCTTCCGTAGATTCTGCCTCCTACAACTGCAGCCTCATACTCTATGAGACCCGCACCTGCGAGAAGACCCACCAGGGCTGCGGCTATCCCACTTGCTACAATTGCCCATCTGAGGTATCTATTTGCTTTTTCGTCTTTAGCGGCGTATTTTGCCGCTAGGAAAATACCGAGATATGTACAATATTTAAGGGCTCCGTCTACTGCTCCGCCCTTGTCGAGCGCCCACAGTATGCTGAGCCCGTATAGGCCGACTAAGATGATGAGCGCCAAATCAGGGATTGGCTCAAAGATTGTCTCTTTTTGAGCTACCAGGATTACGGCTATCGCAATCAGAAACCACGCAGTCTTTTGGAAAAAAGGAAGATAATCTTCCCTAAAGAACAGTCCTCTTTCAAGTGGCCCTATCAATAGGATAAATGCAAGACCTATAACCACAAACGAAGACAAAATCGTTGATGCCTTTGATTTCTTGGCCATACCCTACCCTCCCTGCAGGTAAACCCCGCTGTCTCTATAAGTTCTCCGCCTTGTCCCTAAATCCTTGCTGATGCTGCTTGAACAATTGTATAGGAAGGCGAAGGGCAAACTCAAGATGAAGAGAGCGTTTGGTCCTTGTTTGAAGAAACCCGGACACAATTGTACGTTCCATTCACGTAGGTATCAGGTTGCCAAACTGCCGAAGGTATTGTAAAATCTTGGTTAGAAACACACAGGTACCTTGCCATTTTCGTAAGTCAATGCGTACCTACTCGCCAGAGTAATTGCCAATGAAATCCCGCTAAGGAGTGATACTATGGAACAG
Organism: Candidatus Fermentithermobacillaceae bacterium; assembly: GCA_018052475.1. Classification (GTDB taxonomy): domain Bacteria; phylum Bacillota; class Sulfobacillia; order Fermentithermobacillales; family Fermentithermobacillaceae; genus UBA3907. The sequence continues at coordinate 8,612 of JAGPNG010000022.1, forward strand.
AAACAATCCACAAATCAACCGATCGAGGGTCTTTTACGCATAAGAGTCAGCGAGGCAGATGCTCACTATGGTGGTGGCCTTGTTGCAGGTGCCAAGATCATGGAGTACTTCGGTGACGTAGCCACTGAATTGTGCATAAAGCACGATGGAGACGAAGGGCTTTTTGCCGGCTATGACAGCGTTGAGTTCAAAGCTCCGGTTTTCGCAGGAGATTTTCTTGAAGTAAAAGGAAAGATCGTTGAGGTAGGCAGGCGTTCCAGGAAGATCGAGTTGGAAGCGTACAAAGTCATTGAGCCCCAGTACGATAAAGGGCCGTCCAAAGCCAGAGTCCTAGATGAGCCTATTCTTGTGGCGAGAGCCAGAGGCACCGTAGTAATTCCAAAGGAATAAGAGGAGGGTTCTTGTAATGGATCCATTGATAATCACCGTTGCTCCCGTAGGAGCCGAAGTCACAAAAGAAAATAACCCGAACGTCCCTTACACCCCAGAGGAAATTGCCGAAGAGTGCTACCGGGCATGGTGTGAAGGGGCAAGCCTTGCTCATATTCACGCTAGAAATGAAGACGGAACTTCGACCCAAGATCCGGATGTATATGCAAGGATAATCGAGCTTGTCAAAAAGAAAACCGACATGATCATCCAGGTTTCGGTAGGCGGCGCAGTAGGCATGACCGTAGAGGAGAGGGTTGGACCAGTGAGCCTCAGGCCTGAAATGGCCACTTTAACGTGCGGGACATGCAATTTCGGTGACGGGATTTTCACAAATGCGCAAGGGGATATCGAATTCTTCGCAAAAACTATGCAAGAAAACGGAGTCAGGCCCGAGTTTGAGATTTTTGAAGTAGGCATGATCGAGACTGCAATAAGGCTTGGGAAAAGGAACTTAGTGCCAATGCCGGGGCATTTTGATTTTGTGATGGGTGTACCAGGGGCCATTCCGGGCGATCCCAGAAGCCTCATGCACATGATTTCTCTTATCCCCGAAGACTGTACCTGGACTGTTGCGGGTATCGGGCGGCATGAGCTCCCGCTGGGGGCCATGGCAATAACCTTGGGGGGAAATGTGAGGGTTGGGTTTGAAGACAACATCTACTACTCAAGGGGCGTCTTGGCAAAGTCAAATGCTGAACTGGTGGCACGAATGGTAAGACTTGCAGACGAACTGGGCCGTCCGGTTGCAAAGCCTGAAGATGCGCGCAAGCTCTTGAGATTGACCTAGTTCTACAATTATAATACTCGAGGACTAATCTTTCGCTTTGGGCAAAAGAGTCCGTATATGAGGAAAACGCCAAAAAGAGGTGTGCAGCATTGCAATTGTTTTTGGATACAGCCAATGTAGAAGAGATCAAAGAAGCCCTTACGTGGGGCGTTATCTCGGGGGTTACAACTAATCCGAGTCTTGTGGCCAAAGAGAAGCGCGACTTCAAGGTTTTAGTGAAAGAGATTTGTGACATGGTTCCGGGGCCTGTTTCCGCAGAAGTCATTAGCCTTGATTCCCAAGAAATGATATCAGAGGCCAGAGAATTGGCGCGGGTGGCTCCTAACGTTGTCGTTAAAATCCCAATGTGCATAGAAGGGCTTAAAGCAGTTAAGGTCCTTTCTCAAGAAGGGATCAAAACTAACGTTACGCTCGTATTTTCAGCTAATCAGGGACTTTTGGCAGCTCTTGCGGGTGCAACCTATGTGAGCCCGTTTGTAGGAAGGCTTGATGATGTAGGCAATGAGGGAATGGCCGTAGTAGAAGACTTGGTAATCCTAATCGAAAACTATAGTCTTCCGACTAAGGTAATAGCAGCATCTATTCGTCATCCCATGCATGTCCTTGAAGCAGCCAAGATTAGCGCTCATGTAGCTACTGTGCCGTACAAAGTTTTAGAATCGATGACACGTCATCCTCTTACCGACATAGGCATAGTTAGATTTCTAGACGACTGGACAAAAGTGCAAAAGGAACTTAGATGAGGTAACGTAAGTGAAATGATATTGCGAACAACTCATACTTATGATAACCTCAGGTGGGAGTAGAAATCAGTAGTCTTCCACGAGAAGTACCCTCTAGTAATCAATAAGCAATGTGATTCTGGGTTTTCGAGATAAGTTTTTTGCATTCTTACGCGCTTATCATTTTCCCAAGAGTCTTTTATAAAGTGCCTTAGGGTGAAGATTGAAACTGTGACGATTCCCAATGTCTACGAAAGCAATCTACGATGGCATTGAATATTACCACACAAAAAGAAGGTGTTAGCATGGTTGAAAATGACGTTCCTTTTGAAGAGAAACATCTTGTTTCAGGCGGAGAGATGACCGACGAAGCCTCTCTAACCCTGGGGGAAGATTCCAAAGAGACACCGGGGGGCGAGGAAAAACCTGTGAAGAAGAGAGGAAGGCCTAGGAAGAAGACGATAGAGAACCAACAGGCAGATAAGAAAGAAGAGCCGGAGGAAGAAAAGCCCAAAAAGACGCGTACAGTGCGCAAGAAGACCAAGCAAGACGAAACCCTCTTAGAACTAGAACCAGCCGAGAGCGTGACAGTTGAACCGAGTGTTTCTCAGGAAGCTCCTGCGGAACAAGCCGTTTCGAAAAGAAGAGTAGGTCGTCCCAAAAAAGCTGAAGCTACCCCGGAGGAAGTCCCAGAGAAAGCACCAAATGAGCAGATTGAGGAAGTGATAGTAGTTCAGTTGGCTGAGCCCGAATCAGAAGAGATTGCTCTCGGAGGGGAGTCTATCTTGGAAGGAATCGAGATAGAAGAAGCAAAGGATCAATCGTCCGGTGAGTCCCTCCCAAGCGCCGCCTCTTCGCAGATCTCTTTAGAGGCGCAAAAACCGTCAGTAGTCGCGCGGAAGCCAGAGCACTCTGCCGCGAAGTCTGTAGCTGTTGTGACAGACTCTTTGGCGAGAGAGCAGGTGAAAGCGGTTCCCAAAGCCAAGCCCGGGTCTGGTCCTTCCATGGCCGAACTTGAAGAAATGACCCTTGTAGAGCTCCAGAAAGAAGCGAGAGAACTTGGCGTTGCAGGGTATTCGACCTTAAGAAAGAAAGAACTTGTTTTTGAGATCTTAAAAGCCAAGACTCAGGCGGGCGGACTTATCTTCGCTGAAGGTTTGTTAGAAATCCTCAATGAAGGTTACGGTTTCTTGAGACCGGCTTTTTACTTCCCGTCCAAAGACGACATATACATCTCTCCTTCTCAGATAAGAAGGTTTGACTTAAGGACTGGGGATTTAGTAACAGGCCAAGTACGTCCTCCTAAGGATAGCGAAAGATATTACGGACTCCTTAGGATAGAGGCAATCAACGGTCAGGATCCTGAGGTCGCTAGGGAACGGCCCAACTTCGAAGGACTCACACCCATTTTCCCCAACGAAAGGTTCAAGTTAGAAACATCGAGAGACGAATTATCAGGAAGGCTACTTGATCTTGTGGCGCCTATAGGTAAAGGGCAAAGAGGCCTTATAGTCTCTCCACCCAAAGCAGGCAAGACGGTCCTACTTAAGAACATCGCGAACGCTATTACTAAGAATCATCCGGATACCTACCTTATGGTCCTTCTAATAGATGAACGTCCCGAAGAAGTTACCGATATGCAAAGGTCTGTAAGGGGCGAAGTGATAGCTTCTACTTTTGACGAGCCGCCGGCCAATCACGCCCGGGTCAGCGAGATGGCTCTCGAGCGCGCAAAGAGACTGGTTGAAACGGGTCGGGACGTAGTCATACTTCTAGATAGCATTACAAGGATGACAAGAGCATATAACTTAATAGAGCCCCCTTCCGGAAGAACGCTAACAGGCGGAATGGACCCTGCTGCGTTTTACAAGCCGAAGAGGTTTTTTGGAGCCGCCAGAAACATCGAAGAAGGCGGAAGCCTGACCATTCTGGCTACCTGTCTTGTAGATACAGGCAGCAGAATGGATGACGTCATCTACGAAGAATTCAAAGGCACAGGCAACATGGAAGTCCACCTTGATAGGAAACTTGCGGAGAAGAGGATTTTCCCGGCTATCGACGTCAAGCGTTCAGGTACCAGGAAAGAAGAACTCCTGCAAAGCAAAGAAGAGCTTGAAGCCATGTGGCTGTTCCGCAAGATGACCAACGAGATTGAGCCTGACAAAGTGCTCGAGGCCCTCATGGACATTCTCAGCAAGACAAGGACGAACTCAGAAGCATGGAATCTGATAAGAAGGCGATTGTCTCTGGTTAGGTAAGAAGTGTCTCTTGGAATCTCGGTGCCTAAGGCCTAAGTAGCGTACCCTTTTCCTTCACTTTGGTTGATCGAAGACACCTTGTGAGATTATACTGGTGTTTGTGAGCGTATCTTTCGAGGGTATGATAGAGGAGATAATTCTAAGATGGCTGTGTCGGATTTGCACGTGCACTCTTTGGCTTCCTGCGATAGCGATGCAAGCATTTGGGAAATGTGTGACAGAGCGTGTGAACTAGGTATTGAGGCAATTGCTTTTACAGAGCACCTGGAGTTCAGACCCAAAGATACCTGTTACGCGAAGTATGACTATGATAAAGCTATGTCTCTTTGCGAAAGCGCAAGGGATTATTACGACGGAACTCTCAGAATTCTTTTTGGCGTAGAGGTAACGTACTGGTCAGATATTGAGGATCAAATCCGCGCCTACCTTAGTCGTTACCCTTTTGATGTAGTCATAGGCTCCGTCCATGATGCCCCGCCCATTGACTTTTGGAATCCGGCCAACGCAAGTTATGTGGGTAGTAATCCGGATGCTGCAAAGAAGGCAATGAGACTTTATTTCGAACAAATAAGAAGATTGGCATTGTCAGGGCTTTTCGACATAGTGGGACATCTGGGTATTTACAAGCGATACATCCAAACATGGCCCGACCCATTACGCGATAAAGAACTTGAGCAAGCGCTTATCGCAGCCTTGGATGCTATCGTAAAGAACTGTAGGCTGGAACTAAATGCAGCAACCTTGCATAGAGCGGTGCCTTTGCCATTGCCAAGTGTGGAAGTTTTGAGAATATATAAGGAAATGGGTGGTCGTGTACCTACGTACGGGTCAGATGCTCATAGTCCGTCACGATTGGGGACGAACTATGACATTGCCAACAAATTGGTAAAAGAAGCTGGGTATGATGAATTTGCCTCATGGCGTGACGTAATCCGTCCCACCGGGTCCTTATCTGCTCAAACTGCAGCAAGCGAAGGAGGAAGCGAGTCTATCTGAAAAATAGATAAAGCGATCCTCGTTACCGTCTCATTTCATGTTGCTTCCTTGATAGACATAGCGTCAGGTGCTATACTTTCTATCGAATAGTCATTTTGGTTTATAATCTGATTGAGGTGATTTAGGTGAAACCCGGTATCCATCCTGAATACTACGATACTACAATAACCTGCGCTTGCGGCGCAGTCTATCACGTAGGTTCTACTAAGAAAGATATACGTGTTGAGATTTGCTCTAACTGTCATCCCTTTTTCACGGGTGTCCAAAAGATCGTAGACACCGGTGGCAGAGTTGAGAAATTCAGAAAGAGATATGGTTATCTCGAGGGGGAGAAAACTCCCGAAGAGAGTCAAGTCGCAAGAGCCAAGAAAAAAGAAGAGCGTTAGCCAAACATTTAAGAACATCGGCAGAATTCTATTTGGGTAGTCCGGGATTTCTGCCTTTTTATTTGCCCGTATGTATTAAGGAAGTTTTGCGGAAGGAAAGGCGGGAGTAGCGTGAGCCAAAAAGGGCGCCCATCTTACGGCGGCCAGGCAGTTATAGAAGGGGTCATGATGCGAGGGCCGAACTACGTGGCTCTTTCGGTGAGAGATCCGGATGGGACTATCAAATCTCTTACCAAAGAGGTCAAATCCTTATCTCAAAGGAACGGTTTTACTCGTCTTCCTATAGTCCGCGGGGTGCTTTCATTGTGGGAGTCATTATCCTTGGGGATTGGCATGTTGCTCCAATCGGCGGAAATCGCATCGCCTGAAGAAGAAAAGCCTTCTGATAGCTCGCTAACCATGTCTGTACTGTTTGCCGCTGTTTTGGCTGTGGGGTTGTTCATAGTCTTGCCGTCTTTTGCAACCGAATGGATTATGAGAACGGTTTCTCTTTCGGGCGGAACTTGGGTGAGCTTTATTGAGTCCGCAATGCGTCTTAGCATTTTGGTAATTTACATTTTGGCAATTTCTCAAATGAAAGATATCCAGAGGATCCTTCAGTACCACGGAGCCGAACACAAGGTCATATGGGCGTTCGAGAAGAACTCGTTCAACCCCGAAGAGTTTGTGACTTCTAACGAAGCGGCAGATGGAGTAGGCAAAAGTGCAATCCACGGGAACAACGGTTTTCAGAGGGCGGTCGGGTCTTTGGCTGAAAAAGCTCAATGCGAATCCAGACTCCATCCGCGATGCGGGACGAGTTTTCTTTTCATAGTAGTTTTGGTAACCTGGCTCGTTTTTCTATTTGTGAGCCCCGGTTCTCTGGCTTTGAGGATTGTAAGCAGGATTGCCCTACTGCCTCTGGTTGCGGGATTAGCATATGAGATCCTCAGGCTTTCAGCAAGACATGAAGGTATCATGTGGGATATTTTGAAGGCACCAGGTGTGTATATGCAGAAACTTACGACCAAAGAACCTTCGAGGGATCAACTTGAGGTGGCGGCAACTAGCCTTCTGCTTCTTGTCAAAGAAGAATCTCAGGTTATGTGAGTGGTTGGATAGAAGAAAAGGAGTGAGAGTTTAGTGAGCACATTTGATGTTGAGGTTAATGGATTTTTGGACAAACTTGAACTCCTGGCGAAAAGATATGAGACGGTAAGCGCGCTTTTGGAGGATCCGGAAGTGTTTTCAGATCCGCACAGATACAAGGATCTAGCAAAGGAAAAGGCTCGTCTCGAGGATGTAGTAACCAGGTACAAGCGCTATTTGGAAATAGCGTCTCAGATAGAAAACAGTAAGGAAGTATTGGAGAAAGAGACTGACGAAGAGATGAGGATTCTCTTCGAAGAAGAAATCCAAAACCTTACCGAAGAACAAAAAAAGATTGAAGAACAGCTAAGACTTGACCTCATACCAAAGGATCCCAACGACGACAAGAACGTCATCATAGAAATTAGGGCCGGAACCGGTGGAGATGAAGCCGCTCTTTTCGCGGGTGATCTTTTCCGTATGTACGGCATGTATGCTGAAGGTAAGGGTTGGAAAACAGAGATCCTTTCTAGCAACCCAACCGATTTGGGCGGTTTCAAAGAGGTCATTTTTGCGGTCGAGGGAGAAGGAGCCTACAGCCGGCTCAAGTACGAGGGCGGGGTTCACAGGGTCCAAAGAGTCCCTTCAACTGAATCCAGCGGGCGAATCCATACTTCTACCGCTACGGTTGCGGTTATTCCTGAAGCCGAAGAGGTGGATTTGGTAATAGATCCCAAAGAGATCAGGATTGACACGTTCTGTGCCTCCGGACATGGCGGTCAAGGCGTAAACACTACGTATTCGGCGGTAAGGCTCACCCATTTGCCAACGGGTATTCAAGTGAGTTGCCAGGATGAAAGGTCTCAGATACAAAACAGGGAAAAAGCAATGAGAGTCCTTCGCTCGAGACTAAAAGCGATGATGGAACAAGAGCAGAGCCAAGAGATCACTGAGTTTCGCCGTTCGCAGGTAGGAACGGGTGAACGTTCTGAAAAGATACGGACCTACAACTTTCCTCAAAACCGGATAACCGACCATCGCGTGGGATACACTACTCACAGGCTGCCTCAGGTGCTTGACGGTGACTTGGATGAAATAATAGACGAGTTAGTTAAGAATGAACAAAGCGAGAGATTAGAAGCCATGGCCGTGCGAGGATGATGCCCTTTTGGGGGTATGCATTTTGCGCAAAAGGCGAGGTGTAAAAGAAGCAATATGGAGGTACGCGAGGCCCTTTCTTTAGGGCAAAAGGCCCTATCAGGTAAAAGCGAAGGATCATCGAGAGATGCTGTGCTTCTTTTGTCTCATGCCCTGAATTGTAGTCCCGAAGACATCTATATCCACCCTGAGCGCAT
>JAGPNG010000011.1:0-24571 GCA_018052475.1 Candidatus Fermentithermobacillaceae bacterium
CTGCCGAAAACGTGTCAAAAAAGACGGGCCGGACAGTCTCCGATGCCAGAAATATTCTAGGGTATTTGGGCATATCAGGTGAAAAGCAGATTCTGCCTTTGTCCAGTCTTAGCATGGGGGAACGTTCCAGAGTAGCGTTGGCTTGTTTGACCTTTGCTCCGTATGATCTTTTGCTTTTGGACGAGCCTACCAACCATTTGGATCTGATAGCTAGGGAAGGAGTCGAGGAGGCCTTATACTCATTTCCCGGAGCGGTGATCGTATCTACCCATGACCGCTTCTTGGCAAACAGACTTTCTTCTTCCATATGGTACCTTGAAAACAATACTTTGGAAACTTACAAGGGGACTTACAAAGAGTTTCATACTTGGCGAGTCTCTCGAGATAAGGTTGATGATAAGGAGCAGGAATATATGTATGACAGAACAGCGCAAGATCTGAAAGCACAAGAGCTTGCGGTTCGGTTTAAGATTGCGGAAATCGTGTCTAAACTTGCTCAGGCATCAGACCCTTTGGAGAAATCCGCATTGGAGAAGGAGTACCAAGAAGCCATCAGAGAATTGCATGCGGTTACAAAGAGTTGATCTAGGTATAACGTGTCTTGTTACAAGACGTACCCGGTGGTAAATTTATGTGGAGTACGAGCGAGACAGGGAGTCTTGAGAATAGAGGTGATAATCTTGCCGGATTGTGGAAAGAGAATATCTGAGAAACTAGATGCAGACGATTTCATTGAGACTTCAATTCGCCAGATAAGAGATACCATTGGTGACTCAGCAGCGATAGTTGGGGTTTCGGGAGGAGTTGATTCGACTGTGGCGGCGGTGCTGGTTCACAAAGCCATAGGGGACAGGCTGCATCCGATCATGGTGGATCACGGTTTATTACGCCAAGGAGAAGTTGAATCGGTTGTGGAGCCGCTGCGGAAACTTGGCATAGAAGTTTGCGTAGTTAATGCCCAGGACCGGTTTTTAGACAAACTGTCGGGCGTAACTGATCCCGAACTCAAACGGAAGATCATCGGTGAGGAATTCATAAGGGTCTTCGAAGAGCAAGCTCGAAAGTGGAAAGATGCTCGCTTCTTGGTCCAGGGCACTATCTACCCTGACGTAATTGAGTCAGGGGGTAGCCGAGGGAAAGGTGGCGGGCAACTGATAAAGAGCCACCACAATGTGGGCGGGCTACCTGATGACATCGAGTTTGAGCTTGTAGAGCCTTTAAGAGAACTATACAAAGATGAGGTAAGGATAGTAGGTGAGAGTCTGGGATTGCCAAAAGAACTCCTTCACAGACATGCTTTTCCCGGTCCCGGATTGGCAGTCAGAGTGCTCGGAGAAGTTACCAGAGAAAGACTAGATATCGTTCGTAGAGCCCAGAAGGTGTTAGACGAAGAGATTAGGTCTGCAGGATTGTACGATGAACTATGGCAGTGTTTCTGCGTCTTACCCGATGTGAAAACTGTTGGGGTACGGGACGGAGGCCGCACCTATGGCTACATGATTGGCATACGAGCCGTGGTATCACAAGACGCTATGACCGCGGAGTGGGCCCGTATCCCCCACGAACTACTGAATTCCATAGCAGATAGGATCATACGGGAAGTGGACCAGGTCAATCGAATAGTATACGACATCACATCCAAACCACCTGCTACCATCGAGTGGGAGTGAAGCACCGGGGACGGTACTTTCTGCTTCCTGATAGAATGGGTTGTATGAAGCCCGCGAATGTGCGGGACTTCGAACTCTTTCTATATTACTAAGCCGACTTTATGCGGTCGCCTAAAGAAAGGTGGGGACCTTGAATGATTGTTAGGTACACCAGGCCGGAGATGGCTCGCATTTGGAGCGAGGAGAATAAATTCCAAAGATGGCTTGAAGTTGAAATACTTGCCCTTGAGGCGTGGGAGATCCTCGGTAAGGTACCTTCCGGTACTGCTCAATTAGTCAGAGAAAGAGCCCGAGTCGACCCCAAAAGGATTCAGGAGATAGAAGCTGAAGTGCGTCACGATGTAATTGCTTTTGTGACCCAAGTAGCAGAAACAGTTGGAGAAGAAGGAAAGTACATCCACTACGGACTCACATCCTATGACGTGGTAGATACAGCCCTTTCTTCACTTATGAAAGAGTCTCTAAACATTCTCTCAAATGACGTAGACGAACTGCTAGAAGTCCTGGGCACTATGGCTATGAAATATAAAAGTACACCTATGATTGCCAGGACTCACGGAGTGCATGCAGAACCCACAACTTTCGGACTTGTAATTGCACTTTGGTACGAAGAAATGAAAAGGAACCACCGGCGGATTCAAGATGCGATTTTCCAAATATCAGTTGGCAAACTCTCCGGCGCTGTGGGAACATATGCTCACGTTGATCCTTTTGTGGAGAAATACGTTTGTGAAAAACTAGGGTTAGAGCCTGCACCTATATCCAACCAGATAATCCAGAGGGATAGACATGCTTTTGCACTTTCAAACCTAGCCATTGTGGCAGGAACTCTGGAAAAGATGGCAACTGACCTAAGGACTTGCGCGCGAACTGAAATAAGAGAGGTGGAGGAACCTTTTGCGACAGGCCAAAAAGGTTCTTCTGCCATGCCCCATAAGAAAAACCCTGTGGGGCTAGAACAGATATGTGGCATGTCCAGGCTCATGAGAAGTTATGCCCTAGCGGCACTAGAGAATATCAACTTGTGGGATCAAAGAGACATATCCAATTCATCTGTAGAGCGTATAATAGTGCCTGATTCTATGACGCTTATGGATTACATGTTTAACCGGATGACTAGAATCCTTAAAGGACTAAAAGTATATCCCGAAAGGATGCTCGCTAACTTAAATCTCACAGGGGGGTTGGTTTTTTCAGAACAAGTGCTTCTGAAACTTGTCTCGAAAGGCCTTAGTCGAGAAGAGGCATACGAGAAGGTGCAATCCCATGCCTTGGCTGCGTGGGAAGGACCACCTACATTCAAAGAAAGAGTGATGAAAGATCCTGACTTTTTGAAGTTGTGTAGCAAAGAAGAGATTGAATCGTGTTTTGACCTAGCGGATACCCTTTCTAACGTAGAGTACATTTTCAGAAAGGTCGGTCTTTTACAGAAATAGAATGCTAAGAAAAAACTAGTTAAGGAATCGAGGTGCATTTTTGTGACCATAAATGGCAGGAATCCAGAAATGGTTACTCCGGGAATGTGGAGAGAAATGGGGCTTAGAGACGACGAGTACAAACTCATAGTGGAAAAGTTGGGTAGAGAACCCAACTACACAGAGCTGGGGTTGTTTTCGGTTCTTTGGTCTGAGCACTGCGGTTACAAACATTCAAAAAACCTATTGAAAACCTTGCCGACAGAGGGACCTTACGTACTAGTAGGCCCCGGGGAGAATGCTGGCGTAGTTGACATAGGCGACGGATTGGCTGCGGCGTTCAAAATCGAATCTCACAATCATCCATGCGCAGTTGAACCATATCATGGTGCAGCCACAGGTGTAGGCGGCATCGTAAGAGACGTTTTGGCCATGGGAGCTCGGCCTGCAGGAGTTGCGGGCACCGTGAGATTCGGTCCCCTTTCTAGCGAAAGGAATAGATTTTTATGTTCGCAAGTATCGGCCGGTATGATGGATTATCTCAGGACACTAGATATCCCAGCCCTATGGTTAGATGCGTTCTTTGCCGAACCCTACAGCCAGAATCCTTTGTGCAATGTTATGTGTGTAGGGCTTATGAAGGTTTCCGATATTCATAGAGGTCAAGCTGCAGGTATAGGTAATATTGTGATGATTGCAGGCAGTCCTACCGGAAGAGATGGGATACACGGATGTACTTTTGCTTCAGAAGAAATCGCTGCGACTCTTGAGACCAAACCGCCTACCGTCGAAGGCGACCCTGAAGTAGAGAGGCGCCTTATTGAAGCTTGCCTTGAAATGATGCAAAGCGGCGCAATTGTGGGGATACAAGACATGGGGGCAGCCGGAATAGCATCTTCTGCAGCAGAAACGGCTGCAAGGGCCGGAACTGGCGTCTCAATTGAGATTACCAAAGTTCCACTTAGAGAAGAAGGAATGACCCCCTACGAGATACTTTTGTCTGAAACCCAGGAACGAATGCTTTTGATCGTTGAGCGGGATAAGTTAGAAAACGTCAAGAGCATTGCTCAGAAGTGGAATATAGATGTTGCGGAAATAGGCGTAGTTAATGATACTGGCAGGTTTGAAGTTACGTCGAATGGAAAGAAAGTTGCTGACGTACCGGCTCGAATTCTAACAGATGCGCCTGTCTACGATGCCGAGTGGCGAGAGCCAAAGTACCTTATTGAGACTAGGGGATTTTCGCCAAAAGTAGTTTCCGTACCTTCCCTAGAAGATTTCAACGGTATTTTGCTCAAACTCCTCGAATCGCCTAACCTTGCCTCCAAAGATGCCTTGTGCACTTACTCCATGAAGAATCCAGATGAACTAGAGAAGAAGAGCGATCTTCCTGGTTCTGACTGCAGATCCCTACGACTGGCCAAAGTCGGACCGGTCTGGCAAGTGTCCGACACATGCAAAGGTATTTCAGCCATAACCGGCGTGAACGGCAGGCTAGTTTACCTTGACCCCAGAGCCGGCACTCAGTGGGCTGTTTGTAACGTTCTGCGTAACATCGCGGCTACAGGTGCTACCCCCTTAGGAATCAGTAATTGCCTGAACTTTGGTAATCCCGAGAACCCTGAGATATTCTGGCAGTTGAAAGAGTCTGTTGAGGGAATGGCGGAAGCATGTGAGGCGCTGGGTGTGCCAGTTACCGGTGGAAACGTGAGCTTGTATAACGAAACAGGAGGCGAACCTGTATATCCTACGCCGGCAATAGGTGCTGTGGGGGTAATCGATGATGTGAGTAGAGCGATTCCTCCTGGATTTAGAGAACCCGGGCAGAAAATTGGGATAATTGGCAGGATTTTAGGAGATGAACAGTCTATCTGTGGCTCGGAATACCTTGAAACCATACACGGGATCGTATCGGGTAACGTCAAATACCCAAAACTCGATCTTGAAAAAGGAATAATCGATGTGCTAACTGATTGTTCCCGAACCGGGATGCTGAGCTCTGCCCAATCTGGCTCTTTGGGGGGACTCGGTGCTGCCATAGCGCTATCTTGTATCCTTGGTGAGGAAGGTGCAAAGGGAGCAAAGATAAGTATTGAGGCACTGAGATGGATGTTTGATGCCCATCATCGAATTGACGCCGTCCTTTTTGGCGAGTGCGATTCATTTGTAGTAGTTAGCTTTGCTGCCGATAACGAAAAAAGTATCTCCGAATTGTGTAATGCCAAGGATGTACCTTTTACCGTAATAGGAGAGGTTGTGTCTGATGGCTTTACCATGACTATGTGCGTGCGCTGCGGTGAAGCGAACGTGATAGATGTTTCCTACGCTGACATGGCTGAAGCCTATAACGGAGGGATACGAAAAGCCATAGGTTCTTAATTCTGACGAGCCTAGGACCATTTGGCAGATTACTACTGCAGACTACCAGACACGATGCTCGTAGATCAATAGTGAGATTTGAGCATCCAACTGTCAGGTCGTTGTGCATACTGGCATGTTCCAGAGGAGGTATATTTGTTGTTAAAACTCAGTGGGGTTTCGAAAACGTATGTCGGTGGCGTTAGGGCAGTAGACAACCTAGATCTAGAAGTGCGCTCAGGGGAGATATTTGGTTTCTTAGGACCAAATGGAGCCGGGAAAAGCACTACCATCAAAATGATAGTTGGGATCCTCACTCCCGACGAAGGCTCTATCGAAGTCGACGGAATTGATGCCCTTGAGCAGCCTATAGAAGCGAAAAGGCGACTAGGATACGTTCCTGACGAGGCTCAGCTTTGGGATAAGATAACGGGTCTTGAATACCTGAGTTTCTTGTGTGATGTTTATGGAGTGCCCTACGAAGAAAGAAAGGTGCGAGCATCGGAACTTCTCGAGACTTTCGAGATGCTCCAAGCGGTCAAACAACCAATCAGCACGTATTCTCGAGGTATGCGTCAAAAGATCGCGGTTATAGGTTCTCTTATGCACAGACCGAAGATTTGGATCTTGGACGAGCCAATGGTTGGCCTAGACCCGAGGTCTTCTTTTATGCTCAAAGAAATGATGCGTTCCCATACCGAACAAGGAGGCTCCGTATTCTTTTCAACCCACGTTTTGGAAGTTGCTGAGAGGCTTTGCGATAGAGTAGGTATTATTCACAAAGGTAAGCTCCTCGCTGTGAATACAGTTGAAGAAATGAAACATCTTTTTGCTCAAGAAGGCGATAAATCTTTGGAAGAGATTTTCTTGCTCATTACCGAAGCCCAGCTTCCAGAAGAGCAATTGGCTTCCTTGGTGAGGTAACCATGGAGGTCCTTGCACTGGGAACATTAACGAGGGGGCAAAGAGATGTCTAATAGTTCAGAAAGCCTAAATTTCCCGAGAGTCAGAAAGCCATTTTCTTCTTTGTTGAAACTTCAGTTCAGGGTGAGTTACAGCCTGTCTGGAACAGCAGAAAGAATGGGGCTAGGTTCAAAGAAGAAAGTAGTACTATATCTTTATTTCGGTTTGTTGGCATTGGCACTAATCCCTTTTATGGGAGTTTTATTTAAACTCTCTAACGTGTTGTCTGAGGCGTTTGTGGGTATGGGACAACCGGGATTCGTAGTGATTTTAGCAATTATGTCTGGACAGGTAATGGTGATCTTTCTTGGCTTCAGCCAACTGATGTCAGCTTTATACGATAGCAGCGACCTAGAAACTCTCAGGGCTCTGCCTCTACCTCCATGGCAAATAATGGCATCCAAGATATCGGTAGCATACTTCACTGAACTGCTAGGGGTTATCATGTTTGCGGGCCCATTCTTTCTTAGCTTAGGGATTCAACTTAAAGATGTGTTCTATTGGGTTCCCGGTGTTTTCACCCTGCTTTTGATCCCTTGTATACCAATAGCAATTTCCGTGCTTATCATAGCCGTTCTCATGAAGTTCACGGCCCGTTCGCCGAAGAAAGATTGGTTTCGGGTGCTATCGGGTTTGGTGGTCTTTGCGTTCATTATGGCATTTAACTATTTGAACATCAATATGACTCAATACGGCCCTGAACAGTTTGTTCAACTGCTTATGGAAAATAACGGGCTTGTTGCAGCAGCAAGTAAGTTCTATCCCATCCTTAAGTGGGGTGCTTGGGCGCTTACTGGCACATCTTTGAGCCAAAAGGTACTGGGCTTTTTGCTGTATGCAGGAGTATCTGTAGGCGTCCTTGTCTTGCTTGTATCGTTTTCCCAGAGGTGGTTCTTTGAAGGCGCAACTACGGGAACAGTATCGGCCAAGAAAAAAGAGCGGGTAACGGTAGAACAACAAGAGGGAGAATTAGCGTGGCCAAAGGCAAAGAGTGCCTTCAAAGCCATGCTTGTAAAGGAACACAGACTTCTTGTACGAAACCCGACTTATCTTATGACCGCTCTTATGAATCTCATGATGGTACCTATAGTATTGGTTTTTGGGTATATAGGCGGCGGAGGAGATCTAGGGGAGTTTTTGGCCGCAATAACTGGCATCCCCGGAGTATTTGACATAGCTTTGCTTATACTAGTCGCAATACATGCGGCTACAACCGGCATGAATCAAATTTCGTCTGCTGCTGTTTCAAGGGAAGGACAAACATTTTGGATTAGCAAAATAATCCCTGTATCACCTGTAATTCAAGTTAGAGCCAAGCTTGTTTACAGCATTCTCTTCTCTTGCATTCAACTGCTTGTACTAGTTGCCATTGGAGCTATAGCTCTTAAACTTGATGTTTTTCGAGTCCTAATCCTCTTGTTCCTTGGCTTTTTGGTCTCAGTTCCTGTAAACGCTATCTGTTTGCTATACGACGTATCCTTTCCTAAATTGGATTGGACCGATCCACAGCAGGCAATGAAGGGGAACTTTGGAACTATGGTGGCTTGGTTACTGAATTTATTGTATATAGCCGCACTGGGCGCGGTTGTATATGGTCTCATACGCTGGGGAGTCGCCTATTCTTGGATTTACTGTGTATCAGGAGCCATAATATTAGCATCCGCTTATGTTTTTATTCGGTGGCTAGATAATATTGCCGAGCGGAGATATGCTGGAATCTAGAAACGCATATACTTGAGAGGGGACTAGAAGGTATGCAAGACAAAAAAGACGAGGTTTTGCGGCTTGCTGAAGAGATAGAACCGGCAATCATAGGTTGGCGCAGGGCAATTCACCGGTACCCGGAATTGGGGATGGATACTCCAAAGACCGCTGCTTTCATAGAAGAAGAGCTTAGGAAGATGGGGATAGAAGTTAGACGTATCGCCGGATGCGGCGTAATTGGGACTTTGAAAGGCGCATCCGAAGGCAAAACCATGGCGATTAGAGCAGACATCGATGGGTTGCCTATAACCGAGGAAACAGGACTTCCTTTTGCTTCAGAGATACCAGGTAGAATGCATGCATGCGGCCATGATGCTCATGCCGCCATAGTATTGGGAGCTGCAATGATCCTCTCAGAATTGAAAAAGGACTTAAAGGGGAATGTTCGCTTTATATTCCAACCGGGGGAGGAGGGTCCCGGAGGGGCCCAACCTATGATCGAAGAAGGTGCTCTGGAGAATCCAAAGGTAGACGCAATAATAGCTGGTCATGTAGGAACGCTTTGGCCATTGAAATCAGGGCAGTTTGGTTTCAAGTGTGGGCCCTTTATGGCGGCATCCGACTCTTTTACTATTACCGTAAAAGGCAGAGGAGGACATGGTGCTACTCCCGAGCAATGCGTCGATCCAATAGTGGTCGCAGCACAGATCATCCTTTCTATGCAGGCAATCGTTTCAAGGGAAACAAAGCCCGTAGAGCCTGCTGTAGTGACTATAGGACGAGTTGAGGCCGGTACAGCCCACAACATAATCCCTGAGAAGTGTGTTCTCAGAGGTACTGTTAGGTACTTTGACAAGGGGCTTGAGCAGTTTCTGCCTAGACGAATTGAAGAGATCGCCGTAGGGATAGCAAGGGCAATGAGAGCCGATGCAGATGTGGAGTATAATCTGGGCTACAGACCTGTAATAAACGACGAGGAGATCACACAGTTTTTAAAAGAATCTGCATGCACAATAGTAGGTACCGAAAAAGTAGTGGATATTGAAGAGCCTACGATGGGGGCAGAAGATATGTCGTATTACTTGGAGAAGGTGCCTGGGACGTTCATCGGTATTGGCACCGCAAACAAGGAGAAAGGTACAGCGTATCCCAATCATCATCCCAAGTTTGATGTAGATGAAGATGTGCTTCACATTGCTTCAGCGGTGTTTGCTAATGCTTGCATACGCTACCTAAGCTGTGACTAGCAAGAAAAAAGAAAGAAGAAAAGAGCGGTTTGCCGAAACAAACCGCTCTTTTTTTATATTGAGTTTTAACGAGTTCAGTGTTAGGCCAAGTATCCTGAGTAGCGTCCGATAATCTCCATAAGTGCCAGAAGGCCCTTAACTGCTAGTCTCATTCTCTCTTCAATGATGTTTCCTTCCTCATCGCAAGTACCTTGTCCTGGGGAGATGAAGATATTTGCATCATATGAGATAGTCGCGATTATACCCATCTGGCTGCATCCTACTTGGAGCAAATGGGAGCCCGCGTACATGTCTTCAATCGAGAATATTGGGAAGCCCATCTGGTCTTTCCAGGTGTCTTCGTAGTTTATCTCGACCGTCGAAGAATTGTATGACTTGCTGATCTTTAGGCCTTGTCTAAGTTTGGGGTTAGCCTTTTCAACCTCAGAGGTGACGATCTCATAGAGCTCATCAACCTGCTTTGTGTACATTTCGGGATTGTCTCTCAGATCTTTGAGTACGGCAACTTGCGTAAGAAGCGCTTCCTTGCCCGGATCGAGGGTTACGTAAGCAGCTTTTCCGTAAGATGCGGTAGTACCCCATCTGTCGCCATGCATGCCGAGAGCGCGCCTTATGGGTACCATGACATCCTCGCGGCCAATTATGAGACCCGAGGTTCCGGAACCTGTAGCTTTGTCCATGCTGTATATGAGCACGTCCGCGCCTGTTTTTCTGGGATCGTGACCGACGAAAGGAAGCCCCCACGCGTTATCTACTACGTAAGGAACGTTGAATTCCTTTGCTAGGTCGCCAAGACCTCTCTGAAGAATAGGAGTGCCTTCGGCGTCTTTGTCCCCGTAGCCGTATCCCGGGGTGTCATATCCCAAGGAAGCGAACCCTGATAGATAAGGGGCATGGGTTTCGGCAACAGTGGCAATAACTTCGAGCGATGCGTCTGCATCTACTTCAGTGAGAAGTGGAACCGGATGATACTTTATACCGTGATTTGGGTACCTGGCGCCTTCGAGTGGCACGATTACTACGTCAAGATTGTCTTGGCGCTTCCCTGAGAAGCCCAATTCCCCGGCAGTAGCCCCTCTGTCAGCCAAAATTTCCTTGTATTTCGGAGGGAAGGGTCGACCGTAACCTGCCTGATGGTGCATGTGTTTTTCCAAAGGTACGATATACCTGGCACGATACTTGTCGCCACGACCTGTAAGAGGCGGCGAAAACAAGGTATCAAAAGTCACCCATAGTCCGCCTTCGCAGGTGCTTACTGGGCAGGCATCGTACTCATCACCGTAGACATCCTTTACAATTTCTCTGATCTCTTCAACCAAACCAACAAGAGGCACTACCTTCTTTTCGCCTTCGACGATTGCATCAAGAACATTCTTGCGCATCGGTGCGGGGCACCCTGAGATTGCTCCCGTCAAACCAAACTGGCCTTTTAACTCTCCAATGCCGAGTTCTTCCGCTACCTGCTTTGCCTCTGCATAGATGTTCTGCGTGTTTTGCTGAAGATGCTTATACATTTGGAACTTGTACTTGAAACTGGACATAAAGCTGGTCCTCCTTTTTTTATTGTGGTCTTCCGTTATCCGGGACTGTGTTCTTCTTTGCTGAGAAAAACACAGGAGTTCCTACAGTCACTCCCAACTCCTCGCCTGAGAGTCGCTCACCGTTTATGACGATGTTCATGTGGTTTGGAAAATGAGCCATATCATAACCTGCAATATTGCCCAATAGCTTGTCGCCCAGAAACACCAGATCTTCACTTAGCAGGACTCCTCCGTTTAGAAACTCCACAAAAGCTACATAAGCAATTCTTTGCACCTTCTTGCCAGGGGAAGATTCCTCGTCGGTGACGATAAGTTCATGTATTTCGCCCTGTCTGATGACTCTGGAAGGTTGAGGAATTAGCTCGAGATTGCGGTTTTCCAATTTGCCCCGGAGTACTGCTACAACTCTTGCTGACAGTACACTTTTGTCCGCGTAGTAGTTGGTGGTAACGAGTTTTCTCATGTATGGATCTTGTTGTGCCATATTGATCACTCCTCATCATCGATGAGCAGGTTTAGCATATCACAATGAGAAGAAAGGGACAACCTCTTCCTGCGAAAGGTTTCCCCGGATTTATCTGAGATCTCGGTAGCTGACCCTAATCTAACTGAGGAGTTTTCCGATAGATAAAGAAAAGGAGTCGATTCTCGGGGATGTCCGGAAGTGTAATTTGTCGCGCAATCTGGGATGGGGTGTAGGAACGGGGGAACATGAATGGAAATTGATCGCAACACTGAGTTTTCAGGCGCGGCCTGGGTGTGCCAAGGGGCAATAAAGGTTAAAGATCCAATTTCAGGCGGAAAACCTGCTACCATAAGACCTACGGAAGGTGTCGAGGTTTTGGTTTCGGGAAATCATGTCGAGTCAGAAGCTCAAGTTTTTGAGTCGTCGGAAGTGTCGGTAGTACTCGCCAACAAAGAGCCGGTATGTTCTTACAGAATACAAGTAAGCAAAGATGGAATTGAGGCCTATCTGATACTCGACGTATCTGATGGAGTCGTATACAGGCTGAAAGACAGCCCTCCTTCGAATTTTCTGCAACTCGAAGTTGAGGCTGAGACTGTTCCTGCATCCTTGGATCCGAAAGAAGTTGTTGAGTCAGCGAAGAAACTAGGCATTGAGTACGGACTTGATGTTGAGGCTTGCATAAGAGCATGTGCCGAAAAACCGAAAGAACCTGTTTTGATTGCCCAAGGTCGGACGAGCGTACCAGGTAAAGATGGCAAAATAGAGTTCATGGTACCGCTAGAAAGAGTCGTTGACCTACCTTTGGATGAAGTCCAAGTTGACTTTCGAGAGTCGGTAAGAATTCCGGATGTAAAGGTCGGCGAAGTGATAGCAGTAAAGACATTGCCCGTTCCGGGAGTTCCTGGTGTCACAGTTGCAGGAAAACCTATTCCGCCGCCAAAGGCAAAAGATCCGGTATTTAGAGCTGGGAAAGGTGTGAGATTACAGGAGGAAGACGGAGTAGTCCTGGCAATTGCTACCATTTCGGGTTGCCCAAAATACAACGAGTCTTCAGGCATAATCGAAGTTGATGAGATCTTCTTCCATAAAGGTGACGTGGATCTTGGTTCAGGGAACATCAGGGCGTCGGGCGGAGTACAAATAAGCGGAAATGTTGCCGAAGGCACGAAGGTCGAATGCGAAGGTACACTTGAGATCGGCGGAACAGTAACGGGTGCAAAGCTCAGAGCATGGGGAAGCGTTAGAATTAGGGGAAATGTGTTCAAATCCGAAATATCCGCTGGCAGAGACGTTCAATGGGTGCAGAAGTGGAACATTCTTCTGGCATCGGTGGAAGAGAAAATCGAGAAGATACTAGAGATTGAATCGCAGACCGCAAGATTAATTGATGAGCTTGGGCCTGACATAAGTCCGAGCCAGGTGCGTAGGTTATGCGATCCGGGAATGCTATTTGACTATTTTCGTGAGTTGGTAATGGCTCTAGCTGGTCTCTACAAAGAGGATTTATCGCTGTTACCAAAAGAGGGTCGGGAGTCGATCCTTGCGACAAGAGGGCATCTGACTGAGGGTTCGGCTACCGTTTTTGAAAGGACTCGGGCTATAAGGACGAACCTGGATGTAGTAAGGACTTGGGTAGACTGCGAAATACAAAAAGGGGAGTCCGACGTAGTCTTGCCGTATGTTCAGAGCTCCACAGTCAATGCATCTCGGGACATAGTGGTTGTTGGCCAGGGAGCGCTGTATTCGGATCTGTCAGCGGGCAGGTCCATAAGAGTGCAAGGGTCTCCTGGGATCGTAAGAGGAAGCCAAGTATCTGCTACCGAGCTCATCCAGGTTAACGTTGCCGGAAGCCAAGGCTCTGCAGCCACGATTTTGAAGGTATCTGAAGAAGGTACGATTCTTGCAAGCACAGTCTATCCAAATACTTCGTTCGTTTTTGGACGTACGAA
Organism: Candidatus Fermentithermobacillaceae bacterium; assembly: GCA_018052475.1. Classification (GTDB taxonomy): domain Bacteria; phylum Bacillota; class Sulfobacillia; order Fermentithermobacillales; family Fermentithermobacillaceae; genus UBA3907. Next base: position 13,317 of record JAGPNG010000011.1, read on the forward strand.
AGTGAGAACAGAAAACACACTTTACTCAGTCAAGGCGCGCATAGATAAGGGAAGACTAATAATTCATAGCAGTACAGGCGCGATCGAGATAGATGCTTAGAATCTCAAAGATGCTGAAATCCTCTGTGCAAGATACGATGCAATAACTGCTTTGAGCATGTCTCCTGGGAGAAAGGGTACCGTCCCGATTAGCATCGCCTGAGAGAGCGAAAGATGAGCGCTTCTGGCAAGATGAAGAATACCGCAGGCATGAACTATTAATACCCCTCCGATAGCGCAGGCAGACAGATTTCTTAGTAAGGATCGAGCACTCTCATCAGACCCGGTTTTTTTGTTTCTTTTATGTGACAACGTTCCTATTATCCAAGTACCTGGCAAGAAACCCAACAGGTATCCCCCTGAGGGTCCCATGAGTACGCCTATTCCCGCGGCTCCGCCTGCAAATATGGGCAATCCCGAAGTACCTGCAATGAGATAGAGACCTACAGCAATTGATCCTAACTGAGGCCCTAACAGCAGCCCCGAAAGCATCACACCCAGAGTCTGAAGGGTTATAGGAACGGGGCTAAAAGGTATAGGGATCGAGATGAAAGATAGTACGGCTATGATTGAAGCCATCAACGAAGCGTAGATGAGGCCAGAGATCGTGTGCAAATCTGACTACCCCTTTCGCAAGTACGTTAACCTAAACTATGTACTAGGTTAACGTAATAATACTAAAGCTAAGAAAGCCAGTCAAACTGTTTGCGATTCTTTACTACCGGAGGGAGGAAAAGAGAATTGCTTAGAGAAATTAACCTTGATTGGGAACACAAAGAGCAGGAAGGCGACTAGGAGGGACCCGTTATGAAGGTATTCATATCAGTAGACATGGAGGGCATCTCAGGCGTGGTCAATTGGGATCACACTGAGTATGGGAAAGACGGTTACGAACGGTTCAGGCGGCTTATGACGAAAGAGGTAAACGCTGCGGCCTTGGGTGCGTATGACGCCGGAGCTGACGAGGTTATCATAAATGATTCTCACGGAAGGATGAGAAATGTCATCATAGAAGATCTAGACCCTAGGGTCAAACTGATAACAGGTTCGTCGAAGCCCTTATCAATGATGGAAGGCATTGGGCCAGAGTTTGATGCGGCGTTTTTCGTGGGATATCATTCTAGGGCGTCCTCACTCGGAGTTTTGAATCATACATATACAGGGCAGGTTGCCAGATATGTTGTCGACGGCAAGGTTATGGGCGAAACAGGCATGAATGCTCTGGTTGCCGGGTATTATGGCGTGCCCGTGGTGTTCGTTTCAGGCGATTCAGAGGTTACGAAAGAGGCAGTAGAATTACTAGGCAAGATAGAGACTGTTGCAGTAAAAGAGCCACACAGCCAGTTTTCGGCGCTATGCCTGCACCCGGAGAAGGCGCAAGAGCTGATTCGCGAAAAAGCTGCTAAGGCTCTTGGAGGTCTTTCGCAGTACAAACCGCTCAAACCTGCTTCGCCCTGTACAGTGGAACTTGAGTTCCATACGTCAGGGCAGGCTGACGGAGCATCGATAATGCCGGGCGCAGTTAGGGTGGATCCGGTAACTGTAAAGTTTACAGGGAAGGATTATCTCGAAGCGTATCGCGGCGCAAGGACTATGATGTCACTCACCTAGGTGACCCCCGAAAACTAGGTTGTTTTGGAGAAGTGCCTACCGGGACTTACCTGGCGGGCACTTCTACTTTTTTTCTTGAGTTTCAATTCTCAGAGATAAGTCTCCGGCTGGGAACACCTTTTTGCCGTATTCGGGTCCAGACAAAACCAACCTACCTTCGGAATCAAGGCCGTGCAAATTCCCTTTCCAAAATGTTTTCGCCCCAAGGGTAACGTTTTCAACTATGACCGGTTGTCCTTTGTAAGCGAGCATCTCTTCTAGGCGGGGCTGAAAAGCCTGTAGACCAAGGTCTAGGAACTCTGAATATAACGGCTCAAAATCGTTGAGTATACTTGCTACCAGAGAATTCCTATCTATGCTCTGCCCCAGTTCTTCCTTTAGTGAAGAAGATTTGTCCTTTATATCGTCAGGCATAAGCGAGAGTTCTACGTTTGCATTTATGCCCACCCCTACGATTACATGTGAAACAGCATCTAATTCCGCGCGCATTTCGCAGAGAATACCTGCGATTTTGCGATCGTTTACCAGTACGTCATTGGGCCATTTTACTTTAGTAGGGATGCCGTAGATATCGCCTAGAGTTTTGGCAATCGAATAACCCGTTATAAGAGCCAAACCCGGAACGCGCGACGGATCGATGTAGGGTTTCAGAACAAGCGACATGAATATACCGCCTAGGGGTGATTCCCACCGTCTTCCTAACCTGCCTTTGCCCCCAGTTTGCGTTTCTGCTATGAACAAAGTGCCATCTTCTACGAAATCTGCTAGTAGTTTGGCGTCATAGTTAGTAGAACTTGTGCGTGGGACATATAGTATTGTGCGCCCCAGGCAGGTTGTGTTCAATCTGGCCATGATTTTAGGGGGCGATATAACATCGGCCATGCCCATCAGTCTATATCCTTTTTTGTTGGCTGCTTCAATTGAGAAGCCCTCGTCTATGAGCGTCTGAATGTTTTTCCAGACTGCGGTCCGAGATATGTCGTGAAGGCGAGCCAACTCATTGCCGGAGACGAATTGTCCATTGGCCGCAGAAAGAACATCCAGAATTTCATATCTTGTAGGTGTTTTCCCAGGGTACTTTAAGTATCCTTTTTCTTCGATATCGCCCATGTATTGTTTCCTACTTTCTAAGGGAAAGCTATCTTCCCCAAAATGGTTGGTTTGTGAGCGCCGGTAGCAGACGGTACATTGTTTGGTAGTAGGCCGATGAGATCGTTTCCCAGTATGCAAAAAGCCAATGCCTCTTTTGCCTTATTGGGGATCCCAAAATCTTCATGAGTCAAGAGACGGGCGTTGGGATTCAAAGAATTGAGTTCAGATGTCAGCCTTTCTTTCAGGTACAAATTGTAGGCACCGCCTCCGCCTAAGATTACCTCATCAATGGGCCCTTTCGGTAGCACCCATGTCTTGTAGGCTTCCGTGATACTCTCGACAGTTGCCTCCGAGACAGTTCTTACAATGTTCTTTAAGTGTACCGAAGATTCATAGTTCCAATTTCTGGCTTCAACCTGCTGGTTATAGATGTCAATAAGCTCCTTTGCGTACTGAATACCAAAGAATTCGCGACCTGTGGATTTCGGGGGCGGCTTACGGAAATACCTGTGGGAGAGAATCTTGTCCAAGAACTTGTGGTTAACATCCCCGGAAAATGCAAGTTGCCCATGGGTATCCATTGATAATTTGCCGTCGGTCAGAATACGCACGATGGCATCAATAACCATGTTTCCGGGGCCGGTGTCAAACGCCAAGATGTCATCGATGCAACAGCCGGGAGGCAGATAAGTTAGATTGGATATACCTCCTATGTTTTGGACTACCCTGCCTAGATGATCGTCTCGAAACAAAATGAAATCTGCGTAAGGCACCAGGGGCGCCCCTTGACCTCCTTGAGCCATATCAGCGGGGCGGAAGTCTCCGATAGTCAATATTCCGGTTTCTTGAGCTATTACCGATATATCTCCTATTTGCAGCGTTGCCGGTTGCGGCAGGGTCTGGTGGTTTGAGTCAGGAAGATGGATCAAGGTCTGCCCGTGTGAGCATACTGCATCAATTTGAGATGGAGTATAGCCTGCTTCCTCAATACATTTGAGAGCTGTTTGAGCGAATAGTCTGCCGATGGCAAAGTTGAGCCTGGCGATATCTTCTAGACATAGGTCTGGCAGCCCTTCGATGAGCATGCTTTTGACTTCATCACTGTAATCTTGGGATGAAAGTTGTTTGATCTCCACATCTGTATCTGACCCAAACCCTTGGATTGCGCAAAGGCATGCGTCTACGCCGTCTGCGGAGGTGCCTGACATGAGTCCGACCATGAGTCTTTCTGATTTTTGGCGTGCACGAGTTAAGAAGTCCATGGCTAGACGCTCCCTATGCTTACAGGAAGACTGCCTGTTGCTTGCTTCAGTCCTAGCAATACCTCTGCAAGAGACTCCATAGCTTCCGATTGGGTTCCGTAGGTGCACAAGTAGGTCTCGACGGACGGAGCCACAGAAATGTCGTAAGGATTTCTGGTTGCTATGAGTACCACATTCGGCGCTTCCGAGATGACTTTTTGTATGAACTTCGCTTGATTTTCATCAATCATTGCGTTTTCGCTTAAAACTATAGTCGCATGAACTTTTGAAGAAACTAAAATGCATCGTTCAATAGAAGCAGGGTCTTGCATGAAAACCTCTGTGATTTCCGCCTTAGGGCATAAGTTACTGATGGAGATCGCCAGGTCAGTCTGACGATTCAATTTCCAACTTGGGTCTGTCGAGGCGCTGGGTTTCTCGACTGGGTTTTCTACCAAGGCCTGCCTTCTCGGTTTGGGCATTGCTATGCAGATTCTTAAGTTTTCACCATCTGCAGGGCGTAGAGGAATACTATTGCGTTCGTTTTTTACCAGGGTTATGGAGCGAACATGAAGATCATGAGATAACTTGGCGAACCCGGGATCGTGTGCTATTTCGGCAGGAAGACTGTTTGGCAGTTTAAACGTTTCCTTGAGCCTGAGTATCCGGTTGACCGCTGCGTCAAGGCGGTCTTCAGTGATTTCTCCGGTTTTCACAGCTTCCATCAGCGAAGAATAGGCTTGCTTCTGAACTTCGTATGTATGAGAAATTAGCAGCAGATCGCAGCCTGCTTTGAATGCAGAAAGGGCGCCGGCTGCTGTCCCTACATATCTAGATATGGCGTTCATCTCTAGGCAATCAGTTACTGCCAGTCCTTTAAATCCAAGCGTTCCTCGCAGAAGATCCGAGATCACTGCTCTAGACAATGTGGCTGGGTTTTGAGGGTCGATTGCTTGAAATATGATGTGAGCGGACATCACTGCAGGGGCATTTGCCTGTATAGCTGCTTTGAAAGGGACTAGTTCGCAGGATTCAAGCTCGGCAATGGATTGCGACAATACCGGAAGCGCAAGGTGAGAATCTACCGATGTGTTTCCGTGTCCCGGAAAGTGCTTGCCTACAGGGATTATTCCTGCCGAGATGAAACCCTCTATAGCCGTGACTCCGAGATCTGCAACCAGGCTCGGATCTTCGCCGAAGGATCTTATCCCTATTACCGGGTTTTTTGGGTTGTTGTTTACATCTAGAACAGGTGCGAAATTCATGTTTATTCCTGCCGCGCGGAGCTGCAATCCCATTGCGCGCGATGCTTTATTCACCAGGCTATGGTCTTTGTTTGAAACAGCTGCCGCCAACGCCATCGGCCCTGGCATTCGAGGAATATCTGATTTGAATCTTGATACTATTCCGCCCTCTTGATCGGCTGCTATAAGCAGGGGTACTCCCGAGCCTGTATGAGTTGCACATTCTTGGAGCGACTGCGAAAGGGAAGATACTTCCTCGATTGTGCCTGTGTTCCTGGCGAAATATATTATTCCGCCAGGGTGCAGCTCTTCGATCAAGCGCGTGGCACCTTCAGGGCCTTTTCCCGCAAAGCCGAACATGAATACCTGGCCCACTTTTTCTTCGAGAGTCAATGGCCGCAAATCTACTTCCTCCTAAAAAGAGCAAATATTACGTGTGTCCCAAGGTTCAGATTATTGCAGCGCATACGGCGTTGGCAAACCTAGCACGCAGCCTAACGTGTTGTGTTCCTTCACGCCCTGCGTGTACTCTATTTGTCAGAAGGATAATGCCCAGATTCTTTTCGGGATCACACCACAAGCTCGTGCCTGTGAAACCTGTGTGACCAAATGCGCTGTCGGATAGGAAGTCCCCTCCCGAGGAATGAGTCTTTGACTTAAGCATCCATCCTATGCCTCGACGTTCCTCCAGGTTCACCTGCTCTTTTATTGCTGTTAGTATAGTCGCAGAACCCAAAACATTCTTTTGTGCTTGCACACCTTCTCCTAACCACATAAGGATATACCTTGCACTATCGAGAGCTGTACTGAACAGTCCCGCATGCCCGGCAATACCTCCCAAAGCGTAGGCGTTTTCATCGTGAACTTGTCCCCAGGTGATCTTATCTAGGTCTTCGCGATATTCTGTCGCCGCTATCCGGTATTTTGCTGACTCCGGTGGGAGGAATCCCGTGTTTATCATCCCCAAGGGTTCAAATATTTCCTTGCGGGAGAACTCGGCTAAGTTGATTCCGGTTATCCTGCGAAGTACCTCACCTAAGATGATAAACCCCAAGTCGCTATATACGACATGTTTGCCATGCGCAAGAGAATCATAAAGCTCTAGGTTGCATATGGCTCTTATGATTTCTTCTCCTTGAAGACCTTGTTTCCAAAACCTTATGTGGTCAGGAAGACCGGAAGTGTGTGTTAGAATGTCTCTTATGGTGATCTCTTCTTTGCCGCCTGATCCGAATTCAGGAACAAACATGCTGACTGGGTCGTCGAGTCGCAATTCGCCCCGTTCGGCTAGAATAAGGATGCTAGGTGTGGTAGCCATGACTTTGGTCAAAGAAGCCATATCAAAAACGGTGTAGGGAGTCATTGGGATAAGTTCGGGTTGCCTCACTGCCCAACCCCAGCATCTTGGGCCTAATAAGATCCCGTTTCTTATGACTGCCGCAACTGCACCCGGTATAGCGCCCTGACCGTCTCCTACAGTTTTGCCAACCACTTGAAAGGCTATTTCCAGTTTTTTTGGATCAAATCCCGCCTCTTCCGGTTGGCCAATCCTTAAGTCATCGGATTTCGGCGACGAAGATACGGTAACTTGAGAACCTGTGGTGCTATCTCCCAGACCATATCCGGAAGTGTCAGTAACCGATATGGACAGGAGTTGGATTGCTCTACGGATAGAACCGGCGCTGTTATCGAGGGCAGTCTTGGCTTCGGCAGGCGATACTCCACATAAAAGCATCACCAATGCAACAGGTAGGTTGCTTTCTGCCGCCTCTAAAGCGGCCTCGGCCTGATCCCGATCTAGACCACAAGCTTCTTCGAGGATCCTCTTGGCGCGCACAGACAGTTTCTTGTTTCCTATGTAAGTGCCGGCCATGAGATTGGAATAGGTCCTTCCCAAACGGATCATAGATGCCGTAGATATCATGTTTAGCACCATCTTCTGCGCTGTTCCGTTCTTGAGTCTCGTAGAACCTGATATTACTTCGGGCCCCACATCCGGCGATATAGTTACTTTCGCGAGTTCGGATACAGGTCCGTTAGGATCTCCTACCAAAGCTATGGTGGATAAGCCGAGGTTGTTCGCCGTTTCTAACACTCCGACTACAAAAGGGGTTTTCCCGCTTGCGGATATACCTATCACCACGTCGTTTGCGCGAGGTTCGTAAGTCATAAAGATCGTCCGCCCATCTTCTTGGCTGTCTTCCGCTCCTTCGATTGCGGTGAACACCGCGTCATTTCCTCCCGATATGATTGGGATGACCCGGTTTCTATCAAAACCAAAAGTAGGGTAGATCTCCGCTGCATCTAAGATTCCCAGGCGTCCGCTGGTACCCGAACCCGCATAGAACAAGCGTCCGCCATGCGAGAGCCCCTCGACTACGATCTCTACGGCTTTCTCGATATTCGGAAGTTCTTGTGCTACGGCCGGTGCAACCTTGTGGTCTTCCTGGTTCATTACCTCGAGGATTTTGAATATAGGCCATGTATCTATGCCTCTTGTCAAGGGGTTCGATTTTTCAGTCCTTGGGAGAGAGGTATGGTTTTCGCTCATAGATTGTTTCCCCCTTGTTATTAGTTTTCGCTTCTAGATTTACGTAAGTTTGTTTATATCGCCAATCGTTGACCACGCCATGAGGGCTGCGCCTACCTCGGGAGGGAACATGGGGTCTATGACTGCTGCCTCTGGGATTGTTGCTTTTATTCCCGCTTCAAAACAGGCGGCAAACATCGCCTGGGCAAAACAACCACCAACCTTCACGATTTTCACCGTGTCTGGAAATCTAAGGCCTCTATATACCGCATTTGCCATCTCTACTAGTTCCATAGCTTCTTCTTGGACGATGGCTAGAGCAGTCTCATCGCCTTTTTTGGCCTCTTCAAAGACTATGATCGCAAGCTCTGCAATATCAGGCCGCGTTTTTTTGTAAACGGCGGGAAGGATTCCTTCAGGGTCATCAACGTCAAATTGCTCAACGAATCTCTCGGTAAGAGACGTTCTGGGTCCCCTGCCATCATAGTCTTTCAAAGCGGCAGTTAACGCCCTTCTTGCGATGTTATATGCGCTTCCTTCATCGCCGAGTAGCGATCCCCACCCACCGGACCTTTTGAACTCCCCGTTTCTCAAACCCAGACAATTGGAGCCTGTCCCAGAAATCACGACTATTCCGTCTCTTCCCCCAAGGCCCCCATAGAGGGCGGTTTTGGAGTCTTCTACCAGCAGAAAAGGGATCCCCTTCATAGCCGGCTGAACTATGCGGGTGGCTCGACTTATATCCTCAGGTCTTCCCGCTCCTGAAAGACCTATACACGCTGCTTCAATGCCCTCTTTTTGGTAATCGGCGGGAATATTGCGGATGGCTTCTTCTACTGCGTCCCTAATGGATTGTGAAACTATGTGTTCGGGCGAAAAGTATATGTTGCTCGGCCCCCCATGCCCGCACGACACGATGTTTGTCTCGTTGTCGATGACACATGCCTTTGTAGAAGTGCCTCCTCCGTCAACTCCAAGAAACAATCTCATGTGAGAACCCACCCTTTATCAATCATATAGAAGAAACTGTTCGCGCTTTGACGCAAAAAACCGTGTCTGTTTGCTCCAATCATTGAGTATATCATCAGGCGAGGGATCCTTCTCTAGAGCAGTGCTTAGACTGGGCCCTCCGCACAATAGATCAAGGAAACGTCTGTTATTCGGGCCTGGAGATGTGATCTCGAAATGCTCCGGGTATTGATCCCTGAGGACGAAGAGGATCCGCACGCCGGTCTCTACCGGTCGAATTTCTTTTGGTTCAAAGATATGTATTTGAATGCCTTGACAGATATTACCGGCCCATTTGCTGAAGGAAGGGCGGAAATAAACGGGACGCACTTTAATACCTGGCATCCTGAGCGCGTTAACCGAGCGTGCCAGTTTTGTTGCGTCAATCCATGGTGCTCCCAAAACCTGAAAAGGAGTAGACGTTCCTCTGCCTTCTGAGACATTAGTCCCTTCCAAGAGACATGTGCCTGGATAAAGCGTTGCCATATCCAGGTTCGGTGCGCTCGGAGAAGTAGGTACCCAGGGGAACCCCGTTTCATCAAATCGCATATGCCTAGACCATCCTTCCATTTTGATAACGGTGGGTGTATCCAGGTTTTTTTCGGAAGCCATGAATAGGCTGATCTCCCCAGCTGTCATTCCATGTCGGATAGTTATAGGAGCGTAGCATATGGGTGATATCCATGAAGGGTCAGGTATATTGCCTTCTACTGCCAATCCCCCGATGGGATTTGGCCTATCGAGCACAGCAAACCCAACGCCGTGTTTTGAAGCTGCCTCCATTGATAGGATCATCGTAGACATGTAAGTATAATACCTGGCGCCGATGTCCTGTATGTCGAAAAGCAGCAAATCAACGTTTTTAAGCATTTTCTTTGTAGGTTTTTGAGTTGCCCCGTAAAGGCTAAAAACCGGGATCCCGGTCGGGCCCTCTGAAGAACTGTCTACATACTGCCCATCCGGATGATCACCGTAGATGCCGTGCTCAGGTGAAAAAAGGGCTGATATTTTGTAGCCTGCTTGAAGCATGAGGTGGAAATTACACTCAAGGTCATAGTTAATGCCTGTATGATTTGTGATAAGGCCAATGTTTCTTCTTCGGAACATCTCGTTTTCCAAAAGGATTTCGAGTCCCGGATGAACTCGCATTTAACCATCTCCCTCGACAATTTCAATATACACCCTTGCATCATTCTCGTTGAGAGCTGGTTGTTCCTTCTATCAAAACCAAAATAGTTCGCAAAAGAGAACAGTTCTAGATATTCGGTGTGGGCTATACCCCATATTGGTCTAGATGTGAGGTTTTCGTAGTAAGAGTCTGCCAGATCTATTCGGTATTTGTGGTATTGCGGGGCACGTCTAGGGGCAAAGAGAACTCTACAATAGTCCCTCCTTGGGGTCGTTCTTTGGCTATTAAGTCACCGCCTAGGAGATTTGATAGCCGCTTGCTAATGTAAAGACCCAATCCAAGGCCGTTTTTTTCTTGAAGAACATTGGATGACCTGTAAAAGGGCTCGAAAATATACTGCTTTTCGTCAGCGGGCACCCCAATGCCTTCGTCCTCTACTATGATAGTCGCAAAGTCGCCGTCGGTTTTTAGATCAACCCATATCCTTTTGTCAAAGGGGGTGAATTTCACGGCATTGTCGATGAGATTTGTAACGACCTGTCGTATCCTGCATGCCTCTTTGGACGTGTATATGGGTTTTGTCTCATCGAATCGGGAGATTATCTTATGTCCGCACGTGGTCGAGTAGGTGCATAGGATCTCCTTTAGGAGGATGGTCAGGTTTACCGCGGAGGATTTTGTTGACAATTTGCAGTTTCTTGGTCTTTTGTGCGCGAGAAGGTCTTCGGTTAGGGTTTTGATCTGCTCGATGTAGGAGTCTGACATTGACAGCAATTTATGCACATCAGTCTGGTCGGCTCCTATGGATACCTTCAGTAGATCGTTTATCGCCTTTAAGGTTTGCAGAGGATTCCTTATTTCATGGGCGATCATAGGGGTAATATCCTTAGTGGTGCATGGAGACTGACCGAGGTGTGTTATATCATAAAGATTAAGTATATACACTTTGTCTTTCACGGAATATCGATTAATTTGTTTTAGGCTGGCGAATAGGAGTTTTTTCTTTTGTGAGGGCAAGGTGATGCTCCAATAGTCGCACAGTTCTTTGTCTAGGTGCAGATCTCGTAGTTTTGCTGTAGGCGGAATTGTTCCGGTACCGGACTCGACGCAAAATAGATTCCTAAAGGAATCCAAAGATTCGCCCAGGCTCTTGGGGTCTTTACAGTCTTTACAACCGAACAATTCAAGACAAGATTTTGTTGCGCCAAGGATTTGCCCATGTTCATCCAAAGCAATTGACGGTTGACCCAGTTCGTCGAGAAGAGACAGCGGGCTATCTACGTAACTTGGCTGTTCAATCAGTTCCCATTTTCCTTTTTGCTTGAGTAATACATATTTGTGTTTCTTAAGAATCGGAAGCA
>JAGPNG010000011.1:24671-58218 GCA_018052475.1 Candidatus Fermentithermobacillaceae bacterium
ATTGACGGTTGACCCAGTTCGTCGAGAAGAGACAGCGGGCTATCTACGTAACTTGGCTGTTCAATCAGTTCCCATTTTCCTTTTTGCTTGAGTAATACATATTTGTGTTTCTTAAGAATCGGAAGCAGTTCCGATATTTGCGAGTTGGCGGTGCAGTATGAACACAAAATACTAGTTGGCATGTGGGATGTAAGAAAGCAATCGAACTCTTGGCAGTCGAACATATTCATGTTGTCCGAGTCTGAGATAAAAGACACTCTAACTCCTCTAGGTCGATATTCCTCCTCGATTGACACCCCTGTGCTCCAAATGTTAGTCATGGCCGACGTAGCGTCGCTTGATTCTATGACCACGATATGACTGCGGTTCGAACGTTTTAGGAGCATCGCTTTCTCCTGGGAAAGACGATCCCTCAATGTTCGGCGGTGTTTTTCTGGGCAGATAACCAGGCACAATTCTTCGTTGTTTATCGCTTCGCAGCAGTAAGGGATCGTTACTTCGAAGAGTTCAGAGTCGTCTTTATAGAGATGGCAGACGTGGGTTCCGTAAGGTATTTGAAGAATCCCATCTTGACTCACGCCCGGCTGTGAGTGACCCATGCGATCTATCCCTTCGAGGGCAAATACGATTGCCTTACGTCGTTATTTTCTGAGCGATACTATACGATTCTTTGTGAGGCTCGCAATTCCTGCATCTTGGGCTTGAAGTTAGCTGGAATATTGGCACTTCCTTAGGTATTATATATAAGTACGTAGACACCATCCCAGGGAGTGAACACGGATTGGACAATGTGTACTCGGGTTCTTCGCAGTCACTCGGATTGATAAAAGGGTCTAGGAGTAAGAAAGTGCTTGTTACGGGGGGAGCCGGCTACATAGGTGCACAGACCGTCAAAGCGCTTTCGGAACAAGGCTATTCCGTAACTGTATTTGACGATCTTTCTCGAGGCCATCCTGAGCATATAGCGGGGGTTCCCTTGATCATCGGGCGTTGCGAAGACGAAGAAGCTCTTGCTGATGTGTTTTCTAGCTCACAGTATGACGCAGTCATGCACTTTGCCGGGGAAAGTCAGTCCGGTGAATCAGTTACAAATCCGGCTAAGTACTTTAAACGCAATGTTGTGGCGGGAATAACCCTGTTTTCCACCATGGCGAAGCATGGCGTGTCCAAGCTGGTGTTCTCATCTTCTGCGTCTGTTTATGGCGATCCTTCTGTGATACCAATCTCCGAAGAGGCTGAAGTTAACCCCAAAAGTCCTTACGCTGAAAGCAAGCTTTTTCTGGAAAGGGCCCTCATGTGGTTTTGCAAAGCCAATGGTCTCCGATCGATATCGTTACGATACTTTAACGCGGCTGGGGCAGATCCTAGCCTGAGCATAGGGGAGAAGCATGAGCCTGAAACTCACTTAATCCCCCTGGTTTTGCAGGCGATCTCCAATGAAGAACCTATAACGGTGTATGGCGATGATTATCCTACTCCTGACGGAACTCCTGTTCGGGACTACGTTCACGTTGCGGATCTTGCGCAAGCTCATGTGTTAGCTCTGAACGCTCTAGATACAGGTGCCCAAACATCAGTTATTAATCTGGGTTCTGACAAAGGCTATTCCGTCATGGAGGTCATCCGCGAAGCCGAGAGGATAACCGGGCGGCCCGTACCCTATGTGATTGGACCGAGACGCCAAGGGGATCCCGCAACTTTGGTGGCGTCTTCAGAAAAGGCCAGAACGATGTTAGGATGGGCTCCAAGACTGTCATCTCTAGAGGACATAATCGGCACCGCATGGAAGTGGCATCTAAAATGCGCCGAAGCAGAAAAAATCTGATTTGTAGGCTGATTTGAAGGAGTTACAAACAGCGTGTAGAAATCTACTTTGAGAGGGATTTGCGAAAAACTGAATATCGTGCGGATGATGGCGTCGGGAGAGACTCTTCTTAGTGTAGGAGCGCCGAAGAAGCAAGGACACGATCTGAAACTTTCAGGCACAGATACCGCCGCCGGACGCATCTCTGGAGAGCCACTTAAGGGGGGCACCAACGGGGTAACTTGTTGGCTTGACTGGTCGACGAGGAATCTCTCAGGTAAAGGGACAGGGAATTTCAATTGGTACCCCGTCCCTTTTTGATTGGTGTTTGTTGTGATTTCGGGCAGAGGTTTCAGGAAACCGATGGCGTTTGCCCTCGGCGTTTCAATACAAACAGGAGGTGAGTTCAAAATTGGCAGAGGAACTGAAGAAGACTCCTCTCTATGAAACTCATTTGAAAAACGGTGGAAGGATTGTAGATTTTGGTGGCTGGGCACTTCCGGTTCAGTTCTCGGGTATAAAGGATGAACACATTGGCTGTAGAACCAATGCTGCACTCTGGGATGTATCCAACATGGGCGAGTTCATAATTGAAGGGGCTGAGTCTCTAGATCTTCTCCAGATGCTTTTGGTCAACGATGTGTCCAAGACATATCCCGGGAAGGCTGTTTACTCTCCTATGTGTTACCCTCATGGGGGCGTAGTAGACGATTTGCTAGTTTTGTGTCTCAAGGAAGGCAGGTATTTGCTCATCGTAAACGGAGCCAACATCGAGAAGGACGCGGAATGGATTGAGCCATTGGTCAGGTATTTCAATGATACAACATTTGAAAACATCTCTGACAAAGTGGCGCAGTTGGCCATTCAGGGTCCTAAAGCCGTAAAAATTCTACAAAAGCTAACTGATTATCCCTTGGACGAAATCAAGTATTACCATGGGGTAGAGGGTGTTGTCGTATCCGGTATCAAGTGTCTAATTACAAGGACCGGCTATACAGGAGAAGATGGATTTGAGCTTTACTGCAAAGCTTCGGAAGGTCCTGCACTCTATGAATCTATAGTGGAAAGCGGCAAGGACGAAGGGCTGGTTTTAGCAGGGCTCGGTGCTAGGGACACCTTGAGATTCGAGGCATCTTTGCCTCTTTATGGGCACGAGCTCGATGAGGCTCATACTCCTCTTGAAGCGGGTTTGGGTAAATTTGTGGCTTTCGATAAAGGCACTCACTTTGTTGGAGCAAAAGCCCTTATGGAAGAAAGGGAGAAAGGGCTTAGGGTGAAGCTGGTAGGCCTGGAGATGCTCGAAAAAGGCGTGCCTCGGAATGGCTACAAAGTGTTCGACGAAACAGGAGAAAAAGAGATCGGCTACGTCACAACAGGGACCTTCGTGCCTTATCTGGAGAAGTACCTTGCCATGGCTTACGTTCCCGTAGAATATAGCCAAAGAGGTACGAATCTCACTGTGGACATAAGAGGTAAGAAAGTTTTGGCCCAAGTAGTAAGAATGCCATTTTATCGTAGGGAGGTAAAGAAAAAATGAATTATCCAGAAAATCTCAAGTACACAAAGGACCATGAGTACGTACGCGTAGAAGGAAACAAAGCTTATGTTGGCATTACATTTCACGCGCAGGACCAACTTGGCGACGTTGTGTTTGTAGAACTGCCAGAGGTTGATTCGGAAATAAAGAAAGGCGAGGTTCTGGCCACCGTTGAATCTGTAAAAGCTGTATCAGACGTCTACGCGCCGGTATCTGGGATAGTTGTCGAAGTTAACGATATCCTTACCGATTCTCCGGAGACTATAAACAACGATCCTTATGGCGAAGGATGGATATGCGCCATAGAGTTATCAGATGTTTCTGAACTAGATGATTTAATGAGCAGCGACGACTACCAAAAACTGGTGGAAGAGGACTGAGACTAATGAACTTCTTACCGAACACTGACAAAGATCGGGAGGAAATGCTGAAAACCATAGGGGTGCACAGTATTGACGAGTTGTTCAGCGATGTTCCACCCAATATGAGGTACAAAGGAAGCCTTAACATTCCCCCTGCGCTAAGCGAATATGAACTGTCCAATCATATGAGGGAACTAGCCGAAAAGAACAAAGCTAGCGGTATGGTGAGTTTTATCGGTGCAGGAACCTATGATCACTATATTCCATCTGTGGTGAGACATGTTCTATCCAGGTCTGAGTTCTACACAGCCTACACTCCATATCAGGCCGAAATCAGCCAAGCGGTGCTTCAATCCATATATGAGTACCAGTCTATGATATGCGAGCTTACCGGTATGGACGCGGCAAACGCATCAATGTATGACGGCGCTTCAGCCGCAGCTGAGTCTGTGACTATAGCGGCTGGGCTTACTAGGCGCAAGAGGGCTCTTGTATCTAAAACAGTTCACCCAGAGACTCGAGAAGTAATAAGAACGTACGCAGCCGGACATGATATCTTGATTGAAGAAGTGAGCTATGAACAAGGGGTTACTTCCCTAGATGATCTTAGGGGTCGGTTGGACAAAGACGTATGCTGTGTAGTTCTTCAGCAACCTAATTTCTTTGGCAATTTGGAATCGGTCAACGAGTTATCCGCTATGGTGAAGGAACATGGAGCGACGCTTGTCGTCTCGGCAAATCCCATGTCCCTTGGGCTTCTCGCGCCGCCTGCAGAGTATGGGGCAGATATAGTGGTTGGAGATGGGCAGGTTTTTGGCAATCCCATGGCTTTCGGAGGACCTCACTTAGGCATAATGGCAGTTAACCAGAAATACCTTCGCAGGATGCCCGGAAGGTTAGTGGGTATGACCTCTGATGACCAAGGTAGGAGAGGTTTTGTCCTTACCCTTCAGACTAGGGAGCAGCACATAAGAAGAGAAAAGGCCACGTCCAACATATGTTCCAATCAAGCGCTCAATGCACTTGCAGCTACTGTGTATTTGTCATGGCTGGGCAAGGAAGGCATCAGGGAAGTTGGCGAGCAGTGCGTGCAGAAGGCTCATTATTTGGCCGATAGGATATCAGCGATAAAAGGATTTGGGGTTGCTTGGGACGCCCCGTTCTTCCATGAGTTTGCAGTCAAATGTCCTTTGGAAGCAAATCAAATCGTAGATGCGCTTTCCGAGAAGGGTATTTTAGCAGGATGCCCATTGGGACGATTCTATCCTGAGTTGAAGGATTATCTACTTATCGCTGTTACTGAGAAGCGAACCAAAGATGAGATGGATGATCTTGTTGCCGGATTGGAGGAATTGGCATGAAGGGCTTGGAACCTTTGATTTTTGAAGTGTCAAAACCCGGACGGAAGGCATATTCTCTTCCCGCTCTTGACGTACCAGTAAGAAGCCTGGATAGCCTTTTGCCTGAGGCACAGCTCAGGAAAGAGCCGGCTGAATTGCCCGAGGTTTCTGAAGTTGACCTGGTTCGGCACTTTACCCGTCTTTCACAGCTGAACTTTGGCGTAGATATTGGGTTTTACCCCTTGGGTTCTTGTACTATGAAGTATAATCCGAAGATCAATGAAGAAGTGGCTAACTTGGACGGATTTACAGGAATTCACCCATATGTTCCTGAGGAATTGGCCCAGGGATGCCTTGAGTTAATGTACAGACTTCAGAACTACCTGGCCGAAATCGCAGGTATGGAGAGAGTTTCACTTCAACCCGCGGCGGGGGCGCATGGCGAGCTAACCGGGATCCTTATAATCCGCGCATACCATAAATCCAGAAACGATCACAAAAGAACCAAGATTTTGGTTCCCGATTCAGCCCATGGTACGAACCCTGCGTCGGCAGCTCTCGGCGGCTTTACGGTCGTTGAGATTCCTTCTGACGAACGTGGGGGAGTAAGTATCAAAGACCTTGATGAAGCCATGGACGAGACTGTTGCCGGCTTAATGCTCACCAATCCCAACACCCTAGGGTTATTTGATGAGAACATCGAGGAGATAGAGCGCATAGTCCATTCAAGGGGTGGGCTGCTTTACTATGACGGTGCTAACGCAAATGCTATTCTCGGAATTTCACGACCTGGGGATATGGGGTTCGACGTGCTTCACTTCAACTTGCACAAAACCTTTTCTACTCCCCATGGAGGTGGTGGGCCAGGTTCAGGACCTGTAGCCGTAAAGTCGTTCTTGGAGCCGTTTTTGCCTGTGCCAACTGTGGTTCTGGATGGTGATAAGTATCGGCTTGACTATGACCGACCTCAGTCAATTGGGCGAATGAAGTCATTCTATGGGAACTTTTTGGTGATGGTGAAGGCTTATGCCTACATCAGGGCCTTAGGACCTGATGGGCTGAAAGAAGCATCAGAAGACGCAGTGCTCAACGCAAACTATGTTTTGAGGAGGATCCTTGAGTACTACGACCTGCCATACGATCGTCATTGTAAACATGAGTTTGTGGTTAGTCCTATGCGGATCAAGAAAGAGACTGGAGTTCGGACTCTAGATATATCAAAGAGGCTTCTCGACTACGGTTTTCATCCACCGACTAACTACTTCCCGCTTATTGTCGACGAAGCGCTTATGGTAGAACCCACCGAGACCGAATCCAAAGAGACGCTGGATGCTTTTGCAGATGCTCTTATTGCCATAGCAAAGGAAGCCTACGAGGATCCTGAAATGGTAAAGAGCGCGCCGCATAACACCGTAGTTGGAAGGCTGGATGAAGCTGCTGCCGCTCGTAACCCGAACGTACGATGGCAGAAGACTAAATGACACATATAGGCAATTGAGAGTCGTAGTGGGAGGAGGCGTATGCCTCCTCCCATCGATGAACTCTATAGGAGATGCAAATGAACTCTTGGTTTCGACTATAAGATCTATCGATTCAATGCCGTTGAACGAGCTCTTGAATATTTCCTGGCAGATGAGGAAAGAGTCAAGGCCGCCTGTTTTTGAAGCTATTTATCCGTCCGGTACGGTATCCATAAGCGTAACGGGATCTGCGTGTCTTTTGCAATGCCCTCATTGCGGTGGGAGATACCTGGAGCATATGGTGCCCGTGGGTGCTTTGGATTCTGTATTGGAGCGAAACGATGTAAAGAGCATTCTTATGAGCGGCGGGTGCACCAAGCATGGACAGGTCCCTCTGATAGACCACATCGACTATGTGAAGGACAGGATCTCCAGATCCGGTAAAAACATACGGGTAAACGCGCACCCCGGGGTAGCAGACAAAGAAGACGCAGCTCGTATCGGCGAATTTGCTTCTGTGATTTCTTACGATTTTGTCTTGGATGATGTCACCATCCAAGAGTGTTTTGGATTCGAATTGTCAGGGGAAGATTATGTGAATGCTCTGCGAAACCTTCGCAAGGGGACTGCAAAAGTTGTACCACACGTCTTAGTTGGCCTGTATAAAGGGACCATCAGAGGCGAGTATGAGGCAATAGAGTTTCTCTCAAACGAAGGCATAAAGGAGATTATAATCATAGTTTTCATCCCAACCCCTGGGACCCGCTGGGAGCATCTGCCTCCTCCCGATATCGACGGGGTTCTTAGTCTCTTGGCATGGACTCGGATCAACAATCCTGAGATGAAAATCACTCTTGGCTGTATGAGGCCGCATGGTGCGTATAGGGAGAAGCTGGATTTACGAGCTGTCAAAGCGGGTGTCGATGGGATAGTGCTTCCCCATAGAAGGGCAATCAGAGAAGCAGAGGAAAAAGGGCTTGAGATTTTGCGAAAGGAAGAGTGTTGCGCTTTTGACTGAGAAGAAGATAGGCGTATCCTATGGCACGTTAAGCCTTCTGGGGCTGACTAATGCACGTGTTTTCGAGAAGCCTACCACGGCTCATTTCATGGTAGGTGAAAAGTGCGTGTTTTCCTGCAAGTTCTGTAGCCAGGCAAAGGATAGCACCGCAGATCCGTCTTATTTGTCGCGAATAACGTGGCCCAAAAGAGACTGGAGCGAGGTTTCAGGTTTATTATCCGAGGCTTTCCGGTCAGGTGCTATCAAAAGGGCGTGTGTGCAAGTTGTTGAATCTTCAGAGTCTACCAAAGAAGCGCTTCACCTGGTCTCTTCTATGAGACAACTGTGCAGTGAGTTGCCTGTTAGCGTTTGTATGTCGCCAAGTTCTGTCTCTAGGGTGGGACTCTTTTTTGATGCTGGGGTTTCACGAGTTGGACTTCCAATGGATGTAGGTTCCACGCGCCTTTATCCTGCTGTAAAAGGACGGAATCACAGCTATTCTTGGCAAGTAGTTAAAGAGTGTTCACGAAGGTGGCCCGGGAAAGTGACCACTCATTTTATCGTGGGATTGGGCGAGACTGAAGAAGAAATGATAAGAAGCATCTATGACTGTATGAGCGCTGGCATAACTGTAGGGCTATTTGCATTTACTCCTGTGAGGGGAACAGGTATGCAAGAGTATCCGCCGCCTGAACGGAGTTCTTACAGAAGAATACAATTAGCAGCGTACGCCATCAAAAACGGACTCGACGTGTCGGATTTGTCTTTTGACAGCGGGCGTTTGACCAACATAGAGATATCAGATGCTAATGTCCTTGAGGCAATAGCAATGGGAGCACCGTTTCAGACATCGGGGTGTTCATTCTGCAACAGGCCCTATTACAATGAGCGTCCGGGGCAGGTACCTATGAATTACCCAAGAGCTTTGTCCCCCGAAGAGGCCCGGGCGTGTTTGTTGGATTTGGAACTGGACTTGAAACATGTATGGCCGGCGTGTGGCGGAGGAGGAGTTATGTGAAGGTAAGGCTTGTGTCTCACGGACCTGCAAAGGGAAAATTCAACATGGCTGTAGATGAGGCTATACAAAACGCCGTTAGGAGGGGTGAGGTTCTACCTACGCTGAGGTTCTATGAATGGGAGCCTGCTTGCCTATCTTTGGGGTATTTTCAGGATGTGGGGAAAGAAGTGGACGTGGCCTCACTTCATGAAGCAGGCGTTGATCTTGTTAGGCGTCCGACCGGTGGTAAAGCGGTACTACATGATGATGAGTTGACCTATAGCGTTGCAATACCTGAGCGCGATCTACCGGGAACGGTTCTAGAGACCTATAAGCTGTTGTCGGAAGCTATTGTAAACGCCTTGCGTTCACTTGGAGTTCCGGCTGAGATGGTTTCTCTTGAACGCGGCGTTACGGCAAGAGATTCAAGATTTCAGCAGGCGGCATGTTTTTCGGCTCCCTCTTGGTATGAGGTGGTCGCTCAGGGGAAAAAGATTGTTGGTTCTGCTCAGGTGAGACGAGGAGGGATCATACTTCAACACGGGTCGATTCCGTTTTACATGGATGCTGCCCAAATGGTGAAGTTCTTCAAGACTTCCTCACAAGCTCACTCTCAGCGCTTGGAATCGATGCTTTCGAGAAAATCCGCAGGTATTTGTCAGGTCTGTCAAATGGACATCACACGCAAAGATCTTGAGTCTTCCCTGGTTTTGTCGTTTGCCAAGATCCTTGGTTGGGATATAGAGAAAGGCTATTTGACGAGAGATGAAATACAGGAATCGTTGGAGCTATCGCAGAACAAATATGGTCAACAATCTTGGACAATGACAAGGGGAAGACGGTCAGTCGACGCTGACTTGACATAAGAGAAATTGGGTTAGGGAGGATTTGCATATGTATGATGCAGTTGTCATAGGCGGAGGTCCGGGCGGGTATGTCGCGGCGATAAGGGGAGCACAACTAGGAGGCAAGATCGCTCTGGTTGAATCCAAACGAATTGGCGGAACGTGTCTAAACGTAGGATGTATACCGACCAAAGCTCTGGTTCATAGCGCTTCTACTTATCTAAAGGTTAAAGATAGCGAGAGGTACGGTGTAAGAACCGAGGGAGTCAGCCTGGACATGGATCTCGTGATGGCGCACAAAGAAAACACCGTGGAACAGCTGGTTTCCGGTGTCGAGAGGTTGGTCAAAGGTAATAACGTTGATGTTATAAATGGGCGAGCTCAGATACTCTCGACTGGTCAGGTAGAAGTCATTATGGCAGACGGTGCAAAGGAAGTCCTCGACACGAAAAACATCGTGATCGCTACGGGTTCCTCTCCTTTTAACCTGCCGTTTATGGTGGGGCAAACAATATCTTCTGATGAGATCCTTGATTTGGATTACGTACCTGAAAGACTGGCCATCATTGGCGGTGGGGTTATTGGTGTTGAATTTGCGTCCATTTTTGCCGCCTTCGGATCAGAAGTTACTATTATCGAACTTCTTCCTACGATCCTTCCCAACATGGATAAAGAAATATCACAGCGATTGTCTTTGATCCTGAAGAAGAGAGGCATATCGATAAATACCAGCACGCAAGTGTCTGAGGTGAGAGCCGAGGGTAACGAAAAAGCGATCATAGCTTCGGGCAAAGATGGTGCCAAGAAGGAATTCCGAGCTGACCTGGTATTATCTGCCGTTGGAAGGATTCCCAACTTTGGTGGTCTTGACCTGGCTTCGGTAGGGGTCAAGTACACTAAGAAGGGCATTGAGGTTAACGAGCGGATGTCGACCAACGTACCGGGAATTTGGGCAATAGGTGACGTGGTTGGGCGAACTCTGCTTGCTCATGGGGCGTCATTCGAGGGTATTGTGGCGATGGAGAACATTTTCGGACTTGAAAGAACAATGGATTATTCAGTGGTTCCTGCCTGTGTGTTTTCAATCCCGGAATGTGCGTCAGTAGGTCTTACCGAAAATGAGGCTCGAGAAAAGGGATTTGATGTTAAGGTTTCAAAGTTCCCTTTTAGTGCTAACGGCAAAGCTCTTTCTATGGGAGAAACAGACGGACTGGTCAAGATAGTTGGAGAGGCTCCGACGGGGAGGATCTTGGGGATGCACATCTTAGGTGCACATGCAGATGATCTTATCCACGAAGGTGCTCTTGCTATAAAGATGGGTCTTACCGCAAAGGATATAGCAGGCACTATTCACGCCCATCCAACGCTGTCTGAAGCGGTCATGGAAGCTGCTCACGGTATATCAGATTCTCCTATTCACCTCTTAACGGGGCGAACTAGGTAATGTGTTGCGTGCAAGAATAGAGGCTTTTGACGATTGAGAGAAAGGTGGCACTTAGAGTGAAACCACAACTGAGAAGAATTGACGATGTAGATCCTGAAATACGCAGGGTTCTTATGGATGAAGAAAAACGTCAAATGGACGTGATAGAACTTATTGCTTCGGAAAATCTTGTTTCCAGAGCAGTTCTTGAAGCGGCAGGTTCGGTTTTGACAAATAAGTACGCAGAAGGGTATCCCGGAAAGAGGTATTACGGTGGTTGTGAGGTAGTCGACGTAGCAGAGAATCTGGCTCGGGATCGCGCGAAGGAGATATTTGGTGCAGAACATGCCAATGTCCAACCCCACTCGGGAGCACAGGCCAATACCGCGGTGTATTTTGCTGTTCTCAAACCGGGAGACACTGTGCTGGGAATGAACCTGGCACATGGAGGACATCTGACACATGGAAGCCCAGTCAATATCTCAGGGCAGTATTACAATTTTGTGGCGTATGGCGTAGACCCACAGACAGAGACAATCGATTATGACCAGGTTAGGAGTGTTGCTTTGGAGCACAGGCCTAAACTCATCGTCGCGGGAGCCAGTGCGTACCCCAGGATTATAGATTTCAAGAGGTTTAGAGACATCGCTGATGAATGTGGTTCTCTTCTCATGGTGGATATGGCCCATATTGCGGGTCTGGTAGCAGCAGGTCTCCATCCGTCTCCTGTTCCTTACGCCCAGTTTGTGACCACGACAACTCACAAGACGCTGAGAGGGCCTAGAGGCGGGATGATACTCTGCACAGAGGAATGGGCTGCTGCAATTGACAAGGCTGTTTTCCCCGGTATACAGGGCGGACCTCTTATGCACATAATAGCTGCTAAGGCGGTTGCCTTCAAAGAAGCCCTGGAACCGTCTTTTAAGGACTATCAGAGCCAAGTCGTGAAGAACGCAAAGGCATTAGCCGAAGCTCTAAAGGGTTACGGGTTCAGGCTTGTATCCGGAGGAACTGACAATCATTTGATGCTGGTAGATCTCACGCCTAAAGGTGTAACCGGCAGGCAGGCTGAACAGTCACTCGATAAGGTAGGCATTACTGTGAACAAGAATTCTATCCCGTTTGACAAGAGGAAACCTACCGTTACGAGTGGAATCAGGATAGGGACGCCTGCTGTGACAACAAGAGGCATGAAGGAGCCAGAAATGGAGCTGATCGCCTCCTTAATAGACCGAACCCTTAGAGATAGAGAGAACGAAGATTCGTTGAAAGACATATCGGAGCAGGTAAAAGCGTTGACCTCTAGATTCCCGTTTTATAACGCATAAGGATATCTGTTTTTGGAGGCAATATCTTTAACAGCCGTAAGTGTGGATATATAAGGGGCGAAGGGTTCTGTTCTTTAGATGGACGATAAAGAACCGTTCGCCCTATGTGGTATGGTAGAATTGGTCATAGAATGTGTGACCGGAAGGAGGTTCGTTACTGCATGGCCAGTGAATGCATCTGCAAGTTACGAGCAAAAATGGATGAGATTTCAGCTGACGGTTTTTTGATTTCAAAACCTGAGAACTGGAGGTACGTTTCGGGCTTTACAGGCGATTCAGGAGTATTGCTTATAACTCGTAAGGACAGTTTCTTGTTCACGGATTCACGCTACACCGAACAAGCCCGAAGTGAGGCACCGGACTTTACTGTTGTCAAGACAGTCTTAGAAGAGGACGTCCTAAAGAATACGGTTAAGAACCTTGGTTTGAAACGATTGGCTTTTGAAAAGCACTACATTACTTATGCTGGATGGGAAAGACTGAAGGAAAAGTTCGAAGACCAGGAACTGGTGGGCGTAATGAACTGGGTAGAAGATCTGAGAATGATAAAGAACAAAGAAGAAGTGGAGTACATATCCAAAGCCCAGCAGATTGCCGAGAAAGCGTTCAAACTTCTTATGCCGCGCATAAGAGCAGGGGTTTCTGAGATGGAGCTTGCGCTCGAGCTTGAGTTTGAAATGAGGAGAATGGGCTCGGAAGGGGTAGCCTTCCCTTTCATAGTCGTATCTGGAGCGCGTTCATCTTTGCCCCATGGGCAGCCTACCGAAAAGAAACTTGAACCCGGCGATTTTGTGACTTTTGACTTTGGGGCCCGTTTCAAAGGTTACTGTTCGGACATGACTAGAACGGTTGTAGTTGGTCCCTTAGACGACAAGCACAAAGAAATATACGATACAGTGCTTACTGCTCAACTTGCCGCTTTAGATGCTATAGGTCCCGGAGTTGCCGCTAAGGAAGTGGATCTTGCAGGCAGAAAGGTAATTGAAGAAGCAGGCTATGGCGAGTACTTTGGCCACGGAATAGGTCACGGGGTAGGGCTCAATGTGCACGAAAGGCCTTCGGTGGGACGAACCTCCGAGGACATTTTGGAGCCTGGCGCAGTGATAACCGTGGAGCCAGGAATATATATTGAGGGCTTCGGCGGAGTAAGAATCGAAGACATGGTGTTGGTTACAAAAGAAGGCAAAAGAAACTTGACTGCCTGTGAAAAAGAACTCATAGTAATCTAGGATGGAATTTGGCAAGTCCTCAGTGGTTTAATTAGTCTTTTAAAAGGCGGGGTAAGTATTGTGATATCAACTAATGACTTTCGCACGGGAGTTACCATAGAAATTGATGGACAGCCCTGGGTCGTAGTGGATTTTCAGCATGTTAAGCCGGGCAAAGGTTCGGCGTTTGTGAGGGCCAAGATAAAGAACGTGATAACAGGGTCAGTTTTGGAGCGAACGTTCAACGCTGGAGAAAAGTTGCCTAGAGCTCACATAGAACGACGAGAAGCTCAGTATCTTTACGGCATGGGCGATGAACTCACGTTTATGGATGTCACAACATACGAGCAGGTTACATTGTCACGGGAAGTAGTCGGCGAAGGTGTCTTGTACCTAAAAGAGAATACGAATGTGTATATAATGAGCTACGAGGGTCGCGTTATCGGAGTCGAAATACCAAACTTTGTCGAACTGCAAGTCGTAGAGACTGAGCCCGGTTTCAAAGGAGATACTGCTACCGGAGGCACTAAGCAAGCCAAACTGGAAACCGGCGCAGTGGTTAAGGTTCCGCTTTTTGTAAACGTCGGAGATGTGTTAAAGATAGATACAAGAACCGGGGAGTACATTGAAAGAGTATGACGTCTAAAGGGGGAGATTGACGTGTTCGAATTGAAGGAAAAGGTTTCCTATCTCAATGGCCTGCTAGATGGTCTTGAGATTTCGGATGCAACCAAAGAAGGGAAGGCTATCAAGGCTGTAGCTGAAGTGCTCAATCAGATCGCAGACGCGTTAACGGATCTCGCTTACGCTCAAGAGGATATTCTTGACTACGTAGACTGCATAGACGAAGACCTAGCTGCATTGGAGGATGAAGTCTACGGAGAAAGGTTTATTGAGGTAGAGTGCCCGAATTGCGGAGAAACGGTTTCCGTGGACCTGTCAATTCTCGAAGATAGCGATGCAGAAATCGTATGTCCAGAGTGTGGCGAGTCTTTTACGACCGAAGATGTCATAAGGCAGATGTGCCACTATGTACTACACTGCTGCGAAGAAGATGAGGATGAAGAGTTTGACGATGATTGGTGCTTTGACGAAGACGAGGATGAAGACGAAGACGAAGATGAAAGCGAAGAGTGAGCCCGGAACACCTATTGAGATTCACGATATGAGGTATTCGAAAAGGTGAGCTTTTTGATTGGGCAGCTATTGGTATAGTAGCTGCCCTTTTGTCCCTATGATCATCGCTGCTTGCTAGCAGGCTTTGTTAGTCTATATAATCGGAATTAGGAAGTTCAAAATCAAAGCCAGGTAGTAACGCTGGCTTGTACACATAACAAGGGAGGCACCATCAAGTGCCGGGTGAAGATAAGGAACTCGATAGTCACGAAAACGAAGGCGTGTCAATCCGCATTTCGGATGAAGTCATAGCATCGATCGCGAGTGTAGCTGCTGCCCAGGTAGAAGGCGTGTCTGATATGTCAGGCAATCTGGTGAACGATATTGGGGATGTGTTTTTGGGAAAGAAGAGCGGGCGAAAGGGCGTCAAGGTTTCTTCGGGTCAAGAAGAGGTAGAGTTAGACCTCTACATCAATGTGAAGTACGGAGCGAGAATTCCAGAAGTAGCCTACAAAGTGCAGGAAAACGTGAAGAAGTCTGTAGAAAGCATGACTGACTTGAGAGTTTCCCGTGTGAACATTCACATCCAGGGGATTTCGCAGGGTTCTGAGACCGATACCTAGGCGTCTGAGAGGAAGAGGTGATTCCGTGCATCTAGTTGATAAGATCATCCTGAGCATTTATGCGATATCGCTTTCGGTAATATCTTTCGCTATTCTTCTGACGAGCCTCGGCTGGAGGGTACCCTTCGACGTTTTTCAGGAGGCTCTCTCCGTTCCTAACGGTCAGATTGCAATAGGTGTAATATCGGGGATTTTGTTCATAATGAGCCTTCGATTTGTCCATGTAGGAGTTCGAAGAGCGCCTATCCATGCTGTAGTTCATGATACCGAAATGGGGGAGGTGCGAATATCCCTCGTAGCGGTAAGGAATTTGGTTAAGCGGGTGGTCTCCAAGATTCCCGGAGTAAAGAACGTTAAAGCAGCAGTGAGTCTAGGTGAAGAAGGCCTGCGCGTAGCTCTAGAACTCAGAGTTGGGATGGACGCTAATGTTCCTGAATTGGCAGACAAACTTCAAAAAGCTGTGTCTTCGTATGTGTGGGATGTTGCGGGCATTAGCGTTGAGAGTGTAACTGTGTCCATCGCTGACGTTTCCACGGATGGAAATCGCTAGGAGGTGGCCCTAATGGAACCGGGAACGGGCAAGAAAATACTGGATAAGCTCTTAGCATGGATTGAGGGCAATCCGGGTCGAGCCCTGGGGACCGGCATCGGGTTTCTGATCGGTTTGTCGTTGATAACGCTAGGTTTATGGAAGACTTTAATACTCATACTGGCTACTTGGTTGGGATATTCGATAGGGAGATCATCAGATGATGAAGGAAAAGGATTTAGGGAACTTCTGGAAGATAAATTTCCAGGAAGACCACATTTTCATTGAGGATTTTAAGAATGAGTAGACGTGATTCAAGGATATTGGCGCTCAATGCGCTTTTTTGTTGGGAAGTAGGAAAAATCGATCCCGATGAGTATTTTCGCGTTTTGGAGTCGGAGGCAGATCAGACAGACAGAGCCTACTTGGGAGATATTGGATACGCTCGATCTTTGGTTGAGGCTGTTATTTCGAATGTATGTAAGATAGACGACCTCATTGGTCAAGTATCGAAGGGCTGGGCCGTGTCTAGAATGCCGCGAGCTGATTTGTGCATCATTAGGTTAGCCTATGCAGAGGCTCTCATCCTCAGAAGTGCTCCCATCGAAGTAGTCTTGAACGAGGCAATAGAACTCTCAAAGGACTATGGGTCCCACGCGTCCCCGAGTTTTGTCAATGGGGTTCTCGTGAGTGTTTTCACAAAATCAGGGTGGTCACAAGAGGGTGCAGATCGTTACAATAAATGAGTAAGCTATGCTTTATGTCGGAAGCATCGCTAGATTATATTGTGGAGGGTGTGTAGATGAATGAGATAATACATAAAGAGGTGCTGACCCCCGTTACAAAGAAAATCGTGGTCAACGCCCCTTTGATTGCAGAAAAAGCAAAACCCGGCCAATTTGTCATGTTGAGGATCCGCCCAGAAGGAGAAAGGATCCCTTTGACCATAGCAGATTACGATGCAGAGGCCGGAACCATTACCTTGATTTATCAGGAAGTTGGCTTTACTACAATCCAGCTTGGGAAACTGGGAGTAAGCGACAGGATAATGGATCTGGCAGGTCCCTTGGGATTACCTGCAGAGCTCCCAGAGGCGGGGAAGGTTGTCGCTGTTGGTGGCGGTGTGGGCGTTGCTCCTCTTTTGCCTAAGTGCAAGGAATTGCATCAGCGTGGAGTGAACTTGATCAGTATAATAGGGGCCCGTTCAGAGGATCTGATAATCCTTGAAGATGAAATGAGAGAGTACTCTGACGAACTCCATATTTGCACCGATGATGGAAGCAGGGGATTCAAGGGTTTCGTGTCTGATAAACTCAAGGAACTAATCGAACATGGTCTTACCATGGATGAAGTAATTGCTATAGGTCCGATGCTTATGATGAAAGCTGTCTGCCAGGTAACGAAGGAATATGGGATTAAGACATGGGTGTCTATGAATCCAATCATGGTGGATGGTACTGGGATGTGTGGGGCATGCAGGGTATCAGTTGGTGGCGAAACTAAGTTTGCGTGTGTAGATGGACCGATGTTTGACGGTCATCTTGTGGATTGGACTGAAGCGTTGAGGCGTTCCAATGCTTACAGAGAACAAGAGCAAATCGCAAATGAACGTTGCCGCTGCGGAGGTGGACATAATGGCCGTTAAGAATAGAGTCGAGATGCCTAGTCAGGATCCGGAGGTTAGGCGCCACAATTTCCAAGAAGTTGCTTTGGGCTATACTGAGGAAATGGCTCTGGAAGAGGCATCGAGATGTCTTAACTGTAAGAATCCTCAATGTATGCAAGGGTGCCCTGTATCCGTTGATATTCCGGGGTTTATCAAACTTATAAAAGAGCGTGACTATCAAGGAGCAATTGACATAGTAAAAGCTACTAATAGTCTCCCTGCTGTATGTGGAAGAGTCTGTCCTCAAGAGATTCAGTGTGAGTCTAAGTGCATACTTGGCAGACGAGGCGAACCTGTAGCGATTGGGCGATTGGAGAGGTTTGTGGCAGATTGGGAAATGACGAATGGAAATTCGGATGGTCCACAAGTGTGCCGAAATGGGAAAAAGGTTGCAATTGTTGGAGCAGGTCCTGCCGGACTTACTTGCGGAGGAGACCTAGCCAAATTGGGCTATAGCGTGACCATCTTTGAATCCCTTCATGAGCCAGGCGGAGTCTTGATGTATGGGATTCCTGAGTTTCGTCTTCCAAAGAACATAGTTAAGAAAGAGGTCGACTACGTCAAAAAGCTTGGGGTTAACATTGAACTCAACTTTGTCGTTGGGCGAACTCTAACCATAGACGAGATTTTCGAACAAGGTTTCGATGCTGTTTTTGTGGGCAGTGGCGCAGGATTGCCAATGTTCATGCACATACCCGGGGAGAATTTGAACGGAGTCTATTCTGCTAATGAATATCTTACTCGTATAAACTTAATGAAAGCGTATTTGTTTCCGGAATACGATACACCCATAGTATCCGGCAAAAAAGTCGTGGTAGTAGGTGCAGGTAACGTAGCGATGGACTCTGTCAGGTGCGCTTTGAGGCTCGGTGCCGAAAAAGCAATGATAGTCTACAGACGAGGCAGAGAAGAAATGCCCGCTCGTGCAGAGGAGATTCACCATGCCGAGGAAGAGGGCGTCGAGTTTCATCTTCTTGCGAATCCGGTGAGGATTTTGGGTAACGATCAGGGTTGGGTTAGTGGCATAGAGTGCATTAGGATGGAATTAGGGGAACCCGATCGGTCCGGCAGAAGGCGTCCAATACCAATTCCGGGTTCTGAGTTTGTGATGGAAGCAGACACTGTTGTAATGGCACTGGGCACGTCTCCCAACCCTATCTTAGTGAAAACTACTGATGGTCTTAATGCGCACTCATGGGGTGGTCTTGTAGCCGACGAGCATACCGGTAGGACTAGCAGACCCAGAGTTTGGGCCGGCGGAGATGCGGTAACAGGCTCTGCTACCGTGATTTTGGCGATGGGTGCGGGGAAGATCGCTGCAAACGATATCCATGAATACCTAGAAAGCGGGGAAACCGAGTGGTAAGAAGACCTCTCATTTACTGAGCGGGCTTTTCGGTGAAAACCCTATAATACGTTTAAGAAGGGGTGGCACCTTGTTTAGTTATAAGGACGTCATTTCGGTAAGTCAGTTAAATGCATACATTCGAAAAATGTTCTGGGAAGACGATTTCCTTAAGCAGGTGTTTGTACAAGGGGAGATAGCTAACCTAAGAGACTACAGGGGCCACCTTTACTTTACTCTGAAAGACGAAAACGCGAGCGTTAGGGCTGTTATGTGGCAAAGCGCGAGGAGCGGACTCTCGTTTGTTCCCGAAGATGGGATGCAGGTTATCCTTTTGGGAAACGTTTCGGTTTTTGAGCGTGACGGGATCTATCAGATCTATACCACTTACATGGAACCGTTCGGGCTGGGCGCACTTTATGCCTCTTTGGAAAAACTGAAGGAAAAGTTAGAAAAAGAGGGCCTTTTCAAAGAAGAGCGCAAACGACCGCTTCCCATGTTCCCACGAAAAATCGGCCTAGTCACTTCAAAACGAGGCGCTGCCATAAAGGACATTATATCGGTGGGCAAGAGGCGTTACCCGGGGGTAGAATTCGTATTGGCCGACTGCAAGGTTCAAGGCGAAGGAGCTGCGCAGGACATTGTAGCTGGCATAAGGGCTCTAAATGAGATACCTGATGTCGACGTCATAATCGTTGGCAGAGGAGGAGGTTCTCAGGAGGACCTGTTCGTGTTCAACGATGAAGGCGTGGCACGGGCGATATTTGCGTCGAGGGTACCTATAGTATCTGCGGTTGGACATGAGAGGGATGTGACTATATCCGATCTCGTGGCTGACGTTAGAGCGGCTACGCCGTCGGCGGCGGCTGAATTGGTGGTACCAAACGCCGAACAGCTGAGGATTGTGATTGAGAACTTAGAAAAAAGAGCCTATGCCTGTGTTCGTATGCAAATCGATCAAAACCGTAGGAGACTTGAAAACCTCGTATCGCGTCCTTGCTTTGAAAGACCAGACTGGTTTGTTGTTGCGGGCAGAGAGAGCCTGTATAGACTCAGAAAAGACCTAGAAGATGCTATATTGAGCATTGTCAGCGAAGGACATCAAACACTGAATTCGGAATTGGCGAAACTAGATGCCCTGAGTCCACTCAAAATATTGTCTAGAGGCTATAGTGTAACTAGGACTCTACCTGGGCTTTGTGTGGTTAGAGATTCTAGTGAAGTAATGCCTGAAAGCAGGGTAGTTGTCACCCTGCACAAAGGGTCGATTGTTTGTCGCGTGGAAGAAAGACATGATAGTGAGGAGGGGGTCAGTGCAAAATGACTGATATCCCAGAGGATAACAAGGTAGAAGGCCGGTTAGAAGATTTGGATTTTGCCAGTAGCCTTAAGAAACTCGAAGAAATAGTGAAATGCCTGGAAAGTGGAGAACTTTCGCTTGAAGAGTCGCTTGAGAAGTTTGAAGAAGGGATTAGGCTGGCCAAGCAATTGGAAGCGATCCTGGACAAGGCAGATAGTCGAATTCAGGAAATCTTGAAAACTAGTGAGGAGACTCAAAGTTAGATGGGTGCCATGGACACAGACGATCTTGCGGTGTACCTAGAGACGAAGCGCAGGCAAATTGATGACGCCATCATGGGGATCGTCGATTCTTACGAATGGGATCTTCCTGTCCTTAGAGAATGCATTGTGTATAGCCTCTTTGGCGGCAAGAGATTAAGGAGCATCATCCTGCTCGAAGCTTGTGAGAGCCAAGGCGGCAACTGGGATCTGGCAATTCCCTTTGGAGCGGGAATAGAGATGATCCACGCATATTCTCTGGTGCATGACGATCTTCCTTGCATGGATGACGACGACTACCGAAGAGGAAAACTTACCTGCCACAGGAAGTTTGGCGAAGCTCTGGCAGTTCTTTGCGGCGATGCGCTGTTAACCATGGCCTTTGAAACCATGCTATATCTTGGAGATGCCAAAGAAGATATAAAGTCCGCCGCAGCACGTGAGATAGCCACGGCAGCGGGTCCGCGAGGAATGGTTGGCGGACAAGTACTGGATCTCTTGTTAGAAGGGAAAAATGCTGATGCTGACCTGGTAACGAAAATGTACTCTATGAAGACTGCAGCCTTATTTGAGGTATCAGCAAAAGTAGGAGCCCTTCTGGCTCAAGCAGTACCAAGCTCGGTGCATGGTCTTTCGTCTTGGGGTAGAAAGTTCGGATATGCGTACCAGATAATTGACGACCTTGAGGATGTTGGGGAGAGCGAGAAAGAAGAAGACAAGAGCACGCTTATGGTCGCACTGTCTTTTGAAGGTGCCTGCAAGAAGGCGAGGGAAGCTTTGATAGGTAGTCTTGATTCGGTGTCTTCATTGGGCTTAGGCAAGTCGGTTTTTGCGGATCTTTCTAGGCTATATATGGACAAGATAGATCATTTGTGCGGGTAAGCAGCCAGATCAATGAAGCGCATCAGGATTTGTTAGCGCGTGTCTTTTGGTGATTAGGGAGGAGTTGGATTGCAGCTTCGTAATATCAGGTGTCCACAGGATATCCGGAACCTTTCGGTCGAGGAACTCGAATCTTTGGCCGAAGAGATTAGGAGCGAGATAGTACGGGTTGTGTCTACTAATGGCGGACATCTCGCCTCATCCCTTGGGGCAGTCGAAATCACGCTCGCTTTGCACAAAGTATTTGACACTCCTCGAGACAAGATCGTTTGGGATGTCGGCCACCAAAGTTACGCACACAAACTAATCACAGGACGCTACGATACCTTTGGGAGCCTGCGCAAACTTGGCGGAATTTCCGGCTTCCCCAAACGAGCTGAAAGCCCCTACGATGTCTACGATACCGGTCACGCTGCCGGATCTATTTCGTATGCGCTAGGTTTAGCGGAGGCAAGGGATTTAGATGGCGGCAACTGGAATGTCATAGATGTTATAGGAGATGGCGCACTAACTTCTGGTGTAGCCTATGAGGGTCTAAACAATGCGGGGGAGCTGAGGACGCGTTTGGTCGTAGTTCTAAATGATAATTCCATGTCTATCTCAAAAAATGTAGGAGGAATTACGCGATATCTGACATTGTTAAGGCTTGCCCCATCGTACAGGGGCGTCAAATCAGCATTTGAGAAACTCCTAGATAAGATGCCCAATGTCGGGCAGTGGACCATCGACTGGTTGAGACGCTTCAAAGGCGGGATTAAGTATTTTCTCTTTCCGGAGGCATGGTTTGAATCTTTGGGTTTCAGATACTATGGGCCTATCGATGGCCACAATCTAGGTGGGTTGATAGAGGTATTTGAAGAAGTGAAGACACTGGACGAACCTGTGATAGTTCATGTTGTGACTGTCAAAGGAAAGGGCTACAGATTCGCTGAAGAAGATCCCGAGAAATTCCACGGTGTAGGTCCGTTCGATCCAGATACGGGGGAGATTCTATCGAATAGCTCGGGACCTCCCAGTTACAGCAAAGTTTTCGGTCAGGCTATGGCGAGTTTTGCCAAGAAAAACCAAGATCTGGTGGGGATCACCGCTGCGATGGCTGATGGTACCGGCCTTGACGAATTTGCGCGTGAATTTCCCGAGAGAGTGTTCGATGTAGGAATTGCGGAAAGTCACGCGGTTACATTCGCTGCCGGGCTTGCCCAATCCGGCAAACTACCGGTTGTTGCGGTCTACTCAACGTTTCTGCAAAGGGCTTACGACCAAATAATCGAAGACGTATGTTTGCAGAAGCTAAAAGTGGTTTTTGCAGTTGATAGGGCAGGGCTAGTTGGCGAAGATGGAGAAACCCATCATGGGCAATTTGATGTAAGCTATCTTAGAACTGCTCCGGGGTTGACCATAATGGCCCCCAAAGATGAGGCTGAATTGGTTAACATGTTATGGACGGCGCTTAACCTTTCAGGGCCGAGCGCAATTAGGTATCCTCGCGGTGGTGGCGTAGGAATCCCCTATGAGGAGTTTCTCGAAAACCCTCAAATGCTAGAGGTCGGGAAGGCTGAGGCAATTTGTATCGGGCAAGCGGTGAATATCGTTGCTCTCGGAAGTATGGTCTATCCCGCCTTGGAAGCTGCTAAGGTATTGGAAGGAATGGGTATATCCTGCGGTGTAGTAAATGCGAGGTTCGTGACACCTTTGGACAAGGATAGATTAGGGGAACTGGCCATGACAGGTCCCCTGCTGGTGGTCGAAGAAAATATTCCCGCAGGTGGGTTTGGGGAAGCGGTTTTGGATGCTGTTGCACCTTCAGCGAGATGTAACGTCCATAGATTGACTCTTCCCATGAAGTATATTGAGCATGGTCCGCAAAAAGATCTTCGAAAGATCTATGCTATGGATGTGTCTGGGATAGTTGATAAAGTCAAGGAAATCCTAAACTGATTGGAGACTTGAGCATGTCTAGAAGAGGCATAGGGGTTCTGCCCAATCTTGACAAGGCAGAGAGCGATGACTTGGTAGATCAACTGGCGCATTGGCTCGCCGAAAGAGATATACAGATCTATCTGGCTCCTTGTGCCGGCGTATTTGAAAAGTGGCGACAGTATACATTGCCTTTGATGGATTGGCCTTCCAATGTAGGTTTTGCCGTGGTGCTAGGCGGTGACGGCACCTTATTGGGTGCAGCAAGGTCTCTTGGTCCCCTCGGGATCCCTATTCTTGGGGTGAATATTGGGCATTTTGGGTTTCTTACAGAGTTGGATGCGAGCAACCTATTTGAGCATTTGCCCGACTTCATCGCTGGGAATGTCGAAAGAGATGAAAGGCTGATGCTGTCCACAGAAGTGATTCGACAGGGAGAATCGGTGTTCCATAGTATCGCCTTAAATGAGGCTTGTGTTTCAAAAGGGCCATATGGACGTTTGACCGTGCTTTCTCTTAGAGTGTCGGGAAAAGATGTCGACGTTTACGGAGCGGATGGGCTGATTGTTTCAACACCGACAGGCTCTACCGCGTATTCTCTTTCGGCCGGTGGACCTATTTTGTCTCCTCAGATTGAGGCCTTTCTTGCTACTCCAATATGCCCACATACCTTGTATTCTAGGTCCATAGTCGTTCCTTCATCAGAATCTTGCGAAATTGAGGTTATATTGCCTAGCCAATCGACGACGCTAGCTCTGGACGGGCAGGAATTCTTCCATCTCGAAAAGAATGACATTATTGTGGTCGAGAAATCAAATTACAAAGCGTCGTTACTTAGGAGGAGAGGTTGGTCTTTCTACGATGTGCTGCGCAAGAAAATGAAGGAAGGGATAGGCAGGTTACCGTGAGGGTAATTCTGGCTGAGTGAGTACAACTGATTAAGTTAGGAGGCAATCCCCAATGAAGGCCAAAAGACAAATGAGGATAGTTGAACTGGTATCCAATAATATCATCACCAGCCAGGAAGAGCTGTGTAAACTGCTTGCCGAAGAGGGTATAAAAGTCACTCAAGCTACAGTTTCTCGCGACATAAAAGAACTCCATTTAGTGCGTGTGCCATCAGGCGACGGACGTTACAAATACTCTCTTATGCCCGGAGACCCTACCTTAGTATATAAACAGAGATTTAACAGATTATTTGAAGATTGTTGCATAAACATGGAAAAAGCCGCCAATATAATAGTTGTCAAAACAATCACCGGAACAGCGTCTGCGGTAGGAGAAGCGATTGATGGAATGAATCTTGAAGGCATTCTGGGAAGCGTAGCCGGCGATAATGCAGTAATCGTCGTGGTTCGAGAAGGACATAGCGCGTCCGAGGTTTTGGACAGTCTGCGCAACATAGCGGGAATGTGATATTCTTTGCTCACCTATCTAAGGATACAGAATTTCGGCATATTTCAAGATGTTGAATTAGAACTTGGGCCGGGTCTTACAGTCTTTACAGGAGAAACTGGAGCCGGCAAATCCATGATTGTCGATGCAGTTATGGCTTGTCTTGGCTCGAGGACTTCCTCCGAAGTTATAAGGGCCGGTGAAGAAAGAGCGATACTTGAGCTTTTTGTTTCCCCGGGGTCTGATTTTTCCGGTTTCGATGATGAGTTGCGGGAGATTTTGGCCGGAGAAAATGAAGTTGCCATTCAAAGGGACATACTGCCTGAGAGATCCTATATGCGGATTAACGGAAGGATAGCTACCATGTCTATGGCGCAAATGATAGGCAACAGACTGGTAGATATACATGGTCAGCAGGATCACTATGCGCTCATGAGGTCGCAAAACTATGTTGGCATGATAGACAGTATGGACAGACAGTCTATAGAGCCGCTTAGAGCCCGATACTATTCTTACTTTCTGAGGCGACAGGATCTTCTTGAAGAAAAGAACAAGCTTAGCACAGACCAATCTGCGCGAAAGCGGGAAATAGATCTTTTGTCATATCAAATTGAAGAGATAGACAAGGCGGCATTAAGCGTTGGGGAGGACGAGAGGTTAAGGCAAGAATACAAAATACTGAGCTCGCAGAAAAAACTAATTGACTTATCCCAAGACGCATATTCACGTGTATATGATGGGGTAAGCGGTAACCCAAGTGCATACGATCTGATTACGGAAGCAGTTGAGCTGCTCAAGGAAGCCGGAAGAATTGACCCTTCGGTCGGGCAGAGCAAAGAAACCTTGGAACAAGTTCTGTACTCTTTAGAAGTGGCGGTAGACTGTTTGCGAGAATACCAAAAGGGGCTATTGCTTGAACCGGAGAGGATTCAACAAGTTCAGGAACGCTTGGATCTGATAGAAAGACTTAAGGTAAAATATGGAGGCACTATAGAAAAGGTTTTTGAGTATAGAGCAAAGTCCGAAGCGAGACTAGGGCACCTTCTAAATGCAAGCGAGATTCTGGAGAAGATAGAAGGAGAACTTGCCCAAGTGGAAAATCAAATGGTGATCTTAGGCACTGAACTTTCTGCTTTAAGGAGAGAAGCTGCCTCCAAAATGGAAGAGAGTATTTCGTCGGTGCTTCATGATCTAGGGATGCCGGGGGCAAAATTCATCGTTCAGATAGAGCACCAATACGATCCGCAAAATGGGATTTTGATCGGGGAAAAACCGGCGAGACCTTTCCAAGACGGGTTTGATAGAGTTAGCTTTCTCTTCAGCGCAAATCCGGGCGAGCCTCCGCTGCCTCTTCACAAAGTGGCATCGGGAGGAGAATTGTCTCGGCTTATGTTAGCAATAAAATCGTGTGCAGAAGAGGTAGAACCTGTTCCTACACTTATTTTTGACGAAATTGACGCTGGAGTAGGAGGTAAAGCAGGACAGGCCATAGGGGAGAAACTGTGGCAACTTGGACGTAATCACCAGGTGCTGTGCGTAACCCATCTTGCTTCGATCGCCGCCATGGCGGATTCTCACTTTGTTGTAGAAAAGAGCGAAGCGGGAGGAAGGACTTACGGACGGGTGGTCGAGTTGAAAGACGGTGAAAGCAGAGCCAGAGAAATTGCGCGGATGCTTAGTGGTACCGAAGTTGGAGTATCTTTGGCCCACGGGCGGGAACTGATTGTGGCTGCAGATGCTTACAAAAGCAACTCTGGGACTCCAAAGTAAAAGTAGATGAGATTAAGGAGCGGTGGGGGCTGATAGTTAGTGGAACAAATGAGAGTTTTGATCGCTGATGACAACAAGGAGTTTGCAAGTATACTTAGAGACTACTTGGAGGAGCAAGAAGATATAAATGTTGTTGGCGTAGCATATAACGGACTCGAAGCACTAACTTTGATCCTAGAGTTTATGCCGGATATAGTTGTCCTAGATGTGGTTATGCCCTATCTCGATGGCATAGGAGTCTTGGAGAAACTCTCTGAGAGACAGCTTGCGAACCGCCCGAAAATCCTCATGCTGTCTGCTTTCGGACAAGATTCTATTACGCGAAGAGCAGCTGAACTTGGAGCCGATTATTACCTCGTGAAACCCTTTGATCTTCCGACATTTGCCGAAAGATTGAGGCAAATGTTTTATTGGAGCGAGCCTGATACAACAGCACGTAGGATTCGAATGGAGGAAGAATCCCTAGATGTACTGGTTACGTCAATTCTTCAGAAAATGGGAATACCGTCCAATATAAAGGGGTTCAGATATCTAAGGGATGCAATCCTAATGGTGCATTATCGACCTGAGTATTTGTCTGCGGTAACAAAGGAACTATACCCCGAAATAGCCAAGAAGTACTCAACCACCTCAAGTAGGGTTGAACGTGCCATACGACACGCTATCCAAGTGGCTTGGAATAGAGGAAATATTGGTTTCATTGAGAAACTATTTGGATCGATTCCGGGTAAAAGCAAGAGACGACCGACCAATTCTGAGTTCATTGCTTTTATGGCAGATAGGATCCGCTCCGGTATCTACAGCATGAATGACATAATGCCCGGTCTGTTGTGACGAACGATTGGGGGGCCGGTTCATGGAAGGCTCTAATTGTAGTTTGATCGATTACATACTGAATTCTACGCATGATGGCATTATGGCCATCGACAGCGAGGAGAAAATCCTTGTCTTCAACAAGGCGGCAGAAAGACTCTCCGGCAAGATGGCCGCAGAGGTTATGGGTAATCAGGTTTCAGACGCAATTCCCAATACTAGACTAGACAAAGTTCTTCAAACCGGAATCCCTGAGATCAACCAGAAACAGGAGTTGGGCAACGCTGTCGTAGTGACTAACAGGATGCCTGTTACTGATCCAAGTGGCAAACTTATAGGAGCAGTTGCAGTGTTTCGGGACATCACCGAGATAAAGTGTTTGGCGGAAGAAATAACGAATCTTAGAGAAATCCAGTCCCTTCTGTATGCTGTAATAGAGTCTACTCAAGATGCCATATCAGTTGTGGACGAAGGCGGCAATGGTATACTCATCAATCCTGCGTATACTAAACTCACGGGGTTCTCGGAAGAGGCAGTAATTGGGCGGCCAGCCACTACAGATATAGCTGAAGGGGAAAGCGTTCACCTTCACGTACTCAGGACGAAGAAGCCTATCGTCAATGCAACTCTTAAGGTAGGTCCCATGAGGCGATCGGTAGTTGTGAATGCAGCGCCAATCATGGTAGACGGGGAACTGAAAGGAAGCGTCGCGGTAATAAGAGATGTTTCTGAAGTGATGCGTCTTACGGAAGAACTAGAGAATCTAAAAAGTGTAGTGAAGGGATTCGAACCTAAGTACACATTTGACGACATAATAACAAATAGTCCTCTTATGATCCAGGCTGTTGAACAGGCTCAGCGAGTTTCTTCGACGCCTGTTACGGTTCTTTTGAGGGGCGAAAGCGGGACCGGCAAGGAACTTTTCGCGCATGCCATCCATAATGCTTCTTCCAGGCATAGCAAGCCATTTGTTCGTGTCAATTGTGCCGCTTTGCCTCGCAATCTTCTAGAATCGGAGCTTTTTGGATATGTGGATGGAGCGTTCACAGGGGCGCGAAAAGGCGGGAAAAAAGGGCTGTTTCACGAGGCCGACGGCGGCACCTTGTTTTTTGATGAGATAGGCGCAATGGATGTGTCGGTGCAGGCAAGTCTTCTTCGCGTGCTGCAAGAAAGAGAGGTTGTGAGGATTGGCGAGTCTACTCCAACACCCGTAGACGTACGAGTTATAGCTGCTACTAACGCACCACTTGAGCAGATGGTAGCGTCAGGCAAGTTCCGAGAGGATTTGTACTACAGACTCAGCGTGATTCCAATACTCATTCCGCCTCTTAGGCAACGTCCGGAAGACATTGAAGTGTTATGCGATTATCTGGTGCGTAGGCTGAGTCAAAGCTATGGGAGGTTTGTAGAGGGCGTTGATGAGGCCGTCTTGGGCGTGTTCGAGTCATACAGGTGGCCTGGAAACGTACGTGAGTTAGAGAACGTTCTCAGCAGAGCGATCATCAACATGAAGTATGACGATAGGACAATACGTATTGAGCACCTCCCGCCCCTAGGATGGGGGATAGGTCGCCCTCTTGAGGGAATGGGAAACGAACACTCGCATGCTATTGCCGGGCCTGAGACGCTGCAGAGCGCCGTGAGGAGCGCCGAAATTGATGCCATAGCCCGTGCGTTGGAGCAGGTTTCGTACAACAGGACCGAGGCGGCGAGGATTCTAGGGATAAGTATTAGAACTCTTTACTACAAGATGCAAAAATACGACTTCACAGACAAACGTACATCTCAATCCTAGCTATGTGAAAGTTTAGACAAAGTTTTGCGTGCAAATATGTGCACGATCGGCATGAAAATGTGCGCATATTTGCAGACCTTATTCTCATCACGCTTTGCTAGGTAACGTGAAAGACTCGTAAGAGATTGTATTACTCATGGGTAGAAAAGCTGGCATGGTTGTTGCTTATTATCTATGCTAGGCGATACCGGATGGCGGTTTTTAGAGAAATCTATATGCTGCCACAAATAACACAAAAAAGGGGGATTCAGATGGAAGTTTTCAAAGCACTTGAAGAAAGAGATTACGAACAAGTAGTTTTCAACTACGACAAGGTTTCTGGGTTAAAGTCTATAATTGTGATCCACAATACCACATTAGGACCTGCTTTGGGCGGAGCGAGGATGTGGCCCTATAAATCCGAAGAGGAGGCCCTTACGGATGCTCTTAGGTTGGCTCGAGGCATGACCTACAAGAGTGCCGCAATGGGTCTGGGTCTTGGAGGGGGCAAGTCGGTAATAATAGGAGATCCGGCCAAGGACAAGTCGGAAGAGCTGTTTCGGGCTTTTGGCAAGTTTATAGACACACTGGGTGGCAGATACATTACCGCAGAAGATGTGGGCACTACTACAGACGATATGGAAGTGATAAGGACAGCGACGGAACATGTAGTCGGATTGGCAGGTACTAGCGGCAATCCATCTCCGGTTACTGCATTCGGAGTTTTCAGGGCAATGGAAGCATGCGTTGCCGAAGTATTTGGAGATGAGAGCCTTTCCGGGAGGAAAGTGGTGGTTCAGGGCGTAGGAAACGTTGGATATTT
Organism: Candidatus Fermentithermobacillaceae bacterium; assembly: GCA_018052475.1. GTDB lineage: Bacteria > Bacillota > Sulfobacillia > Fermentithermobacillales > Fermentithermobacillaceae > UBA3907. The sequence continues at coordinate 54,186 of JAGPNG010000011.1, forward strand.
CCTCATCGAGGATCTGCTTAAAGCCGGAGCGAAAGTATACGCTGCCGACATTTTCCCGGATAAAGTCCAAAAGGCTGTGGAATTGGGAGCTGAGGCAATACCGGTTGAAGAGGTATTTGACATTGAATGTGATATTTTCGCACCTTGTGCCCTTGGCGGAGTGATAAATGACGAAACCGTAGAACGTCTAAAGGCAAAGATCGTTTGCGGAAGCGCCAACAACCAGCTACTTGAAGAAAGACATGCCCTAGCCCTTGCTAAGAGGAACATACTTTACGCGCCGGATTTTGTCGCCAATGGCGGCGGAGTCATAAACGTAGCCAGTGAACTGGCTCCGGGCGGATACAACAGGGATTGGGCTCTCAACAAAGTGTCAAAAATATATGACACGCTGGCTTCGATATTCCGGATAGCCAAAGAACAGGGAATCGGGACGAATGAAGCCGCGAATAAGCTGTCTGAAGACCGAATAGAAAAAGCTCTTGCCCAGAAGAGAATATACGTATCGCCCAAATAGCCGGATGGGTTGCATATGTAGCAATCATGGTACATGAGGAGGGAAGACATTGGACAAAAGGGTCACTTTCAGGCAAGACAACTGCAAGGGTTGTGGATTGTGCATTGAAGCATGCCCTAAGAAGATCATCAAACTTGGAGAAGAAATCAACAAACTTGGGTACCATCCTGCAGTAGTAGACGACGAAGCGCAGGCCCTATGCATAAGCTGCGCTCTCTGCGCTCGAATGTGTCCTGACGCGGTCATAGAGGTCTTTCGCTAATCAAACAGGAGGTGAATGTTTTGGCAAAACCTATTCTCATGAAAGGAAATGAGGCTATAGCAGAAGCTGCAATTCGTGCAGGCTGCCGATATTTCTTTGGGTATCCTATAACTCCGCAGAATGAGATCCCAGAGTATATGTCGTGGCGTCTCCCAGAGGTTGGAGGGGCGTTCGTGCAGGCTGAAAGCGAGGTTGCTTCCATCAACATGGTATATGGCGCAGCCGGAGCTGGCGGGAGGGTACTTATATCTTCTTCGAGCCCGGGTATATCCTTGATGCAGGAGGGAATTTCGTACATAGCCGGTGCAGAACTCCCGTGCGTGATAGTGAACATGGCAAGGGGCGGTCCCGGTCTCGGCGGAATACAGCCTTCCCAATCCGACTATTTCCAAGCAACAAAAGGCGGAGGACATGGCGATTACAGGCTCCTCGTATACGGGCCGTCTACTATTCAAGAAGCTTGCGACCTTATGGGAAAGGCCTTTGAAGTGGCTGAGAAGTACCGAAATCCGGTGATGATCTTGGGCGATGGTATGATGGGTCAAATGATGGAACCGGTGGTCTTCCCGGAAGAGGTAGAGGCGTCTTCCATTAGCGCAAAGCCATGGGCTACTACCGGGAAAAAAGGGCGGCCTGCAAATTTGATTACATCCATATATCTAGATCCGGAAGTGCTGGATACTCATAACTGGAAATTGTACGAGAAGTATTCGCTCATGCAAGAGCATGAGGTCATGTATGAGACAAAGTACGCCGATGACGCTGAGTGGTTCTTGGTTGCTTATGGAACAATTGCCAGGATATGTACTGCGGTCGTAGAGAAATTGCGTAAAGAAGGCGTCAAAATCGGCCTTATCCGTCCTATCACTCTCTGGCCTTTTCCCTTTGAGGCGTTTGACCAGGTGGCTGAGCACGCCAAGGGCTTCTTATGTGTAGAGATGTCTACGGGACAGATGGTGGAAGATGTTAGGCTAGCAGTTGAGGGTAGGGCGCCGGTGCACTTTTACGGCAGAACCGGTGGTGCTATTCCGATGCCCAAGGGCATAGAAAAACGCGTGAGCGAAATGATATCGGGTAAGACACCAATAATTACCGACTATTTCGAAAAGGCACACGGAGGTGACAACATATGAAGCCCGTCTATTTGCGCCCTAAATCCCTTACCGATACGGTGACCCACTACTGCCCGGGATGTACTCATGGCATTGCGCACCGACTTGTAGCTGAAGTAATTGACGAGCTCGGAATCCAAGATGAGACTGTCGGAGTTGCTTCCGTAGGTTGCTCAGTGTTTGCCTACAACTATTTCGACGTTGATTTTCAACAAGCGGCTCACGGCCGCGCACCTGCTGTGGCAACGGGTATTAAAAGGGTGTTGCCGGATCACGTCGTTTTCACGTACCAAGGCGACGGTGATCTCGCGTCTATCGGAGCGGCCGAGATTTTGCACGCAGCTGCACGAAGAGAGAATATAACAGTTATATTCATAAACAACGCCATATATGGCATGACCGGAGGGCAGATGGCTCCTACTACTTTGGTTGGACAGAAGACGACTACGTCGCCTGGTGGAAGGGATCCGCTTGCGCAAGGCTATCCCCTTAGGATGTCTGAGATTCTGGCTGACGTCGAAGGCTCTTACTACGTTGCCCGTTTTTCTTTGCATGACAATCCCAACATCATCAAGGCGAAGGCCGGCATCAAGAAAGCTTTTGTTAACCAGATAGAGGGAAAGGGATTCTCCATGGTGGAATTGTTATCTAGCTGTCCGACTAACTGGGGAATGACCCCGGCTAATGCCCTTAAGTGGATAGAAACGAACATGGTCCCACAGTATCCCTTGGGTGAATTCAAGAGCGAGGGGGGGAAGTAGCATGGATCACCAGATAGTTTTCGCAGGGTTCGGCGGACAGGGAGTAATGTTGATAGGTACTCTCCTTGCTCATGCCGGTATGGAAGAAGGTAAGGCTGTATCGTGGCTTCCTTCTTATGGACCAGAAATGCGCGGAGGCACCGCAAACTGTGCGGTGTGCATATCGGATGAGAGTATAGCATCACCTGTGGTCGCAGAACCAACCGCTCTTGTAGCTATGAATTTGCCTTCTTTTGAGAAATTCATTGACGCAGTGGTGCCCGGTGGTTGTGTAATCATAAACTCTGATCTTATCGACATTGATGATGTTCGTGACGATATCCGACTATACCGGATACCGGCGAATGCAGAAGCTCAGAATCTAGGCTCGCCACGCGTTGCTAACATGGTGTGTCTGGGCAGCCTCCTAGGAGTTCAGGAAATCGTTTCGGTAGAAACCGTGATTCGGGTTTTACCTAACGTGATTCATGAAAGGTACCACAACCTGTTAGGGGTTAATGAGAAAGCTATACGGCGCGGATACGAACTGACCCATAAGGCAGAGTAGGATTCCAATATAATCTGGTATGTGAGGGAATGCATTGAGCAATGACCGGATCGTAAGCACAAAAGATATAGAAGGTCTTCTTATATGTCTACCAGGCATTCAAAAAGCACGGGTTGTCGTTGACGATTGGGGCGCCATTAAAGAGATTCACATTTTGACTGGGCTAGATCGGAGTCCTAAGCAGATCGTAAGGGATGTAGAAAGCGCGCTCAAGGCTCAATGGAACATCACTTTGGATCGCCGAAAGGTATCTGTGGCCCAGGTGAGGACCAGGATCCCCCCTTCTGACGACCGTTTGAGATTTGTGAGCCTAGAAGTGAAGACTGATGCGAAGAAGGGCACTAGCGAGGTATGCGTTTCCCTCGAACGTAATCACGAAGACGAGATAGTTAGTTACACAGGAAGAAGCGAAGGAGATATAAGCCCTAGGTCGGTCCTATATGGGATTGCGCGTGCTACCTGTTTGGCAGCCAATCTTGCAATTCCACCATCAAGCGAGATCTTTGTCGACGACGTCGAGGTGCTGAAAATAGGTCAGAAAGAAGCAGTGAACGTTTTGGTTGGGCTGTCAGGAGGAGGCGTTGAATGCCAATACCTTCTCGGCGCTGCTTTGGTACGACGGGAAGTCGGCGAAGCCTGCGTTCGCGCTACCCTAGACGCGATTAACCGACGATTGGATGTTATAGAGGAAGCGAGTTCGTCGAATACTTCTAAGACCGTGCAAGAGAAGGTCCCGGAAAACGAGCCGTCTGAGCGCTCAGAAGTATGAAAATGCACAGACAAAACAAGTGGCACTTTCACGCATTTGGAGAGTGCCACTTATGATGGAAGGAT
>JAGPNG010000012.1:0-26721 GCA_018052475.1 Candidatus Fermentithermobacillaceae bacterium
TAGCCTCGCTCGACTTGCATGTTTGAGGCACGCCGCCAGCGTTCATCCTGAGCCAGGATCAAACTCTCCGTTACACCTTGTCCTTAACTCAAAGGTTCTCTACGCTGTTCAGTTTTCAAAGACCGACACTTTATTTGAATCTTTCCCTGCACCCCTCGCAGGGGGCAAGGGTTAATATAGCATCGTTCACGATTTAGATCAATAGCTTATCTCAAAAAATCTCGGGTTTTTTGCTCGATTCCGCAAAATAGCCTGTAAATGCTAGACTTTGGGTCGCATCATTGGAAATAGGATAACGTCTCGTATAGAAGTAGAACCGGTCAACAGCATCACTAGCCTATCGATTCCAATACCTATCCCGCCCGCAGGAGGCATGCCATGTTCTAGGGCTGTAAGAAAGTCTTCGTCAAAGACATGCGCTTCCTCATCGCCCATGGCTCGCGCTCGAGCCTGTTGCACAAACCGTCCTCTTTGGTCAATCGGATCGTTTAACTCAGAAAACGCATTGCCAAGTTCTTTCCCTGCTACAAATACTTCAAATCGACTTGTTAGGTCCGGTTGATCCGATTTCCTTTTGGCTAGAGGTGAAACCTCTACAGGATAATCCATGAGAAAACTAGGCTCTATCAAATTAGGCTCAACTTTCTCATCTAGGAGTTTGTTTATGACATTTGCCTTTGTTGGAGGTCTATCCATATTCAAACCAAGGTCCTTTGAAACTTTCCTGGCTTGTTCGTCGTTTTGCAGATCCTCATACTTGACGCCTGCCCACATCTCCATTGCATCCCATACCTTAACTCTTTTCCAAGGAGGAGTTAGGTCAACCTGATGCCCATCATACTCAATCTTGGAGGTCCCGAGTATCTCGAGAGCGCAACTTGAAATCATGTCTTCGCAAAGCTCCATCATCGTCTCGTAATCTCCATACGCCTGGTATACCTCAAGCATAGTAAACTCAGGATTGTGGCGCGTATCAATTCCTTCGTTTCTAAAGTTCTTTCCGAGCTCGTAGACACGTTCCAGCCCACCAACCAGGAGTCTCTTCAAGTAAAGTTCCACCGCTATCCTCAAGTACACGTCAATATCCAGAGCATTATGATGGGTGATAAACGGTCTGGCAGTAGCGCCACCAGCCACTGTCTGAAGTATAGGTGTCTCAACCTCGAGAAAGCCCCGGTCATCTAGATACTTTCGAATGAATGATATGATTCTCGTACGCTTCACGAAAACTTCCTTCACTTCGGGGTTCACAATTAGGTCTACATATCTCTGACGATATCTCAGATCAACGTCTGTCAGACCATGCCATTTTTCAGGAAGAGGCCTTAAGGACTTGCAGAGGAAAGTCCACTCCGTTACCTGTATGGTTGGCTCGCCCTTTTTGGTGCGAAAAACTTCACCTACCACACCTATGATGTCCCCTATGTCCAACAGGTTGGTAAAGTTCGCATAGCTTTCCTCACCCAACAGGTCTTTTCGAGCGTAGATTTGCACCCGACCCGTCCTGTCTCTTAAGTCGGCAAAGGTAGCCTTTCCATGCTGCCTAAACGCAGTAAGTCTACCGGCCACGCTAACCTTGGTTCCCATAAGAGCGTCACATCTTAGGACAACATCCTCTGCCGCAGAAGTAACGTCGTACCTACCCCCAAAAGGGTCAAGTCCTAACCGTCTTATCTCCTCGATCTTGCCCAAACGCCTGTCAATTTCTTCGTTTGTTCTCAGATCACCAAGCATTTCCTCAATGTTCAAATCCCTGTCGCCTGACACAACAAATCCTCCTGACATAACAGATCCCTTTGCCCAAAAGTACCCCAAAAAACAAAAAAGAGCAAGTTGCGTCTGGTATCAGTATTGCACGAGTGCATACAACTAGCTTATTTGTCTATGGATAGTATCTCGTACCTGAAAGTGCCTGCAGGAGCAGTCACAGTTACGATAGAGCCGCCTTTGCGCCCCAAAAGAGCCTTGCCCACAGGTGACTCATTTGATATGCGCTGTTTTCCGGGATCGGCTTCCTGAGATCCAACGATTGTGTACGTGTGAATCGTTCCGGATTCCAGCTCTCTTACAGTCAGCGTAGACCCTACAGTAACTACGTCGGATTTGACGTCGCCATTTTGAGTTACCACAGCATGCCGCAGAATATTCTCGAGCGTCATGATCCGACCCTCTACAAAAGCCTGCTCATTCTTTGCATCTTCATACTCTGCATTCTCTGCAAGATCGCCAAACTCCCGAGCAGTCTTAATCCTCTCGGCAACTTCTTTTCTGCGAACTAATCTCAGGTGGTTAAGTTCATCTTCTAACTTCTGTTTACCCTCGGGTGACAGCAATACTTCCTGTTCAGCCATCCTACACATCCCCGCCTTTCTTATCAATCCGATATGCAAGTAACGAATGTTTCTCATATTCCATATTAGATAGATAAAACCGCTGCCATGCGTAGCATTACGGCATCGGTCACGAGAAATTATAATGCACTCTTAAACTCATAGTCAATACAAGCGCCGGAATAATGGGGGGACCGGCAGACATCGCCTATCTCCTTCTATTGGCAGCGGCGTTTCGCTTGACTTCCTCTATCTCATCAAGGGTAACCGGCCGCTCAAAACTCCTGAAACCTCCTACTTCAAATCCATGTTTACGCGCAAGAGCCGCTATTCCTTCTACTTGTTCGACGGTAAGTTCTCTACCTAAGGACCAATTGACGTATTTTTCTTCAAGCGCCAATATCATGGTTTCTGCCATACAAGCATAGCTGTGTCCCTTAGGAAAACCGAAATCAAAGTTAAAGTCAACTTCGCCCGGAACTCGAACTACTCCACCTTCTATAACCAGAACGTCTTGTCTTTGTTTTTTGACTTCCACCGACACGTTCCTTGGTCGCGCAACATCACACACAAGCGCGCCGGTCCGCAAATCGGAAGGATGTACTATTGCCTCTACGGCCGAACTCACACAAAGAACCACATCGGCCTGTCTCAAGGCTTCCCTGGTGTCCGTAGTAACGTAAGGGGTTGCACCGGAACGCTCCTTGACTGCACGTGCAACTTCATTTAGTTTATCGATATTTCTAGAAGCGAGGATAAGTTTGAAACCGTGGTCCGAAAGGATCAGCGAAAGAACACGCCCGATAGAACCCGTCGCCCCTAAAACAAGCACGTTGGCCTCATCCATATCGATTTCCATTAACTCTGCTGCCTTGAGGGTCGCCTCTATGGCAGTGTAGACAGTATAGCTGTTTCCGGTTGTTACTGCTATGTCTACATTCTTGCTGATTGTAACACCTGCATCGCCTACAACTGATGTGAAGGCGCCTAAACCAACAACCTTGGCGCCCAAGTCTTGTGCAAGCTTTGCGGAATCTATGATTTTCGTCATTACCTTATCTTCGGGCATGCTCATCATCATACGTGGGGTGAGCGGGCATGTCACGAAGTAGCCATTTGCGGTACCATATCCTGACCTTACACCATTTATCTCGGATACTTTAAACGGCTTAAGATGGGAAATTGCTCTTTCAACAAGACCCGACGGTATATACCTACTTACGGGGAACTTTCTTGCTACATCGCTCACATCAATGGGATGAATGATGAAGGCAAATGTACCCACTAGCGCGTCACTTCCTTCGTGCTTTCAAATTTGGAGTTCATATTTGCGTCATCTCGTGCTCATGGGATTAAGGAGGGTGGGTTTAGCACCTCAATCCTCGGCTTGAAATTGAGCCTATCCAGAAGCTCGTTTATCTCGTCATCTGTGATCTCTTCAGGCATCTTCTTGAGAAGAGCGACGATAAGGGCTTCCATGACATTTGTCCCAAAGGAACGGCCGTCCATCTCAGGCGTAGTAGTTATGAGAGTGCTCAATCCCCGTTTGCGGAGCATATCCACATCTTCCGCGGTAACTGTGTTCGTGATAATCGATTTTCCGCTCATGTCCTCAGGCATGTGCTTTTTCACCAGCAAAAAGTCGCCCGCGATGATATCAGCTTCATTGTAGAACTTGGTATGCACCGACTTTTTGGATTGCACCGTGTCTTGCTTTTCCCCTGTGGGATAGAGCATGGAAAAAGGAAGCTTCACTACGATAGGGGCAACCGCCCTCGCTATCTTGTCAAGAGCGCTCAGGGACCTTAGAGGAATAGGAATATTAAGGATAAAGACGAGGTCACCCAAAACTAGATCGCATCCTGTTTCCTGTAAGGCTTCGGCCATACCAAAACGGTCCATACCGCTGACCAAAAGCACCTTCTTCTCATCGAACGGAACGTTAAGCTCTCGGTCTAGGTACTGTATGACTCTTCTCTCCAAAGTACCCTTGAGCCTTGAGCCGTCTACGATGGGAGTTTTCTGTGCGGCCTGTGCGATAGGTATGGCGTCTTTTAGAATGTACCTCTTTTTGCCACATGATACGTAGAGGTCAATTCCACCCATTCCAAAAGCATCCACCTTGCCGTCTAGTTCCTTTATTATCTCTATAGCCTTTTCAATAGAACCGTCAGTTCCAATTCGCTCAACGATCGTCTTTTCGCCAAGAAACTCTTGTTCAGTGCGCTTATTTCTCTTTGATGAACCAAGGCTGACGCTTACTACGTGTTTCACCTAAATACCTCCCTTAACCCCTTATCTCTCTAATCATCTGCCGCAAAGATTCAGGATTTATCTGAACATCTCCGGTCATAGGCGACTTTCCAATTACTATAGAAAAAACATCTGTGCCTCTATCAAGAAGACCTTTCATGAGATCAAGGCGTCTATCCGAACCTATGAGGATGACTTTCTCATAGGTCCTTACCTGTGCAATAATCCAAAGAAGCTCGTTTAGAAGATCTGTCCCGCTTTTGCGTTTGACCCAATCCCACCGTTCTGTGTCGTTCATAAGCAGAGTGAACTCCACTCCTTCTTCCTTAGCCAAATCCCGAATCTCATCACAATTAGATATGGGGAAACCTATGATCGCAATTGAACCACCTTTGCGTACTTCACCCAAGGTTTCCAAACGCGAAATGAAGGTCCTGTCAACACCTGTTTTGGCGGAAACTTCTGCCTGAGACATACCTTGCGCACGCAAGTTTATGATCTCATCAATGGCTTGATCTATTTTCTGCCTGCTCACCACTTTGTCCCCGATCCTAACGAACTCCAACCAAGCCACCGCCTTGTGCACAATATTGTGTACATATAATATCACTGTGTAAAACACGCGGCAACAAAAATCAACGGTTCGAATTTGTCCGAAATGGCTAGAGACTGCGCGCTGTTTTAGTGGGGAAACCAACAGCAAATACAGATAGTGTTACCCGAAAGAGGCAATCTCATCTATAGCAGATAAAATGTCTGAAAGAGACGACGCACGATTGATGCGCTCCCTTGCCACAGGTGCGCCACGCATGCCCTTGAAATAGAAGCTGAGGTGCTTCTTAAGGTCTTTTAGCGCATATCCCTCTCCGTTTGCCTTTATTGCACGACTCAAATGGTCTCGAGCGCTCTCGATTCTCTCTGCATTTGTAGGCTGACGCGGCGTCTTGCCATCTAGTATTAGGTTCAGACGCCTCCAAAAAAACGGGTTTCCTAAAACCCCTCTACCTACCATAACCCCTGAACAACGGCTGCTCACAAGACGCGCAAGTCCTTGCTCAGGCGACTCAATATCGCCATTGCCAACGACGGGAACTTTCAATGAACTCGCAATTTCCGATATCACAGACCAGTCTGCAGTTCCGCTATATCCCTGAGTCACAGTTCTTCCGTGTATAACTAACATATCTGCGCCCGAGACAACAAGACTTTCCGCAAAGTCAAACGCATCCTCGTGTCTATCCCAACCTGTGCGCATCTTCACGGAAACAGGCAGGGAAGTAGCAGACTTTGCCGCCTCCACGATCTCTTTGGCTCTAGATACATCTTTCAAAAGAGCTCCTCCGGCTCCTTGAGAAACGATCTTCCTAGCGGGGCACCCCATATTTATGTCTATTGCTTCAAAGACGGCTCCTGAATCTCGTATTATCTTGATGGCCTGGGAGATTTCTTCGGGATCCTCCCCAAAAATCTGGACTGCAAGCGGTTCATCAGTTTCCGAATGATCTAAGAGGCGTAAAGTATTAGGGCCATTTTGAATTAGCCCTTTTGAGCTGATCATCTCTGTGTAGCAATAAGGGCAGCCAGCCTCCCTCAGAATTTCCCTGTATAACGGGTCAGTATAACCTGCCATAGGGGCAACAAGGAATGGAGGCCAGATAGATAAGTTGCCAAAATGTAAGGGATGAATTTCATTGAATTTCAGACTCGTCACCCGATATACCTGCTTCTACCATGACTTTTTCTTCCACATATATTGGAGCGGATTTTCTCAAAGCAACAGCGATGGCGTCTGAAGGCCTGCAATCGATCTCGATTAGTCTTCCGTCTTTACTGAGAACCAGAGATGCGTAGAAGATATCATCTCGAATGTCATTTACAACCACCATAACCACGTCTGCTTCAAACTCGTCAATTACCTTGACCACTAAATCGGCAGTCATAGGCCTAGGAGACTGGATGCCCTGAATCGGAAAGGCAATAGCCGTAGCTTCTGAGGTTCTCACCCAAATCGGTATGAAAGTGGTTCTCGTCAGATCTCCGAGCAAAATGACAGCTTGATCGCTATTCTGATCCAGTCCTATCTGATGCACCGTAACCTGGATCATAGGCGCCTACCCCCTTCACTCCCATTCTATCACGCCTACAGTAGGATGCTCGCTCAGTTTTCCCTCAATTACTCGCTTTATGCTTTCCAATTGCTCACAAGTGCTAGCCTCCGCTCTTAACACGAGGGCAGGTTGAGTATTTGAGACTCTTACTAACCCCCATCCTCCGGGAAAGACAATCCTTGCTCCGTCTACAGTTATTATCTCGTACTCCTTCCCAAGATCTCTTATAAGATCCTCGACTACATTGAACTTATCATCATCGGGGCAAAACACACGCACCTCAGGGGTTGAGTAGTACCGAGGCATACCTTTGACAAAATCGCTCAACCTCTTCTCGGAGTTAGACAGCAGCCTGAGCAGCCTGGCTGCAGCATAGATAGCGTCATCGAAACCGTAGTATTCATCTTTGAAGAACATGTGGCCAGACATTTCCCCCGCAAAGAGAGCGCCGGTTTGCCGCATCCGCGCCTTAATCAAAGAATGACCCGCTTGCGTAAACTCAGGTATGCCTCCTAGTTTTTCCACCACATCAAAAAGAGCCTGGGAGCACTTGACTTCGATGAGGGCGAGAGCCCCTGGATGCTTAGGCAGAATCTCGCTCCAAAACACTGCTTGAAGTTGATCTCCCCACAGAGGATTACCCAATTCGTCGACAACACCTATTCTGTCTCCGTCACCATCAAACCCTATGCCTACGTCGGCTTCGGTCTCCTTAACTGCCTCGATAAGGGCGCGAAGGTTTTTTTGTTGCGTAGGATCTGGGTGATGGTTTGGGAACGTGCCATCAGGCTCAAGAAAAAGTCCGCGGTATTTCACTCCCAAACGGTCAAAAACAGCCTCGACAACCGGGCCCGAGGCGCCGTTGCCCGCATCTACGACACAGCGTATCTCTTTTGGACCAAGCGTAATGCGATTAGCAATATCGTCTACATAATCCGGTAGGGGATCTTTTTCCGTTAACTGTCCCGAGCCGCATTCAAACTCACCTGATTGAATGATCTCGTAGATGTTTTTGATTCCGTCACCGTACAGCGTGTCCGGGCCAAACCCAAGTTTGAATCCGTTGAACTCAGGCGGGTTATGACTGCCGGTTACCATCACTCCGCCTTCTATACCGTATTTTGCCCTGGCAAAATAAAAAAGAGGTGTTGTCGCCATACCTATATCCAAAACACTCACTCCACTGTCCATAAGAGCCTGGCAAATGGCCCTGGAATAAGCATAAGAGGATAGTCGGGGGTCTCTACCCAAAACGGCCGTGAAGATGTTTTCCTGCCTAAGAAATGTTCCGTAGGCACGTCCTATGAGGTAAACGGTGCTTTCGGTTAGATCTTCGCCTACAACACCGCGTATGTCATACTCCCTGAATATCTGGGGATTTACTTGATGTGGTTTGTACATAATAGGTCCCTCCCTGATCGCTACATTCTACCCTGCTCGGGCAAATCCTCTACGAACATCCCCGAGCGCAAGGCGTAAAACACGTGCAGCCGGTCAGGTACATGCACCGCAAGAGGAATTAGAAGCAGGGGACAGCCCCTGCTTCTACTGGTTTTTATGGTATATTATGTCGAGCCCTTCTAGTGTCAAAGTTGGATCTACGACTGTGATAGTCTCAGATTCAGAAGCAACCAGCTGAGCCTGACCTCCCGTAGCTACTACTTGGTTAACGCTGCCTATCTCAACTGCTATCCTTCTCACCAATCCGTCTGTCTGTCCTGCGAAACCGAAGATAACCCCCGCTTGCATACTCTCTACTGTAGTCTTTCCTACCGCATGTGAAGGTCTAATAAGTTCTATACGTGGCAGTCGAGCAGCCTTTTCGAACAAGGCGTCGGTTGCTGTCATGATTCCGGGTGCAATAGCCCCACCAAGGTATTCTGCATCTTTGGATATGGCGTCAAATGTAGTTGCTGTGCCAAAATCGACTACAATCACCGGTCCGCCATATTTGTTATAGGCAGCGACGGCATTGGCTATTCGATCCGGGCCAACCTCTTTCGGGTTCTCATACTTTATGTTGATTCCGGTCTTAGTCCCCGGACCAACTACAAGGGGGTCTATTCCAAGGTATATGTCCATGGTTTTTTGAAGTACAGGAGTCAAGGGCGGAACCACAGAAGCGATGATCCCACCGCTGAGACATTCTTTTGAAACGCCTGCACGATCTAAAAGGAATTGAAAAATATGTCCGTATTCATCTTCTGTCTTTCTTCTATCGCTACAAATTCGCCAGTTATTCCTTATATCACCCTCGTGAATAAGCCCTATGACTATATGAGTGTTGCCCACATCTACAGCAAAAATCATCGGCAAAGCCCTCCCGCTTCAGCATAGACCCCAAAAACCAGGTTCCTTAAGCCTTGTTTTTCTAATCTACCGCTTGTCTCGCATGAACTTTGTGCTTCGATATATCAAATCTGTAAGTATCATTGCCACTAATGCCTCCGGGATCCCATGCATAACGCCTATAGCTGCAGCGGCTTCTACTGGGATGTACTTGAAGGCCACGCACAACCCCATGACCCCTATAGTATTCGTAAGGCTGCCTGCCACCGCTGCAAGAGCAGGACCAGGTACGCTGCTTCTTTTGTTGATGAAATAAATCAAAGCGCAGCTCGCGGCGCCAAACAACACCGCTGCTGCCCAACGGAAAACCTGCGATTTATCTTCGAAAGCCCAATATCCTGTGTGCGCCAATGCAATTCCTGTCACTGACATGAGGGCGACCTGCCCCTTCTTGCCTTTGGCCATTGAATAGACGTAATGAGATGAGACTCCAATGAGAATACGAGGTACAAATGCCACAACCGGATTGGTAAACATGAGTTTCGCTACAGGATTGGCTTCGGTTTGAGCTCTCCAGAAGCTGAAGCCTCCGAAAATCCCGCCTACAATTCCTCCCGCTACCGGCCCTTCGAATATGCCTGCCAAAATCGCCGGTATGTGCATAGTGGTCGCCGACCCGGCGGGTGTAGGAACCGGTATAAACCCGCCCACAGGCATAAACCCTAATGCAATTGTAATTGCTCCAAGTATACCTACTAAGGTAATCTGCCGAGTAGACATTTTCATTTCTGAATGCGCCTCCGTTCCGACTCCCATCTATTTGGGATGTCGTTCGAAATCACTAATACGCTCAATGGCAAATACTAACATTACATAGCCCGACTAACCTTGGAACTCTAACCCCAAATCAGTCATAGAAGGGACTCCGGCCAGACCTTTGCATGAAGTCACACCGTCCATGATCGCCCAAGCGACAGCTTCCTGAGCTGCCATACCTATTTGAGCTACAAGGGCAGCCCGAAGCTCCCCCGAAGGGACGACCCCCTCTTTATCGCGCTCACCCGTAGAAAGAACAAAAATGGTATCTCCATCAAAAGGCGTAAAGCAGGGCCTTACTGTTCTGGCCAATCCCCCCATGGCCATAATCGCCACGCGATGACATTCTTCCTTTGTTAATCCTGCGTCTGTAGCAACTACACCGATTGTCGTGTTTTTTCCGCAAAGTCCTCCCGCATCCATGTTTGGTGGAGAATTCTGAGGGAGTTCCGAAGAAAGGCCAACAAAACGCTTGGATTCCCGGTCATATGCCCCCGCAAGCTCACGTCCTGTTCTGAAATCAAACACGTTGCCCAGTGCGTTTACTGCTATTACGCACCCTATCTTGAAGCCATCGGGCACGCTAATTAATGAGTTTCCCAATCCGGATTTCATCCTGTATTGAGGGCCCATAGATTTGCCCACAGTTGCTCCTGTCCCTGCCCCTACGTTCCCTGATTCACTTGTGCCTTCTTCTGAGTTCACACATGCAATGTAGGCCATATCAGGGGTCGGACGTCCTAAAGGATCGCCTATGTCAAGGTCAAAAATCACAGCTCCGGCAACTATCGGAACTTTATGAACTCCGGTGTCAAAACCCACGCCTTTTTCTTCAAGGTATCTAACTACGCCCGAAGCGGCGTTTAACCCAAACGCGGAGCCGCCGGCTAAGAAAACGCCATGCACTTTGCTGACTGTAAAGGAAGGTCTCATCAAATCCGTTTCGCGAGTGCCGGGCGCACCTCCGAGAACCACAACGCTACCTGTAGCTCCCTTTTCGCATAGGACAACCGTAAATCCGGTCAATCTCTCACTGTCACTTATGTGCCCCACTTTTATGCCCAAAACATCTGCAATGCTGCTCAAGATGATCATTCTCCCTGGTAATAGTATGAACCAGCGGGCTGCGCCTTTGGGAGTTGCATAAGACGCAGCCCGAAAACAGCACCTTCACCTGATCCCTTAGAACAGACCTACAATGTTCCCATTCTCGTCAAGATCCATGTTTGCACCCGCCGGATTCGAAGGAAGCCCTGGCATTGTTCTCATCTCGCCAAGCAGAGGATACAAGAAGCCTGCTCCGACTGACGCTCTTACTTCTCTCACCGTTACGCGGAAATTCCTCGGACGCCCTTTGAGGTTCGGATCATGCGACAACGATAGATGTGTCTTTGCCATGCATATGGGGAGTTTGTCATAACCCAACCTCGTGTACCGGCGTATCTGTCTTTCTGCAAGAGGCAGATAGTCAACTCCGTCGGCCCCATAAACCTTGGTTGCAATGGTCTCTATTTTCTCTTTGATCGGAGCGTCAAGAGGATATAGGAAGTGGAAATTAGTGGGCTCGTTTTCCGTAACATCAATAACCGCTTGCGCAAGATCTAAGCCGCCTTCTCCACCTTTTGCCCAGACGTCGGACACAACCGCAGCAGAAGCTCCCATTTTCTTGGCCCGGTCTATAACAAACTGTATTTCCCTCTCGGTATCTGTTGGGAAGTGGTTTATAGCTACGATACACGGAACTCCATGCATCAGTACGTTTTCGATCTGCTTGTCTAGGTTCTCGCAACCCTTGTCCAGCACTTCCATGTCCTCTTTAGCTAGTGCCTCGGTGTCAAGCGGTTTGCCGGGAACAACTTTCAAAGCTCCACCGTGCATCTTAAGTGCTCTAATCGTGGCCACTAAAACCGCAGCATCAACCTTCATGCCGCTGTAACGGCACTTGATGTTGAACAGTTTCTCGGCTCCGATATCAGCACCGAAACCGGCCTCTGTAATCGTGTAATCAGCTAGTTTCGTTGCCATCATATCTGCCAAAATTGATGAATTTCCATGCGCTATGTTCGCAAAAGGCCCTGCGTGTACAAATACAGGCGTGTTCTCGAGGGTCTGGATCACGTTTGGCTTTATGGCATCTTTCATGAGGATAGCCATGGCACCACCGCATCTAAGATCTTCGGCGGTAACAGGTTTATTGTCATAGGTATATCCGACAACTATACGTCCAAGCCTTTCACGAATATCTTTAAGACCCGTTGTAAGAGCCAATATAGCCATAACCTCGGAAGCGACCGCAATATCGAACCCTGTTTCCCTAGGGATACCGTTTTCAGAACCGCCAAGACCAATCACAATCTTGCGAAGGGACCTGTCAGAAATATCAAGAACTCTTGGCCATGTGATCGTAAGCGGATCGATATTCAAAGGGTTCTTGTGGAGAAGACTTGCATCTAGAAATGCTCCCAAAAGATTGTGGGCGGTAGAAACTGCGTGGGTGTCTCCTGTAAAGTGAAGGTTAAAATCCTCCATCGGGACGCACTGCGAATAGCCGCCGCCTGCAGCACCGCCTTTTATCCCAAAAACCGGTCCCAAAGACGGTTGTCTTAAAGTATTCACAACTTTTTTTCCTAGTCTGCCCATCGCCTGTCCAAGCCCTATGGCCGTCGTAGTCTTGCCTTCTCCCAATGGAGTAGGCGTTATGGCCGTAACGACTATGTACTTCCCCTGTGGACGGTCTTTCAGGTCGTTTAGAAGATCTAGGCTGATTTTGGCTTTGTACTTGCCATAGTTTTCCACATAGTCATCTGGAATCCCAAGCTTTCTTGTGATATCAATCACCGGTAACATGTTTGCTTCTTGAGCAATTTCAATATCTGATTTCAACTAAGTTCCCCCTTTTGTTTAGGTTTCTGAGCCTTTGCCGACTCATAATTGACATAAACTGGTCACCTCGGAAACTCACAACCCTCAAGAATCTAGGAGGCCTGGCATCCCCGCCACAACATGGCCACAAGGAACCCAAGGATCAAGAACACGATGTCTAGGGTGCCACAACCTTTCTTCTTCTGGGTCTCTTCGTTCGCCTTTTTCCCTTTGGGCTTCACTTCTGGCTCTTGAGTCCCCTGCGAAGCTCTCCATTCCTCATATTGCTCAAATGCAGGGCGAAAGGCCTTCTCCAGATCTCCTTCTCTGGACCCTTCCAAATGCTCATCTCTATCTTTATTCAACTTGCTCACCACCTGCAATTATAATTTGAAAACTGTGCTTCCCTCAAGGGTCCATTTTCGGGCACATTCAACCCCTGTTTCTCTCAACTACAACTTTTCCGCCCTTTATTACGGTATTTACAAGATTGGTACCAAACCTATAGGGTATCTCCCTATAATCTAAAGCATCAAATACCACAACGTCCATGGAAAATCCTTTACCTAGTCCACCGACCACCCCGCCGAGGCCTGAAGCCCACGCAGCGTTCCATGTAGAAGCAATAAAAGCTTCTTCAGGCGAAAACCCGAGCGTTGAGCAAGCCAAAGTCATGCAAAGAGGCATGGACATGGCAGTAGATGTTCCCGGATTGAAATCCGTACCTAATGCTACACACACCCCGCTATCGAGCATCAAGCGACCGGGAGCGCCCGGAAATTCGCCTAGATAGCAGGAAGTTGCGGGAAGAAGGACTGCAATCGTATCCGAGGAAGCCAATCTATCGATCCCTTTAGGAGATACCTTTATGAGATGATCGCACGAAGTTGCCCCCAATTCGCACGCCAATTCGGTAGCACCGGTGTTTTCAAGCTCGTCAGCGTGGATCTTGGCAGAAAAGCCATGAGAAATCCCCTGTTCAAGGATGTATCTACTTTCATCAATAGTGAAATTCCCTACGTCACAAAAAACGTCCACAAATTCAGCCAGGTTCTCAGCCTTAACGGGTTCAAGCATACCGACTACTTCTTTGATATAACCTTGGCGGTTATGAGCGAATTCGGGAGGCATCGCATGGGCACCGAGAAAAGTCGGTACTAAATCCACTGCGTGAACTCTGTTGCACTCTCTAACAACTTCGAGTTGCTTAAGTTCATTCTCAAGATCCAGTCCGTATCCGCTTTTTGTCTCGCAGCTGGTAGTACCGTTGCGTAGCATCTCATCTAGAAAGCCCAAAGACCTCTCGAGTAGCTCTTCTTTGCTCGCATTTCTGGTTGCTCTGACCGTACTCATAATGCCTCCGCCGCGTTGAGCAATTTCCAAATAAGACGCTCCCTGACACCGAAGCGCGTATTCTTCGTACCGCCATCCCCCGAAAACCAGATGTGTATGCGCATCCACAAACCCTGGGGCAACCACTCTCCTTCCGGCATCCACAACTCTAGCATTCTCCAAGAGATCCACTTCATTTTGAAGAGATGGATTTGGTCCCAGGGCCACAATCTTGCCATCTCTTGAGGCCAAAAAGGCGTTTTCCAGTACCCCTAGATCCCTTGCATCTTGGCCTCTCTTGGGACCATCGCCGGGAGCCATGGTGAGAAGCTGGCCGATGTTTATCAGCGCAAAGTCAGCCTCGGGTTTCCTATTGCTCTTCATCCTACCTCATCCTTTGCATATCGCTAATGTTAGAATAACTCGCCGCTCTCTTGAAGGACTGCCTCCTCCAATTTGCCGGACACTATTAACCGCCTGGCAGCCTCCAAATCCGGATTCAAAGGCCTGTCTTCCTCAAGTGAAGGTATTTCCTGTCTCAAAACGCCATAGGCTGCACGGCCGGCAGGCGACAGTCTTTCTTTCCCAAGGAACTCCACGCCTTGACATGCGCTCAAATATTCTGCGGCGAGCACATATGAGACATTTTCGGCAATATCTCGCGCTTTTCTCGCGGCAATCGTCGACATGCTAACATGGTCTTCTTGATCCGCTGAGGTCGGAACGGTATCGACGCTTGAGGGATGGGCGAGAACCTTGTTCTCCGATACCAACGAGGCCGCGGTATACTGGATTAGCATGAGACCGGAATTCAGACCACCTTCTTTTGTGAGAAAAGGAGGGAGACCGCTTTTTACGGAATCCATCATCCTAGCTATCCTCCGCTCTGATATATTACCCAGCGAGCAAAGGCAAATCCCAAGATAGTCAGATGCGACGGCAAGAGGCTGTCCATGGAAATTCCCGCCAGATAGAATCCTGCCGTCTTCAAGGACTAACGGGTTGTCCGTGGCGGAACCGCTCTCTATCTCAACGATATTTGCGACGTGATTCAATCCCTGGCGAACAGCTCCGTGAACTTGCGGTATACACCGCAAGACATAAGAGTCTTGCACGCGGACCTGACCCGACACTGTAGATAGCCCAGATCCTTTTAAAAGGGTCCTCAAATTGCTGCCTACTTCTCTTGCCCCATCTTGGGGACGCAGATTCAGTATCCCATCATCGTAAGCATCGACAATAACCTGCAAAACCTGCCCCGTGAGCGAAGCAATTATATCCGCCGCTTTAGCCAATACCCGGCCTTGATCGACAACTAAGGAGAGCACCCCGTTGGTCATTTGCACACCGTTAGTAAGCGCCAAACCTTCTTTGGCCTCAAGTTTGCACGGTCTTATACCGGCTTTATCCAGAGCCTCTTTCCCAGGCATAACGTCGCCTTGGTAAAAAGCATGCCCTTCTCCGATGATAACCAGAGCGATATGCGCCAGAGGTGCCAAGTCTCCGCTTGCGCCCACTGAACCCCTCTCGGGTACGCACGGGGTCACGCCCTTGTTTAGCATGTCTACTATAGTCTCAACTACCTCAACCCTTATACCAGACATCCCCCTCGCAAGAGCATTTGCCCTTAGAAGCATAGCAGCCCTCACTTCTTCTTGAGAAAACAAAGGGCCTACGCCTGCCGCGTGACTTCTGACTAGGTTTTCCTGCAATCTCGCAAGATCATCGTAAGATATGGGGGTGTCGGCGAACTTGCCAAACCCTGTATTGATACCGTATACTCTTTTCCCATCTTCAACCGCCTTGCCCATAAGGGTATGGGACTTAAGCATCTGTTCTTTAGCTTCTTGTAATATCGCTACCTCTTCCTCGTGTTTCGCCACCCTCACTATTTCCCCTATGGTCATATTCTTGCCGCTTATGGCTACGGTCATTTCGTCATCACCTTCCGTGTTTTTGCATTAACTCATGGCTTTTAGCGATAGAAAACCTACACTCACCCTTCGTTAGCGACAATAACGCTTACTTTCATACCTTGAGCGAGGCAATCCATACTCGCATCTATGTCTGATATATCAAGGCTCTCTAAGATAGAGCCATAAGAGAAGAGGTTTTCACCCAAGTTGGACAGGCGAATCTGGCTCATCCCGACAGATTCAAAAGAGCTAAAGACTGTTATGAATCTACCTAGGGCAGCCCTTCTCTTTCTTTCAAACTCTGCCGCATCTACTCCATCCATGCCAACTCTATTCACTTCTTCGAGAATCATCTCGTTTAGGACATCCGGGTTCTCGCTTTCTGCACCTACAATCGAAAAGGCGTAGTCGGGCCATGCTTCATAGGAGAAACTCAAATTGTCTGTCAAACCTTGCTTATGAACTTGCGCGAAAAAGTCTGAACTCTTTCCAAATGTGATGTCCAGAAAAAAAGCGCATGCCATCTCACGCCTGAGCAACTCTCGGCCATTTAAAAGATGATTGTCTTTCCAACCTATGTTGAGAAGAGGTGTAGGAACAGGAAGGTTTATCCGAACATCGCCAGATACGTCCGGAGGCTCATTGGGCCTTATCCTGATTGGCGGCTCACTTCCGACATCTACATGTTTTTCAATGACACTTTGAGCCAATTCCAAGATTTCATCTGGTTCAAAGTCACCTGCGATGAAAAGCGTCGCGTTCTCCGGGCAGTAGAAGTTCTTGTGACACATATACAGCAGATCTTCATCAATTGCCTGAATTGATTCATAAGTACCTGCAATGTCTAGACGCACGGGATGCTCTTTGTATAATCTGCCCAAAGTTTCTCGAAAAATGCGCCATTCAGGCTGATCTTCATACATACTGATCTCTTGAGCGATTATGTTTTTCTCTTTCTCGACAGACTCTTTGGTAAAATATGGCGCGAAAACTACTTCCATTAGCAAGTCCAGTCCTTTGTCATAGTTGTCGAGGGACCAGAATTGATAGGAGGTAGAGTTGTTGGTTGTGTAAGCGTTTGCTGAGGCACCAAAAGATGCAAAAGCTGAAAAAGCGTCGCCCCAGGGCTTCTCGAACATCTTATGCTCTAAGAAATGCGCCACTCCGGCAGGAACACTGACCTGGGCGTCCGAACCGTGCGGGATAAATGTGGTGTCATTTGAACCGTAATTGACGCAAACCTCAGCATATTGTCTCTGAAAGGCAGGTTTTGGCAGAATGAAAACATTCATACCGTAGATGCGAGCTGCGTGAATCTGTTCATCCAGCAAGGGATCTCTAAGTGTTGGGAGTCTACTTAGCAATCTAGCTATCACCTTCCGCTCTCAGAACGTACACCGCTTTTAGTTCTGTTTTATTTGCCAAGCTAATCACGTCATCTTTGGTCACTTTCGAAACATCACCTACGATCTCCTCGCCTGTCCGAGCACCACCTAGTATCTCGTGGTTAAGCATACGATTGATTATAGTTCCCTGATAATCCGCTTCGGTCCTTAGCCGCCGTATCAGTCCTTTTCTTGTGTTATCCATCTCTTCGTCTGATATATCTCCATGTCTTAGGACATCCATCTGCGAAGCGATTAGGTCTTCAACCCTATCTTTATCCCTATCTGAAATGCCGGCAATAGCGATAACAAGACCTCGCCACGCATCAACTATGGTATCTGCAAAATACGCGAGGTTCTCTTTTTCTCTTACTACGGAAAATATTTTAGAGTGTGGAAATCCTCCTAAAAGGCCATCTAGGAATAGCAGAACGGGAAACTCAGGGTCTTTTGGACTCACGCCTGTGTCAAATGCCATGCTAATTACAGTTTGGCGCCCCGGAAACCCTTCCTCTACACGGACTACCTCTTCAGGCGTAACCGGCGGCTTCAGTTCCTCGGAAATATCCACTATCTCCCTAAGCCTACCTGCCGGAAAAGTAATCCCGTTTCGAGAGACAATCTCGCCTACCTTGTCAGCGCCCTCCCCTATAGCGTAGATGCTTATCGGACAGGTAGACAGGGTTTCCTTCCATACGTTCCATGTAACCGCAGGGTCTGCTGATGCAAGCCGTTCCAGAGAGCCCCAAGGAGGAAGGCCCCTGCGATCTCCCCGTGAGATCTCTTCGATAAGTCGAACCACTGCATATGAGGGAGGATTGTTTATGAGTCCTATGATATCTCGTCTGTGATCCTCCCGCTCGATTTCAAACGTCCTCTCTGGATAAGCTTCATTCTCCAAGTAAGGATTGCCAACTATATCCCATAAGAAAGACCAGGTTTTAGCTTCGATTGAACCCAGTGCTTCTCCGAATTTCGCGGAATTCAAGTACTTAGGTGACGGTATTTCAATAGTAAAACGTATGACCTGCACGGGACCAACTTTGGAAGCATCAGATCCCAAATGCCCCCCGTACATAGACTCTAAGAATCTTGCGATGTGTTGGAGCGAAGGCAGAGAGCGGGTCCCATTGGAATTGAGCCTGGGAACAAGGGCAAGCGAGGTGAATCTCTCTTCATTGATAGGTATCTTTAAGAACACATTAATTGAGAGCGTCTTCCATTTTGACTCCGGTAAATATCTGAAAATCACACCTGGGGCAACAACCATTGGACCGAATTCCTCCGGTTGAAAACCGGGGCGACCGACTAGACTCACAATCTACACCACCTATTTGCTTCCTCTACATTTTGTTTTCTCGACCGGTTTGTAACAATCATAATATGCTCTCATGGTGACAGGCGAAGCCGCCTCTAGAGAGTTCGAATCATATGTTCCTACTATGACAAATCCTGCTTCTTCAAGCCATAAAGCAATGCTCTCCAGAGAAAAGGCTCGCTCTCGGTGGATCTCGTCGAACCTGTTCCAGTGGTCGCCTTCCTTTATAAATCCTGTCAAATTGACTTGCCACCATTGATTTCTCTTGTCCCAAAAGTCTTGCCACACCGCATAGTACCACGAACCGTCAAAGACAATAGTATCTTTGCCTACGGTTGATAATCTAAGATGGGTGTTAACGTCAAATACAAAATGTCCGCCTGGCTTGAGGGATTTGTAGACAGCGTGAAAACAAGATTTTACGTCCGCTGGCTCCAGTAGATAGTTCAGACTGTCAAAAAGGCAAACCGCCGCGTCAAACTGCTTCTCGCTTTCAAGGTACCTCATATCTTGCTGTACAAACGAAAGGCAAAGTCCCTCTCGGGCAGCTTTGTCTCTTGCCACATCTAGCATGTCTTTAGAACTGTCTACTCCCGTCACCTTGTATCCACGTTTTGCAAGCCTTATGGCCATGTTTCCAGTGCCACATGCCAGATCGAGCACCGTCTTGGGGCGAAAAGAATCGTGGTCCCATATGGTTCTAATATAATTTAGCCAATCATCATATGGAACATCACACATTATTTCGTCATAGATTCTTGCAAAGCCCACGTATGGCTGCTTGGGTGTCACTTTTCTAATATCCCACCATAAACACGCATCTGATTTAGTCGAATTCTTCACAAAAACCCGAAAGTCCTTCTCTACCTGACTCGCTCGTTACCCCTGAAACTGAAACAGCCGCCCATTTGAGAGCGGCTGAAGCACATTCAAGTTCAAACGGCGACCTTCTTGTTACCGCACCTCAGGAACAGTAGCGGGTCTACCTCCGGCGGTCTTTGGTTCCCTCATTCGCGCTTTCTCGGGCCCTTCTTCGACACCGTCGAAAACCTCTTCGGCTACAGGCTCCTTATCCGGTTCTACTTGATCAACAGACTCACCCCGGACGAGCATTTCAAACTCCTTGCCTTTTAGCGTTTCCTTCTCCATGAGGGCCTCTGCCACAAGAATCAGTTTATCCTTGTTCTCGAGCAAGATGGACTTTGCCCGTTCATAACATTCATTGATAATGGTCCTTTCTTCTCGGTCGATTTCAGCAGCGACTTCTTCAGAGAAATCTCTTTCTCTAGCCAAGTCCCTTCCGAGAAACACCTGGCCTTCCTTCTTTCCGAATGTAAGGGGGCCAAGAGTTTCGGACATCCCAAACTCCATGATCATGCGACGCACCAAGTGAGTTGCCACCTCGAGATCATTTGCAGCTCCACTTGAGACTTCATCGAACACTATCTCTTCTGCCGCTCTTCCTGCGAGCACTGAGGTAACCTTATCCAAGATCTCGGATCTAGTTACAAGGTACCTGTCTTCTATCGGCAGCTGAAGCGTGTATCCAAGAGCCGCCCCACGCGGAATAATGGACACTTCATGAACGGGATCTGCATTTGGGAGCATCAAAGCTGCCAAAGCGTGACCCGACTCATGGTACGCAATGACTTTCTTTTCCTTATCGCTTATGAGTCTTGACTTTTTCCGAGGTCCGGCAACCACCCTGTGTATAGCTTCCTCGAGTTCCTGCATGCCAATACGCCTCTTTTTGCTTCGAGCTGCCAAAAGAGCCGCCTCATTCACTACATTCTCCAGGTCCGCGGGGGTAAATCCAGGCGTGGCTCTCGCCAAAACCTCAAGATCGACCTCTTTGGAAAGAGGCTTGCTGCGAGTGTGGAGCTTCAAAATCTCTACTCGGGCATTTAGATCAGGTTTGTCGAGAACTATCTGACGGTCAAATCTTCCCGGTCTCAATAGAGCCGGGTCCAACACATCAGGTCTGTTGGTAGCCGCCATAACTATGATACCTTCATTAACGCTGAAACCATCCATCTCAACCAAAAGCTGATTCAGCGTCTGTTCTCGTTCATCGTGTCCGCCACCCATTCCTGCTCCCCGCATCCTGCCTACGGCATCTATCTCATCTATGAATACAATAGCCGGCGATCTTTTCTTCGCTTCATTAAAAAGATCTCTGACACGAGCAGCTCCAACTCCGACGAACATTTCCACAAAATCCGAGCCGCTGATTGACAAAAACGGTACGCCGGCTTCACCGGCAACGGCCCTTGCAATGTATGTCTTGCCTGTACCCGGTGCTCCAAAAAGCAAGACACCTTTAGGAATCCTTGCGCCCATCTCAAGGTACTTCTTTGGGTGCTTAAGAAAATCTACAATTTCGCCTAACTCTTCTTTGGCCTCGTCGCAACCAGCAACGTCATCGAAAGTAACTTTTTCGTGCGCTTCAGATTGCAGCCTGGCTCTAGCTTTGCCGAATTGCATAACTTGCTTTCCACCGCCTTGTGTTTGCTGCATCATAAAAACAAACAGACCAACCATAAGAAGTGCAGGAAGCAAGTTAGCGATCAAAGTCAGCCACCACGACGGTTCCTGAGGCAATTTCAGTTCAACCACAACCCCGGATTCTACCATTTTCTGATAGAGGTCGGGATCTACAGGAATGGCCGTGAAAAACTTGGTTCCATCCTTTAGAGTCCCTGTAACAGTACTGATTTGCGATTTCTGGTCTGTGATAGTAGCATCAGCTATTCTTGAACTCTCTACATATGAGAGAAATTGGTTATAGTCTAGTTCGGTGTACTGATCCTTGGGGGCAAAAAGATCAGCGATAGAAATTGCCACAAACATGAGCACAAGATAGACTGCAAGGCTCTTCCATAGTTTCTTGTTCAATCAAATCCCCCTTTCATAGTAGGCAACTGCATATTTTACAAAACTGCCATGAGCATTGCCTGCTTCTCCTGCTTGCAAACAAGCAGTCAACTCGCTAAATATTAGCACAATTCTGCCTTCGTCGCAAGAAAGGTTCAATGGTCAGTTCAAGTATGGTTGAGGTACTTTTGGTGACCTTAAACTCGTCGCTCAATCGAAAACCGCCAACCCAGACAATACGGTCGCCACACACGAATATTGGAACAAAATCTCTGTAGTAACGCGAAACCCCCATTGATACGAAGAAATCTTGCAGTTTCTTCTCTTTGCCGCGCATGCCCAGAGGTTTGAACCTATCTCCCGGTTTTCTAGTCCTAACCCTTATTACGTCTCTACATATATTGTAGTCTGCATAGGCAGTTAATTCCACCATGAATAGCGAGTCCGGGATCTCACCTTTGTTAGATCGATTGACATTCCCAACATGAGGGGTGAAATCGCCGGGTTTATCAAACACTCTAGCTTTGATTGTAAGGCCGAGTTCAGAAACAGGAGTGACTCCGGGCACTTTGACTTGAACATCTAAGGCCTCCGGGGCGGGCGGATAAAAGCCTAGGTATCCTCCGTGTGAATGAGCCGTAACGCTTTCCGGAAGACTCAAGGTACGGCCTTCTTTCTCCATCAATCGGATCACGTGTTCTACGTTGAGACAGTCAATTTTTCCACTGCACTCACGCCAACTGAGTTCTAGCACCCTGGAACTTATTGCCTCCGGAAGTGCATCTAGGCTTGCTTCATTCACAAGAGTCACCCGTCCTTCTTTGATTGTCACGTCTTCAAAAACGTCCCTCGCTGTGTTCTCGAGGAACTCCGCGTCCCATCTCAAGACTTCTGCAGTATCGCACAAAGTTTCAACTATGGACGGGTTAAACACTTCCTGCATCTGCGGAATTATTCTGTGCCTCACCAAATTTCGGGTATATCTCAAGTCAAGGTTGTACACATCCGTTATCACGGGAAGTTGCCTCTTTAGGCAATACTCCTCAATCTCGCTTCGCGAAACATAGAGCAATGGCCGTATAACCTTACCCTTGACCGGAGGTATGCCTGCCAAACCCTGGGTACCGGCACCCCGAGCCAGTCGCATTATGACGGTCTCTGCCTGATCATTCATATTATGACCGACAGCTATCTTGTTCGCTCCGACTTCCTCACTCAGCTGAAAAAGAAACCTATAGCGGGCTATCCTGCCTGCTTCCTCAACTCCTACACCGAGATCTTCCGCCAAGCCAAAGACATTGGCGTGGCCTATAGTAACCGGTATTCCTTTTGAACTACAGAATTCTGCTACAACCTCCGCGTCTTTATCTGCCTGTTCGCCTCGCATATGATGATGAAGATGTCCCACGCAGATTTTAAAATCCAAGTCATGAGAAATGCGGAAAAGGCTATCCAACATACACATAGAGTCGGGTCCGCCTGACACGGCACAAAGAACAAGATCTCCCGACTGTATCATGTCGCGCTTTTTGATCGTCTTAAGAACCTTACCAAGAATCATCGATTCTACATCTGAGGTCGTATGGATCACCTCACCGACTGCTGTTTCTATTGCCCATAGTAGCATAATTTGCGGGGCAAGAATGCATGCTAAAGTGAACGTCTGTACTCTAGCCCAACAAGGTTGGAAATTGGGAAGGTAAACGCAATTCCTTTCCCGGGTTCGCGGAGTTTTCCTGCCTCTACTACTGCTTCTAGTATCTGCTGCAGCTTGGCTTCTGTGCACAGGATGATTATTATCTCTTTAGACGCTTCAACGTGGAGGTGATGAAACATCCTCTGAAATTCTTCCTGACCGGTTCCTCTTCCAAAAAGGATAGTAGCTCCCCCTGCACCAAACTCCTTGGCCCTTTCCACAATAGAATCGGCTTTGCCGCGTTCTACTATGGCGACAATTGCGTGCACTTCACTCATATACAATCTCCTCTCCATAGCGCTATACAAATCAGTCCGCAAAGGCCCTATGAAAACACAAAACTTGAGACACTTATCATAATCTGCTGAGTATCCCTAATACTAAAACAGTTACCATAGTGCCCAACGATGTCAGCCCAACAAGCCCAAACCCATTGAGGAGCGGGTCAGCTCCTCCCAAAGCATATGCAAGGCCAATCGCGATTGCCATGTTTATCGGGATATTGACTGGCCCTGTAGTTGCACTAGCCGCATCGAAAGCGATCCCCACGAATTCCTCGGGGGCAAACAGTATTAAAACCGCAGTTAAGACTAAAATCGGGATGATCATGTTCTTAGATGGAATACTGTTTAGTATCTTAAGGAGGCCAAGAGACATGCCGGTCCCTACGCCCAACGCTACAGTGTGAATCAGGATATTCTCCTTAATGGCTCCAATAGAAATCTCTTCTACTTCAGCTGCCAGGGCCTGTAACCCGGGTTCTACCAGCGTCGAAGCATATCCTATCACAAAAGCAATGGCGATAATGTACGCCTTATTATCTAGAACAACTAAGCTCCGCCCTACCTCTTCTCCCATGGGGATAAGGCTTAGAGAAATGCCTTTTAGGAAGAAGAATAACCCCAATACGACAAAGACCAAGCCAACGCCAAAAGTTCGCAAGTTGGGAATGGGTCTTTTTAGAATCATGGTTTGACATATAGCTAAGATTGCAATAAGTGGCAGCACGTTCCTAGCCGCCTGCCACAGGCTCTGCAACATATCTATAACAACCCTCATGGCACACTTCCTTTCCTGAGCGTTTTTCCAGAGCCCCTTCTCCTACTTTCAAGAAAGAAGCGATCCGTGAGCCTTACCCACCTTATATATTGTATCTTCATTCGCATCCTTGGACGGAAAGAAGCTGGCACGTCTTATATTTCGGTCGCTTTCCGGGCCTTTTCGGTCAAAAGTTCCGTGTACTTCGAACCCGCACCGGTGTTAAGGATGAGCACGGGATCATCTGGTCCTACAATCCCTCTTTCCCGAATGATCTTGGCCGCTCTTACAGCAGCCGCTCCTTCGGGACATATTAGCATGCCTTCTCGTTTGGATACTTCCTTCCATGTCTCGAGTATCTCTTCGTCGCTAACGGCTACGGCTGTACCGCCTGATGATCTGACAGCATCTAGGATTAGAAAGTCACCCAACGCTGAAGGAACTCTTATCCCGGCAGCAATAGTGTGGGCACCCTCAAAGAAATCCGCTCTATCTTTTCCCTCCGAAAAAGCCTTAACGATAGGCGAACAACCTTCCGCCTGGCAAACTACCATTTTGGGAAGATCTCCCTCGATGAACCCGGCCTCTTTGAGCTCCAAAAACGCCTTCCACATACCTATGAGCCCTACCCCACCACCAGTCGGGTAAATAATTGCTGCAGGTAGTTTACCCTCAAAGTCCTGGAAGATCTCTAGACCCATGGTTTTTTTACCTTCGATGCGGTAAGGTTCTTTAAGTGTAGCTACCTGGAACCATCCATGTTCTGACGCTAATTTGTTTATGAACTTCCCCGCGTCAGATATTAGGCCATCAACCAGGTACGTCTCTGCACCATAGGCCACACATTCTGCTTGCGTAACTGAAGGCGCGTCTTGAGGCATGGCCACAACCATGCGAAGTCCAGACCGGGTCGAATAAGCGGCCCAGGCGGCTCCGGCGTTACCTGCAGTCGGCATGGCGAGTACTTGAGCCCCCAGCTCCTTCGCCTTAGATACGCCAACCGCTGCACCCCTTGCCTTAAATGTTCCTGTAGGGTTAAGTCCCTCGTCCTTAAGGTACAGGTGCTTGATGCCGTACATCTTGCCCATCTGCGGCATCTCAAGTACCGGAGTCCCGCCTTCCCCCAAGGTAACCGCATTTTCTAACGAGTTCACAGGCAAAAGTTCCCAGTACCGCCAAAGACTCGAAGGTCTCTCTGCCCAAAGACCGGGATCAAATTCCTTTTTGAAAGAATCCAGATCATACGTAGCGAGAAGAGGAGCTCCACAAACGCATGTATTCTGGAGCACCGTGGGACTGTACGTCCTATGGCATAGCGGACACTTTAGTCCATTAAAATACGTCTTAGGAGACCCGCCCCCACACTCTGAGAACAACCTAGATACGTCATTCATACATAACATCTCCTCTTATAAGTCTTTCTCATTTGAAGCACTTTTTATATATCCCGCAAACCCTTTGATGCTGTTCTTAAGGAAATATTCTTCCCTAAGGGATATATCCTGCGGCAAGCTGCAAAACCCGCTCAGCAATGGGTCTTCAGATAGAAGCCTTTCTAGGATCTGGTCTATGAGCAGGCCATCGTCAGCTTCTAATCCTCCCCAAATTGCAGGCGAATATGCGCCTGAGCGCGAAGCACCCATCGTTTCTTCCCATATTATATCCTTCCAAAGCCCCAACTGATTCTCCTCTCTTAGCAAAAGACCCTTGTCGTCTGTGTACCCAAAATGGCCGTAACAAATGAGCGATGGTTCATATTGTTCTAGGTTCCTAAGTGAGTCTACATAGACGTCGTAAAAAAACCGAGGGGGAGTAGCAGGCCTCAGGTATATATTCTCGGGCGCTTTTTCGCATCGCCTTATATGAGATGCGCAATTGATTTCTCCCAGATAAATACCAGCCGCTTCGCCCGAGAATAGGACCGTATCAGCGCCCAAATGCACAAGATATGATTGATGGTGAGAAGCATGTCCCGGCGTAGGGAAAATCTCGACCTCCCGAGGAAGAATATCGGTTTCCAAAAAGGTATCAGAACCGGGACCGGCGTTTGCTTCCAAGATCATCCCATGAGGTACCGGCTTTATTTGACCGTAGGCATAAGCCAAATCTCCCAAGGTTTCAATGCTTCCTTTCCACAAGCTGGCGGGATCAACTAGGTGGGGCCTGCCTCTGGGATGAACCACAACCCTTGCGCGAGGGAAATCTCGAATAAGGTCCCCCAATCCTCCTGAGTGATCTATATGAACATGAGTCAGAAGGATGAATAAGTCTTTCCCTGCTTCGTACTGGGCCTTTACACCCATTTCAGATAGGCTCTGAACCAAGGAAGGTATTGTCCTAGAGGGCCCAACATCTATGACTAATACCCATCTTTCAGCAACAACCACCCACGACGTAAGAAAGTCTCTAAACCCAGGCAATTGCGGCAAAACCTCAAGGTCCGAACCCGCCAAAGTAGGAGGCGGCAAAACCAAACGGTACACTTCACCTCCGGAAGACTTCAA
>JAGPNG010000012.1:26821-57562 GCA_018052475.1 Candidatus Fermentithermobacillaceae bacterium
AATGTGTGTCCATAGCGGAGTCAACTTCCTACCCAACGCAATAGTCACCAGACTTCTAACCGACTGTAGAGGGATTTGCGGAATAGAGTGGCTGCAGCGCAAAACGAAAGAGATCTCGATTCTCAGCGCAGATTCTGTTGTTATGGCAACCGGCGGTGGAGGGGCTATATATGAACGTACTGACAATCCGCCGAGAATTACAGGTGACGGATACATGCTGGCCTTGCATACAGGCTGTCATCTCGTAGATATGGAATTCGTTCAGTTCTATCCGATAGGTATCGATGTCCCGGGAGGAGCCCATTGGTTCATTGACTTGGGGATAATTGACATTGCCAGACTTACAGATGCAAACGGGGAACCTTTCCTAGATACCTTACTCAAACAAGAAGGCCTATCTTCGGGAAGAGATGCTAATCTCTTCGCAAGAGACAAGTGCTCAGTAGCAATTGCGCTTCAAAATAAAAAGAGCCAGGCTTTTCTTCATCTTGAAGACATCCCGAAAGAATCTTGGGAAAATGACGAGTACCTAAGAACCATAATGCGCATGTTCCCCAAGTCCAGCCCACCTTGGCAAAATCCGGTGCCTGTGAGTCCCATTCAGCACTACTTCCCGGGCGGGATAAGGATAGGGCCGAATGCGGAAACGGAGGTGCCCGGTCTTTTTGCTTGCGGAGAAGTAACCGGGGGCGTTGACGGTGCCAATAGAGTTGGCGGAAATGCCCTTACAAACTGCATAGTCTTCGGAATAAGAGCGGGAAAATCTGCTGCCGCCTATGCAAAGGGCATGGTGCCCCCATCTATGAAACGTGTCGAGGAAGTCTGTGCGGACGAGGTCCGTGTGCCCGCATCCATAGTTCCAAGGGTCACAGACTGGCTAAACAACAAAGGCTCCACAGTATCTCCGAGATACGTGCGAGAGTCGATCCAAGAATATTCATCCAAATATCTTCTTCCGGTTCGCTCAGGAAAGGAATTGATAGAAGCGAAAGAAAGACTCTATGCATTGAGTGAACTGATTGGTGCACAAAGAGCTGAATCTGAAGCCGAACTGCTTCTTGCAGCAGAAAACGTAGGTTTATGGCATACAGCAGCATCTGTCACGTTTGCTGCGTACGCCAGAGAAGAATCAAGAGGCCCTCATTTCCGTAGCGATTTCCCTGAAGAAAATCCCATCTGGGAGAGAAATATCTATATTAGGATGGCCTAGGTAAATACGTATGGACTTTGATGAGATGGATCTGATAACATCCATTAATAGGATGAAAAGGTGATTTAGGTTTTAGCACCTACCAGATCTGTCAAGAGCAAAGAACGTGCTCACGATTGGGGCGTTGTAAATTTTGGATGAGCCGCGCAAACCCACTTCCAATGTGTTTTCGTCTTTTTACCGAAATAGATTGATAACGACAAACCTTGTAGGACGCGAGGCCCTCTATCAAGGCCTTTATTTGACATCGATCGCGGCAATCGGATTTCCCCTCTGCGTGAAAACCTTGTTGAACGGTACCTTCCCTGAACAACGCACCGTTATGATGCTGGCGCTTTTTGGCCTTATATCCTATCATCTGCCGGTAGCTCTTCCTTCGGGAATACAAATGAACCCCGGTTTTCCGTTGCTCATGGCGACGCTGTACTGCTACGGCGTTGCTCCGTCTCTATTGGTGATCGTACCATCTATGTTATTGCACTTTTGGACCAGAAAACACGGGTTGGCAAACTGTATCTTCAATGCCGGGCAGTTCACACTCTGTCTCTATGCGGCCGACAAAGTAGGAGCATGGATGGGTTGGGTCCCGGGAGTCGCAGCTACCGATGGAGATCTCTTCACAATTATTCTTATGATCTTAGCTTATGATGTAACCAACACAGTGTTCGTTACCGGTGCAGACTTGTTCGTCTCGAAGACCTCTTTTGCAGAATCTTTTGTCAAGAACTTTTTCACAGAAAGAAAGTCTGTAATGGCAGTACGGGGGTTTATAACGCTAGTGGGTACGGTGGTCTCATCGCACCTAGGCAACATGGCGTTTGTGATTATCTTCGTGGGTGTGATGCTGCTTCGACGCCAAAATGAATTCCAAAAAGAACTGCTGGAGAAAACAAGGGAAAGTCAGACCGACCCGCTTACAGGCATCTATAATCTCCGTTATGTAAGAGAGTGGATCGACACAGAGTTTAGCCAATTAGCGCTCAATAACGAGCATTGTTCAGTCATCTTCATGGATGTTGACCGGTTGAAACATATAAACGACCGCTACGGCCATGAAACGGGGAACTCCCTGCTTTGCCATTTGTCCGAGGTCATGAAAGACAACATAAGAAACGGAGACGTGCTTGCCCGCTACGGCGGGGACGAGTTTCTCGTTTTGTGCCCAAAGACAGATACAACGGGCGGGTTGGCGGTAGGACAGAGAATTCTCGATGCTGCCCGCTTTGAAGCCATTGAGTCAGGCGACGAAACCGTCAAGATGAACGTCAGCATAGGAGTCGCATCCTGGCCGGAACACGGTGACACAGCCTACGACGTAATTCGTATGGCAGACAAGGCTATGTACCTTTCGAAGAGGCAAGGAGGAAACGAAGTTACGTCCGCAGACAAACTCTGATTTGAGTTTTCATCATATGACAGATCAGGTCAAACGCTAACCGCGTGACACAGCCCATACTTTTGCCACAAGATTTCGTTTTCCACTACTTGACACCTTAGGTCTATCGGAATAGACTTATCCTAGTAGGTCTACTGTAATAGAATAAGGAGGTCTTAGTTTGGATCAAGAAAAACACAGGTTGTTTGACGCGGAACACAAGTTCATGGATATCGTCTGGAATAATGAACCCATCAATTCAACCGAACTATGTAAGATATGCAATCGAAAACTCGGATGGAAAAAGTCTACGACTTATACGATGATAAAGAAACTATCAGACCGCGGTATCTTAGAGAATAAAAATGCCACCGTGCGTTCGCTGGTCAAGCGGGAACAAGTTCAACAATATGAAATTGAGGCGCTTCTCGAAAGATCTTTCGGCAACTCCATTCCAGCTTTTGTAACAGCCTTTCTTGACAGCAAAATACTGTCTCAGAAAGAAATCGATGAGATAAAGCGAATTATTGAGGAGGCAACGAAATGATAGGCGCATTTTCGACGGTGCTAGAGATGACAGTAAAGGCTAGCTTAGTAGCGCTTGCGGTCATGCTTATACGCCCTTTTCTCAGAAAATCTCCCAGAGTGTTCTCATACGTCCTTTGGCTGGTAGTCTTGTTTCGCCTGGTATGTCCCTTCTCTATAGAAAGCGATATTTCAGTCATACCCGTCTCAGAGATAGGCACCCAAGTTCATCAGATGATCACAGAATCGATTAATCTTGCAGATACAGGGCAATGGAATGCCACGGAAGGGCAAAATCTGCCGGTACCTAGCCCTGCACCCATACCAGACAACAAAGATCCGATAGATGCGGCAAACCCTTACGAACATTCTGGTGTGAACGTTTGGGCCATGTTTTCTAGAGCATGGGCAGCCGGCGTAATCGCAGTGTTGGGCTATGGCATGTATTCTTACTTAAGCTTAAGGACAAAACTCAAGTTCGCTACCTTGGTAGAAAGAAACATCTATGAAGTCGATACCATAGCGTCTCCATTTGTTTTGGGACTTATCTCGCCTAAGATATACATCCCTGTGACAGTGCAGGGAGAAGAGAGAGAATATGTCCTTAAGCACGAAGAATATCACATTAAGCGGATGGATCATATAGTAAAAGCTCTTTACTTCTTAGCTCTCTCCATTCACTGGTTCAACCCTATAGTGTGGATTTCTTTTTCTCTTATGACAAAGGATATGGAAATGTCATGCGATGAAATGGTATTGAGCCGTTGGGGAAGAGACATAAGGGCTGATTACTCTACATGCTTGCTGAATATGTCTACAAATCATAGGTTCGCATCTCCTCTGGCTTTCGGCGAAAACAACACCAAAAGCCGCATAAAGAACGTTGCCGGCTATCGAAAACCTTCGTCGCGGCTAATAATCATAAGTCTTGTAGTTGTAGTCTCGGTCATTATTGTGCTCGCAGTAAATCCCAAGAAGCCTATATCATATGAAAATCCAGAATTGGGATTCTCCTTAGAGTTTCCGTCCGAATGGAAAGAGCGATATGTCGTCGAAGAACACGAAGATAGCGTAGTCATATACTGCAAAAAAGTGTACGACGAATGGGGGCATGAAGGAGGCCGCCTCCTAACAATACAAAGACAGATCGGAGAACTTATAGATGAGGAAGATATTGCACAATCACCCGCTCCCGCAAAGATGTTGCTGCAGGGAAACGGTTATACCTACTATGCAACATTTGCATCTGATGTACAGTATCCCCCTGACAATAGCGAACTTGCGAAAGAATACTTATCACTCGAAGAGCAACTTGACCTGGTGTGTAAAAGTATCGCCTTACTCGGAGACATACAGCCCGTAGCGAAAAACGAAGGTTTCAAAGTTTTGGGAACGGCCTTCTTCAAACTTGAGGTACCAGAGGATTGGGACCTGAAACGTGCCCAAGACCATCCTGCGGCGTGGGATATATGGGTAGATGAAAACAACATAGGACAAATCAAGATGATACCTTACAATGCAGAAGTCATCGTAGAAAACGGTAGCATCGATGATTACAAAATCACACGTTTTGCCGATGAATACCAACGTCAGGCCGCCTTAATTGTGCACCGTGACTATGCCGACGACGCGATCATGGAAAAAATCAAAGACACATTTGAGTGGACCGACGGCTATTTCACAGTGATAGACTTGATGTCAAACGCCAACATTTACGTTGAAAGAGGCGGCACAAGGCTATTTGGAAAAATTGAAAACGTAACTATAGAAGACTCCGGTCCTATATCGGTTGAAGTAACTCTTTCAGAGCGAATAGCAGACGATCAAAGCCCAACAGGCTACAGATTCGAAGACCTTAACGAAACAAAAACGCTGACAGCGGATTGGACACCAAATATAGTGCCACTCGCTCCTCCCGATTACACTACCTATGGGAGATATGACATATATCTCCTAGACACAACATTTATCGAGGCCCATCCCGACTACAAAGACTTCCACTACGAGTTCATCTTGGATTCAGGAGGCAACCTAACCATATTATTCCAAACCGCTCGGTGAAGCAAGGGGGACGGCACTTTCTGCTTCTTCCCGAAAAACTCACGAGCTCGCGAGGAACAAAGGAGGCTACGGATTACCGGCGTAGCCTCCTTTTTCTTATCTACGGTGTCAACTATCGATTCTTTTCGATGGCTGCTTCACGCTCCTTCTCAATGCACCCGAGAATATCTGCAACCCTACCATCAGGATAGATGGACTGGTACTTCTCTAATATTTCGCTGAATTCGTCTGCCACATCATGCCAACAGACATCCGCTAAGGCAATTGCACGGGACAGTTCAACTACGGCCGTATCATTTCCGCTTGGACCACCTCTTGCCTTTTGATCCCCGATTAGCGCCATGTAGGTCAAGACTGTATTTGGTGCTTCCATAAATCGTTCATAAAGTACCTCTGCCGAACCCTCGGAGCCGGCGCCGTCAGTGTAAAGATAGTAGGCAATAAGCTCGCCGAGAATATACTCTGAGAAATCAGGCATAGATACGCACGTAAGCTGGTCATCGGTAATGCCGTAATCCTCAGGATCTATGCTAACTACGCCCCATGAAATGTCTTCGAAGTCAGCCCTTATTATTGCCACCTGTCCATTCATATCTTCTCCGACCAAAGACCCATCATTCGGGCCGGCCGGAGAGACGCAACCACTCACCCCTATACACATCACTAGTGCCAGGAAAATTGCCACAACGTTTTTCATTTCTAAATCAGCCCCCAGACCTTTCCTAGAAGAATCGTATGAGTAACCCTGTGTTTAAATTGTTCGTTACGTTGAATGGAAGTCCGAGTCTAGCCTATCACACAAAAGGTAGACGGAAACACTGAGAGACTATACGATGTTTTAGACGATGATACGCTTTGCGCAGTAGGTATTGGCATCGGAATCTTCGATCGGTACCGGCTCAAAAAAGCATTAGGGGGGAGTCAAATATTTATCCAAAAAGACAATCTGGTAATTCGCGATGCCACTCAAGCGGATGCTCATATCTTGGGCAACTGGTGGCGAGATGGCGCCATAATGGCACATGCAGGATTTCCACATGGGCTAGACGTTAGCGATGAGGAAATTGCATCAAGTCTTTCGACTGACGCTGATGACACGCGCCGCCGATTGATAATCGAAGCGGATGGCAAGCCTATAGGAGAGATGAGTTATAGCAACAAAGGAAACCGAGTTGCGGAGATCGGCATCAAGATTTGCGATAGCACTATGCAAGGAAGAGGATACGGTACCCGACTCCTCTGCATGTTAATTGACGTTTTATTCTACGAGCAAAGATACGAAAAAATAATTCTGGATACTAACCTAGAAAACACGCGAGCTCAACACGTATACGAGAAAATCGGCTTCCGCAAGGTCTCGATTAGTCACAATTCTTGGAAAGATCAACTAGGCCGTCCACAGTCATCGGTCGAATACGAACTGACAGAAACAGACTATGTCAATCAGTCAGCGCCTCATGATGCTCCCCGCAAATCAAGGGCGAACTGTTGACGTCCCTTTCCCCTTTGCTTATAATTAGGCTTGCTATATGTGGCGGCGTAGCTCAGTTGGCTAGAGCATACGGTTCATACCCGTACGGTCACTGGTTCGAATCCAGTCGCCGCTACCAATTTTTATGGGCCATTAGCTCAATGGTAGAGCATCCGACTCTTAATCGGGGGGTTACAGGTTCGAGTCCTGTATGGCCCACCACTTATTTGTCCTTTGCATAGTAATCAAACCACGCCAACATTCTTTCAAATCGGTCAAATTTATGGGATGGCTTCGTAAACCCATGAAACTCGCCAGGGTACCGAACCATAACTGCGGTTTTGTGTAATCTCTTAAGAGACAAATAGAACTCTTCAGACTGGGAAATAGGACATCGCAGATCCCCTTCGCCGTGGATAAACATGATAGGGGTCTTAACATTCTCCACATATGCTATCGCAGATCTCTCGAAGTAATTATCTCTTGTCTCCCATGGCAGACCTGCACAATGGTGCTCCATAAACAGTGGGATATCAGTTGTCCCATACATGCTATATCTATCTGAAATTATGGCTCCTGCAATCGCAGCCCTGAATCTGTCAGTTTGAGTCACAGTCCAGCTTGTCATGAAGCCACCGTATGACCAACCGGTAACAAAAAGTCTATTTGGATCAGCTATACCCATATCGACCACATGATCTACTGCTGCCATGATGTCTTTGAAGTCACTGCCGCCCCAATCTCCTACACATGCGTAAGCAAAATCTTGACCGTAAGACTGTGAACCTCGCGGATTTGCATATACCACCGCGTATCCCAAGCTGGCAAATATCTGGCACTGAAACATAAACGACGAACCATATACCCCGTGAGGACCTCCATGAATGAAAAGAACTGTCGGATATCTTTTGCCCCTTTCATACCCTGAAGGATAGATCAACCACCCATCGATGTCCCAGCCCTCATCCCCTTTGGATACAAAACGTTCACAGTTTCCAAGATCTATTTCGTCAAGCCACAAATTTGACTCATAAAGCACGCTCAAAGACGACCCTTTCTCATCGCGATTTAGCAAGTATAGGTTGTCTGTCTGCGATGGCGAACCTATTTGCAAGAGAGTTCTGTTTCCGCCGACCCTCAACGCAAGGGCATTCTTCAGCGGATCGCTCCATAATCTCGTCGCCTCATACTTCTCAGAATCCTGATTAAATACGGCCTCATATAGACCTGTAGCGCCTTTATCACATACCAAAAGAAAAAGAGAATTGTCGTCTATCCAAGCAAAAGGTACATCTTCACCAATGTAACTCATATCACAGCTAACGAAATTGCCAACAGGCCTATCCATCTCACGAGTCAGGTTGCGAGCATCGCACATAGACAAAGGGGTCGGAGCCGAAAAACTTTCTCGCTTGTCGATCTGCTCGAGAAACCCTTCTACGGGAAGAACCCACAGATTATTTGTGGTCGAACTTCCGTGTGAGCCATCAGTCCCGACAAAAGCGATTTTGCTGCCGTCCGGCGACCATCTTGGACACCCCAAATGCCCTTCGCCCTCCAAAACCTGGACCATGCGCCCTGTAGGTACTTCTATCAACCAAAGATCCTGTTTCTCCATGAAATCTGCATCTTCAAATCTCATAGCGGTAACGGCCAAGTAACTGCCGTCCGGAGAAAAACTGAAGTCACCGTGATCATAATCGCCGGAAGTGAGCCTGCGAACATCGCCCCGGACCCTTCCGGATTCGGGTTTAACCTGGGGCACGGAGACCAAAAAGATGTGGTTTCTCAGATCGCCAAGGTAACCAACGCCATCGAAACGGTAGGTAAACCTTGTTATAACTTTGACGTCCGAAACCCGCCCTCTATCGAGCCGCTCCTTTCCCTCAGAATGTTCATTGCGCGATAAGGTCTCTCTCGCCTGCTCTTCGGCACGCTTCCTGTCCCAATCGGGCGCGCCCGGATAAGGGATCCAGGTGTGAGTCTTGCTGAAATCTTTCGATGTGAAAGCAATATACTGACCATCAGGAGACCAGACAGGAACACCTGCAACGGATTGGTCGGTGGAGATAAGCCAAGGTTCACCCCCGTCGGCTTCCATGATCCATATTTGGGGCTTACCGGAACGATTAGAGACAAAAGCGAATCTCTTCCCATCAGGCGACCATCTGGGAAACCTATCCTTACCCGACGTGGTCAGTTTGTGTGCCTTGCCTCCTTCAACGTATAACACCCAAATATCGGTTAGTTCCCGGTCTTCCTCCCTGTCGGCCTGAGCCGATACAAAAAGAATCCTCGAGCCATCGGGAGATATTTGAGCATCTCCTTGATTCCTAAACCTATATATATCTTCAGGCACAAGCGTTCTCGACATGTGATTTCCTCCTTCGCTTACAAGGAATCTCTTACCTCGTGGGACTTCGCCAAAACTTAAGCGTTTTCCTTGCGAAGGAGAGCATTCCCTGTAAGCAAAGCGTGATTATTTCTTTGGACTAAAGTAGAATGATAGCAACCACGTAAGCACAGGAGGTCTTTCTAAATGCAAGAAGAATTCAGACTTCACCGCTTGTCCAGGCACAGATTTGAGAAACAATCGTTCAACAAAGCCATCCTAGTCACAGGCGCCACCGAAAACCACGCATACCATCTGCCTATGGGTACAGACACATTCGCAGCCTATGGGGTTTCCGAAAAGACGGCCGCCAAGACTCCCGGAACTCTTCTCCTGCCCCCAATTCCATTTGGGGTCAGCGATGGTCTTATGCCCTATCCGTTCACAATAACCGTTACAGCAGAAACACTAGCTCAGGTTGTTTTTGAGATAATGGAATCTTGCATACAACAAGGAATAAATCATTTCCTGATTGTAAACGGGCACGGAGGGAACAACTCTGCCATCGATATCGCTTCCCGAAAAGTGAAAAAGGCTTTCCCATCCGCAAAACTTGCAGCTTCTATGGCATGGTGGATCTCCGGGCCCAGACTTTGCCCTCGCGGGACTTTCGGTGAAGATCATGGGATAGGACACGCAGGCGAGGCAGAGACATCCGCTGCCCTTTATCTGGTACCCGAACTGGTAGACATGGATAAAGCGGAAGGAGAATGGCCTCAATCACCTAGTGAAGTAAAACTCTTTACGACCATACCCGAGATATCCAAAACCGGCGCCACCGGCGATCCAAGGAATGCGACCGCTGAAAAAGGGCGCCTGATGATCGAATGCTTGTCCGACTACTTAAGCAAGTTTCTCGTTGAGATGGATCGGACCGATTGGAACTTCACGCGCAACGACTGGTCGTTTCTAGACCGGTAGGCAATCAGTTCGGTAGCAAAGCCGATTGGCCTATTGCGCAGACCATCGGTGGATAAGTGTGATCGATCAGAAGTTACGTAATGGTGCCGGGGGCGGGATTCGAACCCGCACGGGCTCAAAGCCCAAGGGATTTTAAGTCCCCATTGTCTACCTGTTCCAACACCCCGGCTTCTCCTCACATTTCCCGGCGGGAGCCACGCCCTCCTCGCTTGGAGTCTACGTTCTTCTTGAGGTCTGCTTGACGTTCCTCGCTTTCCTTCATGAAGCGAGCAACCTTCTCTTCGAAATTCGACTTCGTACGTCGCGGCTCGAGGACAGACCGTTTGCGGTAATCCGGGTTTGCTTGTTTCATACTCAAACCAATCTTCCCCGAAGGATCAACAGACAGAATTTTCACTCTGACTTTGTCATTTCTCTTTACATAATCGTTAATGTCTTTTACATACTCGTCAGCGATTTCAGAGATGTGAACCAATCCTGTGCTTCCATCAGGTAAGGTCACGAATGCACCGAAATTTGTAACTCCAGTAACAACTCCCTCTACAATCGCTCCTACTTCGAGGGCCATACCTTTTACATTCCTCCCAGGGTATTTTGATAAATCTGGCAACTAGATTATAGGTGATAGCAATTTATGGCGTCAACAAATGGGACACGGTGACATTTTATCCTAGGCTTCAACTTTCATCGTCAGAATATTGGCAAGCGAACGCCCATGTCAATACCGACTACCACCGTACACTCTAATTGTTATTCTATCCCTTTTCTTAATAACATTCCACATAAACTATGGAGATAACGGCTCATATGTATTTTGCC
Source organism: Candidatus Fermentithermobacillaceae bacterium (assembly GCA_018052475.1). Lineage (GTDB taxonomy): Bacteria > Bacillota > Sulfobacillia > Fermentithermobacillales > Fermentithermobacillaceae > UBA3907. Next base: position 37,596 of record JAGPNG010000012.1, read on the forward strand.
ATGTTTCATTATGCCAAACTCCATCTAGCAGAAAGTACAATTGTGTTGTAAAATAGATTTGTACAAATTTTGTCCACAATCTGTGCATAACTTGTGGATAACCCGGGGGAAAAACTGTGCAAATCGAAATCCGGGGAGCGGAAAAGCTAAGTTTTAGAGAGCGACAAGTTGTAGTCCTAAAAGAAACCGGCTACTCCACGCAGAAGATTGCGGACAAGCTGGGGCTGAGTCAATCTACAGTAGCTACATTGTACAACAGGGCAAAGACAAAGGGCTATGAGGTAGTTATCGTCATTTCGGGCGATCCTCTGAATCTGTTTGGCGGTGATGAGGTTGAGGAGGAATAGTCCATGCCAAACAACAGACAAAAGAAACCACGAACCGTTAAACTCACGGGGCTGTGGCTAGTTGTCCTACTGCTGGTCATTAGTTTTGCAATAAGGCAAAGCGAAGTGATCAGAATAAAGCGACGCATTGAAGAGGCACAAGCCGAAATCAACTATTTGCGCATATCCAATAGTGCCCTGGAACAACAGATTGAAACGATGAAAACCGAGGAGTATATAGAACAAGTGGCCAGGGAGAAGTTGGGCTTAGTAATGCCAGGCGAAGTTCAGTACATCCGGGTAATAAATCCTCAAGAAAAGTAGCATCTTCATGTTAAGCGGAAATTGCACGTGGAACGCGTCCGAGCAGGCTTAGCGCAACGGCTCGATCCTGTCTTCGGAATTAAGCATTTGCTCTGACAATGTAATGTATAGGGATTCGGCTGTTTTTTTGCCTGCGCTTTCCGCTAAAGCGGCAACCTGCACGGTCAGCTTTCGGGACCCGAAATTTATCTCCAAAACGTCGCCCACATCTACATTAGTTGAGGGTTTGGCAGTACGTCCGTTCCTAGTAACATGACCCCCATCACACAGTTGCTGTGCTAGGGCCCTACGTTTAACAATACGCGAAACTTTCAAATACTTATCGAGACGCACCGCCAACCCTCCCTCATCAATACTAATCCATATACATATGCTGACTTATTCTTCTTTTGCCCCTACTGCATCCTTCAATCCTTTGCCTGGCTTGAAAACAGGCATTTTGCCGGCTGGGATCTGAATGGGTTCTCCCGTCCGCGGGTTACGCCCTTCGCGAGCCGCCCTATCTCTTACGCTGAAAGTCCCAAAGCCAAGGATGACAACTGGCTCGCCCTGAGCAAGACTTTCCTGAACTACTTCGATGAAACTGTTTATTGCTTTTTCGCTATCTTTCTTCGTCAAACCCGACTTCTCAGCAACCTTGGACACAAGTTCAGATTTGTTCATCTAAATCCCTCCGTTTTGTATTGTCCTTAAGGACTCAGGTTGAAACTACTGCCCACTATAAGACACCGTGGCACGTTGTTTGTCATTGTCTGGTGCATTTGTGGCCTTGGCAGAGAAAAACACCTATCTTTTTACATTCTGCTTCTTAGTCTACCACCAACTAACCGAAGTTACACTATCTTAAGCGCCTATGCACGTCACTAAGTTTCCTAATCCAAATGTCGGCGAAAGAATTGCGAATTTCAATCGTTCTCTTCTTGAGACATCTTTGCGCGTTCCCACAGTTCATCAAGGTAATCAAGCCCGGCATCCTCAATAGGCATGTTCTCATCTCTTAGGTAAGACTCGACCTGTCTAAATCTTCGGCCAAACTTTTCAATCGCGTCCATAAGAGCCGACTCTGCATGTACGTCTAAATGCCTTGCGAGGTTTACACACGCAAAGAGAAGATCCCCTACTTCATTGTGAACTTCCTTACTATCACCTTTGCTGCAAGCTTCTTTTACCTCTTCGAGCTCCTCTTCAATCTTCTTTATGACTCCGCAAGTGTCGGGCCAGTCAAACCCAACGGTCGCAGCTAGTCTCTGCTGCTTTTGAGCCCTCATAAGTGCAGGAAGCCCGGTGCCAACCTCATCCATCAGCGAATGCCCATCTTCGTAGCGCCCAGGTTCATTCCGTTTTATATCGGACCATAGCCTCTCCACATCTTCCGGACTCTTTACGTCCGCTTCCCCAAAAACGTGAGGATGCCTTCTAATGAGCTTATCAGATATCCCATTGAGCACATCATCAAGTGTGAAATCTCCCTGTTCTTCGCCGATAGTTGCGTAAAGACCTACCTCGAGCATTAGGTCACCCAGTTCTTCCTTAAGTTTGTTCGCATCGTTTTCGACAGCGGCCTGCGCAACTTCATAGGCTTCTTCGATAACAAAAGGAACAAGCGTCTGATAAGTCTGTTCTTTGTCCCATGGACATCCAGAAGGACCTCTCAATGTCCTGACTATATCTACAAACCGCTGCCATGCCCGGCTGCAAAGTCCGACTTCGTTATCCTTTCCATCTGGACATTTCATAGCATCCTGCTCCTTGGTATTTGTTGAATGTCGCCTGCCTGTTCCGCAACTGTCAGTTGGGACAAACGCGTCGCGCAAATCTCAGGGCCATCATAAGCGCCTTATCTGGTGTCTCATTAGATAATATCATGTTTAGCGAAGAGAACTTCGCGTCAAACCAAATACCCGGAAAATCTCTTCCGATCGACTGAATCTTCTCAAAAGGAAATAGGTGAGGAACCCCAACTTTGAACTCAAGTCGCCATTTGCCCAGGACAATATCTTCGACCGAGTAAGACACATGGGTTATACCTGAAGAAGCACACATTACCTTCAACCTAGAAACATCGAGCAAATTATGTGTGGCGTGCGGCAGGTCTCCATATCTGTCCTCTAATTCAACTTCAATCGAGTCGAGTACATCTAGTTCTTGGGCTCCCGCTATCCTCTTGTAGAAAGCAAATCGCACTTTGGAATCTGAAACGTAGGATTCAGGAATGTAAGCATCACATGGAATTTCTATGGTCACCGATATTTGTCTATCTTTTTCAACCGGTTCCCCTTTCAGCCGTCTGACCGCTTGTTCGAGAAGCCTCACATACATGTCATATCCCACAAGAGTCATGAATCCGTGTTGTTCTGGCCCTAACAGATTTCCTGCCCCTCGTATCTCTAAATCCTGCATCGCCAGTCTGAAGCCAGATCCCATGGACCCAAAATCTCTCAAAGCCACAAGTCTCTGCTCCGCTTCTTTGGTAAGCATCCTATCCTTCCGATATGTAAAGAAAGCATATGCGATCCTATTCGACCTGCCCACTCTGCCTCTAAGCTGATACAACTGAGCTAGCCCGAGCTTATCCGAGTCTTCCACAATGAGAGTGTTTACATTGGGTAGATCTAGTCCCGATTCAATTATGGTCGTAGATACGAGCACATCATACTGCCCTTGTAGAAACTCTTGCATGGTAATCGCAAGGTCCTTCTCTCTCATTTGACCGTGCGCCACTGCTATCCTGGCCTCAGGCACGTATGCCTGAATACGTTGAACAGCCCTCTGTATGGACTGAACCCTGTTATGAACGTAAAACACTTGCCCGCCGCGACGTATTTCTCGTCGAATTGCCTGCGCTATGACTGCCGGGTCATATGGTATAACATATGTTTCTACAGGGAACCTGCCTTCAGGCGGCGTTTCAATCAGGCTAACATCCCTTATCCCAGTAATCGCCATATTCAAGGTCCTTGGGATAGGAGTCGCTGTCAGAGTCAAGACATCGCATGTAACAGACATTTGTTTTAGTTTTTCTTTATCTGCCACCCCAAACCGATGCTCTTCATCGACTATGAGAAGGCCTAAGTCTTTGAATTTGACATCCTTGCTAAGCAATCTGTGAGTCCCTATTAGTACGTCTACCGCTCCTAGCGCAACATCCCTTAGCACTTTCTTTTGTTCCCGAGGGGTGCGGAAGCGACTTAAGACTTCTATTGAGACCGGATAGCCTTCAAAGCGCCGTTTAAACGTGGCATAATGTTGTTCGGCAAGGATGGTAGTTGGAACCAGTACCGCAACTTGTTTGGATTCCATAACCGCTTTGAACGTCGCCCGCATTGCAACTTCGGTCTTACCATAGCCTACGTCTCCGCACAACAACCTATCCATAGGATATGGCTTTTGCATATCCTCCTTTATCTCCTGTGTGGAAAGAACCTGATCTTCGGTGTCTTCATACTCAAATGACTCTTCAAATTCACGCTGCCACGGTGTGTCCGGCGAATAGGCATGACCCTTCCGTGATTTCCTCTGCGCCTCCAAAAGGAGAAGATTTCTGGCCATATCTTGTATAGATTTGTTTACTCTGGCCTTTATCCTCTGCCATTCCCCACTGCCTAATCTTTGCAGCCTGGGTTTTGACCCTTCGGGCCCCACGTATTTTTCAATCATGTCCACTTGGTCCACGGGAACGTACAAAGCATCGTCCTCTGCATACCTTATGTGGATATAGTCTCGCGTTGCGTCATCTACGGTCATACTCTTTATTCCCATGAACTGACCTACACCATGGTTAGCATGGACAACATAGTCGCCTACTGAAAGCTCCCGCCAATCCAAGCCTATGCGCGAAACTCTTCGTCTTGTCCTACGCATCTTAGGTTTTCCGTACAGCTCATTCTCAGTAAAAAGACAAAGATCTTTCTCAGGGCAGTTGAATCCGTTCTCGCCGCTGCCTATAGAGAGAGTGACTATGCCAGGTTGAGGAATGTCAACGATTTCATCTCTAACCAAAACCTCTATGTCCTCTTTCATTAGCCACTGGTGTACTGCAGCACATCTCTCCCGATTTCCGGCCAAGAGCACTACCCTGCGATTGTTGGATAGTAGTTGCCTAAACTCACCTACAGCATCCTGCCATCTTCCTGCAAAGGTGATCTGCAATCTAGTATCTGCTTCCACTATCTCTTTGGGCGCAACACCTTCATAGGCTCTTGGCAAAGAGGTGAACAACAAAGAACTATCGCGCAACTTGGATTCGATCAAAGCGGCGGGAAGATAGATAGACGCTTCGTGGGACTCCATCGCACCTGCTATTATTCGAGCGGATGCAATCTCAGTGCCAATCTTTTCAAACTCCCTCAGGCTCTCACAGCAAGCATCGTACCCATCTACCAACACAATCGGAGGGTCTCGGTAATAGTCAAACACAGTCGCATACCGAACATCTTTTTCCTCGTAACCAAGATGGTTTGGGCTTTCCTCGATCAGCAAGAAATCTTGAGCAGGAACCAGATATGATTCGGTAACCATCTCGGTCGAAACTTGAGTCTCACAATCAAACAATCGTATCGAATCTATCTCGTCTCCGAAAAATTCTACCCTATACGGGGACTCGGAAATAGGAGGAAACACGTCAAGTATTCCTCCGCGAAGAGCTGCTTCGCCCTTTGCTTGTACTGAGTAGACTCGCTCATAGCCAAACCTTACCAGCCTTCTTATCAGAGTCTCGGGGTCCCTCTTTTCGCCAACAGTCAGACGAATGCACCCTTCTTCAAACTCTTCTCTGGGCATGACTTTTCGCATAAGCGCATGGGCCGGCATAACCAGGACTGCCGGTGATGCATCTTGACGCACAAGATTCGACAAGGCGGCAATCCTCATACAAACAGGCTCTCTGTTATCGCGCAATTCAAACGGCATGACCTCGGCAGCGGGGAACAAGAATACCTTATCGGAACCCAAGAGGTCACTGAGTTCCCGGTAAGAGATCACAGCCGATTCCGGATCTGAATGGATTAAGACTGTTGGCTGCTGAGTCCTACTATAAAGAGAAGCCGCATAAAAGGTGCGAGCATAACCCTGAGCGCCGGTAAGAAGAACCGGCGTTCTTTTACTTGAAATCGCGTAAGTGGCCTTTGAAACGCTACCCAAACTAGAAAACAGTTCTAACAATCCAGGATGAGGCATTACTTGTTCCCATACTCCTCCAGATCCATAGTCCGGTTATAACGGTTCATCGCTTCGGCTAACCCAAAAACCAGCGAATCAATCACTCCGGAAACTGCTGTATCAAGCACAAGAGACAGCGATTCCTCATCGTCAAATGGAGACAACACGTATTCTACAGGATCAACCCCGGATTCAGGTCTTCCTATGCCAATCTTGAGTCGCGGAAAGCCATTGTCATTTAACGTGTCAATGATGGACTGTATTCCTTTGTGCCCCCCCGAGCTCCCGTTATATTTGAATCGGATCTTGCCAAAGGCAAGATCCATATCATCATGAACCACAAGAATATCTCTAATTGTAAGCGGAAAGTCTCCGAGAATCTCTTGAACCGCTATTCCACTTCTGTTCATATAGGTCTTGGGTTTGGCCAGAATCACTTGTATTGGCTCTCGGGAAAATTCTTGCCCTCTATCTATATCGTAGTCACGAGGGTTTACCGACGCTAGAGCCACATCGTTCATACTTCTGTCGGAAAAGGAAACTCCCAAACGCCGGGCTAATCGATCAACCACCATGAAACCTACGTTGTGCCTAGTCAATGCATATTTTCTGCCTGGGTTACCCAAACCAAGGATGCATTTCATCTGGACCGTCACCTGTCTCGCCTACGAGCGGACCTATTCTTCAGGCTCATGGACCCCCGCTACTTTGCCCTCTTCTTCAACTTTCTCTTCCGCCGCTTCTTCTACTTCTTCCTCAGCCACCGTCCTAGGCGCCACGACCACCAGCACTACTTCGTCGGGCGGAGTCATGATCTTTACACCCTCCGGCATCTTAAGATCTCCGGCTAAAATAGTATCCCCGAAGTTCAAGTGCGACACGTCGATTTCAAATTCCGTAGGTATATCGCCGGGCAAGCATTCCACAGATATGTCTCTAAGCTGCCTTTGAAGAACTAGGCCTTGTTTGGTCAGCTCCTCTTCACCGACTACCGTAACCGGGACTTCTACCTTGACTTTATCTGTCAGTGAAATCCTGTGAAGATCTATATGAATCACTTCGCCTGTGATTGGATCGCGATCTATGGCCTGAACCATGACATTACCCTCAAGACCTACGTCCTCAACCATGATCTTGTGAATGTGCCCCAGACTTTGAGACATGATCTTCCTCATCTGTTTGGAATCGATGGCTATAGGTACAGAATCGATTCCTTTGCCGTATAATACTGCAGGTATCTGCCCGGCCCTCCTCAGTGCCTTAGCAGCTCCTGTTCCAACTTCTCTTGTTCTTGCGAGTACTACTTCCTGCTCCAAATTCGTCACGCCCCTTCAAATTGCGAAAACATTTCTAAAGACCCTTACCTGAACATGGTAGATACAGATCTGCCCTCGTGGATTCTGACTATCGCATCCCCGAAGATCTCGGCTACGGAGATAACTTTTACCATATCCTTCATATCTTCTGCAATAGGTATAGTATCAGTTACTACCAATTCCCTCAAATGTGCTTCTCGAAGAATGGCCGAAGCGTTGCCTGAGAATACTGCATGGGTTGCGCACGCCCTTACCGAAGCGGCACCTTTCTCCAAAAGCGCTGCTGCCGCCTGAGCGATGCTCCCGCCGGTGTCGATGATGTCATCGAGCAGTATGGCGTTCTTTCCTCCGACCTTGCCAACTATATTCATTACTTCCGCAACGTTTGGCTCAGGACGTCTCTTGTCTATGAATGCAACGGGCGAGCCCAACCTCTCCGCCATATCTCGTACCCGAGCAATTCCGCCTGCATCGGGCGACACCACTACTATGTCTTTGAGGTCTTGAGTTTTGAAATAGTCGGCAAGTAGGGGAACTGCGGTCAGATGGTCGACTGGGATGTCAAAGAAACCTTGGATCTGGCCTGCATGAAGATCCATCGTAAGCACCCTGTCTATACCTGCTGTTACAAGCATATTTGCCACAAGTTTCGCCGTTATCGGTTCTCTACCCCGAGTTTTGCGGTCCTGCCTGGCGTAGCCATAGTGGGGAATGACTGCCGTAATTCTGCTTGCAGAAGCTCTCCTTAGGGCGTCTATGATGATAAGCAATTCCATGAGACTGTCATTCACCGGACTGCATGTGGGCTGTACTACGAAAACGTCGCATCCTCTTACGTTTTCGTTGATTATTACCTTAATCTCGTCATTTGAGAACCTACCGACTTCTATCGCGCCTTCAGGCACTCCGATATGCTTGCAGATGCTAGACGCAAGTTTCTTATTGGAATTTCCGGAAAAGATCTTGAGATCCTGGCCACCGTACCCATACAATCGAGTTACCCCCTATTTCTCTTGTTTTCTGCGCTTCGACACCCAGCCATCCTTGTTGGTCTGCCGTTGCCTTGCAATTCCCAAAGAACCATCAGGTACATCGGAAGTGATGGTCGACCCTGCTGCAACAAAAGCATCCTTCCCAATTCTCAAAGGAGCGATGATATTGGCGTTGCAGCCGACAAATGCACCGTCGTCAATGATAGTCTGATGTTTCTTAACTCCATCGTAATTTACCGTAACGGTACCTGCACCTATATTAACATGAGAGCCCACGAAGCAATCGCCCAGATATGAATGATGGTGAACCTTAGAACCCTGCTTTATTACACAGTTTTTTACTTCTGCAAAGTTACCTATTAACACATTGGATTCAACTACACATTTGGGTCTTAGATGCGAGTAAGGTCCTATTTCGGCATTCTGCCCAATTTCGGAGTCCTCTACGACAGACATCCACACCCTGCTGCCGTCCGAGATATTCGAGTCTATAATGTAGCTAGAAGGTCCGACAATGCACTTTTGTCCGATTTTTGTATCGCCTACCAAAAAAGTGTTCGGTTCGATTATGGTATCCTTCCCAACCTCAACCCCATAGTCTACATATGTGTTCTGGGGATCGCGAACTGTAACACCCGAGACGCAAAGTCTCTCTAGGATCCTCTGCCTAAGCTTTGATTCGGCATAGGCAAGATCGTACCTGTTGTTTACCCCGTGAACCGCCGTGCTGTCTTGCCAAACAAAAGGCAACACCTTGAGCCCGTCATTCGCAGCCATCTCAACTATATCCGTCAAATAGAATTCCTGTTTTGCGTTCTTGTTGCTTAATCTCGGAAGAAACTCAGATAAGATACTCCTTTTCCCAAGGTAAATACCGGAGTTGATTTCCTTAACTCCTTCCTCTTTATCTGAAATGTCGCTCGCTTCAACGATTTTCGATACCTTGCCCTCTTCGTCTCTCACTATACGTCCGTATGAACCCGGATCCTCAAGAATGGTCGTGACGATAGACAGATCAGAACCCGACGCCAGATGCATCCGCGCAAATTCTTGCAGCAGCCGGCCTGTAATAAGAGGAGTATCACCACAGAGGATCATCACATTTTCACACAACGAGGATATGAGATCTAAAGCACACCTTACTGCATCACCTGTACCCAACTGCTGAGTCTGCCACGAGAACTCGATGGGACAGGTATCTTTCCTGCCTTCTACCCATGTACGGGTAACGTGGTCTAATATTTCTTGGCCTTTATGCCCCAAAACAATAACGATCTTATCGGGTTCTAACTCCAAAGCAGCATTTAGGACATAATCTATCATAGGCCGTCCACAAAGGGGAAAAAGAACCTTAGAGGTATCAGACTTCATCCGAGTACCTTCACCGGCGGCTAATATGACCACATTTGTTCTTGAACCATCTGACATGCCGATCTCTCCTAGGGTATTATATCACTTTGCCAATATACTTCTAACGAGTTCCAAGTCCTTAGGCTTGTCAACATCTATGCCTATTTCTGGAGCGGCTACATAGGCTTTACACTTCATCCCGGCGATCTTGCCCACATGATCTTCAATCTCAGGAAGGCCGGCAATCCCGAATAGGATTTTCAGCACAAACCCCAAACCAAAGAACATGCCCATCTTTAGAGGGGATTTTCGATTCTCAATCATTGCATCGACCATGGGCCAGAGTTTTTCGACATGGCTTTCTTTTATGAAAAAAAGATTGCCCCCCGTATAATTTGTACCCTTTACCTTTGCGTATGTTCTCTGGACGCCGGGGTACTTCAGGTCGCAGTCTTCTTTCGTACACACAGGATACACGAAGTCAGCGCCTGACGATATCGCTGCATGAATGAACTCTTTCACGATTTCATCTGTTATGAGTGGGATATCGGAAGATGCCACAAGAACGTATTCGGATTCCGCATGGGACACACCGATCTTTACGTTGGAGATTAGATCCTCACCCGGTTCCACAATTTTTATCCTGTCGCCTTCGTATGCCGAGAGTCCGTCTCGAGGACCTACGAGGATTATGTTCCTTATCTCCGGAACCCCTCGCAAAGCCGAAAGAACATAGTCTATCATCGGCCTTCCGGCAATATCTATATTGGCTTCCAATGGCTCATCACTTTCCGACGCCAGTTTTCCTGTATTAGGTCTGGCAGCCAAAACTACAGCATCTATCTCCAATGGTAACTACCCCCTTGTTTTTGTGATTTTAACTGCGCAAAGACCTGCCTCACGGGGAAGCATCCCTGTGAGCTTTTCTTTTACCGTTAGGCTCTCCTCAAACGAATCGCAGACACCGTAAACTGCCGAACCGCTCCCCGTCATACAGGCACCATGGGCTCCAGCTAAAACCAGGGCATCTTTAATGCCCGACACAAATGGATAACGTCTGCACACAGGCATTTCCAGATCGTTAAAAACCGATCTCCCCAAAGACTCTGAATCGCCCGATGCAAATGCGTCCAAAAGCGCGTCCATTCTACGCCTCTTGGTACAGGATGAAAGAACCGTTGACGTGCTCAACGCATCATATTGCTTGTACGCCCACTCGGTAGAAATGGGTATTTCGGGAAACACCATAACAAGCCAAAACTCTCTGCCTACTACTCTTTCAACGTATTCTCCTCTTCCCCGACACAATGCCGAATGCCATCGGGGCGGTTTTGAGTTCGCACCGACAAAAAACGCCACATCGGAACCGACCTTCGCGCCCAGCTCAACTAAATGATCTGCCTTCTGCAAAGGACTCCCGAACGCCAAATCTTGCATAGCCAAAAGAACCGCGGCAGCATCCGAGCTGCCTCCCCCCATACCTGCACCCACCGGTATGTTCTTCGTTATATGAATTGCTAACCCATTGTCCAATGCGCTTTTATGCTCTGAAAGAAAACAGTTCGCCGCTTTGTAGGCGATATTGTCGGTTCCCGGAACACCCATTAACTCAGGACATACGATTTGAATGCCGTGAGCCTGTTCCGAAACTTCTACGGTGTCACACAACTCAAGCGTTACCATCAGAGTTTCAATCTCATGATAACCGTCGGGCCGCTCCCCTATTATGTTCAAACCTAAGTTCACCTTGGCGTAAGCATTATAGTTCACCATAGTATCACCAGCCGCAAGCAAGATGCAGAGTCGTTTTTTCATAACCTAACCAATAGAACGTACCTAATTCAAATTCGTTTTTCAATCTTATTATGCTTCAAATCACACAGAACTGAACTATGTTTTTGCGTCTTGCTGGTTTTTGAAAAGAAGTGAAATCTCATGATTGTGTTATTTGCAGAATGCTACATTTGTGGACGAGTCCGCTTTGAAAGACAATAAACTTCCTTTCTTCCCGGTACCTCGTGAAGAACCAGATAGGTTTCCAAAGGCTGTCATTGGAATTTGTTTTTCAAATACTCGTTCTTGGTCTAATTGTCAGCAGGCATATCCTGCATATCATCGGTGAACTGGATTTGAACAGCATCAGTAAGCACGTCTACATAACTCCAAGTTGCGGTGCGTCCGAACTCATCATCCAGCCGAACTGTAAATATGCTGGGATAGGTTTTTTCCAACACGCCTTCTGTAATTGAGATACGCTTGCGCCCTTCGTTAGCTTTGACTGTAATCCGCTCCCCAAGATGATCATCAAGCTTGCTTCGGATATGGTCCACTGAGTTCTTCCCTATTAACAATTGCCGTCCCCCCTTTCTTTCACCCGCGCTATTTTTCCAACTCTACTTAGAGTGTTTGTCGGCTACCTGAGATGCCCCATAAGCATCCGGTTTGATTTTGGCTGCAAAGCCGCTCCCTACTATTTGAGCGACCAAATCCTTTATAAGTGTCTTTGTCTGGCCGTTAGGGCCTATGTCAAGGTGGATCTCAATGTTAAGATCGTTGTGGTCGGTTTTTGATAGTTCACCCGCAAGTTTGCTGGCAATATCCAGACTCAAATGAGCTTCGTAAAAGATGCGCTGCTTCATGCTGGGCATTTTGTTCACATAGGAACGGGTGTAGTAATACCTTGCGCCTTTGCCGATACGGTATATTACAACAGCGGTTACAAAACACACTTGCTCTCTCGCCTGGGAATCGCTTCCAACTATTAATTTGTATTGGGATTCAGGGTTGTCTGACACAAATGCGAGGATGTCTTCGAACATCTTTGAGAAACTCATCGTCCCCTTGGTGGGGCTGACGAAGTACAAGATGACTCCCCCTTCCAGGCTTCAACACAACTAATGGTAACATTTTTCAGCCATTTACGCAATTGTCTAGTAAATTCGGACTATTGGGACATGCAAACTAGTATTCGCCTCTTGACAGGGAGTCTATCTGCTTTTGTGTTTTTGAACGAAGATGGGGGCAAGACCTTTGGTTAGCGCTATGTACTCTTCAAGCGACAATTCTTCCGGCCTTTTCTTAAGCGATACAGAGGAAATATCTTCAACGGAAATGAGTGCTTCTTTGCTGCCTACTAACGGTGCAAGACTGTTCAGCAACGTCTTGCGACGCTGAGAGAATGCCGCCCTAGAGATTTCGTTGAGGACACCTTCTTCTTCTTCGGTGAGCGGAAACCTCTCATCTATGTCTATGGTAACTAGGCTCGAATCCACTTCGGGAGGCGGCACAAATGCACCTCTCGGAATCTTCCGTTCCAAGGTTACGCTTCCGCGGTATTGACACCATAGAGAAAGCCTGCTGAAGTCCCGAGAGCCCGGCGGTTCTGCCATCCTTCGGCCCACTTCTTCTTGTACAACGAAGGATATCTTTTTCCACTCGGAACGGGGTATAAGCGCTGAATAAAGGACCTCCGAAGTGACATAATATGGAACATTTCCACATAGAACAAGCGGTGATTGGGGATGCGACTGTCTAAGGCTCTTACCTGTAAGATCATATTTTAAAGCGTCGCCCCAGATCCAAGTAAGGTTGGCGATCGAGCCTGTAACCGCCGCTACAGGCTCGATGAGATCTCTGTCCAATTCAAGCGCGTACACCCACTGTGCCCGCTCACACAAAGCCCTCGTAAGAGTTCCAAGCCCCGCGCCGACTTCCACCGCCACCCAAGAGTTTCCGGGTACCATAATCGACGAAATAGTCTTTAGAAGATTGGGATCTAACATAAAATGTTGTCCCAACCGTTTCTTCAATTTCAACTCATATTCTCTCATGATCTGGCCATAGCTAGTATCGCTCATCAAGGCAGTATATACACCTTAACTTTTTTGCGACCCCAGGCCAAAGCTTCATCGTGCGTGTCGAAACATACGTCAATCTTATTGCCCTTTATCCTACTGCCCACGTCTGCCGCTACCGCAAAACCGTATCCTTCTACATACAGCCTGGTGCCCAAAGGTATTACGCTGGGATCTACAGAAACTACCCCTTTTGTGGCAGTAACTCCTGTTGCCGTTTTCCCTGTTGCGTAGGGACCACAGCATATGCTGCAAGGGCAATATGCAGTAGAAACAGCTTCGAGAGCTCTTGTGAACCTGATATTTTGGCCATCACGGAAGACTTCATATCGTGCACCCACAAGCATTACACATGCGACAGGTTCTTTGACCAAAGTTCTTGACTTCTCGGTACGATTCACTTCTATACCATCTTCATACTTGACCTCATACAGAATCTCGATAACGCCTGGCGAGCCATAACTAAATACGCGGCTGAGTCCGGCTTCCAAGGAAGTGTCTTGCCTTTTTGTGGTGTCATAGGGTATTTCTTGCCGCTCTCGGACTTCGCCATAGGTAACTTTTACAACCTTAATGGTCCTGTCCGTAGGAACCTCTGTGCCTAGACCCGGATAAACTACATCGTCCGGTTCGATTGGGATATTGGCAATTGAAAGGATTTTGGATACGTTTTTTTCGGCAACGAGGATGGGTAAAATCTTGCCTCTCCAGTGGATGAATACGGGTTTCGCACGCTCAATCGTAATGCTCATGTTGTCAGATACTTCTGTTTCCAGTGAGGGAGTAACCGAGTCTCCAGGACTCAAAGATAAGTTGGCTGCCTTAAGTACATCGGAAACTGTGGCCGCATCTGATGAAAACGTAATCGTCCGATCCCATGCATATACATTTACTGTGTTCTCCCTGGGAAAACACAAAATTCCTATGATAGTCGCCATCAAAGAGACAGTCAAAGTGACCATGATAACGAGTGGGCGCTTGCTCTTTTCAACTCTACCTTCCGGAAGAAATCTGGTACGCAAAACCGCACCTCCTAACCCGGGACATTCGACGGCAATTGGATTATCCCTTTTTTCGTTAAGCACGACAAGCACTGCGAGCGTTACATCCATCAGTCTGCACTTGCCTCTTCTCAACAATCATAGACTTTACCACTTTTCATCCGTAATGCCAAATGCTCGTCTCCCGTTTTGGAAAGTAAGCCGGGCGATCTCTTCAAACGTGCGGCCTAGCTGCACTGCAATCAATTCCACTATTTCCGTTATGAAGGATGGCTCGTTGCGTTTCCCTCTTTTCCCTTGAGGCGCCAAGTAAGGGCAATCAGTTTCCACAAGAAGTCTGTCTCGGGGAACGTACTTTACCAAATCTCTTAGATAACTATTCGCCGGATACGTAATTGGTCCCCCGATTCCAATGTAGCCGCCGAGATCTAGGCACTTGCGTGCATATGCTAGGTCTTGGGAAAAGCAATGGAATATGATAGGAACGTTCGATCTGTGTTCTGTGACTATGGAAAGGAGATCAAGATGGGCATCCCTCTGGTGCAAAATGACAGGTAACCCTAAGTCTCGTGATAGTTCCAGACCCATTACAAAACATTCCTTCTGCGATTCCTTAGGCGATAGGTTGCGAAAATAGTCGAGGCCGATTTCGCCAATGGCCTTTACCTGAGGCGAACTACGCGCGAGTATCTTTATGTTATCCCATCGCCTGTTCAAAGGCTCATCTCTTTCGGCTTCGTGAGGGTGAATTCCTAAGGCACAATACGTGCCTATCTTCTTCGCAAGGTCAATACTCTTTGATGAAGACTCCTCGTCGAAGCCAACCTCAAGAAACCAGACCCCTGAGGCTTCCGCCCGCTTTATCACTAGGTCTCTGTCATCGTCAAAGGCAGAAACAGATACATGGGCATGTGTGTCAAATACCACAGGTTTACGCAAGTGAGATTTACAATCATTTTGTTCCATGTCGGTTTCGCTGAGACTTCTAGTCTCGATTCGCGCCTCCTCACCTAATTCTCCTTATTGGTGCCCAAAGGCACTCCTCCCTAACACTTATTATGCCACAGTATACCTCAAGTGTAACTTCACGCTTGCAGGATGCTTCCTGTAACATCTGAAAACTTGCCATGGATCTCCATGTACAGTTGCGAATTTATGCAAATTCAACGATATTGTTCTTGACTCTTTCTGGTACATCTGGTACCTTTTTATTGACACGATTGTCGAAATTTGCTGATCCCTGTTAGAAAAGAGGTGAGCAAGAATGATGAAATCTACCGGAGTTGTACGGAAAGTCGACGAACTCGGAAGGGTCGTAATCCCTATTGAACTAAGACGCACTCTCGACATCAGCGAGAAGGATTCTTTGGAGATATATGTGGATGGCGAGAACATTATATTGAGAAAGTATGAACCCGCCTGCATATTCTGTGGGAATGCAGCTGATGTAGAAATATACAAAGGAAAAAGAGTCTGCAAACTATGCCTTGCGGAACTAGCTCAGATGAAGCCCGAGATGAAGTAGGCAAGCGAGTACGTGACCCGCTCCGTACCTGAGTACATGAGATCTACAAGTAGTATGCAACAACCGGTCTAAGGACGTCATATGTCTTCGGGTTCTGGGTTCATCCAAAGCGCTAAGTGTTAAAACATCTACGATGGGGCCTTTTATCATTCAGCCTCATCGTAGATGTTTTTTCGCTCTGATAGTTCGCGGTATGCAACTATTACCCATTCGCCTTGGATTTTTGAATCTCTGATCGTTTCGTAAACTTCTTTAACCGGTCCAACAAGGACGCTTTCGTAGATCTTCGTCATCTCGTGACACAGACTTACCTGCACATCAGGAAACACTTCCATCAAGTCTTCGAGGGATTGAAGGACGCGGTAAGGTGATTCAAAAAACACAGCCGGCACTTGCGGCTGTATCCATTTAAGGAAAAACTCCTGCCTCTTCCGAGATTTCCTGGGAGGGAAGCCCGCAAACACAAACTTAGATGAATAGAAGCCTGATATGGAAAGAGCAGTCGTAATGGCGGAGGGCCCGGGTACGGCAACAACATTGAAGCCTTGGTTCCTGGCGGCGCTGACCAAGAACGCGCCCGGATCGGAGATCAAAGGCATCCCAGCATCTGAAACCAGTGCGACGGATTTTCCGTCTGACAGATCCTGCAGAATGTTTTCAGTACGCTGTTTCTCTATATGCTCGTGAAACGACACTAGCGGCTTCTTAATGTTGTAATAACTAAGAAGTTTCACTGTCCTCCTTGTATCTTCGCAGACAATGACATCGACCTCGCCTAATACTTCAATCAGCCTGAAAGAAGCGTCCTTTAGATTCCCTATGGGAGTTCCGCAGACATACAAAGTCCCAGGTTCAACGTTTTCTCTTTTTTGAAGCGTATCGTTATTCTCACTCAAATCAACAGAGCCTCCTGGATTATCTTCTTTCAACATTTCTTCTCGTCAATCTCTTCCTCGGGAAACTCATCTACAGTTCCGTCATCCAATTGTACTGTGATTACCCCTTTTTGCTTATCGTATGAAATCACTTTCCCTTCTCCTTCAGGGGTAATAACTCGGCTGCCTACTTCAAGCGCAAATCCGGGACTCTTTACAGATTCGGTCATATCAGCCTCAAATCTGAGGCAACATAATAGGCGTCCGCATATTCCCGATATCTTCGTAGGATTGAGAGAAAGGTTCTGCTCCTTTGCCATCCTTATTGAGACGGGCTGGAACTCATACAAAAAACTGCTGCAGCACAATTCTCTTCCGCACGGGCCAAAACCCCCGACAAGCCTGGCTTCGTCCCTTACTCCGATTTGCCTAAGTTCAACTCTGGTTTTGAGCGCAGATGCTAGATCTTTGACCAGCTCGCGGAAATCAACTCGCGCATCGGCCGTAAAGTATATGGTTACTCTGGAACCGTCAAATGCATATTCGGCATCCACTAGTCGCATGTCCAATCCATGTTCCCGTATCTTCTTATCAGCTATCGCAAGCGCTTGCTGAGCTTTATCCTGATTGTGCCGTTGCGTTATGAGATCTTCTTTATTTGCTATGCGAACGACTTTTTTAAGAGGTAGAACCAGTCTATCCTCAGGGACGTCCCGTGGCTCAGTGCAAACAGTGCCCATTTCCATACCTTTTACGGTCTCAACAACCACCTTGTCTCCGATCGTAAGGCCGAGGTCGCCGCAGCTAAAATAATACGCCTTGCCTTTTTCCTTAAATCTTACTCCTACAACCAATGCCATATTCATTTCCCTTTCCTACAGGGTTATAGTCCCCCTAGAGTCGTCAGTATATGATGAACCGCTAAAAGATCCTTGAGTCAAAAGACCTCTAAGGCGTAAAAAGAGATCTGAGAGTGTCAAGAAACTATTTGTATTTGCGGCAAGTCGTTGCCTAGCGCGCATTACTGCATTTAGTCCATAAATGCTGCGAGTTATCGCTTCCTTGGTGTTTTTGCCTTCCGTCTGCATATCTTCAGACTCGCCACTGTCGTGTACAGCCCGCGCTAAACTCCCGCCGAAATGTATCTCCAAAGCCGACAGAACCCTTACCTTCTCGTCGGAGTTGGCTTTTGAATACTTTAGCCCCAGTTCAACGGGCGAATTTGAACGGATCTCAGCAACAATACCGCCTCCAGATAGGGCATCTTTGCCATCATCGGACAGAAACCACAATGCCCGGTCTATGCTGCCCGAAGAGAACATAGAGATGAGCCGACTATCTTCCGCTGAGACACCATGCTCTGTTTCTAAGATATCTGCGATCACGCTTGCCGGCAGAGGGCGAAACGGGATCACTTGACATCGTGATACTATAGTGCTCGGAATCATTAGTTCATTTGACGTAGTCAAGATGAAAGTTATGTAATAAGGCGGTTCTTCCAGCAACTTAAGTAAGGCATTTGCAGCTTCAAGCGTCATATTTTCGGCTTCGTTTATAACAAAGACCTTTCTTCCAGACAAGTACGGTCTGGTCAGGGATTCTTTCAACATCTCGTGAGAACTCTTTATTTTGATGCTTGTTCCTTCTTTTTCAAAACAGAATAGATCAGGGTGGTTATTCTCGGAAAATGCCTGGCAAGATTCGCATACCCCACAAGAAAGCGTAAGATCGCTTGTCGTTTCTCTGAGACCAGAAGCGGTAATTTTGTCCGAGTCGCTCCCTAGGCACAGAATCGCCTTCGAAAACTCCCGTGCACATTCCTCCATGCCGCAACCCCGTGGCCCCTTGAATAAATATGCATGTGCCACTTTTTTCGACATGATTATCGATCTCAATATCTTGACGGCAACTTCTTGCCCGCGCAGTAATCTACTCACAAACTATCCCAGCCACCCCGGATTTATCATTATCGATGGATCACTTTATTATTGCAGCGCACATATCGTATGTATGCACGCTGCACACATATGCTAGCCGCTGAATCCGTAGTTGCTTCCTAGACCTTTACGAATCTCTCGACAGGCAAAATGAAGATTGTAGCTCCCCCTACCACAACTTGAACTGGGTATGGAACGTACGTTTCCCCAGGACCCATCGGAGTAATAGGTGTAACCAGTTGCTCTCGGGCGCAACACGTCTTCTTCACGATCTCCAAAACATCATCAGTCTTTTCGTCTTCAACCCCAATAAGGATTGTAGAATTGCCTTCGCGCAAAAACCCACCTGTAGACGCCAGTTTTGTTGCGCTGTAGCCAGAACGAACTAGGCCATCCATCAGCCTTGGCACATCTTTATCTTGAACAACCGCAATCAGAAGTTTCACAGACGTTACCCCCCATCCCTCTTATGTTACTTTATTCAAATCGTAACCCTTTCTGACCAATACATCTATTACCTCTTTCAACACCTGATTCTCAACTTCAGAGACATCTTTGCTTGCGTCGATTACCACTGTTCTATTAGGAAATCGCTGTGCTAACACGCGATAGCCTTCTCTCACTTTCTCATGGTACTCCTCGCTCCTGGACTCTATTTTGTCTTTAGTCTTACCCTCAAACCTTTCTTCAAGCACCATAGGCCCAGATATATCAAAAATGATCGTTAGGTCGGGTTCAAGACCACCAGTCGCTATGGCATTAATGTTTTCGATGGCCGACAAGGAAACTCCTCCTGCGTAGCCCTGATAAACCCATGTGGAATCAGCATACCGTTCGCTAATCACAATGCGTCCCCGGTCCAACGCGGGACGTATAACCTTGGCAACAAGCTCCGCTCTCGCAGCCGCATACAAGAACACCTCGGAAAGAATGCCCCTGTCCGGGCTCTCCAAGCTAAGAAGCAGATCCCTTATCATCTCCCCAAAAGGAGTTCCACCCGGTTCCCTAGTAACCACCGGATCCTTGCCCATGCTCTCGAGTTTCCTAACCAAACTGGCAATCTGAGTAGACTTGCCAGAACAATCACACCCTTCAAACGTTATAAAAACGCCGCCCTGAGACACGCAGCACTCGCCTCCCTTCATCGGTCAACACAATAATATCGCATATCCTCGCCAAGCAGAAGTGAAGCAAGGGGGACGGCACTTTTTGCTTCAGAAAGAAAAAGACCGCAAGCAGGTCTCAGCGGTCTTTTACAGTTATCCCCAGTGTTATCAACATAATCCACAGGCGACCATGCAAAGAAAAAG
>JAGPNG010000002.1 GCA_018052475.1 Candidatus Fermentithermobacillaceae bacterium
AACACCTCAGATTGCCAGACCTAATGGATGTGAAGGAAGGAATCATGGCAGCAAAAATCGCGGCTCATGCAGGAGATATTGCAAAAGGAGTAAAAGCGGCCAGAGATCTGGATGACAAGATGGCTGATGCAAGGAGCGCTTTGGACTGGGATGCCATGTTGGAACTGGCTATAGATAAGGAGAAAGCTCAAGCCTATCGGCAGAGCATTCCTCCGAAAGACAGCAGGACTTGTTCAATGTGCGGAAAGATGTGCGCAGTTTTGACCGTAAATAGGGTGCTTGAAGAACTGGAGATATGAGAAAAGAAGGGATAGATTTGGATCTGATAAAAGAAATGTGTCAAACGCTTGATAAAGTCAGGGCTCAGAGCCCCCTTATACACCACATCACCAACTACGTGACAGTTAACGATTGCGCCAACATAGTCCTTGCAATTGGCGCATCTCCCATCATGGCTGATGACATAGATGAAGTAGAAGACATTACGTCAATATCTTCTGCTTTAGTCTTAAACATAGGCACGCTGAATAAAAGGACAATACAATCCATGATAAAGGCGGGAAAGAAAGCCAACATGCTAGGAATTCCGGTCATCTTCGATCCCGTTGGAGCCGGTGCTTCTAGGCTGAGAAATGAGACAACTCAAAGAATCATGGAAGAGGTTAAGATCGCAGTCCTTAGGGGAAACATGTCAGAAGTGAGGTTTGTAGCGGGTTTGAAAGCGACAACAAAAGGGGTTGATGCATCAGAAATTGATAAGAACATGACCCTCATTTCGGCTGCTGAAATTGGGAAGAAAGTGGCCGAAGATTCAAACTGCATAGTTGCAGTAACAGGAGCTACCGACATTGTGACTGATGGAAGAAGAGCAGTGTTTATAAATAATGGCACTGAGCATTTATCTAACGTGACTGGAACCGGTTGCATGTGCACGTCTTTAGTAGGTTCTTTTTGCGGAGCATGTGAAATAGATGATCTTTTTTCGGCATGTGTAGGAGGCATATGCGCCATGGGAATATGCGGGGAACTGGCGTACGAAAGCGCCGGTAAATGCGGTTATGGGGGTTTCCACATGGCGATTATTGATGCGGCTAGCAAACTGACTTCTGAAACTATGGTCAGGAGGGCGAAAATCAATGAGGCCTAAAATTGACTTGAGTCTGTATTTGGTTACAGACAGGGACCTTATGACTACCCCTACGCTTGAGGAAGCGGTAGAAGAAGCCATATCTGGAGGTGTTACGTTAGTACAGTTGCGGGAGAAGAAAGCATCTTCGCGGGACTTTTATGAGCTGGCGGTAAGGGTCAAGGCGGTAACTGATAGGCATGAAATACCTTTGATAGTAAATGATAGGGCCGATATTGCCTTAGGGGCGCATGCTGCCGGCGTACATGTTGGCCAGTCTGACATTCCTGCAAAAGTAGCTAGAGAAATCATGGGGGATGACAAAATAGTGGGCGTTTCTGTCTCAAATGCCCAGGAAGCCATTAAAGCCCAGGAAGATGGTGCCGATTATCTAGGCGTAGGTCCAATGTTTTCTACCGATACCAAAAAAGATGCTGAGCCTGTTTCTTTCGAGGAGTTTTTGAGGATAAGGGAGTCTGTACACATCCCTATAGTCGTAATAGGCGGCATAAACGAAAACACGATTTCTGCCTTTAAGGGCGTAGATATACAGGGAATAGCGGTAGTATCTGCTATAATGGCGGCTAAGGATGTTTCCGGAAAAGCTCGCAGACTAAGAGATCTAGCTGGGGAAATCATTTTCGGAAACCCTAAACCAAAGTAAGGGCAAATTAGTGTTAATCTAAGTAAGTGAAGGAACGAGTCAAAAGAGGGAGAGGGAGCAGACGTGCTGGATTTCGAGGGAGCTTTATTTGACTTGGATGGCACTTTGCTAGATTCTATGTGGGTGTGGGCAAAGATAGATGAGGAGTTTTTGTCTAGACGCGGAATTGAAGTACCGCCTGATTATTTTCACACGATCGCTCCCATGACTTTTAGGCAAAGCGCAGAGTACACCCGCAACATATTTGGCTTGAAGGAATCCCCTGAGGAAATCATGGCCGAATGGAACCTTATGGCTATGGATGCTTACGTTAACGAGGTGGGTCTCAAACCATATGTGAAAGAATACCTCGAATACCTCAAGGAAAATGGCGTAAAGCTGGGCACTGTGACTTCCCTCCCTGATGTCCTTTCTGAGCCCGTTCTTAAGCGATGCGGGATTTACCACCTTTTCGACGCCTTTACGACCACAGATGAAGTAAATCGGGGAAAATCTAATCCTTGCTTGTACATTTTGGCTGCTAGAAAATTAGGGGTTTCGCCAGAAAAATGCGTAGTCTTTGAAGATACGCTAGATGGCGTAAAAGGGATCTTAGCCGCAGGCATGAGGGCATGGGGCGTGTACGATATACACTACGCCTCCTATGAAGACGAAATGGAGGAATTGTGCGAAGTATACATTCGAGATTTCCGCCAACTTCTGCCTTTGCGAGATATAGGGCTATAATATCGGTGATTGAGTGGTTAGTATGAACCGTCCAATTGGACAGAAAGGCGGTTTACATGGATCCTGCCCTTT
Organism: Candidatus Fermentithermobacillaceae bacterium; assembly: GCA_018052475.1. Taxonomy (GTDB): domain Bacteria; phylum Bacillota; class Sulfobacillia; order Fermentithermobacillales; family Fermentithermobacillaceae; genus UBA3907. The sequence continues at coordinate 2,589 of JAGPNG010000002.1, forward strand.
ATGACGCAATATTTCGAAGGAAATCTGTTCGGAAATATCGCATGGACTCCCTCAGCTCTGACGCCATAGAAGATATTTCTCGTTACGCGAGCGCACTAGAGCCTCTCTACCCAGAAATAGATGTTCAATTCGAATTTGCAGAGCACGGCGAGATCGTGAACTTGCTTCCTGTGAAATCTCCTCATTACATCCTCATTTTTTCTGAGAGGAAAGACAACTACTTGTACAATGCAGGGTTTTTGGGTCAGCAGATGGATTTGTATCTCTCAGCAAAGGGTGTGGGGAGCTGTTGGCTCGGTCTGGCGAAGCCACAGGAACAGATCGTTAAGTGCCGTGACGGATTGGATTTTACGATCATGCTCGGATTTGGTGAGGCTGCCGAACCTTTGCATCGGGATGACGTTTCACAGTTCAAAAGGAAGCCCATGTCTCAAATATGCTTCGTGGAAGGAGAAGGAGTAGAGGAGCTTTTGGAGCCAGTGCGTCTTGCTCCTTCTGCAGTAAACAGGCAACCTTGGTGTTTTTACGGCACGCTGTCAGAACTGCATGTAGGCAGAGAAAAACTGAGTCCTGTAAGATATCCAATTTTCAATAGGTTGAATCAGATAGATGTGGGGATTGCCTTATGTCATCTGGTTCTAAGCGCCGAGCATATGGGAAAAGTTGTCAAGTTCGAATTGTTCGATTCTGAAAAAGCAAAGCCTCCCCCAGGATATAATTATGTGGTCACTGCTTATATCGAGTGAAGATGCTTTAAGTTAGCACACATTTCGTAAAGAAGGTGATCTCCCGAGGAGGCCTTGCACAGTACGCGTTCGGTAAGAATACCTCAGAATTTGTGTAGGAGGTAAGGTTAAGTGATCACATTGAGAGGATATGAAGCAAGGGACAAGCCTGTGTTTCTTACCCTCATAGTCCAGTTTTTCAATCACCATGCAGACTGTATGAATAAAGAGAGATGGATCGACTTATCTCGGGCCGAAACTATTCTTGAGGAGTGGTTGGAAGATCATCTACTTTTTGCCTGTGAAACTACAGTTTCGGCCAAGTGCGATGGAGCAGTAGAACTTTTTGAATGTTTCCATGAGTGTGCAGAGCAGCAAGGGAAAAGGATCACGGTCGGGCTCGTTAGGCTCCGTGAGGACCATGGCACATATTGGATAGAAGACATTATTGTAGATGAACATTGGCGTGATAAGGGGATAGGTTCAGAAATCTTAAACCAGATCGAGCATTGGGTTTCTTCAAAAGGAGCTACTTCATTGTTTCTAGATGTGGTCCCTTCGAATCTTGGCGCCCTGGATTTTTTTCTGAGCAACGGATATTTGCATCTAAATACTATAGAACTACGCAAAGACTTCGTGAGGACTGTAAGTTCTGAGGTATTAACGCTAGACGCGCAGGGTTCCAAAGAAAAAGAGACCCCAAAAGTTACCGAAGCGATATTTCTTGGAAGGTGTTTCCTGGTGAACGGGGAACTTAAACTGAGCGATTAGAGAGGCACAGTTTCTTCATCTGTCTTAGCTGCCTCGTTGTGCCACGGAGTCAATTCTTCAGGCAGGTTTTTTATGAGATTGAAAAGATCAGGACCGATGACGGATGTATGGCCGTTGTTCATTGGCAGAAGGATGCGTTGAATAGTTTGGACAAATTCCTTATCATTTTTCGTGGCAGTGATCGCTGATTCGAACTCGCTTTTGTGGGCTACCAAGTCGTAGCCTTCCACTCGTGTTTTCAGCGCTAAGTAGGGGTGGTTGTCTTTTAAAACATCCAACATGAGACGAAAATCTTCCAGTTATTCCTCAGCTGTTAGTTGGGGTTCTGCCTTAGGAACGCAGGAACTGAGTACAGTTGCGCTTACGATCACAAGGATCGCCAAGGCAGTTATGAGGAAATGATTCCTAGATGAAGCATTAGAAGAAGCAGAAGAAGCAAAAGGGACGGGGGTTTTTGCTTCACTCTTTGCCCTGTGGCGGCGCCCCTTATGAGCATCTTTATTAGGAGGCAAACGGATCAGCATTCTTATTCGACGCTCCTGAGATAGAATATAGCCAACTGTGTGCGATCTCTCAGATCAAGTTTCTCTAGGATCGCGCTTACGTAATTACGCACTGTGCCTTCGCTAAGGTGTAGCGTGTCTGCAATGTCTCGGTTATTCAACCCTTTTGCTACCATCTCCATGATCTCTTCTTCTCTTTTGGTAATGCCAAGGTCGGACATATTAGGTTTTTGCCCATTTCTGACTAGGGTGGATAGTTTGGTCACAATTGCATCTCCAAACACATTCTGACCGTTCTGTGCTGCCTTCAAAGCTGGAATGATGCTTTCAAAATCCTGTTTAAGTATGTACCCTTTTGCCCCTAGTCTTAGAGCTTCTACAATATATTTATCATCTGAGAACGTGGTGAGAAACAAAACTCGTGCGTCGGGGAACTGTTTCAAAATGCTCTCGCAGGCCTCAATCCCGGTCATTTTCGGCATGCGGATATCCATGAGCACTACGTCCGGCTGAAGTTCTGCGAACAGTTCTACGGCCTCGATTCCATCTGAGGCAATTCCGATGACTTCAATGCTGCCGTCTGCTTGGAGAATTGTTTTAAGGGATTGGCAGACCAGCGGGTCATCATCTGCTATGAGTACTCGCATAGAACTCCCTCCTTTTCGGAACCGAGATAAACAGTCTAAAACCCCTTTTTCTCTCCATTACAAATTGCCCGTCTAGGGCTCTAGCTCTATCTTCTATGCTACGAAGGCCGAGACCTTCTCCTGAATCGAGCTGCTGATTGGTGCCATTGTCCTGAATTATGAGTTGGTAGAGGGCGGGATGTTCTACAAGCGTGATAGTGACCAAAGTGGCATTTGAGTGACGGGCAACATTGTTCAGGGCTTCCTTAATCACGGCTATGAAACAGTATGCAATGGCCTTATCAGGTTCGTTCTGCAATCTATAATCTGTGCGTGACTGGCAGAAAGTAAATTCCTCTGTAATGGCCTGAACCTGCGTTTTGAGATCGATTGATTCATCGTGCAGACCGTGAACGCTTGTTCGTATGCTGTCCATTGCTTGAGACAATGTGCCGCGGATGTGATCTAGGTTTTCCTTCTTTTTGTCGTCAGTTTCGGTGACCATTAGGGCGCCTATTTGAAGAATTGACCTGGACAAAAGATGACCTACGTGGTCGTGAATCTCGCGGGCAATACGACCCCTTTCATTCAGGGTTGCAAGCCTGACTTCGTAATCTTGTTTTTCTAGAAGTTCTCGATTCTTTTCCGCTAAGAGCACAGTCCTTTCGTAGGTGTCGTCGCGTAGTCTCTTGGTCAGATTTCGGCTGTACTCTAGCGCTTTTCGACGGGAAACTAACGCATAAGATACCGCCATTAGGGCGCTAATCGTCAAAAACGCTTCGAAGGATAGGCGTGCCAAGGATACTGCAAGGGCTCCTAATACTAATGAAACCCACATTGCTGAGGTTCCACTGCCTTGATTGGGCGGAGCAACTGAAGAATCGGCGTGTGGAGGGAAGTGTCTTTCATCTTGTTGTATAGTAGTTCTCTTGATTTTACCCATCGCGTCGTAACATACCAAAGGCAAGAAGCTGCAGAATGCTGGTGATACGATACATAGGAAGATATACAAGGTTGTGGTGGTTATTACGGCTTTGTCGGATCGGTTATAGCCGTTTATAGCGCTAACCGTGATTGCACATAAAAGTGACACTACGGCTGCAATTTCGTTTGCGTTTGCCGGAACAAAGACCAAACAGCAGATTATAAGGAGTAGTCTGTCGGCCGCGCTTTGCATAGTACCTCACCTTCGATAATAGGAGTGTTTCAATGCGGAACTCAGGGCACGTTCAGCTCCTGTACCGCACCGGTGATAGTTGCACGTTAGCATGTGCCACTTGTTTTGCTTACGGAGCAATCCTAAGTTCTGACGTTCTTTCAGCAACAGTCTACCATGTGAGGCTGCAAGCGGCAATTGCAGTGGTAAGTCTAACTTTGAACCAAGATATGGCACACCTTGCCGTGAGGATGGTATTGATTTTGAAGTGATGATTCTTAGGATTGGCTCATCCGACGTACCACTTCTTCTTGATTAATAGTGTAGCGCGCAGAAGTGGCTCATCTGGTGGACCAGTTCTATCTATGGGAGCCTCATTAGTAGCTGAAGTGGCTCACTTGGTGAGCCACTTCCTTATCAAAACGTGTTGCGGTATGTTTCATTGAGCCAAAGTGGCTCATGTAGTAGACCACTTTCGATTATAAGAGATTCATCGTTGGCCGAAGTGGCTCATGTGGTGGGCCACTTGTATCTATGGGAGCCTCATTAGTAGCTGAAGTGGCTCACTTGGTGAGCCACTTCCTTATCAAAACGTGTTGCAGTATGTTTCATTGAGACAAAATGGCTCGTGTAGTAGACCACTTTCGATTATAAGAGATTCATCGTTGGCCCAAGTGGCTCATGTGGTGGGCCACTTGTGTCTATGGGAGCCTCATTAATAGTTGAAGTGGCTCACTTAGTGAGCCACTTCCTTTGCGTTTAGGGTTGTGTCAACTAGAATCCTATGACCCTACGGAACTCAGACAGGTTCAGACAAGTCCGGTGGCAACCGCAGTGCCTACCGCATTACTGAGATAACAAACAGTGGTAGAATCGGTAATTTCGTGACTTTTGTCACCTCGAAAATGTGAGTACAAACACTTACCGTAAGAAACACGGAAGGAGTAATGTGGTGGTACAGGGTATGGGTCACCAGTAAACAGATCTATTGCGATGATTTGCGGGGATACTAGATACGATTGGATTTTTGAGTCCAATTAATTTTCCCCACGAAAACTGTTTCGAAAAATGTCACAGAAATCAAATGGTATCGATAGTCTGGAGGAGTGCTTATGATCATTGAGATACAGAGCCTGGTCAAGCGGTACGGGAATTTGGTTGCGTTGGATCACTTCAACTTGGAGGTAAGCGAAGGCGAGATCGTGGGTTTGCTGGGCCCTAACGGCTCCGGCAAGACCACTCTCATAAACTGCGTTTTATCGTTGCTCAAGTACGATAAGGGGACTATTAGAGTATTCGGGAAAGAAATGAGGCCGGATGCGTATGACATAAAACAGAGAATTGGCATTGTTATGCAAAACGTAGCTGTTTTCAGAGAATTGCGGGTAGACGAAAACGTAGACTATTTTTGCGGGTTGTATGTCAAAGATGCTGCTGCTCGTCGCCAGTTAGTGGACGAAGCGATTGACTTTGTCGAATTGGACGCTTTTCGGAAGTTCTACCCGAGGAAACTTTCGGGCGGATTGTTGCGCAGGCTGAATATAGCATGTGGCATTGTCCACAAGCCGGAACTTCTGATACTAGATGAGCCTACGGTAGGCGTAGATCCTCAGAGCAGAAACAGCATTCTTGAAGGCATACGAGAACTCAATCGCCAAGGGACCACCGTACTTTATACCTCCCACTACATGGAAGAAGTCGAGCAACTGTGCAATCGAGTGGTGATCATGGATCAAGGGAAGCCGCTGGCTACAGGCACAATTGAGGAACTTAAGGCTATGGTGAACAGCGGAGAAACTGTAGTGGTGGAGATTTACAAATTGGAGTCTGAAGACCTTGATAGAATTCAACAGCTCCCCAATGTATCGAGAGCATACTATGAAGATGACCACCTTACAGTGCATTTCGACGGTGGACTTCATAACCTTCTTAACCTCCTCGACTATTTGAAATCGCGAGAGATATCTTTCAACAGGGTGTTTTCACAGCAACCTACCCTAAATGATGTGTTCCTCGAGATTACCGGCAAGCAGCTTAGAGAATGAGGAGGATGAGGAAATGTTTGGGCACGTGTTTAGCTACAGGCTGAAATGTCTTGTTCGGGATAGGGATTTGGTTTTCTGGACCCTTATTTTCTCGATTCTACTGGGCACCATGTTTCACGTTGCCTTTGGTCATCTGACTACCGAATCAGAGAAGTTTCAGCCCATAGAAGTAGCCGTGGTAGATAACGAAGATTACAGAAATGATCCATTCCTGCAGGCTATCTTGGAGGAATTGTCTTCGGCAGGACAAAATCGCATGCTTGACCTGGTCTATGCCGATGAAAAAGGTGCTGAGGAGTTACTCAATGAAGGAGCGGTTTCGGGCATCATAACCGCAGGCGAACCTGTAAGACTCACAGTAAAGGAACCGGGCATATATCAGAGCATACTTAAAATGATCCTAGATGAGCACCTACAGACAACTAAGACTGTTGCTAACATAATATCGAGGAATCCCCAGGTTGTTTCTGACCTCATAGAAGGAATGCAAAGCGAAAATGGTTACCGAAGGGACTACACAGAGCAGATATCTTTTTCGGGTGTTGTTCCAAATATGAACCTCGTCTATTTCTACGCACTCTTGGCTATGGCCTGTATGTATAGCGGTTTCTGGGGTCTGCGCAATGCTATCGATATTCAAGCAGATCTCTCCGATCTGGGCGCGCGGCGGAGCGTTGCACCTACTCACAAGATGGTGGTAGTCCTAGCAGATTCGGCGGCGGCTTTAGTGATAAGTTTTTCTGAGATATTGATTCTTTTAGCCTATCTCTCCCTTGCATTGGGAGTTAAGTTTGGCAGTCAAATTGGTTATGTGATGCTGACCTGTCTGGCGGGGTGCATAGCCGGCGTCTCATATGGAAGCTTCATAGGCACGTTAGTACGTGGACATGAGGGTGTAAAGACAGGGATCTTGATTGGGTCGACCATGGCAATGAGTTTTTTGGCGGGTTTGATGTGGGTTGATATGAAGTACATCGTTTCGGTGAAGGTACCCTTTCTTTCCTACATGAACCCCGCTGCTCTTATAGCTGATGCCTTCTACAGTCTCTACGTATTCGATACCCATCGTCGGTTCTTCATTAATATAGGGATGCTATGCCTCATCTCAGCGGTTTTCTGTGTAGCTAGCTTTGCAATACTGAGGAGGGACGAGTATGCAAGTATTTAGGGCATATTTCAAGGTCATGCGCGGTGCCGTGGGGAGTTTGGCGATTAACTCCGTTGTGTTTATAGGGCTTGCGGTGCTGTTTTCATTTATTGCGCCTCAAGCCAGACCAATGGGCTTTGAGCAGACCCGGGTTCCTGTGGCAATTATAAATAGAGATACAGATGGAGAGATATCCCGTGGGCTTACACAGTATCTGGAAAAGGTGTGCAAGGTTGTAGATTGTCCCGACGAACCTGAGAGACTTCAGGATGCGCTGTTTCATCGACAAATTGAGTATGTTGCCATTATCCCATCCGGTTTTTCAGATGCATTTATATCCGGAGAAAAGTGCATTATCCAAAAGATAATCGTTCCGGGATCTACTGAGAGTTACTATGTGGACATCATCATTAACAGATTCCTCGATACTGTGAATCTCTACAAGACGTATGGAGGAACAGGTGAGAGCGACTCATTGTCGTGGATCATTTCATCGGCAATGGACGATCTCCAAGTTGAGGTACCGGTTACGATGATAGGTCAAGCGGCGGTTAGTGTGGAATATCAAACAGGTTATCACTACTACTTCAATTACTGCGCATACGCCCTGCTTGCTCTCATAACAATAGGTGTGAGCACGATCATGATTAGTTTCAATGAACCTGACCTTTACATGCGCAATTTGTGTTCTCCGCTTCCAAGAAGGCGCATGAATCTGGAGTTGGCTGCAGGTCATACTGTATTTGCCGTAGGATGCTGGGGGATCCTCATGATTGGCGGTCTAATCATGCACGGTAAGAGCGTGTTTAAGGCCGGTGTCTTAGGATCGTACTCCCTGAACACCCTTTCTTTTACTCTCGTATGTGCCTCTATCGGTCTTCTCATAGGCACCTTCGTGAGAAGCCAAAACGCTCAACAAGGAGTAGTAAACGTAGTTACTTTGGGACTATGCTTCTTAGGCGGAGTATATGTTCCCCAGTCCATAATGAGCAAACCGGTTCTTGCCGTGAGCAAGTTTCTGCCATCTTACTGGTTCGTAAAAGCTAACGATGCCATCTCACTTCTGTCGGACCCGAGTCCTCAAAACCTAGGGGCAATACACACCAGTATGCTCATCCAAGTAGCATTTGCCGTGGCCATTTTCTCCATAACCCTATTTTTTAGCAAAGAACGTGAAGCGTAGGGTGAAGCATAGGGGACGGTCCTTTCTGCTTCAGGCTATGAGAAGCGGGAGGGACAGCCCTTTTGCTGCACCCTCCACAATTCCTTCCCTTTATACTCCATGCGATACATCCTTAAACGGCATGCGTAAGGTATATTAATAGACGCGGCTATCGAGTACAATTGATAACTGAAGTCAGGAGGAGTGAAATTGCACCCCAAACTAATTGCCGGTATGGTATTCATCGCAGTTTACATAATGTTCATCTCGCACAAAGGCAAGCCGCCGGTTGTGGTCTGGTGCGGGGCCGCCGTGCTACTTGCTACACGGGTCATGACTCCTTCTGAGGCTCTTGCCAGCATAAACCTAAATGTTCTTGGCATTTTTATAGGAACCATGATCCTGTCCAGTTTCCTTACTCATTCGAGAGTGCCCGCATACCTGGCAAGTATCTTGGTTAGGCCAGGGCGGTCTGCTTTAGGTGCCGTAATGGCAGTCTGCATATTAGCCGGAGCAATTTCGGCTTTCGTCGATAACGTTGCAACAGTGCTAATGGTCGTACCAATCGCCATAGAAGTGTCAAAACGGTTGCAAGTCACTCCTGTGCCATTTGTAGTTGGGATAGCAGTATCTGCTAATTTGCAGGGGGCGGCCACAATGGTTGGTGATTCAACCTCAATCCTCCTGGCTTCTGCTGCTAAAATGACCTTTTCCGATTTTTTCTGGATCCAAGGCCGCCCAGGAATCTTCTTTACCGTTCAATTGGGTGCTGTAACGGCTTTCTTAGTCCTTTATCTTGTTTTTCGAGAGACCTATAGAGGCAATTGTGCGCCGGTAGAGGAAGTCCACGTAACTTCGTGGGTGCCTACTGCTATCATGTTTGTGATGCTAGTTACAATGGCTCTTTCAAGCTTCGTCCCCAATCGTCCGGATTGGGCATTAGGGGCAATCGCAATGGCATATGCTCTTTTTATACTTTTGTGGAATGCTGTGAGAAGATATAAGGACGTTGACTTAATCCACAATTTGGATTGGTCAACGGTCCTCCTTCTGTGCGGTCTTTTCATAGTAGTAGGCAGTCTAACTTCAACGGGTCTCGTCATGGATGTAGCTAACATCATATCTACCTTGGCTAAAGGAAACGCGTTTCGAGCTTATGCTACGATAGTTTTGCTTTCTGTGTTCGTTTCGGCTTTCGTAGACAATATTCCATTCACCATGGCAATGTTGCCTACGGCACAACTAGTAGCCCAAAGCCTTGGGACGTCTCAATATGTGATGCTGTTCGGGCTCTTAATCGGCACGACTTTGGGAGGAAACATCACTCCGATAGGAGCATCGGCTAACATTGCGGCAGTGTCAATGCTCCGAAGACACGGATACGATGTCTCTTTTGGTCAGTTTATGCGCATAGGCTTGCCTTTCACATTGGCTGCTGTAATTACAGGCTCGCTCGTTAACTGGGTAATCTGGATGTGAGTCTGCGCATAAAAGTTCTCAGGTTCTACTCAGCAGAATCTCCGCTTGAATAAGGTTCCATCAAAAACAATTCCCATGCGTCCATCCTTCAAGAATCACGCGCGGCAGGGCCTCTTTGTTTTTGTACCCGATCGTTATATGATAGATTATGCATCGGTGTCACTAGGTGCGGCTTTAGGCAAGTACCTAGGGCAGAGGTGAACATGTGCATAGGAAATCACCTAAAACGGATCTGCCTTTGGCGGGAAGGGGGTGGAAAGAAGCACATACAGGAGAAACTGGCTGACGTGTTGGCACATAGGTTTTTGAGCACATTATTGGAATAGTATCTCGAGGTGAACATTCTACGACAAAAGGAGATGTCCAGGCTTGGCTCAAAGAAGTCGATCTGCGTTGGGAAACCGACAAAGGATTTCGTCTGTCTGTGCAGTGTGCTTTCTGTACGGAAAGTCTAGAGTCATCGGCTTAGGACTTCTGCCCAAAACCTTCAGTTACGATTCATCATGCACTCATTCAAAGGGATTATCACTTTGTTTACACATGAAGGATAGGAGGGAGATCCATGATCTTTGAAGGAAGAGCTTCTATTGGTGTGGCGATGCTGGTTTTTGGCATCGTATTTTTGTGGAAGGTCTATGCCGCCAGACATGGGAAACTGCCTGAAATCAGGCGATTACCTGCACTAGAGGCTATCGATGAAGCGGTCGGAAGGGCGACCGAATTGGGTAAGCCAATCCATCAGACTCTAGGAAGCGGGAGTATTACATCCTCTGCAGCAAGCCCGATGATACTTGCGGGTATCTCAGTGTCGAGGTATGTGGCCAGAAAGGCGGCAGAGATGGATACCGATCTCATCGTGACGGTTGCAGCCGCTGAAACCTATTCTGTAGCAGAAGAAGTGGTTCGCACAGCGTATGTTGAGGCCGGGAAGTCAGATGCCTATGACCCGTCTGTGGTCAGATTTCTTTCACCCGCTCAGTTTGCATACACAACAGCCGCAATCGGTATTATGACTCGGGAGCAGGTAGCTGCAAATATAATGATAGGCTACTTTGCCGCAGAATCTCTGATCTTGGCTGAAACAGGCAATAGTCTTGGCGCTATTCAGATAGCAGGCACTGCCGTTATGCCCCAGATCCCCTTCTTCGTCGTGGCATGCGACTACTGCTTAATTGGGGAAGAAGTGTACGCAGTATCTGCCTATCTCGATCGAGAACCTGAGACTTTGGGCACTATCGCCGGGCAGGACGTAGCAAAGGCCATGGCGGCAGTGCTTATAATAGTGGGTTCTATCGCGGTGACACTAGGTTCTACTTTTTTTGTAGACCTTTTGGCCAAATAGTCTTATAGCGAGGTGACAAAAAGTGAAACGTGTTCTGCCTGTATTCATAGCTGGTCTTTCTGGGTTTTTGATGGTAGCAGACTTTTTGTTCGAAAACGCATGGCTTCAAGGCTTCTCCAAAGACGTTCAGGATTGGACGGTGGTGGTGTCAGCTTTTGCTCTAGGGCTTGGGGCGGTATCTCTGATTCGGCTTCATGGTCGCAAGATCTTAAGACGTGAGAAAGGCTGGTTTAATAGCATCGTGCTCATCGTTGGGATGCTATTTATGACTGTGCGTGGCATCCTAAACGGCGTAAACGATGGGTACTACCTGTTTCTTTTTGACAATATGCTTACCCCGCTCGGAGCCGCAGTATACGCTTCGTTGGCCTTCTACATCGCTTCTGCCGCTTATAGAGCGTTCAGGGCAAGGAGTGTAGAGGCCACTGTTCTCCTTATCGCGGGTCTTATAGTACTTCTCGGAAGAGCGCCAATAGGAGACAGCATATCCGCGGCGCTTCCTCAGGTTGCAAGTTGGATCATAAATGTACCCAATGTAGCGGCACAAAGAGGTATTATCATCTGTTCGGCCATTGGAGTTATGTCCACCTCACTGCGCGTAATGCTTGGATTAGAGCGCAGATACTTGGGTAATTGAGGAGGGAGAGCAAAATGGAACGGTTACTGAATATAGACCGAAGGGTCATCTATGTGTTATTGGCTGCAATCGTTGTCGTCCCGCTTTTGAAACCAATGGGTCTTCCGTTCGGACTTACGGCTGAGACTCAAAAGGCGTTTAACGCTGTAGAGTCTTTGAAACCGGGCGACGTTGTGGTCATTGACTTCGGATACGATGCAGGCGGTGCCGCAGAGGTACATCCGCAAGCGGAGGTGTTTTTTACACACTGCATGCAGAAAGATGTCCGCGTTATAGGGTTTTCCCTGAATCAACAGGGGCCGAGATTTGCGGATAAAATATGGGAAACCTGGAAGGCTCAAGGCAAGGAGTATGGCAAAGATTTCGTGAACCTCGGGTTTTTTGCAGGAGGAGAAGCGGCTTTAGCTTCATTTGCCAAAAACATACCGGGCTTTGTGGCTGTAGACTACTATAACAACAAGACAGAAGGCATGGAAATATTCGATGGCATACAAACCGCAGAAGATGTGGATTTGTTCATAAGCATAAGCACTTCATCAATACTCCCGTTTATACAGTACTTCTATGGCCCATATGGCAAGCCCGTAACCGGCGGAGCCATAGGTACCCAGATATCGCGATACCAGTCATACTCTGATGCGGGGCAGCTTGAAGGATATCTTGGAAGTCTCAGAGGGGCTGCCGAATATGAGAAACTGCTTGGGGTCGCCGGAACAGCTACGGCTTCGATGGATGCTCAGTCGGTGGCGCACATTTTCATAGCTGTATTGATCGTTCTTGGAAATGTCGCGGAATTTGCGCACAAAAAATCTAGGCGGGCCGCATAGGAAGGGAGGAAGCGAATCCGATGACTACTGAACTTGGAATCTGGATAGGTGCCTTTCTTACTCTTGCATTTTGGAGCATTCTTTTCAAAGAAAATCCGGTCTTTGATTTTGCAGAGCACCTATACGTAGGATTGGCGGCCGGGCAGGCTATTGTGATGGGGTGGCTCAATGTAAAAAACCTGGCAATAGAGCCGATGACAACGGACGGCAAGATTTCTGCCATTTTGCCTATAATCCTCGGGCTCTTGCTTTATACTAGGTTTGGCAGCGGTAGCTTGAAATGGCTAAACAGAATACCTACGGCATTGATGGTTGGGGTAGGTACTGGTTTAGCTTTTACACGATTTGCTCAATCTGACTTGGTTGGACAGGTCCGAGGCACAATGCTCGACCTAGGAACTCTGAATAACGCAATAATAGTGCTTGGAGCACTGTGTACCATCTCGTACTTCTTCTTTACCTCGGAAAACAAGGTTTTGACTGAGATGAACAAAGTCGGCAGAGTGATCATGATGATAGCTTTCGGTTCTGCCTTTGGCAACACGGTCATGGGGAGGCTGTCCCTTTTCATAGGCAGGTTACAATACTTGCTTGGCGATTGGTTAGGCATTTTGTAAGGATTGCCGAGAGTTGCGCTCTTTTTCGTCTTTAGTGAAACACAAACGAGGCTGCCTCAGGGCAGCCCCGTTCATTTCTCCTAGAACAGACTAAAGGTTGATGTAGCCCCTGTCGTTACAGATAGCTATGGATGTACCGAAAGGTTCGGACATTTTCTTTAGGTCAGACAGGATTTTCTGCGCTTTTTCACCTCTTGCCACCGCGGGCTTTCCCCTTTGCGATCTTGGCTTTTCATGGCCCAAGGAAATGGGGATAAGCTCAATAGTAGATAGTTTGTTGTCCTTAAAGTGAGTCACTGCGATGATGCTCTCCCAATAAATTGGGTCTCCGGGGAAGCCCGACTGGTCGTTGTTGCTTCTTTTATCGTACATGTCCGCAGGGGTGTCTTCGAGGGTAAGGCCAAACCTATCGTATATGTCCTGGGGGTGTTTGTAGACAAGGTCGTTTTGGAAGATGAAGTTCCCAAGGCTATAGAATATTGGCTTGCCCTTGTAAATCTCTATCCCGCGAAGAACGTGAGGGCCGTGTCCGATAAACATATCTGCACCCGCATCTATGCAGGCTTTGGCAAACTCGACTATGAAGTCTGCGGGAACGGTCCTATCCAACTGTGATTCGTGAGCGTGAAGAGTAAACAAGACCCAATCTGCTTGGCGTCTTGCATCTTTTATCCACTTGGTTATCTCTTTTACATCTCCTGCGTTAGGCTTGGTTTCGATGCCCGGCATATCGGATTCTACGAAAGTAGCCTGGCCGATAGAGAGTTCCTTTTCATCGTCGGGTTGATCCCATCCCATCTTCTTTGCCTGTTCTTTCGCTGCGCGTAGACCCAGAGATTCTTCTATCTGCCGCATGGCTTGAAACTGCTCGCTATTTATGAGAAACCTTGTCTGATACCTAAGAGGCGATAGGCCCGGACGTCCCTGAAAGTCAGGTCTTGTATGGCCGGCTCTTCCCCATGGAGCAAAAGATGAGCTTGCGGATAAAAGTGCTACTCTGCCAAAGTGAGTCTCCAAGTAGCTGGGAGACCTCGCCTCCGCTAAGTTTTCTCCCACTCCTGCATGAATGATTCCTTTTTGGTTAAGCGTATCAGTAGTTATCCTCAATCCTTCGTAGGAATAGTCCAAGGAATGGTTATTTGCCCTTGCGACTATTTGGAATCCAGCCCACTTGAGTTCGTCTGCCAGTGCAGTAGGCGCTCCGGCGTAAGTGCCCCCGCTCTGAGCGGCAGGGATCCCTTTGAAATCATTTAAAAGTACCTCTAGGTTTGTAAAGCCCAGATCTTGCGATCTGATGATGTCAAAGGCCTCAATGAAGTCGGGTTCTTTGTAGTCAGATATCTTTGTTGTGATGAAAGAGTCACCTGTTAAAGCAATATTGAAATCTCTGTGGTTATCTGTCATATAAAACACCTCCTTTGAATGATATTCGTCATATGGCGCCGGCTTCCTGCACTCATCGTTTGACCGGAGCGCTTCCTGAGTTATACTAAAGATCGAGTATTCGGGAAATACTGGAAAGGGAGGGCGATGCAGCATGAGATTTTCGCCGTTTGAGCTACCGTTTGACGCCATGCTCCAACTTATCTTGGTCATAGTCCTTAGTTCAGCCCTACTGATTACCGGGTGCGCTCCGAAAGAACCCGGCGAGCCGGTTGGGACTCCGGAGGAACTGGAAGGAATTGCTCAAGAGTTCATGGTATTGACCTCTGAAGGTAAATATGACGATGCCCGTAAGCTTTTTGACAGCAAGATGAGCAAGGCAGTGTCCGTTTCACAACTAAAGAGTTTGTGGGAAGATCTTTTGTCTCAGGGGGGTGATTGGCAGAAACTAGAGGATGTAACGTTTGCCGAGGAATCAGGGTACAGAGTAATCTACATGAAGGCGCTTTTTGAAAAAGGGTCGGTAGATGCAAAGATCGTCTTTAACAATGATGCTCAAATCGCAGGTTTATGGTTTGGGAGCTTTGTCTCAAGCGAGTACAGCCCCCCTAGCTATGCCTACCAAGACCTTTTTGTGGAAAAAGACGTCGTCGTAGGCGAGGGGGATTGGGTGCTTCCGGGCACTCTTACCTTGCCCAAATCCGCGTCGCAAGATAACAGGGTTCCGGCAGTAGTGGTGGTTCACGGCTCGGGTCCTTTGGACAGAGATGGAACCATAGGTCCCAATAAACCGTACAAAGATCTGGCGTGGGGTTTGGCTTCTCGAGGCATTGCAGTGTTGCGCTACGAAAAAAGGACCAAGCAGTACCAGGACGAGTTTACGGGCGGAAGCGCCGATGCAACAAACATGACGATCAATGAAGAAACCATAGACGATGCCATATCTGCCATAGTTTTTCTTAAGACTGTCGATGAAGTAGATCCGACCAAGATATTTATTGTCGGCCATAGTCTGGGTGCTACGGTTGGTCCTAAGATAGTGCAGAAATGCGGGCATATCTCCCCTCCTGCTTCCGAGGGTGGGTCGCCTATTGCCGGGCTAGTTATGATGGCAGCGACAAGCAGAAATCTGCTCGATGTCATCATAGAACAGGTTGAATACCTGGCGGCCCTAGATGGAAATGTGGACGCAGATGAAGCACAAAACGTAAATGAGGTAAGATCTTCTGTTGAGAAGATTAAATCTAGCCAATTGGCAGAAGGAGAATTTGTCTTGGGCGCTCCTAAGGCGTATTGGGACGACCTACTTGCATATGACCAAGTTGAGACCGCGAAACAACTCACTTTACCGATTCTGATTCTTCAAGGTGAACGCGACTACCAAGTGACTCCGACTGACCTTGATATATGGAAAGAAGCGCTGCAAGACAAGTCAAATGTGTCTATAAAGGTATATCCTGACCTAAACCACCTGTTTATGAGCGGTTCGGGGAAGAGCAGCCCGAACGAATATATTGAACCGTCCAACGTCTCCCCCGAGGTTATAAAGGATATAGCAGAGTGGATAGAGTCAGCGTCTGCCACGGGCTACTAGCCCTTTTTAGACAAGCGCAGAGTCCAGTTGTAGGCGAGTTTGGTACGATACGCAGACGAGAGCCGGATAAGATATCTGCAGAAACTCAGGTTGCAATATCAGTCTCGGCATTATATAATCGAACACGCTCCTAGAACTCTAGGAATCTTGCGAAGGCAACCCTCATCTTAGGTTGCGCAAGGCTAGAAAACATAGTAGTATAGAAGTTGTCAGGAGAGGTACCCAAGCGGCCAAAGGGGGCAGACTGTAAATCTGTTGGCGGACGCCTTCGCTGGTTCGAATCCAGCCCTCTCCACCATAAAAGTAACGTCGCGGGGTGGAGCAGTCAGGTAGCTCGTCGGGCTCATAACCCGGAGGTCGTAGGTTCAAATCCTACCCCCGCAACCAAATTCGCAGTATCCATGGTGCTCACATAGCTCAGTAGGCAGAGCGCATCCTTGGTAAGGATGAGGTCACCGGTTCGATTCCGGTTGTGAGCTCCATTTTAATGTTTTGCTTGCACAATATAGGGATATGTTTCTAAGATCAGGATAGAGACGAAGTTCGTAATATGTTCGGCATAAAAGAGTAAAGTCATACGAAGGGGGATTCTATTGTGGCTAAGAAGAAATTTGAGAGAACGAAACCTCATGTGAACATAGGCACCATAGGTCATATAGACCATGGCAAGACGACTCTTACTGCGGCAATAACGAAGGTATTGGCGAGCCAAGGGAAAGCTGACTTTACGCCATTTGACAAGATAGACAAGGCGCCAGAAGAAAGGGCAAGAGGGATAACGATATCGGTATCCCACGTAGAGTATGAGACGGACAAGAGGCACTATGCTCACGTAGACTGCCCGGGTCACGCGGACTACATCAAGAACATGATAACAGGCGCGGCGCAGATGGACGGGGCGATACTGGTAGTATCTGCAGCAGACGGAACTATGCCGCAGACAAGGGAGCACGTACTATTGGCGAGGCAGGTAGGAGTTCCTGCGATAGTGGTATTTTTGAACAAAGTAGACATGGTAGATGACGAGGAACTTTTGGAGATATCCGAGCTTGAAGTAAGGGAACTATTGGACAAGTACGACTATCCGGGGGACGACACGCCGGTGATAAGGGGTTCTGCGCTGAAGGCATTGGAGTGCGGATGCGGTAAGCCGGATTGCCAGTGGTGTGGCCCGATACTAAAGTTAATGGAAGCGGTAGACGAATATATTCCTACGCCTGAGAGGGAAATAGACAAGCCGTTCTTGCTATCTATAGAAGACGTGTTTACGATAACAGGACGAGGGACAGTAGTAACCGGCAGGATAGAAAGAGGAATGGTGAAGGTAGGAGATCCCGTAGAGATAGTAGGTTTTTCGGAGAAGCCGAAGAGCACTGTGGTAACGGGGATAGAGATGTTCAGGAAGACGCTTGACGTAGGGCAAGCGGGAGACAACGTAGGATGTTTGCTAAGAGGGATCTCAAAGGACGAAGTAGAGCGAGGTCAAGTATTGGCTAAGCCCGGCAGCATAAAGCCACACAGGAAGTTTGGTGCAGAGATTTATGTACTGACCAAAGAAGAAGGTGGCAGGCACAGCGCATTCTTTTCGGGATACAGGCCTCAGTTTTACTTTAGGACCACAGATGTGACAGGCACAGTCACGCTACCTGAAGGGGTAGAGATGGTGATGCCCGGAGACAACGTAAGCATAGAAGTAGAATTAATAGCTCCAATAGCGATAGAAGAGGGCCTAAGGTTTGCAATACGTGAAGGCGGCCGCACTGTTGCATCAGGTGTAGTCACCAGGATTGAGGAGTAATTCAGTGCTAGATTTATTGCCGATGTATAGAATTGACATAAGAAACAGGCGTGTGTTACACTCGGCTTTGAAAATCGCGCCGGGGTTGGAGGGAGACTAGTTGGCAAAAGGGCCGACCGAAATAATTACCCTTGCATGTCAAGAATGCAAGCAGCGTAATTACACTACCAAAAAGAATAAGAGGAACCATTCCGGAAGACTTGAGCTTAAGAAGTACTGCAAGTTTTGCCGTACGCATACTGTTCACAGAGAAACGCGTTAGTCCCGCACGATTTGTGTAGCAGTATGTTTCCATGGTTTTCGTGGTTTTGCGGGGCTCGACAGCCCCAAAACGCAGGCCCGTAGCTCCAACGGTAGAGCGGCGGTCTCCAAAACCGAAGGCTGGGGGTTCGAATCCCTCCGGGCCTGCCATAAACTTTCACGTTAGGTGAGATAAATGAAAATTCTACAGTGGATAAAGAACCTTTTCGGCAAAATTGGCGGTTTTCTCAGAGAAGTCCGTTCGGAGTTAAAGAAAGTAATCTGGCCTTCGTGGCATGAGCTAAAGCTTTATACAAGAGCTGTGTTGTTTGCTATGATCGGCGTTGGCCTTGTTTTGTGGGGAACCGACGCTCTTTTGACTCTTTTAATGAGTTTCATCATTAAGAAGTAGAAATAAGGGAGAGATTGGGACCCAACAGAACGTGATCGAGGGGGTCCTTGTTTATGGATACAAACTCAAGCGAAACCAAAGACAAAGCCCAGTGGTACGTTGTTCATACGTATTCCGGCTATGAGAACAAGGTTAAGACTAACCTGGAACAACGCGTTGAGAATATGAAGATGGGCGACAAGATATTCGAAGTGCTGGTACCCGAGGAAGAAGAAATTGACTACAAGGAAGGAAAGAAACGAGTAGTCAAGCGAAAGGTGTTTCCGGGATACGTCATGGTCAACATGATTATGGACGACGATTCTTGGTACATGGTTCGCAATACTCCGGGGGTCACAGGATTTGTTGGACCTGGTTCCAAACCTATCCCTCTGGACGAAGATGAAGTTGGGATGATATTGAGGCGTACAAGCCCGGATGCGGCGCCTCGAGTTAGGGTCAGATTTAGGCCGGGACAAAGTCTCAGGGTGAAATCCGGTCCCTTCCAAGGAATGATGGGTACCGTTCAGGATATTATGGCCGATCGAGGCAAACTCCGACTGCTCATCTCGATATTTGGTCGGGAGACGCCGGTGGAGTTGGACTTCAATCAGGTAGAGGAAGTGTGAGGGAAGGCATATGGCTAAGAAAGTAAAAGCAGTAGTCAAGTTGCAGATTCAAGGTGGCAAAGCTACACCTGCACCGCCTGTGGGTCCCGCGTTGGCTCCTCATCAGGTAAACCTGCAGCTTTTCTGCCAGCAGTTTAACGACCGGACATCTGGTCAGATCGGGACTATCGTGCCAGTAGTAGTCACGATATACGAAGACAGATCATTTAGTTTTGTCGTAAAAACCCCGCCTGCGTCAGTACTACTCAAGAAAGCGGCTGGAATCGAAAGAGCCTCGGGTGAGCCCAACAAGAAGAAGGTTGGGAAGGTTACCAAGGACCAAGTCAGAGAAATAGCCGAGTTAAAGATGAAAGACCTTAACGCAGGGTCTGTTGAAGCTGCGATGAGGATGATTGAGGGTACCGCCAGGAGTATGGGAGTTGAGGTAGTCTAGTTCTATTGGGTAATTCTGTGGGAGGATTGAATCCGTTACTACCACTGGGAGGTTAGGGCAATGCCTAAAAGAGGCAAAAAGTATATAGAAGCATCTAAACTTATAGAACCGGAGAAAGATTATGAGCCTAACGAAGCGTTTGATCTCATTCCCCAGATTTCGTACGCCAATTTTGATGAAACTGTGGATATCGCCGTCAGGCTTGGAGTCGATCCAAGACACGCAGATCAAATAGTCAGAGGTGCGGTGGTATTGCCGCACGGTACAGGCAAAGAAGTGAGAGTCCTGGTGTTTGCGCGCGGCGAAAAGGCCAAGGAAGCTCAGGAAGCCGGAGCAGATTATGTAGGAGCGGAGGAACTGGCAGAGCAAATCCAAAAGGGTTGGCTAGAGTTTGACCGAGCAGTTGCTACTCCCGACATGATGGGCATCGTAGGGCGACTTGGTCGGATCCTTGGACCTAGGGGTCTTATGCCCAACCCGCGAACCGGAACGGTAACTATGGACATAGAAACTGCGATAAAAGAGATCAAGCAAGGCAAAGTAGAGTTCAGGACCGAAAGGGCAGGGATAGTCCACTCCAAAATAGGTAAGGTTTCCTTTGGCACTGACAAACTACTGGACAATTTCTATGTCTTCATGGATGCAATAATCAGAGCGAAGCCTCCTGCGGCAAAAGGCCAGTATATAAGGAGCGTCACCGTGAGCCCATCTATGGGACCCGGAGTTCCGATTAGTCTTTCAAGGCTTACTAGACCGCAGAATGCTTAGCAAGTATCGTTAGGTTTCGGATAAACTAAATAGCGTGAACCTAAGACAGCAGGTGTGAAAACGTAATGGCCTTCTGTAGAAGGCCGCCTGCCGAGGTTAGACTCTTTCATGACCTATTTATGGAATAAAAGGGCCTATGCCTTCGGCAGGGCCCTTTTTGATGTGAGTAGGCGGTCGAGATAGGAGGGATATTGTTGGAAAGCAGGCAGAGACGAGAAAAAGCTAAGGCGCAGGAAGAGCTCAAAAAGAGCATGGAAACAGCCAAGAGCGTGGTTTTCGTAGATTTCCGAGGTTTGTCCGTTCAAGACGACACAGTATTGCGCCGTAAGTGCCGGGAGAGCGGGGTTTCTTACAAGGTGGTGAAGAATACTCTGGCTTTCAGAGCAGCCCAAGAGCTTAACCTCGAGGGTATGGAAGATGTCTTCAAAGGACCTACGGCGATGGCCGCCAGCGAAGTCGACCCGGTGGCTCCCGCGAAAGTCTTGCGAGACTTTTCTCTTGAGGTTCCGGTAGTGAAGATCAAAGGTGGTGTGTTAGAAGGCCAGAGTATATCACCAGACAGAGTGGTCTTTCTAGCTACGTTACCACCCAGAGAGGTTCTGCTAACTCAGGTTGCAGTAGCTATGAACGGACCGCTTTCGTCGCTAGCAACTGTGTTGAACGCGCCTTTGGCGGGTTTGGCGACAGTACTTGGTCAAGTAAAACAACAAAAAGAAGAAGCACGAGTATAAGACCATAGGGAGGTCAATGAGAATGTCTAAGATAGAACAAGTTTTGAATTTGGTAAAAGAGATGACGGTTGTAGAACTTGCAGAACTTGTGAAGGCGTTTGAAGAAGAATTCGGCGTATCTGCACAGGCAGTTGTAGCAGCTCCTGTGGCAAGCGCAGGTGTGCAAGAGGCAGCAAAGCCTGCCGAAGAAGAAAAGACAGAGTTCGACGTGGTCCTTACGGATGCCGGAGCGAGCAGGGTCGCTGTTATAAAGACAGTCCGCGAACTTACAGGGCTTGGTTTGAAGGAAGCTAAGGAACTTGTCGAATCTGCTCCAAAGGCAATAAAAGAGAAGGTTTCCAAAGAAGAGGCTCAGAAAGTGAAAGAGGCGCTTGAAGCAGCCGGAGCTAAGGTTGAACTGAAGTAATAAAATCAGTCTTTCAAAAAAAGGGCAAGGTTGTTCTTTTCACTTGCCCTTTTTTCTATTTGATGATAATTCTTACCATACAAAAGGTTCCTCAAATGAGAGGTTAACCCTAACTTAAGGTTTTTGGGGGTAAAAACTATGGTCAAAATAGGGGTAGTAGGTGCGGGAGGTCTCGTAGGCGGGCGTGTAATAAGAATTTTCGAAGAAATGGATCTGCCTGATTGTGAATTCCATTTGACCGGTTATCAGAAGTCGGTCGGAAGAGTAGTTACGTTTCACGGACGGCCCCTAACTATCGAGAAGACGGATTCAGATGTACTGAGGAAACTTGACATTGTAATCTTGTGTACTCCGACTGAAGTATCTAGGGAATTAGTCAGACATCTCATTGGCGGTCCGGTTGTAATTGACACGTCTTCGGCTTTCAGAATGGAAGAGAAAGTACCTCTTGTTGTTCCTGAAGTCAATGGCGCGAGTCTTTGGGATCACGAGGGACTCATAGCCGGGCCTAACTGTTCGACCATACAATTGGTTATGAGCCTTTGCCCTATTGAGCGGGAGTTTGGTCTTTTCAGGGTGCATGTGAGCACTTACCAATCAGTTTCCGGGGCGGGATACAAGGCGATGCAAGAATTGAGGCAGACTTCCTTAAATAAACTGGTTTCTGATGATGTTGAGTTCTCTCGCGATTCTTCGGAATTCCCGCATCCCATAGCTTTTAACCTCATTCCGCAGATAGACTCTTTTGTCGATAACGGTTATTCTAAAGAAGAGATGAAGATGGTAAACGAAACCCGGAAGATACTAGGCATTCCGGATTTATCGATGTCATGCACATGTGTGAGAGTTCCTGTTTTCATCGGCCACTCCGAAGCTTGTCTTGTAGAAACCAAAAGTGAACCAAACGTTGAGAGGGTGCGGGAAGTCCTAACAGCGTTTCCCGGTGTGACGGTTCTTGATGATCCAGCTAATCAAGTGTACCCAATGCCTCTTGACTGCGAAGATACCGATGATGTGTACGTAGGTCGTATCCGACGTGATCTCAGTTCGAAAAACGGAATCCTTTATTGGTTAGTAGCTGATAACCTTAGGCGCGGCGCCGCTACGAACGCATGCAATATTGCAAAAATGCTCATAGAAGATAGCAAGTTGCGCTAAACAAAAGGAGGCGTGGTCCTATGAGAGAATCACCCTACGGAAGTGTGATCATAGCAATGGTAACTCCTTTTACTTCCGACTTAGAGATAGACTATGGTACTTCTGTTAGGCTTGCACAGAGTCTTTCTGCCCAGGGAGCAGATGGCATACTCGTTTCGGGAACAACCGGAGAGTCTCCTACGCTCACACCTGAGGAGAAAATCAGGTTGGTGTCCGAGGTAAGGTCCGCTCTTCCCCGCAATGTCATGGTCTGGGCGGGTACAAGTTCCTATAACACGAAAGATAGCGTGGAGCTTACAAGGCGTGCAGAGGACGCGGGAGCAGATGGGATTTTGGCTGTTACGCCATATTATAACAAACCAAGTCAGGAAGGCCTTTACCGGCATTTTAAAGCTATCTCGGAGTCTACTTCTCTTCCTATCATGCTTTACAACGTGCCGGGGCGCACATCAGTGAATATACTGCCCGAAACCGTCCTGAGGTTGGCCGAACTCAAAAACGTAAAAGCCATCAAGGAGGCTTCAGGCAACCTGGATCAGGTATCTATGATACTTAGGGGATGCCCAGAGAGCTTTTTTGTCTACTCAGGAGATGACAGCCTGACTCTTCCCATCCTTTCTTTGGGCGGTTCAGGGATAGTGTCGGTGGCGGGTCATCTTGTAGCGCAAGACCTCAAGAATATGATACAATATTTTGGTAAAGGCGAAGTAAAGGAAGCATGGAGCATACACCACAGACTCTTTGAACTTTTTAAAGTTTTGTTTATTACAACTAACCCGGTGCCGGTGAAAACAGCTTTGGAGATGGTAGGTGTTCCGGTAGGGGGATTTCGGTTGCCTTTGTGCGGACCATCTGAAAAGGAATTAAAGGCAATACGAGAAGTCCTTGTCAAGATGGGATTTTTGGCGGTCGAAGGAGAGTAGGGGTGGTTTTGCCGCGAGATGAGAGGATTGTTTCCACAGGATAGGGAGATATAAGTTAATAGTTTCTGCAGTCGCGTTTGTTGACATGAGTCAACAGGCGTGATAGTATTATTAATTGCATTTATAATACGCTCGCCAGCCGGAAACTTAGGTATCAAATACCGATGACCTGTTTGCGTTGGAGTGAAGAGGTCGATTTCTCAGGGCGTAGGCGCAAATTTACCCCCTAAGGAGTGAAATGAATGGCCTATCCGGTCAAGGTAGGCAAGCGCGAACGGTTGAATTACGGCCGTATTCGCGAAGTCCGCGAGATTCCAAACCTTATTGCAGTACAAAAAGATTCTTACGAATGGTTTTTGAAAGAGGGATTGCGTGAAGTATTTAAGGACATTTCACCTATTAGAGACTTTACAGACAATTTGTTTCTTGAATTCATCGATTACAGTTTGGGAGAACCTAAGTATTCTGTAGAAGAATGCAAGGAGAGGGACGTAACTTATTCGGCTCCGTTAAAGGCCAGAGTCAGGCTGATAAACAAGTCGACAAGAGAACTAAAAGAGCAAGAGGTTTTCATGGGCGACTTCCCGCTGATGACAGACGCCGGTACTTTTATCATCAATGGCGCTGAGCGCGTCATCGTTAGCCAACTTGTACGTTCGCCGGGTGCATACTACTCGTGCGAAACGGATGCAAACGGAAAGAACATCTACTCTGCAACTTTGATCCCCAATAGAGGAGCTTGGCTTGAAGTAGAAACTGACTCTAATGATATTGCGTGGGTTAGGATAGATAGGACACGTAAGCTGCCTCTGACCGTGCTTTTGAGAGCTGTAGGAATTGAGACTGACGCTCAGATCTTGGAATTGATGGGCGAGAGCGCCGTGCTCCAAAACACATTGGATAAAGATAGCACGAAGTCCAGAGACGAAGCCTTGGTGGAAATCTACAGGAGATTGAGGCCTGGAGAACCCCCTACGGTCGATAGCGCAAAGAACCTTTTCGAAAACCTGTTTTTTGAGCCACGTCGGTATGACTTGGCCCCTGTCGGTAGATATAGGCTCAACAAGAAGTTCTTCTTGCGAAGACGTATCGCAAACACTGTGGCTATGATGGACATAGTGCACCCGATGACCGACGAATTATTGATTGAAGCGGGGACGCTGATCACCAGAGATGCTGCTCAGATCATATCTGATGCAGGAATTACCGAAGTTGACGTTTTGACTAAAGATGGGCAAGCCGTGCACGTTTTAACCAACGGAGTCCACGAGCAAAACGAAAGAGCGTGGTCCCAAGAGAAGTACTTGACACCTGCCGACATAATTGCATTTGTTAACTACTTCTTTGGGTTGATAAAAGGTGTAGGTACTGTAGATGATATCGACCACTTAGGCAACAGGCGCGTTAGGACTGTTGGTGAACTGCTCCAGAACCAGTTCCGCATTGGACTTTCCAGGATGGAGCGAGTGGTAAGAGAACGAATGACCATCCAAGATATAGATACCATAACTCCACAAGCGCTCATAAATGTAAGACCGGTTGTAGGTGCCATAAAAGAATTTTTCGGGTCGAGCCAGCTTTCCCAGTTCATGGAGCAAACCAACCCGCTTACAGAGCTCACGGCAAAACGGCGTTTGTCGGCTTTAGGACCAGGTGGACTGACTCGCGATAGAGCCGGTTTTGAAGTCCGTGATGTGCACCATTCACACTACGGGAGAATATGCCCAATTGAAACTCCTGAAGGTCCAAACATTGGACTAACGAGTTCCCTTACGTGTTATGCGCGGGTCAACAGGTTAGGATTCATAGAAACCCCTTATAGAAAAGTGAACAAGGCAGAAAAGAGAGTTACCAATGAGATCGAATACTTAACTGCCGATGAGGAAGACGACTGCATAATTGCCCAGGCAAACGCCGCCATAGACGAAGACGGCCACTTCTTGGAAGATGCTGTGATGGCAAGGTACGGAAGAGAAGTTATGAAGTCGCCTCCCGATGAAATAGACTATATGGATGTATCTCCGAAACAGGTATTTTCGGTAGCCACTTCACTTATTCCCTTCTTGGAACATGATGACGCTAGCCGTGCTCTAATGGGATCGAACATGCAGCGGCAGGCTGTGCCGCTTGTTAGGCCTGAAGCCCCGTACGTGGGCACCGGTTTGGAACATAAGGCCGCTTTGGATTCGGGCGTGATGACGCTCGCAAGACGAAGGGGCCAGGTAATAAAAGCTTCAGCAGAGGAAATTGTAGTCCAAACAGAAACAGGCCAAAAAGACGTTTACAAGCTTCGGAAGTTTGGAAGATCCAACCAAGGCACATGCTTTAACCAAAAGACCATCGTATCCAAGGGTGACTTAGTGGCCGAAGGAGAAGTGCTTGCAGACGGACCTTCTACAGAGATGGGCGAATTGGCTTTAGGCAGGAATGTCCTGGTGGCATACATGCCGTGGCAAGGTTACAACTTCGAAGACGCCATATTGATTTCAAGAGAACTTGTAGAAGAAGACGTCTACACTTCGATTCACATTGAAGAGTATGAATGTGACGCCAGAGATACAAAACTGGGTCCCGAGGAGATCACCAGAGATATACCCAATGTCGGCGAGGATCAGATGAAAGATTTGGACGACCGGGGAATAGTCAGGATTGGCGCCGAGGTACGGTCCGGAGAGATCTTGGTAGGTAAGGTAACCCCCAAGGGAGAAACAGAACTTAGTCCCGAAGAGCGGCTTTTGCGTGCCATATTTGGCGAAAAAGCCCGCGAAGTCAGGGACAATTCCCTCAAAATGCCTCACGGTGAAAGCGGCATCGTAGTTGATGTAAAAGTATTCACTAGAGAAGCCGGAGACGAGTTGCCTCCCGGGGTTAATGTGCTTGTGCGTGTTTACGTAGCGCAGAAGCGCAAGATATCCGAAGGCGACAAAATGGCCGGAAGGCATGGTAACAAGGGTGTTGTAGCCAAGATATTGCCTCGGGAAGAAATGCCTTTTATGCCGGACGGTACTCCGGTTCAGATAGTACTTACGCCGTTGGGCGTTCCTTCTAGAATGAACTTGGGGCAGATTTTTGAATGCCATCTGGGATGGGCAGCCAAAGCGCTCGGCGTTCAGTTCGCAACTCCTATCTTTGACGGCATAACAGAACAAGAAATTGAAGAATTACTAGAACAATCCGGGCTGCCTAGGGTTGGCAAGACCAATCTAAGAGACGGCAGAACCGGAGAGTATTTCGATAGTCCCGTAACAGTAGGCTACGTATACATGATGAAACTATTGCACCTAGTGGATGACAAAGTGCATGCTCGTTCTACAGGCCCTTACTCACTTGTGACGCAGCAACCTTTGGGTGGAAAAGCTCAAATGGGTGGGCAAAGGTTTGGCGAAATGGAAGTCTGGGCATTGGAAGCTCATGGCGCGGCATACACTTTGCAGGAAATGCTGACCGTCAAGTCCGACGATGTAGTCGGCAGGGTTAAGACCTATGAAGCTATAGTCAAGGGGGAAAACATACCCGAGCCCGGGATTCCGGAATCCTTCAAGGTCTTGATAAAAGAACTTCAAAGTCTTGCGTTGGATGTTCAGATTCTCGACGAAGAAGGCAACGAGATTGAGATCAAAGAGTTGGATGAGGATGTGCAGGAAACTGCCACGGAACTTGATTTCATGGTAGAAACCGAAGTCAGAAGACCTGTTCGTCGTCGTGAAAGAGAAGTTGCTGACGAAGAACCATATGAGGACCACGAAGAAGAAGTTGCCTATGTAGAAGAAGAACTTGTCGAGGAAGAAGAAAAAGAAGAAGAGATTCCCGCGTCAGAGGAGGAAATTTCTGCCGATGACAAGCAGGAATCTGAAGATACTATGCGTGCCAAGCAGCTGGAGGAAGATACTAGGATGATCTTTGATGAACTCTTCAAAGAGATCGAGGTTCCTGAAGATGTGCATGAAGTTGTTGAAGACGAAGAAACTGTAGTCAAGAAAAAGCCCACCAAAACGAAGGCAAAACGTAAGGTTCGCTACGAGGAAGCCGATGAACTGGGGCGCTTGGGCAGGGTAAGGTCCATTCGAGACCTCGAGCCTGATGACGAAAAAGAACCGGAAATCTAAATAGAGGGGATGTTAAAGAGTGGACATTAACGATTTTGCTGCAATGCGTATTTCTCTTGCATCACCCGAAAGGATCAGAGAGTGGTCTCGAGGAGAAGTGAAGAAACCTGAAACTCTCAATTACAGGACGCTAAAACCAGAACGGGATGGGTTGTTTTGTGAGAGGATTTTTGGGCCTACTAAGGACTGGGAATGCTACTGCGGTAAGTACAAGAGGATTAGATACAAAGGCGTAGTATGTGACAAATGCGGAGTGGAAGTTACCAGGGCTAAGGTCAGACGTGAGCGGATGGGTCACATAGAGTTGGCAACGCCTGTGTCCCATATCTGGTATTTCAAGGGTGTGCCTTCTAGGATGGGACTTTTGCTTGACATGTCGCCAAAAGTTTTGGAACAGGTCCTTTATTTTGCGTCGTATATAGTGACAGACCCCGGAGATTGCGAGGGACTCGAGTACAAACAAGTGCTCAGCGAAACGGATTACAGGGACGCGCGCGATAAATATGGTAGCAGATTTAGGGCAGGTATGGGCGCGGAGGCGATACGAGAGATCCTGAGCAATATCGATCTCGACAAAGAAGCTGAGGAACTCAGGGATGAGGCCAGAAATGCAACCGGCCAAAGAAAAGTGAGGGCAATAAGGCGGCTGGAAGTTGTTGAGGCTTTCAGGACGTCCGGCAATAGGCCCGAATGGATGATTTTGGATGTCATCCCGGTAATACCTCCCGATCTGAGACCTATGGTTCAGCTCGATGGAGGCAGGTTTGCCACATCGGACCTAAATGACCTGTATCGAAGAGTTATTAACAGGAACAACAGACTAAAGAGGCTCTTGGACCTGGGAGCCCCGGACATAATCGTCCGGAACGAAAAAAGGATGCTCCAGGAGGCGGTTGACGCCCTAATCGACAACGGGCGTCGCGGAAAGCCGGTTACCGGACCGGGGCAAAGGCCGCTCAAGTCTTTGTCCGATATGCTAAAGGGCAAACAAGGCCGGTTCCGACAGAACCTCCTAGGAAAGCGAGTAGACTATTCGGGTAGGTCGGTTATCGTAGTAGGCCCTAACCTCAAGTTCTATCAGTGCGGACTTCCCAAAGAGATGGCGCTTGAACTGTTCAAGCCGTTTGTTATGAAGCGCTTGGTCGAAACGGGTCTTACACCCAACATAAAAAGCGCTAGGCGCCTTGTTGAGAGATCTCGTCCTGAGGTATGGGATATTCTCGAAGAAGTAATCAAGGATCATCCTGTACTTTTGAACAGAGCCCCTACTTTGCACAGATTGAGCGTACAGGCCTTTGAGCCTGTCTTAATTGAAGGACGAGCCATACAGATACATCCACTGGTATGCCCGCCGTACAATGCGGATTTTGACGGTGACCAAATGCCTGTACACGTACCTTTATCGGCCGAAGCCCAGGCGGAGTCAAAGATCCTTATGTCTTCCGTGTACAATTTGTTGCTTCCTAAAGACGGAACGCCTGCAGTCACACCGACAAAGGACGTGGTTCTTGGCATATATTACCTGACCTTGTCGGAAACAGAGGATTTGGCGACAGTCGAGGAAGAAGTTTGTGACAAAAGATATGGATCGATGGACGAGGTCATCATGGCATACGAAACCGGCGTTGTAGGGCTGCACGATATGGTGCTATTGAGGCACCATAAAGAGGACGGTTCGTTTGAACGAATAGTCACGACGCCCGGACGGTGTATTTTCAATCAGGTACTTCCTCAAGGATTGAGATTCGCAAATGAAGTCGTAGATCGGAAATTACTAAACCGCATAGTCTCCGAAAGTATCAATCGTTACGGTATGGAAGAGACAGTTGAAATGCTAGATGGGATAAAGGACTTAGGGTTCACATTTGCTACGATAGCAGGGTCGACTATCGCTATTAGCGATGTAGTGGTTCCCGACGAAAAACCCGTGATCCTTTCGGATGCAGATGAAAAGGTTGACCAGATCGAAAGCCAATACAAAATGGGTCTGCTAACCGAAGAGGAGCGCTATCACAAGGTAATAGATGTTTGGAGAAGCGCAACGGACCAGGTTACGAAGGAACTTCAGGATTCTATAGGTAAGTGGAATCCTGTTTACATGATGGCGGCATCAGGTGCCAGAGGCAATATACAGCAGATATCCCAATTAGGCGGAATGCGTGGGATTATGGTTGATCCTTCTGGCAGGATGGTTGAACAGCCTATTAGGTCGAATTTCCGCGAAGGGCTTTCGGTCCTTGAGTATTTCACGTCGACTCACGGACAGAGGAAGGGCCTTGTGGATATGGCTCTCAGAACCGCTGACTCAGGTTATCTGACCAGGAGACTGGTTGACGTAGCACAAGATGTGATAGTAAGGGAAGATGACTGCGGAACAGACGCAGGTATTTTGGTTAAAGATATTGTCATAGACGGCGAACTGATCGAGGGACTATATGACAGGATAGTCGGAAGATATTCGGTCAAAGATATTGTCCATCCCGATACTGGTGAGGTACTGTGCAAGAGTCAAGAACTCATTGATGCAAAAACTGCGCAGAATATCGTTGATGCCGGAATTAAGGAAGTTGCAGTCAGATCCGTCCTTACATGTGAAACTCGCCATGGCGTGTGCGTTAAGTGTTATGGCAAGAATCTTGCTACAGGCGATATTGTCGACGTTGGAGAAGCAGTTGGCATAATTGCGGCTCAATCCATTGGAGAACCCGGTACTCAGCTTACACTTAGAACCTTCCACTTGGGCGGGATAGCTGGAGAAGACATCACTCAAGGTCTGCCTAGGGTCGAAGAACTCTTTGAAGCAAGGAAACCCAAGAGGCAAGCAGCAATAGCAGAGATCGGCGGAGTCTTGGAGATCAGAGAAGGCGACAAGAAAAGAGAAATCGTCATCACATCTCCGGAAGGAGACCAAAGCACTATAGTAATTCCTTTCGGAGGGCTGATAAAGGTAAGAGACGGCCAGGTTGTAGAGATGGGAGACATTCTAACTGAAGGTTCTGTAAACCCCCATGATCTTCTGGTGATAAAAGGCGTAAGGGCAGTAGAAGAGTACATTCTCAGCGAGGTCCAAAGGGTCTATAGATTGCAGGGAATAGACATTTCAGATAAACACATCGAGGTCATAGTCAGGCAGATGATGCGGAAGGTCAAGGTAGATGATCCGGGAGATACTACTCTTCTGCCCGGCGGAGTTGTCGACGTCTTTGAGTTCGCAGATGCCAACGCAACTGTTTTCGAAAACGGTGGGGAACCTGCAACAGGCAAGCCCATTATTCTAGGGATTACCAAGGCGTCGCTTTCAACGGATTCGTTCCTGTCAGCCGCATCGTTCCAAGAGACGACGCGGGTGCTCACAGACGCAGCGATTAAAGGCAAGACAGATAAGCTCGTCGGTCTAAAAGAGAATGTTATCATAGGTAAGCTGATCCCGGCAGGAACCGGCATGCAGAAGTACGACGAGATAGTCGTTCAATCTGTTGCCGAGAAAGAAGACGAAGTAGCGGTAGCCGAAGCAGTAGGTGAGTAATTCGGGTAAAACGTTTTATGAGAAATGGAGGGGTGTCACAGTGAAAATCAAATGGAAGGGACATTCTGCATTCCTTATTGAATCACCTAAGGGACTTAGGATACTTACCGATCCGTTTGATGCTGATGTTCCTTATCCAAAGATAGACGAGATCGTTGACGTAGTAACTGTGTCCCACGAGCACCATGATCATAATGCAGTTAACGTGTTGCGAGGCGATTTCAAAGTATTGCGTGGTCTAGATGAGACGACGAATAGATGCATAGAGATTACCGAAACCGTAGGCGATGTAGTTTTTCGGACCATTCCCTCCTATCATGATGATGGGACTGGGAGAAAGCGTGGTCACAATGGGATCTTTGTCATGGATTTTGGGGGATTTACCATAGCGCATTTGGGTGACTTAGGGCACATCCCGAGCGATGATACGCTGAAAAAGATTGGCAAAATAAACATCCTTATGATACCGGTAGGCGGATACTACACTATCGACGGAGAGTCTGCCAAAGTAGTGACCGAGCGTATCGACCCCAACGTTGCAATACCTATGCACTACAAGACCAGGTATATAGATTCTTGGCCAATATCATCCGTTGATAGTTTCCTTGAGGGACAGACTAACGTCGTAAGGATCCCTAGCGATGAAGTGGAATTTGACCCGAATGCTATTACCGGCAAGCGGGAGATCTGGGTTTTTCAGATATAGTCTTGGGGAAGGGGTCAGGGTCGGGCATGAATTTATCCCATCCTGGCCCCCAGATGCTGAAAAGGCGCAGTATCCATACCATTGACACGCTTTTAAGAGGATGCTAGACTCATAAAGCGTGCTTTTTTATGTTACTACGCGGGAGGTTTGGTGTATAATGAGCCCGGCGTATGAACGCGTTCCCAAAAGGCGAAAGGCCGTAGGGGCAAGAGCCGTCACAAAGGCCATATGCAGAGGGTCGGTTGAAAAAGTACTAGTTGCACAAGATGCGGATATGAAGGTGCTACGAGACGTGCTCAACCTGGCAAGACAGAATGAAATAGAAATTGCCTGGGTTTTGAACATGAAAGAGCTTGGCGAGTATTGCGGCATAAGCGTAGGAGCTTCTTGCTGTGCGATATTGAAAGACAAATGATGAGATTTGGACGGACGAACCATATCGAGAGGAGGGTTAGATGTGCCAACGGTTAATCAGTTGGTCCGACAGGGCAGAACGAAGTCAGAAGACAAGGCTAAATCCCCTGCGCTAATGGGCAATCCCTTTAAGCGTGGAGTATGTACTGTGGTAAGGACCACCACACCCAAGAAGCCTAACTCGGCTTTGAGGAAGATCGCGCGTGTTCGTCTCGTAAATGGGTTAGAAGTTACAGCATATATTCCCGGCATTGGTCACAACCTGCAAGAACACTCAGTGGTTTTGATACGCGGCGGACGTGTAAGGGACTTGCCTGGAGTGCGGTACCATATTGTACGAGGCACTCTTGATACTGCCGGTGTTACCGATAGGAAACAAGGGCGGTCAAAATACGGAACTAAGAAGCCGAAAAAATGAAGTTGTGGAGGTGAATTGTGTGCCTAGAAGGGGTAAAGCTCCTGGGAGAACGTGGACGCCGGATCCCGTGTATAATTCTGTGTTGGTGACAAGGCTTACCAACAAAGTCATGTACGACGGAGAGAAGGCAAAAGCCAGGCGCATAGTTTACGGCGCCATGGATACGATCGGGGAAAAGACAGGTAAGGATCCCCTTGAGGTTCTGGATCAGGCGGTGAAGAATGCGATGCCTGTTCTCGAGGTACGACCTAGGAGAGTAGGCGGCGCTACGTACCAGGTACCTATGGAGGTAAGGCCTGAACGGAGGCTATCTTTGGCGCTCAGATGGATAGTTGATTTTTCCAGGCAGCGTTCGGAGCGAGGTTTTGAGAATAAGTTGGCTGCTGAGATATTGGACGCGGCTAACAACACCGGTAATACTATAAGAAGAAAAGAAGAAATGCATAGGATGGCAGAAGCGAATAGAGCTTTTGCCCACTATAGGTGGTAGACAAGGTGGCAAAAATAATGAAAGGGGGGAATTCGATGCCGCAGACATATCCGCTGGATAAGATCAGGAATATAGGCATTATGGCACATATAGATGCAGGCAAAACAACGACAACCGAGCGTATCTTATTTTATACCGGTAAGGTTCACCGAATAGGTGAAGTCGATGAAGGCTCTGCCACAATGGACTGGATGCAGCAGGAGCAGGAAAGAGGTATTACGATCACCTCAGCAGCTACTACGTGTCATTGGAAAGATTTTCGAATAAACATTATAGACACGCCAGGACACGTTGACTTTACGGCGGAGGTAGAAAGAAGCCTTAGAGTGCTTGACGGAGCTGTAGCGATATTCTGCGCTAAGGGCGGCGTCGAACCCCAATCAGAGGCGGTTTGGCGGCAGGCCGATCGCTACAAAGTCCCCAGGATTGCATATATTAACAAAATGGATTCGTTGGGGGCGGATTTTTACAAAGTCCTGCGCGCGATCGAAACGAAGCTTGGGGCAAACCCCGTGGTTATAACTTTGCCGATTGGCGTGGAAGATACGTTTGTAGGTGTGGTAGACGTCCTTCATGAGAAGGCTTTGCTGTGGACCGACGAGCTGGGTCTTGAGATTCAAGAAACAGATATACCTCAAGATATGCGATCCTTGTTCTTGGATTACCGCGAAAAACTTGTTAGCGCGGCATCGGACTTCGATGATGGAATACTTGAGAAATATGTGCAAGGAGAGCAAATACCTGCGGATATGCTGATAAGAGCTATTCGCAAAGGCACTGTAACCAACAAACTGGTGCCATGCTTCTGCGGTTCGTCCTTCAAAAACAAAGGCGTTCAAAGGCTTTTGGACGGAATAGTGGATTTTCTGCCATCGCCCTTGGATGTTCCTCCGGTTGAGGGTATAGTGCCGGGCACCGGAGAGATAACGGTACGCAAGCCCAGCGATGACGAGCCGTTCTGTGCGTTGGCTTTCAAAGTAATGACCGATCCTTATGTTGGTAGGGTCACATATTTTCGGGTGTATTCGGGCGTTTTGACCAACCGATCTTATGTGTACAATGCAACTCGAGACAAAACCGAGAGGATTCAGCGCCTTCTTCTTATGCATGCAAATCATAGGGAAGATGTTGAAGCTGTATCTACAGGGGATATTGTTGCGACAGTGGCGTTGAAGCATACCGTAACCGGTGACACTTTGTGTGATCAGGATCACCCAATAATACTGGAACCGATCGTGTTTCCAACCCCTGTTATCACGGTTGCAATCGAGCCTAAGACGAGGCAGGATGTAGACAAATTGGGCGCCTGTCTGGCGAAGTTGGCGGAAGAAGATCCTACCTTTACTTTCAAGACAGATGAAGAGACCGGTCAGACGCTAATAGCAGGCATGGGAGAATTGCACTTGGAGGTCATCTGTGATAGATTGTTGCGCGAGTTTGGCGTTGGCGCTACGGTCGGAAAGCCACAGGTTGCCTACAAAGAGAGCATTCTGGAACCTGTTGTAGGAGAAGGGAAGTTCATTAGGCAGTCGGGAGGCCATGGTCAGTATGGGCACGCCAAGGTCAGGCTGGAGCCTTTGCCGAGGGGATCGGGATTCGCGTTCGATAGTGTCATTAAAGGAGGAGCGATTCCTCAAGAGTTTATTCCCGCAGTTGAAGCCGGCGTTAGAGAAGCTCTTGAATCAGGCTCTTTGGTGGGATATCCCTTGGTTGACGTAAAAGCTGTCCTTGAAGACGGGTCCTATCACGAAGTTGACTCATCAGACCTTGCTTTCAAGATCGCGGGTTCTATGGCAGTTAAAGATGCTTTGTCGAAGGCAAAAGTCATTCTTTTGGAGCCTATCATGAAGGTGGAGGTCAACACGCCTTCGGAATTCTTGGGCGAGGTATTGGGAGACCTTACTGCAAGAAGAGGGCAGATAACCGGAATGCAGACTACAGGTACCTTTGAGACTATCGACGCTCTGGTACCTCTTGCGACGATGTTCGGCTATGCGACTGACCTTAGGTCCAAAACTCAGGGCCGCGGAACCTACACGATGGTGTTTTCACACTACGATGTGGTTCCTCCTGCAGAAGCGGAGAAGATAATTTCTAAGAATTATGGTTAAGCGTAATTAAGGAGGGTTAAACTGGAAATGGCTAAGAAGAAATTTGAGAGAACGAAACCTCATGTGAACATAGGCACCATAGGTCATATAGACCATGGTAAGACGACTCTTACTGCGGCAATAACGAAGGTATTGGCGAGCCAAGGGAAAGCTGACTTTACGCCATTTGACAAGATAGACAAGGCGCCAGAAGAAAGGGCAAGAGGGATAACGATATCGGTATCCCACGTAGAGTATGAGACGGACAAGAGGCACTATGCTCACGTAGACTGCCCGGGTCACGCGGACTACATCAAGAACATGATAACAGGCGCGGCGCAGATGGACGGGGCGATACTGGTAGTATCTGCAGCAGACGGAACTATGCCGCAGACAAGGGAGCACGTACTATTGGCGAGGCAGGTAGGAGTTCCTGCGATAGTGGTATTTTTGAACAAAGTAGACATGGTAGATGACGAGGAACTTTTGGAGATATCCGAGCTTGAAGTAAGGGAACTATTGGACAAGTACGACTATCCGGGGGACGACACGCCGGTGATAAGGGGTTCTGCGCTGAAGGCATTGGAGTGCGGATGCGGTAAGCCGGATTGCCAGTGGTGTGGCCCGATACTAAAGTTAATGGAAGCGGTAGACGAATATATTCCTACGCCTGAGAGGGAAATAGACAAGCCGTTCTTGCTATCTATAGAAGACGTGTTTACGATAACAGGACGAGGGACAGTAGTAACCGGCAGGATAGAAAGAGGAATGGTGAAGGTAGGAGATCCCGTAGAGATAGTAGGTTTTTCGGAGAAGCCGAAGAGCACTGTGGTAACGGGGATAGAGATGTTCAGGAAGACGCTTGACGTAGGGCAAGCGGGAGACAACGTAGGATGTTTGCTAAGAGGGATCTCAAAGGACGAAGTAGAGCGAGGTCAAGTATTGGCTAAGCCCGGCAGCATAAAGCCACACAGGAAGTTTGGTGCAGAGATTTATGTACTGACCAAAGAAGAAGGTGGCAGGCACAGCGCATTCTTTTCGGGATACAGGCCTCAGTTTTACTTTAGGACCACAGATGTGACAGGCACAGTCACGCTACCTGAAGGGGTAGAGATGGTGATGCCCGGAGACAACGTAAGCATAGAAGTAGAACTAATAGCTCCAATAGCGATAGAAGAGGGCCTAAGGTTTGCAATACGTGAAGGCGGCCGCACTGTTGCATCAGGTGTAGTCACCAGGATTGAGGAGTGATCATTGTGCGGAGGCAGAAGATTAGAGTTCGGTTAAGAGCCTTCGACCACGAAATACTGGATCATTCAGCCAGTAGGATAGTAGAAACTGCGAAGAGGACAGGAGCGCTTGTGTCAGGGCCGGTGCCTCTTCCTACCGAAAGAAGTGTATATACTATCCTAACCGCTCCTAACGGAGAAAAGGACATTCGCGAACAGTTTGAGATGAGGGTTCACAAGCGTCTAATCGACATAATCGAACCTACAACCAAAACGATGGATGCCCTTACGAGGCTGGATTTGCCTGCTGGCGTGGATATAGAGATTAAGGCTGTGTGAATTTGCGGCTTGTTATAGAGGAGGTGCTGTGCTATGAAGGCCATCCTTGGTAAGAAAATTGGGATGACCCAGGTATTTGATGAAGAAGGCAAGCTGATTCCTGTAACCGTCCTTGAAGCCGGTCCTTGCACAGTCGTCGACGTGAAGACTGAGGATAGAGATGGCTATGATGCGGTGCAGATTGGATTTGGTTTTGTGAGCGAGAAGCGCCTGACCAAACCCCAAAAAGGTTACTTCAAGAGTAAGGGGGTAACTCCTACTAGGTATCTCAGGGAGTTCAGGGTTGCCCCTGGGAGCTCTCAGAAGATCGGGGATCAGGTAAAGGTAGATGTATTTAGTTCAGGTGAGTATGTAGATGTCACAGGAACTTCTCTTGGAAAAGGGTATGCCGGCGGCATTAAGAGATGGAACTTCAGGCGGGGGCCGTCGTCGCATGGTTCGAAATATCATAGAGGCCCCGGGTCCCTACAGGCAAGAGATGCTGCGCGAGTCTGGAAAGGCAGAAAAATGCCAGGGCACAAAGGCAGCGAAAGAGTGACTGTAAAGAATTTGAAAGTGGTAGATGTAGATCCCGAGAAGAACTTGCTTCTTGTGTACGGAGGAGTACCCGGAAGCAGAGGGTCCTTGGTCATGATTAGAGAGGCTTCTCGGTGAAGCACAAAAGCTTGTTAAGGAGGGAGCCTCGTGCCGGAAGCGCATGTTTACAATACAGAAGGCGATAAGATGGGTACTGTGAGCCTGCCTGACCAATTGTTTAGCGCAGATATTAACAAAGCGCTCATACGAGCAGCTGTGCTTTCGCACCGGAATAATGCGAGAGTAGGTACAGCTAAAGTTAAGTCAAGAGGGGAAGTCAGGGGAGGTGGCCGAAAACCCTGGAGGCAGAAGGGTCTGGGACGAGCCAGGCACGGAAGCATTAGGTCGCCTATTTGGAAAGGCGGAGGAGTGGCGTTTGGTCCACAACAAAGAGACTACGGTTCTCCTTTGCCAAAGAAGATGAAAAGGCAAGCATTAGCATCAGCCCTTTCGCTAAAGGCGTCTGAGGGTAAAATCATAGTGCTTAAGGAACTGAAGATGGACAAACCCAAGACAAAAGAAGTATACGGGATTTTGAAGAAACTAGGGGCTGAACAGAGTTCCCTGATCATTACGGCAGATGTTGAACCCAACGTGGTCCTTTCGTCGCGGAACATTCCGGGCGTAAAGGTTACGACCGCAAGGCAGGTATCTACGTATGATGCTATGTCCAAGCGGTATCTCGTGGTTACAGAGGATGCACTCCGTATAATGGAGGAGGTATTAGCATGAACCTTACCGCCAGAGATATCATTATCGCTCCCGTTATTACGGAGAAGAGTAATGATCTTACAGCCCAAGGGAAGTATACTTTCAAGGTACATCCCAAAGCTACCAAGGCTGACATTCACAATGCAGTCGAGGAGATATTCAAGGTAAAGGTCTTACAGGTAAACACCGTTTCGATGAAGGGAAAATTCAGGAGAATGGGCTATTCTGTGGGGCGTACACCGAATTGGAAGAAGGCTATGGTGACATTAGCCCCAGGGCAGAAGATAGAATTCTTCGAAGGTATTTAGGACACCGTAAGGGAGGGAAATTGGTTGCCGGTAAAAGACTTTAAGCCAACATCACCTGGGCTTCGCCAGCGAGTGTCCGGTACTTATGAAGAGATAACCAAGACTGAGCCGGAAAAGAGTCTAGTTGTTTCCAAGAAAAAGTCGGCAGGGCGAAACTCTCAAGGCAAGATAACCGTACGTCATCGCGGCGGTGGCACAAAACAGTTGGTTCGTATCGTGGACTTTAAGCGTGACAAAGACGGTATCCCGGGCAAGGTTGCCGCGATCGAATACGATCCCGGCCGGTCAGCACGCCTAGCGCTTATCTACTATGCTGACGGCGAGAAAAGATACATTTTGGCTCCTTCAGGGATTGCCGTGGGGGACACAGTCATCTCAGGGCCTGATGCAGATATAAAGCCGGGAAATGCACTGCCCTTGGACAGTATACCTACGGGCACATTTGTTCATAACGTTGAGATGGTTCCCGGTAAGGGAGGCCAGATCGCGAGATCCGCAGGCGCACAGGTTCAGCTTATGGCCAAAGAGGGCGGATATGCTCTTCTTAGACTCGCCTCAGGTGAACAAAGAAGGGTACCCGTTGCGTGCAAGGCTACTGTAGGTCAGGTAGGCAATGTGGAACACGAAAACACCAGCAAGGGCAAAGCAGGCGTCACCAGGCATATGGGATGGCGTCCAAGCGTGCGAGGGGCAGCGATGAACCCAGTGGACCACCCGCATGGAGGCGGAGAAGGAAAGGCTCCTATTGGAATGCCAGGGCCTGTAACTCCATGGGGCAAGCCTACGTTGGGGTATAAAACCAGGAAAAAGAATAAGGCGTCAGATAGACTTATCGTGAAGCGGAGAAAATAATGGAAGGAAGGAGGGGGCGATTATGAGCCGATCCAAGAAGAAGGGGCCCTATGTTGACCTTAAACTTCTGGCTAAGGTAAGGGCGATGAACGAAAAAGGTGACAAGAGGGTTATAAGAACCTGGGCACGCAACTCGACAATTGTGCCTGAAATGGTTGGCCATACTATAGCAGTTCATGACGGACGCAAGCATGTGCCCGTCTACATTACAGAAGACGCTGTGGGTCATAAATTAGGCGAATTCGCTCCCACACGTACATTTAGAGGCCATGGATCGCATACACAGCGCTCCACAGCACTAAAGTAAGGGGGTCTATTCGAAACTCATGGAAGCACGTTGCATAGTAAAACACATAAGAATATCCCCTACTAAAGTGGGCATAGTGGCCGACCTTGTGCGGGGGAAACCAGTTGACGAAGCGCTTGCCATTTTGAGGTTCACTCCTAAGAAGGCGAGCACAGTTGTGGAAAAAGCTATTCGTTCTGCGGTAGCTAACGCCGAGAACAATCATGATATGAGCAAGGACGAGCTGTATGTGTCGGAGATACACGTTGGACCAGGTCCAACCCTCAAGAGATACCATCCGAGACAGAGGGGACAGGCTTTTCCGATTTTGAAGAGAACTTCGCATTTGACTGTAGTATTGAAGGAAAGAGAGGAGGGTTAAGGATTTGGGTCAGAAAATTCATCCAAAGGGACTTCGTGTGGGCGTGATATACAATTGGGATTCCAGATGGTTTGCTACCAAGGAGTTTTCTGAGCTCCTCCTCGAAGACAAGAAGATTAGGGATTACATTAAAGGGAATTTGGGGCAGGCAGGTATTCCAAGAATTGAAATCGAGCGGAAGCCGCAAGAGATTACCGTATACGTTCATGCAGCTAGGCCCGGAATGGTCATAGGGCGTGGCGGCAGCGGTATTGAGAACCTACGTAAGGAACTTGCCAAGCAAACTGGCAAGAGAGTGAACGTGCATTGCATCGAAGTGAAGAGTCCGGAGACAGATGCCCAGTTGGTAGCTGAGAACGTAGCCGAATCAATAGCTAGAAGGGTATCTTACAGGCGAGCTATGAGGCAGGCTATTCAAAGAACTATGAGATCTGGTGCCAAGGGTATAAAGATTAGGGTATCCGGCCGCTTGCAGGGCGCAGAGATCGCTCGAAGTGAGAAGGCAAGCGAAGGCACCGTTCCATTGCACACACTCAGAGCAGATGTTGACTATGGGTTTGCTGAAGCTCATACAACATATGGCCGCATCGGGGTAAAAGTGTGGATATATAAAGGCGATGTCACCCCCTCGAAATCCCAGGGTAAAGCTGCTGAGGGAGGTAATTGATTTATGTTAATGCCCAAACGTGTGAAGTATAGAAAACAGCAAAGAGGCAGGATGAAAGGTCAGGCTTCACGCGGGAATGAGATATTTTACGGTGAGTACGGACTCATGGCGCTTGAACCGGCGTGGATCACTGACAGGCAGATAGAAGCTGCGAGGGTAGCCCTTACCCGTTACATGAAGAGGGGCGGCAAGGTGTGGATCCGGATATTTCCGGATAAGCCCTTTACAAAAAAGCCGGCCGAGACCCGAATGGGAAGCGGTAAAGGTAACCCCGAGTATTGGGTGGCTGTGGTAAAGCCGGGTAGGATCCTTTTCGAAGTTGCCGGAGTTTCAGAAGAGGTAGCTCGAGAAGCTCTAAGGCTGGCAGGGACCAAGTTGCCAATCAAGACGAAGTTTGTGAAGCGACCCGAAGTGATGGGCGTTGTACGGGAAAAGGCGGTGACTGACGATGAAAGTGCAGGAAATTAGAGCGATGAGCGATACGGACTTGAATAGGACCCTTCTGGATCTGAAGGATGAACTTTTCAACCTGCGCTTTCAGCTCGCAACGGGGCAGTTGGATAACGTGATGAGGATAAGCGAGGTTAAGCGGTCAATAGCACGAGTAAAGACTATTCAGCGCCAGAGAGAATTAGGAAGGTTGGCCCAGGAGGGTTAGAGTCATGGAGCGCGCACAACGTAAGAAAATGGTTGGAGTTGTAGTAAGCGACAAGATGGATAAGACACGCATTGTCGCGGTTGATACCTGGAAGGTAAGTCCGCTTTACGGAAAAAGGATCAGGTCGACTCAAAGGATAAAAGCTCACGATGAAAAGAACGTTACATCTTTGGGTGATAAGGTGCTTTTGATAGAAACCAGGCCCATATCCAAACAGAAACGCTGGAGGATAGCTGAGGTGCTAGAATCATCCGATCGCCCGCTTGGAGGTGACCGTTCTTGATTCAACCGCAAAGCAGACTAAAGGTTGCCGATAACACCGGCGCCAAAGAGATTATGTGTATAAGGATACTCGGAAGTGGTTTTAGGCGCTATGCGGGCCTAGGGGATGTTATCGTGGCTTCAGTCAAAGAGGCCACGCCCGGAGGCGTTGTCAAGAAAGGTCAAGTAGTTCGAGCTGTAATTGTTCGAACAAGCACCAACGTGAGGCGTCCTGACGGAACATATATCAAATTTGATGATAATGCAGCGGTTATACTGAAGGATGCTACAGAACCCCAGGGCACGCGCATTTTTGGCCCTGTGGCTCGGGAACTTAGAGAAAAGCGATTTACGAAGATCATTTCCCTAGCTCCTGAGGTAATATAGCGTCTTGAGAAGGTGGTGGAACTAGTGAATATTCGCAAGGGCGACACGGTCTTGGTTATAAGCGGGAAATACAAAGGCACCAAGGGTACAGTTTTGCGGGCATTGCCCACGGATAATAGATTGGTCGTAGAAAGGGTCAATTTGCAGAAGAAACACCAAAGACCGACTAAGGATTTGCCGCAGGGGGGCATAATCGAGAGAGAAGGTCCCATCAGCAGATCTGCTGTGATGCTCGTGTGTCCCAAGTGTTCGCGACCAACCAGGATTGGATTCACTGTTACAGATGGGAAGAAGCGTAGAGTTTGCAAAAAATGTGGCGAAGTTATTGACAAGTGAGGTCGAGTAACGTGGCGCTTAAGGAACTTTATACTGAAGAAGTAGTCCCTGCCATGATGAAGGAATTTGGCTACAAGAATATTTTCGAGATACCGAAAATTGAGAAAGTAGTCATTAATATGGGCGTCGGCGAGGCTACTCAGAATCCAGATGCTCTGGAAGCCGCAGTTGCTGATCTTACCAGGATTGCGGGTCAGAAGCCTGTTATTACCAGAGCTAAAAGGTCCATCTCTGCCTTTAAGGTAAGGGAAGGTATGAATGTGGGCTGTAAAGTCACTCTCAGAGGAAAGCGGATGTATGATTTCCTTGAGAAGCTGTTTAATGTGGTATTGCCTAGGGTTAGAGACTTCCGTGGAATGTCACCTGATGGTTTCGACGGTAGAGGAAACTATTCCATGGGACTTAAGGAACAACTTATCTTTCCTGAGATTGATTACGATCAAGTGACAAAAATACGTGGTATGAACATTACAATTACCACAACAGCGAAGACAGATGAGGAAGGGCGTTATCTTCTTAGAGCAATGGGTATGCCCTTTAGACAGTAAGGGGGAGATTTCTTGGCTAGCAAAGCCAAAATAAACAAGGCGATGAAGGAGCCAAAATACTCTACGCAAAGAGTCAACCGATGCAAGATCTGCGGCAGATCTGGCGCCTACATGAGAAAGTTCGGTTTGTGCAGGCACTGTTTCAGAGCGTTGGCCCATCGCGGTGAGATTCCTGGCGTAAAGAAAGCCAGCTGGTAGGAGGGAGATTATAGATGACACATGATCCTATTGGGGATATGCTTACCAGACTCCGCAACGCCGGCATGGCAAAGCATGATAGGGTAGATGTGCCTTTTTCCAGGACA
Source organism: Candidatus Fermentithermobacillaceae bacterium (assembly GCA_018052475.1). Taxonomy (GTDB): domain Bacteria; phylum Bacillota; class Sulfobacillia; order Fermentithermobacillales; family Fermentithermobacillaceae; genus UBA3907. The sequence continues at coordinate 45,675 of JAGPNG010000002.1, forward strand.
AAGGAACGGATTCTCATGGTTTTGAAAGAACAAGGGTACATCCGAGACTATGAGGTTGTCCAAGGAAAACCTGTTGCACAACTTAGGGTTTACATGAAGTACGGACCGGGAAAAACCTGTGCCATTACAGGTATCCGGCAGATATCAAAACCCGGACTTAGGGTCTATGCCGGTAAAGATGACATTCCAAGAGTTTTGGGTGGATTAGGGATAGCTGTCATATCAACATCCAGCGGAATCATGGATGATAGGACAGCTCGCAAAGAGGGAGTTGGCGGAGAAGTAGTTTGTTACGTATGGTAGGAAGGTACAGGAGGGTTTTCATATGTCGCGAATTGGAACAAAACCCATAAAGATACCCTCAGGGGTTTCTGTAACTATAGACGGGACTCAGGTTACGGTCAAAGGCCCCAAGGGAGCTATGAGCAACAGCATTCATCCAGATATGCAAGTGTATATAGAAGATAATGTGGTTAAGGTTGAGAGGCCGTCTGACGTGAAGAAGCACAGAGCGCTCCACGGTCTTACGCGGACCTTGATTAACAACATGGTTGTCGGAGTCACTGAAGGGTACGAGAAAACTCTGGAGATTTCTGGCGTGGGCTACAGAGCCGCAAAGTCTGGAGACAAACTGATTCTGAACCTTGGGTTCTCGAAACCGTGTGAAATAGTACCTCCTAAGGGAATCGAGATTGACGTGCCAGCTCCCAACCAGGTCATAGTACGTGGGGTTGACAAACAAGTGGTTGGGCAGATTGCTGCAGACATACGGAGATTGCGGCCGCCCGAGCCCTACCAAGGGACCGGAGTCAAATATGCTGGAGAAGTTGTAAAGCGCAAGGTAGTTAAGGGCGCCAAGTAGCCCTGTGGAGGAGGGAAGACAATCGATGGCTGTTAAGAAGAGTTCTAATGAAAGAGCCAAGCGCCACAAGAGAGTGAGACGAAAAGTTGTCGGAACACCTGAGCGCCCTAGGCTTAATGTTTTTCGGAGTTCTAAACATGTATATGCCCAGATAATAGATGACGTTAGCCAAAGGACTTTGGTATCTGCGTCTTCGACCGAACCGGCTTTCAAAGAACTTAGCGTTTCTGGAGGCAACATAGAGGGAGCGACTGCCTTGGGCAAGTTGTTGGCGGCAAGAGCTCTTGAAAAAGATATAAAGAAGGTTGTTTTTGACAGAGGCGGTTACCTCTACCACGGGAGAGTTAAAGCCTTGGCAGATGGAGCAAGAGAAGGCGGGTTGGATTTCTAACATGCGGGGTGATTATTTGTTTGCAATAGACGATTCCAATATGGATGGTTATAAGAACCAACCTCAGGAGGAGTTCAAGGACCAGATCGTTACATTCGGTCCTGTCTCCAAAACGGTAAAAGGAGGTCGCAAGCGGAGTTTTAGGGCGCTTGTGGTCGTTGGAAACGGAAACGGTAAGGTTGGAGCCGGTTTGGGAAAAGCTCAAGACCTTACAGATGCTATTAGAAAAGGTATAGATGATGCCAAGAAGAACCTAATTGAAGTGCCGATGAACGGCACCACCATTCCCCACGAAGTCATAGGCGAGTTTGGTGCAGGGAAAGTGCTTCTTAGGCCGGCATCACAAGGTACCGGTATCATTGCAGGGCGAGGCGTTAGGCCGGTTATGGAACTTGCTGGGATTCAGGATGTTTTGACCAAATCTCTTGGCTCGTCAAATCCATATAACGTAGTATATGCAACCATAGAGGCACTCAAAAACCTTCGCAGTGCCCGTGAGATAAGTGAGATTCGTGGCTTGTCCAGGAGAAGGGAAAAAGGCGACGAAGCGGAGGTCGGTTCTAATGGAATTGCATGACGTATTATCACCGGTTCCCGGATCAGTCAAGAAACCAAAAAGAAAAGGGCAAGGCCTTGGCTCTGGCACCGGAAAAACCGCAGGCCGTGGCCATAAGGGCCAAAAGTCCAGGTCCGGAGGAGTCAAGCCGCCGGGGTTCGAGGGCGGGCAGACGAAACTGGTGAGACGTGTTCCCAAGAGGGGTTTCAAAAACATATTCGGCAAGGAGTACGGCATTGTAAACGTTGGCGATATCAACATGTTTGAAGACGGAAGCGAGGTAGGCCCAGAAGAACTTAGAAATGCCGGGCTTATCAGAAGAAATCGAGAATTTGTGAAAATACTTGGTGAGGGTGAAATAGACAAGGCTCTTACCGTTACGGCACATGCATTTTCCGCTTCTGCGAAGGAGAAGATCGAAGCCGCAGGCGGCAGAGCCGAGGTGATATAGATGATCTCTATGATGAAAAATGCCTGGCGCGTTCCGGATCTGAGGAGAAGGATACTTTTTACCATAGGTATGCTTATCGTCTTTAGAGCTGGAGTTGCAATACCCGTGCCGGGCATAATTCCCGAAGTTATAGCCGGTTTGTTTGAGCAAGGCACCTTGTTTGCTTTCATGGACCTTTTCTCAGGTGGCGCTATGAGGAACTATTCTGTGTTTGCGATGAGTATATATCCTTACATAAATAGCTCCATCATCGTGCAGCTTCTGACCATGATTATTCCAAAATGGGAAGATATGTCGAAAGAAGAAGATGGAAGAGAAAAACTCCAGGACTATACAAGATATGGCACGGTGATCTTTGCTGCTATACAGGCGACCGGTATGACTTTGGGCATCAGGGCTCAGGGGGCTCTTGTATCGACTTCGATTTGGCTGGTAGTAGAGGCTGTGCTTAGCCTTACGGCAGGCACGGTGTTTCTAATGTGGTTAGGAGAGCTCATTACCGAAAAAGGTATAGGCAACGGTATTTCGCTCTTCATCTTCGGCGGAATTGTATCCGGAGTACCAAGGGAGCTAGGCACCCTATATGTTCTGTTGAAGTCGGGACAGACCAAATGGTACAATGTGATAGGATTGCTCGCTATAACCCTTGGAACATTGATTGCAGTAATTTGGGTTACTGAGGGAGAACGTCGTGTGCCTGTGCAATACTCCAAAAGAGTCATCGGCAGGAAAATGATGGGCGGCTATTCTACCCATATCCCAATAAGGATAAACCAGGCAGGCGTTATTCCGGTAATCTTTGCGTCTTCATTATTAGCGCTTCCGGCTACCTTGGCAACGTTTATCAAAGCTCCTTGGGCTAAGTCGTTGGCGGCGTTTTTTGATTACTCGCAGCCTTGGTATACTGTAATCTATGCTGCTTTGATATTCGCGTTTACGTTCTTTTACACGTCTATGGTGTTTAACCCGGTAGACGTGGCGGATAACATAAGAAAATATGGCGGTTTCATTCCGGGTGTACGCGCAGGGCGGCCGACTGCTGATATGCTAGGCAGGATAGTCAATCGAATCACCTTTGTAGGTGCTTTGTTTCTGGCGTTGGTTGCGATCCTGCCCAGTTTTATGATGCAGCTGACTGGCTTGCCCGGTTTTCAAGCCCTAAGTGGCACAGCAATGCTGATTGTTATAGGTGTGGCGCTTGAGACTATGAAGCAGATTGAAGCCCAACTAGTAATGCGTCATTATGACGGGTTCTTAAAGTGAGGAGAGCATAGTGAGACTTTTGTTTTTGGGGCCACCGGGTGCAGGTAAAGGAACTCAGGCAAAGATGATAGCGGAGAAATTCGGGTTGCTACATATTGCACCTGGTGATATCTTCAGGCAGGAAGTCAAAGAAGGTACAGAACTTGGCCGCTTGGTTGAGGGGATAATGGCTAGAGGCCAGCTGGTTCCTGACGATATTACAGTTCGAATTATCGAAAAGAGGCTGAACTCGCCGGAGGCTCAGAAAGGGTTTGTGCTAGACGGGTTCCCGCGGAATCTGGCTCAGGCAGAGGCGCTCAAGTCTATCCTCGAAGAGAAAGGGCAGCACCTCGACCTAGTGATCGATCTGCTTGTCCCTCAGGAGGAACTATTGGATCGGTCAAGGACGCGTAGGGTTTGTTCCAAGTGCGGTAGGTCCTACAACCTTAAACTGAATCCGCCTAAGGTTGAGGGAAAATGTAATGTTTGTGGCGGCGATCTTGTAACTCGGCAAGATGACAAAGAAGATACCGTTAGGGAACGTTTTCGGGTATACCACGAGGAAACCGAACCGTTGCGTGAGTACTATATGAAATCCGGAATACTCGTGTCGATAGATGGTTGTGGTGAAGTAGAATGCGTGTGTAAGCGAGTCATCGCATCCCTCTCAGACAGAGGACTCATAAAGGAAGCGATAGAGGAATGATTGTTCTTAAGACTCAAGAGGATCTGTCTATTATGCGCATGGCCGGTCAGATTGCAGGAGAATGTTTGGCTATGGTCGGCGAGATGATAAGACCTGGAGTCTACACGAAAGACCTAGACAAGGCGGCGGAAGACTTCATAAGGAGTAGGGGTGCTATTCCAACTTTTAAGGGTTATAATGGATTTCCGTGTTCTTTATGCACTTCAATAAACGAAGTCGTCGTACACGGTGTACCCGGAGAAGAAAGGTTGGAAGAAGGCGATATCATATCAATAGACGTAGGAGCTACGTTCAAAGGATTTGTGGGCGATACCGCGGCCACTTTTCCTGTGGGCGAGGTATCCAAAGAAGCCTTGCGGCTTATTCAAGTTACCAAAGAAGCTCTTTATACCGGAATTCAAGCCGCCCAACCCGGCGCACATGTCGGCGACATCGGGTATGCAATCGAAAGATTTGTTCGGGGGCATGGGTATAACGTAGTCAAAGAATATGCAGGCCACGGCGTAGGCAGAGCCATGCACGAGGATCCGCTTGTGCCCAATTACGGCAACAGAAAGCAAGGCGCAATTCTGCGTCCCGGCATGGTTATAGCTATTGAACCCATGGTCAATATCGGAAGTTCGGAGGTCATTACTTACCCAGACATGCATGTTGTAACTAAAGACGGTTCTTTATCGGCTCATTTTGAGCATACTGTGGCCATTACTGAAGAAGGACCTGTGTGTCTGACTGAGGTTTAGCGTAGGTTTTGGATCACTAATAATTCGTATCAATGAGGGGGAATAATATGCCGAAGCAAGACAGCATTGAGGTAGAAGGCAGAGTAATAGAGCCGCTTCCCAATGCCATGTTTCGGGTAGAGGTTGAAGGTGGGCATGTAGTCTTGGCTCATATCTCTGGAAAGATGAGGATTAACTTCATCAAGATTCTTCCAGGTGACAAAGTACTCGTAGAACTGAGCCCATATGACCTTACCCGCGGCAGAATTGTCCGTCGTCTTAAGTGAGGACAAGGGGATATCTTCCCTTTAAGAAAGAGGGGGTTACTCATATGAAGGTCCGGCCTTCTGTGAAAAAGATGTGTGACAAGTGCCGTGTTATTAGGCGCCACGGCAGAGTAATGGTGCTTTGTTCTAATCCAAAGCACAAACAGAGACAGGGTTGACTGGGGGTGAGATTATATGGCTCGTATAGCAGGCGTCGATTTGCCTAGAGATAAAAAAGTTTTCGCTGCCCTTCCGTACATCTACGGTATTGGACCGAGTCGTGCCAAGGAGATTCTGGAGTCTACCGGAGTTGATCCTGATACTCGCGTAAGAGATCTTACCGAAGAGGAAGTCGCACGAATTAGAGACTATATTGACAACAACTATAAGGTTGAAGGCGATTTGAGGATGGAAGAGCAACTCAATATCAAACGCCTCATCGATCTTGGAACCTATAGAGGCTTGAGGCATAGACGTGGATTGCCGGTTAGAGGCCAAAGAACTCAGACAAACGCTCGTACGCGTAAGGGTCCGAAGAAGACCGTCGGTGTACGACGCAAAAAATAGAATTCAAGGAGGCTAGATAAGACTTGGCCAGACGGAAAGAAAGGGTAAGGAGAAAGGAAAAGCGTGTCGTAGAAAGAGGCGTGGCACATATCAAATCCACGTTTAACAATACGATTGTGACCATAACTGATCAAAACGGCGGTGCGGTCTCCTGGGCTTCTGCCGGGAAACAAGGGTTTAAGGGTTCCAGGAAAAGCACGCCTTTCGCAGCGCAGCTGGCGGCAGAATCCGCAGCAAAAGAAGCATTGGATGCGGGGATGAGAGAAGTAGAAGTTTGTGTAAAAGGACCGGGTTCGGGGAGAGAAGCAGCTATTCGGGCTTTGCAGGCCGCGGGTCTTGAAGTGACTGTTATCAAGGACGTCACTCCTGTTCCGCATAACGGATGTCGTCCGCCGAAGCGGCGAAGAGTTTGAGGGAGGCCAAAAATGAGTAGATATACTGGACCAGTTTGCAAATTGTGCAGACGAGAAGGTCAGAAGCTATACCTTAAAGGTGATAAGTGCTATACAAAGTGCACTCTGGAAAAGCGACCTTTGCCTCCAGGGATGCATACAAGGACAAGACGTCCGAGCGAGTATGGTTTGCAGCTTAGAGAAAAGCAGAAAGCCAGAAGATTCTACGGAGTCGGAGAGAAACAGTTCAGGCTGTATTTCAAACAAGCTGTTAAGGTCCGAGGGGTAACGGGTCAGACTCTTATTCAAAACCTGGAAAGACGGCTTGACAACGTAGTTTACAGGGCAGGATTTGCCAGATCAAGGAATGAAGCGCGGCAAATCGTAAATCACGGCCACGTGGCGGTCAACGGGCGCAAAGTCGATATTCCATCGTACCTAGTAAATCCCGGAGATGAGATTTCCATCAGGCCCAGGTCTTTGAAAATGGAAAAGTTCAAATCGCTGGCCGAGTACCTTGCAGATTATACTCCGCCTGCCTGGATCTCTTTGGACCCTCAGAACTGGAAGGCTGTATTTGTGAGATTGCCCGAGAGGGAAGAAATCGATGTTCCTGCGGATGAGCGGTTTATCGTTGAGCTTTACTCAAAGTAGTTCATTCAAGGAAAGTGTGTTAAACAAAGGGGGCTCACATATTGTTTGACTTGATCGAGCCAAGAATTCAATGTGAGGAGATCTCGCCTGACAAGAGATACGGGCGATTTGTGGTAGAACCTCTGGAAGAAGGATACGGCGTCACTTTGGGCAACTCACTGCGACGCGTCTTGCTGTCGTCATTGCCCGGTGCTGCGGTTACAAGAATCAGGATAGACGGGGTGCTCCATGAATTTGCTACCATACCTGGACTGAGAGAAGATGTAACTGACCTAATACTCAATATAAAAGAACTGGTTTTTAAGTTACACAGTCCCGGTACGAAATATGCCCGTATCGACAAGGAAGGGCCGGGGATTATCACAGGTCATGACATCGTTTCAGATCCTGATATAGAGGTCATCAATCCTGATACGCATATTGCAGAACTGGACGAAGGCGGCAGGCTCTTTGTGGAGCTTACCATTGAAGACGGACGTGGATATGTTACTCAAGAGGATAACAAGGGCATAAACCAACCTATAGGCGTCATAGCTATAGATTCGAGATTTACACCAATCACTAAAGTGAATTTCCAGGTGGAAGATACCCGTGTTGGGCAAAGGACCGACTACGACAAGCTGACACTTGAGGTTTGGACCGACGGAAGTCTAAGGGCTGATGAAGCTGTGGAAACGGCGGCTAGTATATTGATCAGTCATCTCGAGCTTTTCCGCAACATTTCAGTTGATGCCGAAGAAGAAGTTGTGGAAGACGAATTCGAGGAAAAGTCGGAATTCGAAAAACTGCTTGAAATGCCTGTGGAAGAGTTGGAACTTTCAATGAGGGCGTACAACTGTCTCAAAAGGGCCAACATAGACACGGTTGGGCAGCTCATACAGAAAACCGAACAAGAGATTTCTAAGGTTAGAAACATGGGCAAAAAGTCCCTCGAAGAGGTAAAAACGAAGCTGGCCGAACTAGGGTTAGCTTTTCGCCTGGAAGAGGAATGAGGGGGAGACGAAGTTGGGCTATTCACGATTTGACAGGCCTACTGCGCAACGCAAGGCGCTTCTTCGCGGCCTTGTAGCGTCGCTATTGGAGAACGAACGGATAGAAACTACTCTTGCAAAAGCTAAAGAATCGCAGCCTATTGCCGAAAAGATGATCACCATCGCAAAGAAAGATACGCTTGCGGCTAGGCGACAGGCGCTTGCATATATAAGTGACGAGAGTACAGTGACCAAACTATTTGAGACCATAGGACCGAGATATGCACATCGTCAGGGCGGATATACCAGAATAATCCAAACCGGCCAGCGACGGGGAGACGGATCTCCAATGGCCATATTGGAGCTCGTTGAGCCAGAGAAATAGAAGGTTGAATGGAAAAATGAATGTACAGGCCAGTCGTATTGAGATAAAGGGTTTGACCCATACCTACCAGGTAGACGAGTCGAATAGGGTAATGGCGCTATCTGGCGTGGACCTTGTCATAGACGAGGGAGAATTTGTTGCCATCCTAGGGCCCAACGGTTCGGGCAAGTCCACTTTGGCTAAGCATATAAACGCGCTTCTTTTGCCGGATGAGGGCGACGTTTGGGTTTTTGGGATGAACACAAAGGACCCCGAGTTTACATGGGAGATAAGAAAGAACGCGGGCATGGTGTTTCAAAACCCTGATAATCAGCTCGTAGCCACTGTCGTGGAAGAGGATGTGGCATTTGGCCCTGAGAATTTGGGCGTTGACCCAAAGGAAATTAGAGAAAGAGTGGCACGGGCGCTTGAGTCTGTAGGTATGAGCAAATTTGCTCATCATGCACCACACTTTCTGTCCGGAGGCCAGAAGCAGAGAGTGGCTATTGCGGGGATACTAGCTATGGAGCCAAAGTGCATAATCCTCGATGAGCCTACTGCGATGCTCGATCCTTGTGGCAGAGAAGAGGTAATGGAAACCATAACTAAGCTTAACCAGGAAATGGCCATAACAATTGTCCATATAACCCACTACATGGACGAGGCCTTGTATGCTGATAGAGTCGTAGTGATGGATGAAGGCAAGATCGTGATGGAAGGAACACCAAGGGAAGTGTTTGAAGATGAAGAGACTTTGTCTGCCCTTGGCCTCGATGTTCCGCCTATAGGCAAGCTTGCTCATATGCTGGCTTCTAGTGGTATAGGAATTGATCCGGGCGCACTGAATGTAGATGAACTGGTGGATGAGTTATGTCAATTGAAGTAAGGAACCTAAGTCACATATACACGCAAGGGGCTTTGACGGAAGCCTTTGCTCTCTCTGATGTTTCTTTTGCCGTAGAAGACGGGGAATTCATCGGCCTCATAGGCCCTACCGGGTCCGGCAAGTCGACTTTGATTCAACATCTTAATGGACTTTTGAAGCCTACTTCCGGCACTGTACTTGTTGACGGGGTCGATATATGGTCAAAGGATGTCAGCCTGAAGAAAATAAGGCAAAAGATTGGCCTGGTATTTCAGTATCCCGAGCAGCAAGTGTTCGAAGAAACGGTTTTCGATGACATAGCTTTTGGCCCAAGGAATCTTGGGTATTCTGCCGATGAGGTAAAAAGTAGTGTAGAAGCAGCCAGAGAGATGGTAGGACTTGACCCTGAACTTTTGTCTCGTTCGCCTTTTGAACTGTCAGGGGGACAGCTTAGAAGAGTTGCCGTAGCTGGTATATTGGCGATGAATCCTCAGGTCCTTGTCCTGGATGAACCTGCTGCGGGACTAGACCCAAGGGGCAGAAGAGACATATTAGATAACATTAAGAGGTTGCATGAAAGTGGGATTACTGTAGTCTTAGTGTCCCACAACATGGAAGATGTGGCCTATTTTTGCGATAGGATTTTGGTCCTTAACGAAGGCAAACTAGTTGGAGATGGGTCGCCGAGAGAAGTCTTTACGCAAGGCGCCTTTCTCGAATCTATAGGTCTCAAGCCTCCTGAAGTCACGTTGCTCATGCAAAAGCTAAGACAAAAAGGCTGGGGTGTTAGGGAAGATGTCCTGACTGTGGAAGAAGCCTACAAAGAAATCGCGTCTCACTTGGGTATAGAGGGGGTAGCGTTGGCATGATTTCGAGCGGAGCGATAATTGGTCAGTATTACCCTGCAAACTCGATAGTGCACTCTTTAGATCCAAGGGCCAAGATACTTATATCCATAATGTTTATGATAATCTTGTTTGTAGGCAATAACTTCTATGGGTTCTTGGTGGCAGGCATCTTCACTTTGATGTGCGTGTTTCTTTCAAAAGTTCCGATAAGAATGCTCCTAAGAGGTCTAAGGCCAATCATTTTCATAATGATTTTCACAATGGCTCTGCACCTATTTCTAACGCCGGGGCCGACGATGTTTGAAATAGGTCCTCTCAAGGCAACATGGTCCGGGCTTATACAGGGGCTATTCATAGGGATTAGGCTCATTATCCTCATCGCGTTTACGTCGCTTCTTACGTTGACTACTTCTCCTATTGAGCTTACAGATGGGCTTGAGGATATATTAAAGCCTTTGACAAGAATCGGGGTCCCTGCACACGAGATCGCGATGATGATGACAATAGCACTTAGATTCATACCTACTCTGTTAGAAGAGGCAGACAGGATCATGAAAGCCCAGATGGCCAGAGGGGCGGATTTCGAGTCAGGGAACATGATAGAAAGGGCGAAGAGTTTGGTGCCGCTTTTGGTCCCTCTTTTTGTTAGCGCTTTCAGGCGAGCCGATGAATTGGCGATGGCTATGGAGGCTCGTTGTTATCGCGGCGGTGAAGGAAGAACCAGGATGAGGGAACTCAAGCTAACCAATAAGGACTTTGTAGCTATTGGTATGACTGTGTTGATGTCATGCCTTGTGATCTATACAAGGGTTAGATTTGGATCTGTAATCGGACAGGTCGTTTCGTGATTGTGCGAGCAGGTAGCGGCTATGGAAACTAGCAGGATTAAGATGGTCATTCAGTATGACGGAACTAGGTACGCAGGATTTCAACGACAGACGGGATTTCTGACAATTCAAGAAGTTTTAGAGGACCGTTTGGAAGAATTGTTGGGGCATACGGTCAAGGTCCGCGCATCAGGCAGAACGGATGCGGGAGTGCATGCGAGAGGGCAGGTGATTGCCTTTGACACCTCATCTTCGATTCCCGCTGAAAGGATGCCCAGGGCTCTGAATGGACTGCTTCCCGAGGACATAATCGTAAATGCGGCATATTTGGTTTCACCAGGATTTAATCCGATGAAAGACGCGGTGAGCAAAACTTACTGCTATAGGATATGGCGAAAGAAAGAACTTTTGGTATTTGCTCATAGGTATGTTTTGTGGTATCCGGGTTCATTGGATCTTGATTTGATGGTTCAGGAGACAGTAGAGTTTCTGGGTGCAAACGATTTTAGTAATTTCAGAAACCAAGGGTCTTCAGCAAAAACAACTGTGCGCAACGTTTCGGAAGCGAGATGGATAAGAAGGGACATAGAGGACGAAAAAGATGTCTTGTGGGAGTTTTGGGTTACTGCAGACGGATTTCTGTATCGAATGATACGGTTAATGGTAGGGACCTTAATAGACGTAGGAAGAGGGTACCTTCCGCAAGGCACGGTTAGAGAAGCGCTGGACACGGGAAGAAAGAACGAGGACGTAAAGATAGGCAGGTGTGTGCCAGGCAAGGGGCTCTGCCTTGAAAGAGTTCAATTCTCTTGACCCGAAAAATGAGCATGGTTAGAATGAGTATTGCTTGTACGGTGGCATAAGGAGGTTTTTACATTGGGCGCAACTTACATGGCTAAACCAGGTGAGGTTCCGCGAAAATGGTGGATTATCGATGCAAAGGGTAAACCCCTCGGCAGGGTTGCTTCTCAAGCGGCTACGTTGCTTCGGGGAAAACACAAACCTGAATTCACCCCTTCTGTTGATATGGGTGACAGTGTGATAATAATCAATGCAAAGGCTGTTGCATTGACCGGTAAGAAAAGAGACCAGAAGATATACTTTACTCACTCGGGGTATCCTGGCGGAGATAAGTACATCCCATATAAAATCATGATGGAGAAATTTCCAGAACGGGTTGTAGAGACTGCAGTCAAGGGTATGCTTCCCAGAAATCGTCTTGGAAAGAAGATCGAGAAGAGACTCTTTGTGTACAAGGGTTCTACGCATCCTCATCAGGCTCAAAAACCCGAGTTGTGGCAGGGAGGGATATAGAGAATGAGTTCTATAATGGCGACAGGTAGGAGAAAGACCGCCTCGGCGAGGGTAAGGGTTTTGCCCGGCACAGGTAGAATTACTTGTAACGGCAAGGAACTCTCTGATTATTTCGCTGATCCTGTTTTGGAGTCTCATGTTGTTTCGCCTTTGCGTTTGACTCAAACCGAAGGTAGGTTTGATGTCTACATAAAGGCAGAAGGAGGCGGCTTGAGTGGGCAGGCAGGAGCAGCGAGGCATGGTATCGCAAGAGCTTTGTTGCAGGTAGATGACAATTACCGCGATGTGCTCAAGAAGGCAGGGTACCTTACTCGCGATCCTCGGATGAAGGAACGCAAGAAATATGGGCTCAAGAAGGCAAGAAAAGCATCGCAGTTTTCCAAGCGTTAATATAAATAGTCGGCCACGGCGAGTTCCCTGCGGCTTGTGCAGGGTGTATTATGGATTCAGGCATCGAATACTGAAATGTCGAGGGGTGCCGTGGAAATGGTGAGAACTAAAAGAAGACGGGGCAAGCGGAAACGCAGGCCCCTTTTTTGGCATAAATCGACCATTGCCGTACTTCTTACGCTGGTTGCATGCTGTTGTTTTTTTCGAGTAACCGGGAATCCAGTCGGGGTTCCATTTCTAGCTATCGGCCCACTTGCAGGGCAGATTGTGCTTATCGATCCTGGGCATGGAGGCATTGACCCTGGTGCTTGCGGTTCGATGTTTTTCGAAAAAGATATCGTTTTGGATGTAAGCTTGCTTTTGGGACAAAAGCTGGAACACTCCGGCGCTAAGGTTGTCTACACTCGCACAAGCGACGAGATTGAAGAAAAGGAAGCAACCGGGAGTTCGGCGTATAGACTATCCCTTATTGAAGATTCAAATGCTACGATCGTTGTGTCGATCCACTGTAATGATTATAAAGACCCCCACATAAAAGGTGCGCAGGTTTTTTGGAACAGCGCAAACAACGAATTGTCCGGTTATTTGGCTGACTTGATCCAGACGGAATTAGAGGCAAAGACAGGTACTTCGCGCGAGGTTTCAGATGAGATAGTTCACTTTATGCTCGATAACACTCAAGTCCCCGCAGTTACTGTAGAGTTAGGGTTCTTGTCTAATCCCGAGGAAGAAGCGCTTTTGGGTTCTTCTGTCTATCAAGATACTCTTGCGCAATGTATACATGATGCCATCTTGGCGTTTTGTAGCGGTGACCACTAAGGCGGCCAAGTGTTTCAATCGTTGCCTGATGTTTTGAATTGCGACCGGTTTTAAAGAAGGAATTTCCGGGTTATGCAAGAATGAATAAATTGGGAGCATTCCTTTAGTCCATGGGTCGTATTCAGAGCATCTTTGTTCAGACACCATCTACCATTCAGCGGTGCAGTGCGGAGAACTTGCATTTCATCTATGGAAAGGAGGTTTGAATCATGCAAGGTAATGTAATTCTTGCAGGTCTATCACCCCATCCCGCGATCATAATTCCTGAGGTGGGGTTTGGAGAAGAACAAAACGCTAAGAACACTGTACGTGCAATGGATGAGCTAGGGAAATCTTTCTCTGACGCAGACATTGACGCTCTGATAGTGATTACGCCTCACGGACCCGTGTTTTCGGATGCAGTTTCAATGCTCGGCAACAAGACCTTGCAGGGAGATTTCAGAGATTTTGGCGCCGGGAGAGTCAAGTTGGAGGTAGAATCCGACTTAGAATTAGTCGAACGTATAAGAGAGAATAGCCAGCGTTCTTCAATCCCGTGTGTGATCCTAGACAAACGTAACGTCCTTAGGTATGGAGCAGGTTCAAGACTTGATCACGGGGTTTTGGTTCCGCTTTACTATCTGAAGAAGCATGGTTTTTCGAAGCCTGTTGTGGTGGTGAACATCGGCTTTCTCCGATACTCGGATCTTTACAAGTTTGGCCGAATCATAACTCAGAGCGCATCCGAATTGGGGAGGAAGGTGGGTGTTTTGGCCTCGGGAGACCTCTCCCATAGGCTTCAGCCCGGAGCGCCTGCCGGGTACAATCCGATGGGCAGGATCTTTGACGAAACTCTCGTAGAGTACCTAGATAGGTTTTCGGTGGAGGATATCCTGACTATGCCATCAGACCTCATCCAAGATGCAGGCGAGTGCGGGCTTAGACCCATATGCATCATGTTAGGCACTCTCGATGAGGCAGAAGTTGTCCCTAAGATCCTATCCTATGAAGGGCCATTCGGGGTTGGATATGCAGTAGCGCTATTTATTCCTAAGGATTGGAGTCCGTCATATTCGCGGCTAGAGAGGATCGTCCGGGCTAGGCAGGAAAAGATAGAAAAGCTCCGTTCAAAAGAATCCTATCCCGTATCTTTAGCCCGCAGGACTGTTGAAACTTACATTCGAGAGGGCAAGATACCCCCTATCGGAGACATTCCTGAAGAATTCAGAGGACGGGCCGGAGTATTTGTGACCATTCACAAAGAAGGGGATCTAAGGGGTTGCATTGGCACCACAGAGCCTACGCAATCCAATATAGCCGAAGAGATTGTAATAAACGCTATTAATGCGGCAACCAGGGATCCAAGGTTTCATCCGATTTCTCGGGATGAACTCGACGCTTTGGAATATTCTGTGGACATCTTGTCTGAGCCTGTGAAAGTGACTGACCTTTCAGAACTCGATCCAAAGGTATACGGTGTCATATGTGAGAAAGGAAATCGCAGAGGTTTGCTTCTGCCAGATCTGCCGGGAGTTGATACCGTATCTGAACAGCTTTCCATTGCGAAGAGGAAAGCAGGCATCGACCCGTACGATAAAGATGTTACAGTATACAAATTTACCGTAAAGAGGTACACGTGAAATTCAAAGAATCTAGCATGGGAGGTTAATCGAGATTGAAGGAAGCTCTGCACTGGGAGTCCGGAAATGAAGGCGTCGTTAGGTGCAGGCTGTGCCCGCATGGGTGCTCCATTGAGCCGGGCAAAACCGGGATATGTGGGGTGAGGCAGAATTATGAGGGGCGTCTTTACTCTGAAAACTACGGAAAGGTTACTTCGATTGGTCTTGACCCTGTAGAGAAGAAACCTCTGTTTCACTTTCATCCCGGAGGGTTGCTGCTTTCAATCGGCACTTATGGATGTAACCTAAAGTGCAAATTTTGCCAAAATTGGCAGATCTCTCAGATGAAACCCCCTTATTACGTGTACACGTCCGAAGAGATAGTTGAAATAGCTCTTCTGCAACAGAAAACGTATCCTAACTGTGTTGGCATTGCCTATACATATAATGAGCCGACAGTATGGTACGAGTTTGTGCTAGAGTGCGCGCAGCTGGCGAAATCTAAGGGTCTATCCAATGTTCTTGTAAGCAACGGATATATATCGCCCGAGCCGCTTGATGATCTCTTGCCCTTTGTCGACGCGATGAACATTGACGTGAAGGCATGGGAT
Source organism: Candidatus Fermentithermobacillaceae bacterium (assembly GCA_018052475.1). Lineage (GTDB taxonomy): Bacteria > Bacillota > Sulfobacillia > Fermentithermobacillales > Fermentithermobacillaceae > UBA3907. The sequence goes on from JAGPNG010000002.1 coordinate 61,088, forward strand.
GATGAGTTTTACCGACGCATGGTGAGCGGAAGAATAGAACCCGTGCTTAGAACGGTTGAAGAGGCATTATCGTCTGGGACCTGGGTTGAGGTAACATACCTTGTGATACCGGGTGAAAATGACTCGGATGAAGATGTGCGGGGAGTAGCACGTTGGCTTTCAGGCATTTCCAAAGAGATACCGCTACACCTTTCAAGGTTTTTCCCTGCGTATCAACTCGACCTTCCGCCGACCCCGCTTTCTACCTTAGAGAGGCTGAGAGATGTCGCAAGGGAAGACCTTCACTATGTATACATCGGAAATGCTGTGAAAAAAGGATATGCCGATACTTGTTGTCCTAATTGCGGGCAGGTTCTTCTGACTCGAGGCGGACTTGAATTGGAGCACGCTTTCCTCAAAGAAAGGGCCTGTCCAACTTGTGGCAGAGAGTTAGAGTTTGTAGGGAAAATATGGATATGATCGCACGAGCCCATAGCTAGTGCAAAGATAGTATCTATAACTTGGAGGGAAGTTTATTGGCACGCAAAAAAATCATAATAATGGGAGCAGCAGGAAGAGATTTTCACAACTTCAACACTGTGTATAGGGAGGATCCGAATGTCGAGGTTGTATGTTTTACCGCTACCCAGATTCCTGATATAGAGGGCCGGACGTATCCACCGAAACTTGCCGGGCCATTATACCCCAACGGGATCCCCATCTATGCTGAATCGGAACTAATCGATCTTATCGAGAAGCACGAGATAGACGAGGTTGTGTTCTCATATAGCGATATTTCCTATGAAGACCTTATGCACAAAGCTTCTGCGGTCCTTGCTGCGGGGGCTAACTTTGGTCTTCTAAGTTACAGGGCAACTTGCATTAAATCAAAAAAACCAGTGATTTCTGTATGCGCAATAAGGACAGGTGTTGGCAAAAGCCAAACTACGAGACGGGTTGCCAAGATTTTGACGGATAGAGGTCTAAAGACCGCGGTCATTCGTCACCCAATGCCTTATGGCAATCTAGAGGACCAGATTTGGCAGAGGTTTGCTACTTATGAAGATCTAGACCGTCACAAGTGCACTATTGAGGAGCGCGAAGAATACGAGCCTCATATCGACAATGGAATATTAGTTTTTGCAGGAGTAGACTATGGCGAGATCCTAAAGCGAGCTGAAGAAGAGGCGGACGTAATTCTGTGGGATGGCGGGAACAATGACGTGCCGTTTTACAGTTCCGACTGTCAGATAGTGCTGGTAGACCCGCATAGACCGGGTCATGAAGTAAGGTACTATCCAGGGGAAACCAACTTAAGGATGGCCGATATTGTCGTTATAAACAAGATAGATACCGCTGATCCGAAAAACGTAGGTCAGCTGAGAGATACTATAAGGAAGGTCAATCCTCAAGCCATTATCGTAGAGGCCGCATCTCCAATATTCACCGATGAACCGCAGCAAATAACCGGAAAGCGAGTTCTCGTGGTAGAAGATGGACCTACGCTTACACATGGCGAGATGCCTTATGGCGCAGGAATGATTGCAGCCAGCAAATGGGGTGCTTTGGAAACAGTTGATCCACGACCCTGGGCGGTTGGCTCAATCAAGCATACCTTTGAGAAGTATAAGCACATAGGTCCACTGCTGCCGGCCATGGGTTATTCCGACAAGCAGATAAAAGAACTGGAAGAAACAATAGAAAAGGTTCCTTGTGATGTAGTGCTCATTGCGACGCCTATCGATCTTCGTCGGGTCGTTAAGATAAACAAGCCGACAGTACGTATTAGGTATGAGTTGCAGGAAATTGGTACTCCGTCGCTAGAGGCAGCCATGAAGATGGTGGGCGTCATATCATAAAGGCCTGAGTTTTTTAGCATGTATTGGAAAAGGAGCGGTCACACACCCGCTCCTTTTCTACGTCTTTACGTAGACGCTTCGGATATGTTCTAATATGATAGACTCTAAAGTACATCTGCAAGAGGAGGGAATGGGGCTAGGACGCCCCGCGAGATTGAATTGGGAGACTGTACTATCAACGTTTTTGGTTGTGTTTCTAGCTGAATTGGGAGACAAAACGCAGCTTTCTACGATGGCCCTAGCAGCTTCTGAAAAGGCAGTTTGGAGCGTTTTCCTGGGTTCTGCTCTTGCGCTTGTTTTATCCTCTTTTGTGGGGGCTTTGGTGGGGGCTAGCTTATACCACATAGTGTCACCGCATATTATCAGATTATGTGCTGGGGGCGCTTTTGTAGTGGTTGGGATCTTGATGCTTTTGGGCAAGATCTGAGAGCACATCCCCTACATATTGAAGCAAAGGGTCATTGAAGATAATATTAATATGCAATTGGGTGAATAAATGCGCCCGTAGCTCAAAAGGACAGAGCGTTGGCCTCCGGAGCCAAAGGTTGCGCGTTCGATTCGCGCCGGGCGCACCATATGTTCTGTAGCAAAAATCCAGTGAGCGTTTTGGCTTTTCCTGTTAGGCGCTGTAAATAAAGGATTTTTAAAAAGATCTAAACAAAACCAATTTAGGAGGAAATCATTGTGGAAGACAATCACTTTCCCATGACTAGACTTGCAGTATTCATTGACGGATGGAACTTTAAGTATGCTACGTACGATGCTTTCGGGATTCAAGTAGATTTTGTGAAACTGCTCGACTATTTAACTAGGCGAGGTATTTTGATAAGGGCTTATTACTACACCGGCGAATGGACTACAGACAGCATTGACCAGTATGTTAAACTTTCAACCCAGTCAGATCTCCACACCCTTAAGGAGGACCTCGAAGGTCAAAGACGTCGTTCTCAGTCGTTTTATAGATTTCTAAACCGCAATGGCTACATGGTCGTTCGCAAGCCTCTTAAGGTTTTCGCCGGCGGCGCGATAAAGGCTGATCTTGATTTGGAACTGGCGATAGACATGCTTTCCTTGGTTTCTCGATGTGACAAGTACATTCTTTGCTCAGGTGATGGCGACTTTGTTCCACTGGTACGTGCGGTGGCGCAGCGCGGTGTACGCATACAGGTGCTTTCTACTCAGCATCCGGAAGCCTATACGAGATGTAACTACAAGGCTGCAGATGAGCTGGTAGATGCCGCCGACGAGTTCATAGAACTATATGACATATTAGACGATATCACTAGGGACTAGCTGCTTCTTCTGGTAAGCTACAGTCTGACATGATCTGAGATGCTAAATCCCTTGCGATATCCGGAAGATGTGCCGGAAATACTGGTTCCGGAGCATTGTGTATTGCGGATAGCAGGTGTTTAGCTACCCTGTAGTCGAGATTGGGTAGCTCAACGCATGATATGGTTTCGCATACCTCGCCGCCATGGTCTTGTTCCATGAGGGTTGCTTTCATGGAGTACACGTTTGGATAGGACTTATGTTCGAACTGGTAGTGGATGAAAAAACGCCTATTTTCGCCGAGATGCTCTCTGGTTTCCTCGATCACCATGCTTTTGTCTAACACTTATGTCCCCCTCTTTTTCTATTAATCTAGTTTGGTTAAGGCGCGTGCCCTCGCCGGTTCTTTGGATTTCGTTGGGAACCGTGTGAATTTCCTTGAGAGTATTTAGGAGTAAGCCGACAATGAGCGACAGACGGCTGTTTAGAAAATGTGTGAAATTCACCGAAAAGTCATGGTCTGTCTGGCTTACCTTTGGGTTCTCGAATTCACCGGGGCAAGGGATGGCTAATCTTGCCGATCGATACTTTGCTCTTAAGAAAGCAGATGAAAAGTACCGGTGAGAGACGAAAAACGAACCGTCGAGACCTTTTTGAGGGAACATCTTGTTTCAAAATAGGTCATAATAGATATCGTGATTTCAATATGTATATGACAAGTGATAGTACAAGGGGATGGAATGTGTATGAAGCGCTCTCTTACGCTCCTGGTAATAGTAACTGTAGCAATGAGTTTTCTTGTAGTAGGTTGCGGTCCTAAAATCTATATCGATGGCACGTACAAGGGGGTTTCCCAGGTAGACGATAGAGGCTATGCGGTTGCCGAAGTTACCGTAAAAAACGACAAGATTACAGAAGTAAAACTGTCCGAGTTTACGGTATATGGAGAAGAGAAAAACCTTGATACTTATGAATACAAAGAAGCAAAAAAAGCTAACGAAGAACTCTCGAAACAGCTGATAGGGAAGCAGGATGCGGCCGTTGATGTGTATACCGGGGCGACAGCATCTTCGAAAAAGTATATAGCCGCCGTTTCTTTTGCGCTAGAAAAGGCAAAAAAGAAGCCTGATATTGAGACAATGTATTTTGATGGCACTTTTTTAGGCAAATCGCCTGTCGAAAATGGTGGGTATGGGATTGCTCTGGTGACAATAAAAAATGACATGATAACTGAGGTCCGTCTTTTGGAATATGACGAGAAAAATGAGCGCCGAGATTATCCAACTTATTCCTATACACCGGTGCTTCAGGCCAAAGAAAAGATGGAAAAGGCATTCGTAGAGAAAAACAGCGCCGAAGTTGAAGGATTTACCGGGGCCACAATCAGTTCTCGTAGGTGGATTGATGCTGTTTCAGACGCCCTGAATGCAGCGAGAGTTAGGTAACAAACAGTCTCGGGCAAAAAACCAAGTGAAGTGTGTTATAATTTTAGCGTAAAAAACCAAGTAAAAGAAAGGTGGGTAGAAAAATGCCAAAGGTTTGCGTTGATCAAGATCTTTGCATTGGGTGCGGGCTATGTGCAGATACTTGTCCTGATGTGTTTGTACTAACCGATGAGGGCAAGGCAGCGGTAAAAGAAGGCGCGGAGTCCAACATCGACTGCGCGAGAGAGGCTGCCGATACTTGTCCTACCGAGGCAATCAAGATTGAGGAGTAGATGGATCGGTACAGCTTCTTACATAGTGGTTCCTCCAAAAGAGGAATAGGTACAGGAATTGCCAGGTTTGGGCTATTAGCTAACCTGGCAATTTGATAAGGAGGAAGTTTCTTGACAGATGCTTTGAACCTTCACCAGAAATCTATAATAATCGACGGCCATTGCGATACGCTATTGGCTTTTGCCGGAAGAGGACTATACGCTTCTTCGCAGCAGCGCGATTTCTTTGAGAGAAATGAGAGTGGTCACATAGATCTCCCGCGGCTTAAGGAAGGCGGAGTGACGTGTCAAGTGATGGCTCTTTATATTGAGCCTCAGTACAAACCGACCCGTTCCGCGCGAAGATGTCTGGAACTTATGGATGCCTTCTACAGTCTGGTTGACGTTTCTGAGAGTTTTGTTCTTGCGACTTCCGCGCAAGACATCAGAAATGCAAAGGAAAGCGGTAAGGTGTGCGGTCTTTTGAGCATAGAGGGGGGCGAAGCGATCGAAGGCAGCCTTCGCGTTCTGAGGACTTTTTACCGACTCGGAGTAAGGGCTATGGGTCTTACATGGAATCAGAGAAACGATCTAGCCGATGGAGTAGGAGAAAAACATGCGGGTTCCAGCATCACCGATTTGGGCATTTCAGTCATCAAGGAAATGGAGCGTCTTGGGATGCTCGTCGACGTGTCCCATCTTTCGGAATCCAGTTTCTGGGGCGTTCATGAAGTTGCAGAAAGGCCTTATATAGCGTCTCACTCAAATGCTAGAGCCCTTGCCTCGCATCCGCGCAATCTCACGGACAAACAAATAGAAGCACTAGCCGAAAAGGGCGGAGTTATCGGTGTGGTATATTGCCCGGCTTTTGTGGATGACGACGACGAAAAAGTGTCCCTTTCCAGGCTTTGCGATCATATAGATCACATAAAGAAGATTGCAGGGATAGACCACGTAGGTCTGGGTTCGGATTTTGACGGATTTGGGACTCCACCTGGAAAGCCTCAGGTATTCAAGGACGTTTCGGAATTGCCTCTCCTTACGCAAGAACTAATGAATCGCGGCTATAGCGAGGAAGACATTCAAAAAGTCCTCGGAGGTAACTGGCTTAGGGTGTATGAGGAAGTTCTCGGTTAGGCATGTTAGACTTGGGGCTATAACCCGAAGCACTAAGCGCGTCTGAAAATGGGGATAGGGCCTGAGCTCCATCCCTGTTTTGATCATTTAACGAAATGGTAGTGATGACTGTCATCGGTATTGCGGGTAGCATTCCATCCAGAAGAAGCAGAAAAAGACGGAAGCGGTCGCCAAGGAAATGGCTACCGGCGTTAGTTCTAGTTGTCGTGGTCATTGGGATTTCGGCTTATTACTCATTACGAACGGTAGAACCGCCAGAAGCGGATCGGCCATATCTGGTTTACTTAGCGGAGATTCAGGAATTCCCGGTCATAATCGAAAACAAAGAACCATACATACCCCTTTCGTTTATAAAGGAGAAAATCGATCCGAATGTATATTGGGATGAATCAGGCGTTATGGTTGTCACAACGAAAGACAAGGTGATAAAGCTTAAGACAGACTCTCTTACAGCGTATGTGAACCGGCATCCCGCTCCTTTGCAGTTTCCCGTTATACTGGTAGACGAAGAGCCTTACGTTCCGAGCAATACATTACAAGCTCTATATCCGGTTTCCACAACATACAATGCTGAAGCAGGTATGTTTTTAGTGAGAAGATTAGACCGGATGGCCAAGGTCGGAAAGTTGACGTCAGATGCCTTCCTGCGTCTCGGACCTTCGGTTTTTTCTCCCAGAGTAAAAGAGATCAAAGAGGGAACAGAGGTCGTCATATACTCAGAAAGCGGACGGTGGCTTAAGGTAGAAACTAAAGACGGACTATGCGGATTTGTTCGCACTAAACAGGTAGCGAATGTATTTGAAAGACCACCTGAAGTTAATGAGGTTTCAGATTACGTGCCAAAGTCTCTAGAGGGAGATAAAGTGGTTTTGGCGTGGGAGCAGGTGTATAGCGCCAGGATTGACACATCGAAAATAGGCGATATGCCTGGGCTAAATGTCGTATCACCTACGTGGTTCCATCTTTCGGACGACCAAGGAGGCATCGAGAATCGGGGAGATATGAACTATGTAGATTGGGCTCACTCCAAAGGTTATCAGGTCTGGGCGCTTTTTTCCAACTCCTTTAATCCCGAAAGAACTTCAAAAGTGCTCCGGGACTCTGAGATTAGAGATAGAGTGATCTCTCAGATACTTGTTTACTGCAAGATCTACAAACTTGACGGAATAAACATCGATTTTGAAAATGTGTATCTCGATGACGGGCCATATCTCACTCAGTTTGTGCGGGAGATAACGCCATTGTTGCACGAACAAGGGCTTACCGTATCTATTGACGTGACCGTCAGGTCCGAAAGCCCTAATTGGTCGCTTTTCTTGGAAAGAGATAAACTATCAGATACTGTTGATTATGTGATGCTCATGTCGTATGACCAATACCCGCAAGGCTCACATGTTGCGGGCCCAGTCTCGTCAATTCCGTGGACCGAATCCAATATCGAGACCACCCTCCTCGAAGTGCCAAGCAAGAAACTCGTGTTAGGAATACCGTTTTATACTAGGCTGTGGGAAGAGACCAAAGAAGAAGGTGAGACCAAGATCACATGCAAGGCCTTGGGGATGGAATCTGTGTCGAAATGGCTTAGAGAACATAACCCGACTACTACGTACCAAGAGGAAACGGGCCTTCTATATGCTGAGAAAACCGTCGGTAATAAAACCTACAAAGTCTGGATTGAAGATAAAGACTCTGTGGAGAAACGAGTACAGCTTGTAAACAAGTATAATCTAGCAGGAGTAGCCGCTTGGTCTCGTGGTTTCGAAACCCCAGACATCTGGCATACTATAGCCAATACCATTGAATAAGTCTTAAGTATATCTGCCTTAATCTCCATTTTCTTTGATGACCCCGTTTTTATCCCTTTTCAGTGCTCAACTTCCCTTGGCGTACTTTCGATACATTACATAGAGCAGGGAGGCGATGTAATGGCAAAATCCGATACCTTACGTGAAGAAGCGGCCAAAAAGAATGACGACAGACAAATCGTAGCTTTCTCGCTAGGAAGCGAAACCTATGGCGTGGACATAAGCCAGGTACGGGAGATAATCCCGATCCAAAAGATTGTTCCGGTGCCCAGAGCGCCCGAATTTGTAGAGGGCATCATAAACCTTAGGGGCAAAGTTATTCCCGTACTCGATCTAAGAAAACACTTTGGTTTTGAGAAAAAGGAAAGAGACGAGGAGCAAAAGATCGTACTTGCCGAATCTCACGGTGAGAGCATAGGCGTAATAGTTGATTCTGTGTCTTCGGTATTGAGGATTCAGGAAGACTCTATAGAACCGCCCGCTTCTGTCATAAAAGGAGAAGGCGTTGACTACATAGCAGGTATCTGCAAAATGAACAGTTCTTTGATCGTGCTACTTGATCTCACGAGAATAATATCCGATGCAGAAAGCCGAAGTCTCAAGGAAGTAGACCTGGCGTCTGCAGTGATGAAGTGAGTGGTGCCCAATGAGCGGAAAAGACCGAACCGAATTTCAAGAAGACTTACAGGTTTTCTTAGCTGAAGTCGATGAGATTTTGGCTGACACTGAAGAGAACCTGGTTGAGTTAGAAAAAGCCCCAGACATCGGCATCATCCAAGAAGTCTTCAGGGCAATGCACACGATCAAGGGCGGGGCTGCTACGCTTGGTTTCCAAGATGCCGTTGAAGTGACCCATACGATGGAGAGCATCATGGAAAAGGTCCGTTCGGGAGAGCAAGAACTCACCTCAGATATGGTGGATGTATTGTTTGTGGTGCTTGACTGGTTAAAGGCATGGAAGGTTTCGCTAGAAGAAGAGACTGAGTGTCCATCCCGCGAGGAGGTCATGAATCTTATTAAGCGGTTTGCTTCTCCTACCGATGCCGGACGCCAAAGACCGCATCAGGAAGATTTGGAGGTTTTACCAGATGCAGACAGGGCTCTGGCCGAGAAACTTGATGGATATCTTTCGGACGGTGCGTCATTGTATGAGGTGAAAGTGGATTTTAACCCCGAAGCCGATCTTTTGTCCGTACGGTGTTTCCAAGTGTATACCCTGGTATCCGAGTTGGTAGATATCATTGCTTCGAATCCGTCAATCGAAGACATAGAGTCCGATCGCGTGGGAAACACTGTGGTTCTTTACGTTCCGGGGAAAGACGGTGCGGAATTGGCGCGAGTAACTGCTCAGTCGGTACAGGATGTGACGGAGGTAACCGTAGCACCTTACAGACCTAAGGCCAAAAAACCCTCTGAGCGCAAAGCTAACGGTGCGCAGGAAACTGTCTCGGCAGACAAAGCGCCTAAACGATCCTCACTGGGACGCACTGTCAGGGTTGATGTGGACCTTCTTGATTTTCTCATGAATATGGTAGGCGAACTCGTAATTGATAGGACCCGCCTTACTCAGCTGGCCTCAAGGCTGTTGGTGGATAAAAGCACCTCGGTGATTGGCAATGAGTTGGCCGCACTTGCTTCTCATCTGCAGCGGACTTCACAAGAACTGCAAGAAGGAATAATGAGGGCTAGGCTCCTGCCCCTTAAGAATATATTCACAAAGTTTCCTAGGATGACACGAGATTTGGCAAGTCGGTGCGGAAAGCAGATCGATCTACGAATTCAAGGCGAAGACACAGAACTGGATCGCACTGTCCTTGAAGCCATCGATGATCCTCTCATCCATATATTGAGAAATGCAGTTGATCATGGCATTGAGAATCCGGAGGAAAGAAGGGCCCGTGGGAAACCGGAGTACGGCACTATTACGTTGTCTGCCTGGCATGAGGAGAATCAGGTTGTTATACAGGTAAAAGACGATGGCGCCGGGATGGAACCTGAGAAGCTAAAGCGATCTGCTGTCAATAAAGGGCTTATAACCCCGGAGGATTCAGCAAAGATGTCTGATAAGGATGCGCTTGAACTTATCTTCATGCCCGGCTTTTCTACGGCAGAAGTTGCTACTCAAGTGTCCGGAAGGGGCGTCGGCATGGATGTTGTGCGGACTAACCTTGAACGGATAAATGGCAACATCGAAGTAAGGAGCCGGGTAGGTTTGGGGACTTCTTTTACATTGAGGTTACCGTTGACCTTAGCCATAATGAGGGCTCTTCTGGTCGAGTGTTCGGAACTTATATATGCTGTACCTACGTCTTCCGTAGAAGAAGCCATTGCTCTGAGAAGGGAAGAAGTAAAGACCATACAAGGCAAACCGGCTTTGGTTGTGCGGGGTAGGATTTTTCCACTTGTCTCCCTCGAAGGAGCCTTGAATGGGGATTCATGGACTCTGAAAGACAGTCTACAATATGCGGTTCTTACCAGGAGTAACGATGAGCCTCTCGCTTTTGGAGTAGATGACCTAGTAGGAGAAGAAGAGATTGTACTCAAGGATATGGGTAGGATGTTGTCTAGGTTGAAGGGTATCACAGGCGCTACCATCCTTCCCGATGGTGATCCGGCACTGATTCTGGATGTTAATCGTCTGCTTTGAGGAGTTTTGCTCATCTGCATAAGGAGGAGCATGGATGAATACATTGTTTTTCCGGGAGTGTACCAGGCTTGGTGTAGAGAAGGCAAGATCGACCCTTGTTGCGCTTACAGGGATGCCTTGTAGGGCAGACTTCGGGAACGTTAAATGCACTGAAGTCGACCATGTACCGATGCTATCCGGGTATCTCGATGACATCGTGCTGAGCTCTTGGGTTTCCTTTACAGGCGAAATGGACGGTCAAATCATAATACTGTTCAGGCCCGACTCGGCTCATGATGTGGTTTCTTCAATGGTCCCGCACTTCATAGAGGAAACGGATTCGGAAAACCAGCAAGAACTGGAGGAGTCCATTGTATCCGAAATTGCAAACATGATAGGGGGCTCTCTTTTGAGCGCTATTGCGGATACGGCGCAAATGACTCTCAAGCCGTCTCCACCTATGTTGATTAGGGAAATGGCCGGTGCGATCCTCGAAACAGCGTTAGCGACAAGCTATCTTTACTCCGGTGAGGTCTTTGCATCCGATGTGAAGTTCTCCCTTGCCGGGAGCGAGGCTCTTTTTGAGATAGTTTTGTTGTCCAGTAGGGAAAAGTAGAACAGACGGCAGCACTTAGGACGGAGGATCCAAATGGAGACGGACGGTTTGCGGGTCATCCCGGTGAAAATCGCAGAAATCAAAGTATCAAATAGCCAGGACGAGATCCTTGTTGCGTACTCGCTAGGTTCTTGCATAGGAGTTTGCTTGTGGGATCCGGTTTGTTGCGCCGGAGGAATGGCCCACGTATTCCTACCGCGCCCCAGGCAATATAGCTATGTAGCTGCTTCGGGTAACTCAGAGGTCATTCCTGCTTTCTTTCACCCACAGGAACCAAATGAACAACCTGGTAAATACGGGACTACGGCTGTCTCGAATCTGGCTCATTCGTTGGTGAGAATAGGCTGCAAGCGGGAAAGACTTATGGCAGCGATTGCAGGTGGAGCCAATGTTATCCCAGGCTTATCCTCTCCTTTTGGCGAAGTGGGAGTGATGAATCTAAAGGCAGTAGAGCAAGCGTTGGCGGATGAACGGATTGAAGTAGTCGGACGAGATACGGGCGGTAACTATGGAAGGTCGATGTATCTATATGTTTCAAAAGGGGTTGTGAGAGTTACTTCCACAACAGGACCCGAAAAAGAATTCCGATTCAAGGAGTGAAAGGTATGGCAAAAATCTTGGTTGTAGATGATGCGATGTTTATGAGAAACAAGACTTCAAGACTGCTTGCGGAGAACGGTTATGAAGTGGTAGAGGCGAGTAACGGCGAAGAGGCAGTAAAACGCTACTTGCAGGAAAACCCTGACCTTGTACTTATGGATATTACCATGCCGGTACTAGATGGAATTGAGTCTCTCAAACAGATGAAGGAGCATGATCCTCACGCGAAGGTAGTAATGGTGACGGCACTCGGACAAAAGAGCATGGTGTTAGAAGCCATAAAAGCGGGGGCACGAGATTTCATCGTAAAGCCCTTCCAGTCTGACAAATTGTTGGAAGCAGTAAGGAAACAATGCGAGGCGTAAGCTAATTGCATATGACCGACGAGAAGATAAGGGTCTTAATAGCAGACGATTCCTTGTTTATGCGGCGGATGCTCAGGCAGATGCTCTCTGGCGATTCCCGGATTGAAGTAATAGACGAAGCGGCAGACGGCGTCGAAGCGGTTGCCAAGTGCATCTCGCTTAGTCCGGACGTGCTGGTCTTGGATGTAGAAATGCCCAAACTTGACGGGATCTCTGTTCTCAAAAACATAATGAACAATCGTCCTCTGCCGGTGGTAATGTTTTCGTCATTGACGCAGCGCGGTTCTCAGGTAACGTTGGAGGCTCTTTCTATGGGGGCAGTAGATTTCGTTCCCAAACCTGCTTCCAGAGATAGCGTTACTTCGGTGGCCTCTGAGCTTTGTCAGAAGGTCATCCAAGCTTCTAAGGCCAGACTCAGGATCGGGGAGCCGTTGCGTCGCCACGAGAAAGAAAGAGCCAAGAGGAGGAAATCTTCTGCAGGCGAGGAGACTTTGGACTCTTTGGTCGTGATAGGTTCTTCTACCGGCGGACCGCAGGCTTTGGAGCAAATCGTATCTCATCTTTTGCCCGATCTATCTTGCGGAATTGTCATCTGTCAGCACATGCCCAAAGGCTTCACGACTTCATTTGCTCAAAGGCTCGACAGCCTGTCTTCTTTGACTGTAAGAGAGTCTGAGCAAGAGGATGTGCTTGAGCCGGGGGTAGCGTTAGTAGCGAGGGGAGGATACCATCTTCGCCTCGACTCGTCAATTACAGATGGACGACAGTCCTTCCATGTATATCTGGATGAAGGTACGCCTGTCCATGGAGTAAGGCCGTCTGTGGACATAACTCTTTTTGATGCTGTTTCTTTATTCGGATCCAATCTTATGGTAGTGATACTTACAGGCATGGGTTTTGATGGCGCCAAAGGAGCATGGGCCGCAAAACAAAAAGGGGCAACCGTTATCTGTCAAGATCAAGAGACGTCTGTCGTATGGGGCATGCCCAAAGCTTGTTACGAAACCGGAGCTACCGATGTACTGGTTCCTATTACCGGCATCGCAAGTATGATCAATGAATTCGGTGGACACCAATCGAAACGGAGTCTTGGGCGATGATAAGAAACGAAGGTATGTCAGAGAATGATGTTAACTTCTACGGCACTGAGTATGCCTATTTCTGTAAGAAGGTAACGGATCTTTCAGGGATAAAACTACATAACTACAAAAGCCAGCAGATGCATCGCAGGCTAGTAAATTACATGAAAAGGAATGAGATACCGGACTTCCTCACATTTGCCAAGCGTCTGGAGAAAGATGAGCGTGAGTTGGCAAAGTTGCTTGACTACCTGACTATAAACGTTTCCGAATTCTTCCGGAATTGCGAGCACTGGGATGTGCTATGCGATGAATTCATCCCGGAACTGATTCGCGCGAACTCACCTGCAAAGACCATACAGGCGTGGAGCGCAGGTTCTTCGGGAGGACAAGAGGCCTATTCGCTTGCGATGGCGTTTCTGGAAGCAGGTTGCCACAAAATATCAATACTTGGCACAGACATAGATGAAGGTAGCTTGAACAAAGCCAAAGAAGGGCGGTATTTGGCGGATGAAGTGAAAGGTGTTCCCGAAACCCTCATCTCTAAGTATTTCGATGTTGACGGCGATTCATACATAGTCAATAACAAACTAAAGAGATTTGTAAGGTTCGAAAAACACAATTTGTTGGGGACAGATTATCCCAAGAATATGGAACTCGTTTTATGTAGAAACGTTCTCATATATTTCACAGATCAAGGCAAGAACCATGTCATCTCGAACCTGGCGCGTTCAATCGTACCGGGCGGCATCTTGTTCATAGGTGCGACTGAAGCTCTGTTTAACGCTAGAGACTATGGTTTTTTGCAGGTTCGTCCGTTTTTCTATAGACGTTGTTCCTAAGGGCAAGTGTATACATATAATTAGAACTGGATGCATATTAGGAGGATTATCTAATGTTAAAAGCGAGCTTGGTTAACCCGTTTTTGGAGTCTGCTTACAGTTTTCTTACCCAAGAGTTGGGCGCAGAGGTGAGCCGCGGACAACTGCGTCTCGAAGAATCAAGAGCTACGTCTGGAGAGGTCAACGTAGCCATAGGTGTGACGGGAGAGGCAGAGGGTATCGTCTTGTACTGCATGTCGGAGCGTACCGCAAAAGCCATTGCGGGGGCTCTGATCGGCGATGCCGTACCGGTATTTGATAATCTTGCTGAGTCGGCAATTGCTGAGATGGGGAACATAATAACTGGACAAGCGGCTGTAGGGCTAGAAGAACACGGCTACACCTGCAAACTATCCCCCCCTACCATAATTTCAGGCAAGGGAGTAGTGATTTCCACGCTGGATATACAGAGGCTAATCATACCTTTGGATCTTTCTTTGGGACATCTTGACATCTGCGTTGCCCTCAGATACCTTGTGACGAGGTAGTTTTGGTATGCGATACGGAAACCAGTCATGGATTCTTCTCGTCATAGTACTATCAAAGATTGCCCAGACCATAGTAAGATTAAGTGACTAAGGGCGGGCAATCAATTGAAGCTACGCAGATTGGGAGAGAAGAATGCAAGAACATGGCAGAACCAGGCAAAGTACTAGGGCTTCGGCAAAGCGAGAAAAGTCACGGGTAAGGTGGCGTGCTGTTTTCGGTACTCTCGTGGGGATCTTGCTTCTCACGGGAGTATGTGTCTTCTACGGTTATGGTGACGGATCACTTAAGGAGTTCTTCCGTCCAACACATTCGTCCCCCGGTATTTCCAACCAAGAGCCAAATGGTGAACAATCCCCTGAGACCGAGCCTATTGAGACGGCAGACGCGATGGAAAAAGCTCTTCAAGCCAGAGGCGTTTATGTTACGATGGACGTTTTTGGCACGCCGTCCCAGTTCAAAAGGGTGATAACCTTTGTGAGAGAAAATCCGGGACTGAACTGTTTTGTAGTGGACGTAAAAGATAACAATGGCAGGATCCCTTGTACTCCGACAGGAGATTTCAACATTCCCGCTAGGATTGGAGGCTACGAGCATTTCTCCGCGTTAGTTGATGTTCTTGCCGAAGAAGAGTACTACATGATCGCTCGTGTAGTGGCTTTTCAAGATCCCTATCTGGCAAACCTCAAGCCTGAACAAGCCATAAGGAATGCAGACGGTAGTTTATGGAGAGATAGGGATGGAAGGTTGTGGCTTAACCCCTACGACGAGAGAAACTGGGAGTTTATCAGGGATATAGCCCTTTGGGCGTGCGAAATGGGCTTTGATGAGGTACAACTTGACTACGTGAGATTTCCTGACAGTGCCAGAGGACTAGAGCAAACCAGCGTCCTTATGCCCGGTTCCGAAAAATTCGGGTCCA
Organism: Candidatus Fermentithermobacillaceae bacterium; assembly: GCA_018052475.1. Taxonomy (GTDB): domain Bacteria; phylum Bacillota; class Sulfobacillia; order Fermentithermobacillales; family Fermentithermobacillaceae; genus UBA3907. Next base: position 76,411 of record JAGPNG010000002.1, read on the forward strand.
GAGGCGATGCTATTGCCGCGTTCCTTGAATACATGGATGATGCCTTGGAGGGGAAAGGCTTTCTGAGCGCGGATGTCTTCGGATTTGTGACTATTGCGCAGGACGATATGGGCATCGGGCAAAAACTAGAGCAGCTTGCGTCTTTGGTTGATTTCATATCGCCCATGGTTTACCCTTCTCACTACTACAATGCGGGTATTTATGGATTCGAGGTTCCCGAAGCTCACCCCTCAGAGGTGGTATATAAGGCTATGGAAGAGGCTATCCAAAGGACCGATGGCTTAAAAGCCAGAATACGTCCATGGCTGCAGGATTTTTCCATGAGGATCAAGTACGGTCCAAAAGAGGTACAGGCGCAGATTGATTCGGTTTACGAGCATGGCATAGAGACCTTCATGCTATGGAACCCAGCTAATGTCTACACAGACGGCGTAACATATCTAAACGGTGAATCCATAGAACCCTAAGTATAGAAGGACTCATTAAAACAACCCGGAAGTGTGCGCTTCCGGGTTGTTTCTTTGTCGGATGTATCCAAAAGTTGCCTTAGCTTGAGAAAAGGGTGTAGTTTGGCGCCTCTTTGGTTATATAAACGTCGTGCGGGTGGCTTTCTCGCAAACCTGAACTTGTGATCTGGATGAACTTAGCATTTTCGTGCAGACTCTCTAGGTTCTTAGCTCCGCAATAACCCATGCCTGCTCTTAATCCGCCAATCAACTGGAAGATAGTCTCTGATACAGGTCCTTTATATGGAACCCGCCCTTCAATGCCTTCGGGAACGAGTTTTGTTGAAGGCTCCTGGAAGTAGCGGTCGGCGGCCCCTTCCTTCATCGCGGCCAGAGACCCCATGCCTCTATAGACTTTGAAACTGCGACCTTGCCATATTTCCATTTCTCCCGGGCTCTCTTCGGTGCCGGCTAAAAGACCGCCCAGCATGACAGCGTTAGCGCCTGCGGCTAAAGCCTTAGCAATGTCTCCTGAGTATTTGATTCCGCCATCTGCGATAACGGGCACCCCGTATTCCTTGGCAACAAGTGCCGCGTTGAATATGGCGGTAATCTGAGGAACGCCGGTTCCTGCGATAACTCTGGTTGTGCATATTGAGCCCGGGCCGACGCCAACTTTTACGCAGTCGGCGCCTCTTGCGATCAGCGCTTTTGCACCTTCGCCTGTGGCTACGTTGCCTGCGACTACCGTTTTTTCGGGAAATGCATTCTTTATCATCTCTACGGCATTAAGCACTCCTACTGAGTGACCGTGGGCGCTGTCTACAACTAGCACGTCCACTCCCGCATCTACGAGGGCTCTCACGCGGTCTATAGTACCGGGTCCGGCCCCTACACAGGCTGCTGCCATGAGTCGGCCCTTTTCATCTTTTGACGCATTGGGGTACTGACGTGTCTTTTCTATGTCTTTTAGGGTAATGAGCCCCTTAAGGTGGAATTCCTCATCGACTAGGGGTAGTTTTTCAATTTTGTGCTTTGCCATGATTTTCTTTGCTTCATCCAACGAGGTTCCTACCGGAGCGGTTATGAGGCCTTCTTTGGTCATCACGTCTTCTATCAGCTTCGTGTAGTCTTCCTCAAAACGGATATCCCTATTGGTTATGATTCCTACAAGCCTGTTGTTTTCTATTATTGGTACCCCTGAGATATGATAGCGTGCCATTAAGTTGAGCGCATCTTCTACGGTTTTCTCCGGTGAGAGGTAAAAAGGGTCCGAAATAACACCGTGCTCAGAACGTTTTACTTTGTCTACCTCCTGCGCTTGTCTTTGAATTGACATATTGCGATGTATTACCCCGAGTCCACCTTCGCGAGCCATTGCGATCGCCATCCTGCTTTCTGTAACTGTATCCATCGCAGCGCTGACTATAGGTATGCTCAGTTTGAGGTTATTGCCTAAAACAGTAGACACATCGACATCTTTGGGAATTACCTCAGAATATGCCGGCACAAGGAGGACGTCATCAAACGATAGGCCATCACCTAGGAACTTATCGTCTTTTCTCATATTTGATCCCTCGCTAAACCATGAGAGTATTTACAAGAGTGTAACACTCGAGTAGTCGCATTACAAGGTACACTGAGTATCTATGAGGGAATCTTGCGGGCAGCGTCCGGGGATGGTGAATGGATCGCCAATTTACTGTATAGTAAAGCTGTAGAGATTCAAACTCTTTTCAGCACTACATGCTCGTCTTTGATGAGATTGGCGCAACGAAAAGAGGAATATTGCTAAACTAAGCGAAATTACTCATACCGATAGCATATCAACTCAACTTCGTATCTGACACGTAGCTTTATATTAGTTCATCGAAAATGCTCTCAAGTTAACATTTCGGACTAGGAAAGGAGGTTGCGCCCTTGTTTCGAAGAATCCTAGCGGCAGACATTGGCAGTACCACCACAAAAACCGTGCTTTTCGAAAGAAAAGACGACAAGTGGGCACTTGTGGGAAAGACTTCGGTTCCTACAACTGTTGAAGCTCCCCATCTTGACGTAATGATCGGACTTAAGAGTGCGCTATCTAGGCTGCAAGAGCGCACGGGTGTCCATATTCTAGAAGATTCAAGGCTTCTTATCGGCATGGAGGGGGACGCAGGTGTAGACGCTTTGGTAGGCACATCGAGCGCCGGCGGAGGACTGCAGATGGTTGTGGCAGGCTTGGTCAAAGAGCTCACGGCAGAATCTGCACACAGGGCAGCTCTTGGAGCAGGCGCTATTGTGGCCGATGTCATTGCGATCGATGATTCGAGAAGCACAATTGAGAAAATAGAGACCGTGAAACGGATCAGACCTGACATGATCCTAATAACCGGGGGCACCGACGGTGGGAACATCTCGGAAGTGGCGTCTATTGCGGAAATCGTCGCCATGGGAACGCCGGAGCCTAGATTTGGCAAGGATTTCAAGCTGCCTGTTATCTTTGCGGGAAATGTTCAGGCGCGTCCCATCATAGAGAGGATTTTTGAAAAGCAGTCCGAGCGTATGTACGTTGTCTATACAGACAACATACGACCTGTGCTTGAAAAAGAGGTGCTTGAGCCTGCAAGGAGAGCCATTCACGAATTGTTTCTGGAACATGTGATGATGCATGCTCCGGGCTATGCTACGTTAGTTGCGTGGACACAAGGTAATGTGAAGCCCACACCTGTGGCAGTAGGAGATGCGCTAACGTACGTGAGCGAAATAGCTCAAGGTGACGTCTTGGCTGTTGACGTCGGAGGAGCGACCACCGACGTATTTTCCGTTATCGACGGTGAGTTTTATAGAACGGTATCCGCCAACCTGGGCATGTCATATAGCATGGGAAATGTACTGGGTGAAGCAGGTATAGATGCGATCATGAGGTGGTTGCCTGGGAAATGGGATGACGACATTTTGAGGAACTGGAATTTCAACAAAATGATAAGGCCGACCACATTACCTCAGACGCTAGAAGAACTCATGCTGGAGCAAGTAGTTTGCAAAGAAGTTCTGCGGCTCTCAATGAATCACCATAGGATGCTCATTCGCGAGCTCAAAGGAGTACAGCGGCGCCGCACTATCGGTGATATGTTTTACCAGACGCCCGGTGGGGAAACCCGGGTCGACATGATGAAAGTAAAAGCTATTGTAGGCACAGGCGGCGCTCTTTCCTATGCTCCTCGACGAAATCAGGCCGCTATGATACTCGTAGACGGCTTTCAACCGGAAGGCATAACCGATCTTTATGTCGACAGCCAGTTCTTGTTGCCGCACATGGGCGCCCTTATGGATATTGACAAAGAAATAGCTGCCCAGATGATGATGACTGAATGCTTAATCCCTTTGGGTACTTGTATAGCGCCCATGGGACCGCGCGTCAGTCCAGGTAGTGTCATGGCGCAAGTCAAAATCCGAGGACGCACCTATGAAGTGGTTGGAGGAGAGATCACGGTAATCCCTATCGACGATGCGGATGCAACAACCATAGAAGTTATTCCCGGAAGGAACTTTGATGTAGGAGCAGGTCCGGGTAAGCCCATGACGAAAGAGGCGGTAGGCGGCGTTACAGGCGTTATTCTTGACGGACGAGCTCGCCCCATAGTGTTTCCTGCGGCCAATGGCTACCAGTATGGAGCTGTAGCACGCTGGTATAGCGAGTTCGATGCTTACCCTGCTGAATTCCTAGATGAATTGACGAGGAGGTGAGGCTAGTGGCTTTGATGTCTACTCTTAAAATACTTGATATAGCAAGAATTGAGAAAGAAAGGAAAATCCCTACACCCGGTGAGGTTATGGTCAAAGTAGGTGATGTTTCGGCCCCTGACACTATCATTGCCAAGACTGAATTCATAAGAGGAAACCCGTACGTAATTGATCTCAAATCAGAGCTCAAACGTCCGTTAGATATGGATTTGGTCGATAGCGTGTTGCTTAAAAAAGAAGGAGATCATGTACAGACAGGTGAGATAGTCGCTAGGTACCAGAAAGATTTTTGGTCTCCTGTCATAGAGGTGAAATCGCCTTGTGACGGGTTTATAGAACATATCTCAAGATTGAACGGTCAGATAGTCATTCGTGAAGATCCTCGGTCGGCAAGGCCATTGACCATTGTTGCCGCAGCGTCGCGGTTGTCTGTTCCGGCGCGGCTTCTTCGGATGTTTACAACCGTGAAGGAAGGCGAGTTTGTCAATGAGGGGCAGATAATCGCCGCTGCACCCGGAGTTGCGTCAGTAGATTTTGTATATGCGCCTATGAGCGGCGTAGTTGAGAAGATCTGCACCCTTACAGGTACTATTACTATTGCTAGGGTGATCAAGCACATAGAGGTGCTGGCGCATATCCCGGGAGTAGTTAAGAGCATTGTACCCGACTATGGGGCAGTTGTGGAAACTGTCGGCGCATATATCCAAGGTGTATTTGGCATAGGGTACGAAGCTTATGGGCAGCTCTTGTTGCTAAGCGATGGGCCAAGGGAACCCATTTTGAGCGAGAGAATGGACAAAGAAGACGTAAAGGGTAAGGTCTTGGTGGGTGGTTCTTACGCAAGTGATGAAGTGGTTAGAAAAGCAAAGGAGAAAGGAGCTGCAGGTCTCATTATCGGCGGGGTAGACCAAAAGAGTCTGGTTTCTGTCCTCGGTAAAGAAATGTCTGCCGGTATCACAGGCTACGAAGAGTCAGATTTTACAATCATCATGCTAGAGGGGTTTGGAGAACTTCCCATGAACGAACAGGCTTGGGATATCCTATCAAGCCGTGAAGGCAAGATTGCTTGCATAAACGGTACAACTCAGATAAGGGCAGGCGTAATAAGGCCGGAGATCGTGATCCCTGCTGACGATTTTGAAAAGTTGCTTAGCGACCCGTCTATCGACCAAATTCCTGTCGTGTCAGCATCTCAGTACGTCGAGTCCTCATCACATGTCATGTTTGCAGAAATCGAAAAAGGTGGGAGAGTAAGGTGCATAAGGCCCCCGTATTTCGGGATGTGGGGCTTCGTAGAAGACATAAGCCCAATGCCTGAACAGGTTGAATCTGAGATTACTACAGAAGTAGCCGTGGTTAGGTTAGACGACGGGCGCCTTGTGAAAGTGCCTCAGGCTAATCTCGAGGTTTTTCCTAATAGATCTCGGGAGTGAAGCTATGCGGATTAGAGGTTTTTTCAAACGCCAGCCTCCCATCTGGGAAACGCCTGAATGGGACGATATGTCGTGGGATGAGAAGATGGCTCTTTGGGAAAGGCACAAAAAGATAAACTTCGTTCTGGGATGTATATTTGTGTGTTCTTTTCTGGGGAGCCTTGCATGGTATGTTAGAGGTGAGGTCAAAGGAACAGCAGGTGCCTATGACCTCATCATAGCAATTGGCGTTGTCTTAGTCATGGGACTCTGCCTGTATTTGGCCAGAAACCTAATGGACTAATATAGCAGAAGTGAATCCCATGCTTAGGCAGCTGGTCCTTGGATTTCAGGAGCCTCCGGTATTATGATTGATGCTATAAAATAGACTATGACAAAAGGTATTATGCCAGAGACAAGCATCAATAGCGCGGCTGCCAGGCGTACGAGTGTTTCGTCTATACCGAAGTATTCCGCTATTCCTCCACAAATCCCAGATATCATTCTATTTGTCCGGGAGCGGTACAGTTTCTTCTTCATGTGGCACCCTCCTTAATGGATTTGCCTATTACTGTTTTGTAATACGGATGGGTTGCGATTATGTAACGGCCAAAGTGGGCATCGCTTGCATGTTTCGCTATATATTTTAGGTGAAAAGCGTGTTTTGTAAAGTCTTGCCTAAATTGTTTGACAATTTGATAGTTGGTTAATATGTTATTGCACAAAGAAGATCGTGATGATAGATTGGAGGCGAGAAAGTTCCTAAGGAGGTGAGCATGTGGTAGGAGAAGACATCGATGTGCTTATCAGCCAAGAGGAGATAAGAAAAAGGGTGAAGGAAATGGCTCTTGAGATATCCCGCGACTACTCGGGGAAAGATCTCCTCATGGTGGGCATATTGAAAGGGAGTTTTGTGTTTTTGGCAGATCTGCTAAGGAGTCTAGAGCAGGACGCCGCCGTGGACTTCATGGGGACCGTAAGTTACGGGGTATCTACTGAGTCTTCAGGAGAAGTAAGGATTACTAAAGACCTTGAACAAAGTGTGTCAGGTAGACATGTGCTTCTTGTAGAAGATATCGTTGACACAGGCTTGACCCTCAGGTACCTCTTAGACACCCTCAAGACTAGACAACCGGCAAGTCTCAAGGTTTGTGCCCTCCTCGACAAGCCCGCTCGCAGAAGGACCAGAGTGAATTTGGACTACTATGGTTTTATAATTCCCAACGTTTTTGTGGTAGGTTACGGACTAGACTATGGTGAGAAATATCGTGGGCTGCCCTATGTAGGCGTTCTCAAGAATCCATAGTCTATGATATGGCATCAAATGATAATTAGTGGTGCTAAAGAAGGGGGAGGAATTGTTGCTAGAAAGAATGTTCAAACTCAAAGAGAATGGTACTGACGTAAAGACTGAGGTTATTGCAGGACTTACAACGTTTATGACCATGGCATACATCATTTTCGTAAACCCGGATATTCTAAGCGCCGCAGGCATGCCATTTGGCGCGGTTATGACCGCAACCGTTCTATCGGCAGGGATCACAACAATTCTGGCTGGTCTGATTGCCAACTACCCGTATGCTTTGGCAAGTGGGATGGGCTTAAACGCATTCTTCGCGTTTGTCGTTTCGGCTCAAGCCGGTTGGCAGGTAGCGCTAGGGGCAGTGTTTTTGTCTGGGGTTGTGTTTTTGATCCTTGCACTGACGGGTGCAATTAACGTGATAGATGCTTCTATTCCGAAGACCATAAAGCAGGCGGTAGGTGTAGGAATAGGATTGTTCATCGCATTCATAGGGGTGAAAAACGCCGGCATAATTACCTCCGATGCTGCTACGATACTTACAAGAGGCGATTTGTCTGTGCGCGGACCGGCTCTCGCCTTAATAGGACTCATGATTACCGCAATTCTCATGGCGAGGAATGTAAGAGGTGCAATTCTCATCGGGATATTCGTAACTACCCTAATCGGGATTCCTATGGGAGTCACGCACATTGAAGGCAGCATAATAGGGAAACCGGAATCAATAGCCCCTATTTTCGGCAAGATGGATATTAAAGGAGCTCTTGACCTTGGTTTCATGACGATATTCAGTTTTTGGTTTGTAGACGTATTCGACACCGTAGGGACTTTGATGGGTACTGCGGCGAGAGCCAATATGCTCGACGAAAAAGGTCAGCTTCCCCGCATAAGACAAATGATGACGGTTGATGCTATAGGCACGTGCCTCGGCGCACTCCTAGGAACAAGTACCGTGACTACATATGTTGAATCAAGCGCCGGTATCGCCGAAGGTGGCAGAACCGGGCTCACCGCAATCGTAGTGGGCGTTCTTTTCTTGGTGAGTTTGGTTTTTGCACCCTTGGCCGGTATGATTCCTACCGAAGCCACAGCTCCCGCACTTATTATCGTCGGCGTGCTCATGATGCTTCCCGTGAGGGAGATTGACTGGTCCGACTTTTCAGAAGCTTTTCCGGCATTTATGACTATAGCGATGATGCCTTTTGCGTTTTCAATTTCGGACGGTATTTCCGCAGGATTCATCAGCTACGTGGTTGTTAAGGTCTTTTCTGGGAAAGCCAAGGATATACATTGGTTGGTCTACCTATTGGGTTTGATTTCAATAGTCCACTTGATCCCCGGGTTGTTCTAGGGAGATTTGGTTGTGTATTTTGTATTGCCGTAGGGGGCGTATTGCTAATGAGCAAAGAGGAGAAGATTCGTATTGGTGTAGTCTTGGGTTCTGCGAGCGATGTGGGCAGAGTTAGGGACCTGTTTCAAATACTAGATGATTTTGAAGTTAGGTACGAACTTGCGATTATATCAGCCCATAGGACGCATGCCTTGCTTGAAGAGTACGCCCATTCGGCGATCTCAAGGGGCATTGAGGTTATCATAGCGGCCGCAGGTCTATCGGCCGCTCTTCCCGGTGTACTTGCATCGCTTGTAGATATCCCAGTTATCGGTATTCCCGTGAGCGCGGGGACCTTAGGCGGAATGGACGCTCTTTTATCAATTGCTCAGATGCCGCCGGGGGTTCCTGTAGCAGCTGTCGGGATTGATGCGTCGAGAAACGCAGGTCTCTTGGCCTTAAGGATCCTTGGTCTTAACGATGGGGACCTGGCGGAAAAGCTGCGTCAATACAAAAAGGATATGGCTGACGATATATCTCACAAATCACTTAACCTAAAGAAAGAAGGATACCCGATATGGGAGATCTGAGCGAAAACGGAATATCGGAAAAGTGCGGAGTATTTGCTGTAGTTGGCCACCCTGATGCATCGCTCATGTGCTACTACGGTCTTTACGCCCTTCAGCACAGGGGACAGGAATCCGCAGGCATTGCCGTTAGCGACGGAACCAGGATCCGTACTGAAAAGGGGACAGGTTTGGTTTCTGAAGTTTTTTCTAAAGAAGACATACTAGGTATGGTGGGTAGTGCGGCTCTTGGGCACGTGAGATATTCGACTGCAGGCGAGGGTGGAATCGAAGACTCTCAGCCTATAACTGTTAAAATGTGGCAGGGCCAAATGTCTTTCGCGCATAATGGCAACTTGGTAAATGCCAGAAAGATACGGGCCGAACTTGAGCGTGAGGGTTCTATTTTTCAGACCACTTCTGATTGTGAAGTAATACCTCACCTTATGGCGAGGAGCAATGAGACCGATCCGTTCAAGGCTTTTACCAGCATATTGCCATACATCAAAGGGGCTTATTCGTTATGCATCCTTACGTCGAACGGTGTAATCGCAGCAAAAGATCCCAATGGTTTTAGACCACTGTGTCTAGGGCGATTGGACGACGCATATATTGTATGTTCTGAGACGTGCGCACTAGATGCGGTTGGTGCCGAGTTTCTTCGCGAACTAGAGCCTGGGGAAGCGATATTCATCGATTCTTCTTGCGGAAGGATCGAGTCCTACCGCAGAAATCCACTAGATATTCAGCCGTCTTTATGCGCTTTTGAGTTTATCTACTTTGCACGACCTGATTCGGATATCTATGGGTTGAATGTGCATGCGGCACGAAAGGCGCTTGGACGTAGGTTAGCCGAAAAGGATTCTTGCAGCGCAGATCTTGTTACCGGAATTCCTGACTCATCGATTTCTGCTGCTACGGGTTACGCGGAAGAGGCGGGGATACCCTACGAAATCGGGCTTGTAAAGAACAGATACATCGGCAGGACTTTTATTACTCCAGGACAGTCCATGAGGGAATTAGGGGTAAAGATAAAGCTCAATCCTTTAAGGAGAGTTATTTCCGGAAAGCGCGTCGTTATGGTTGACGATTCTATAGTGAGAGGAACAACGTCCAAGTATATCGTGAACCTCTTTAGAGCGGCAGGAGCCAAAGAAGTACACGTTCGAATTAGTTCTCCGCCATATAGATTTCCTTGTTACTATGGCATAGACACTTCCTCAAAAGGCGAACTGATAGCCGCAGGAAGAAGCGAAGAAGAGGTTCGAGCGGCTATTGGCGCGGATAGTCTTAGATTTTTGGAAATCCAAGACCTAGAGGATCTATTGGGTGCAAAGGTAGGCAACGTCTGCACGGCTTGTTTTACGGGTCAGTACCCGGTTTTTGTCGAAGATATGGCAAGGCCTGGCAGGATTGAGTGACTAAAATCATACGCAACTAGGAGCTGAGAAGCGATGACCTTGGGCAGATCGGACGAATACAAGAAAGCCGGAGTTAATATCGATGCGGCATCGGAATGGGTTCTGAGGATAAAGGAACTTGCCGCACGATCTCACAGCGATGCGGTTTTGTCTGGAATCGGGGGGTTCTCAGGGCTCTACTCTATGAAGGAGTTTGGTTCTGAAAACTTGGTTTTGGCAGCCGGAAGTGACGGTGTCGGCACAAAAGTGATTGTCGCTCAAATGATGGGTAAAAACGACACAGTAGGCATAGACTTGGTTGCGATGAACGTGGATGATGTGGTTACTTCGGGAGCAAAACCCTTATTCTTCTTAGACTATATATCCGGCGCGAGTCTGAGCCCCAAGGTAGTTGAAGACATAGTTTCAGGTGTTGTAGAAGGATGTGTTCGTGCCGGGTGTGCTTTGCTCGGAGGCGAGACGGCGCAAATGCCCGATCTCTATAGCCCCGGGGAGTACGACCTCGCAGGGTTTTGTGTGGGAGCAGTCATGAGAAGCGAAATCATAGACGGAAAGAGCATAAGAAAGGGAGATGTACTTTTAGGACTTGGTTCTACCGGGCTGCATTCGAATGGATATACTCTTGCTCGCAGAGTTTTCTTGGAAACGGCAGGTTGGCAAATTGATAGGTATGTCGAAGAATTTGGAAGAACTTTGGGTGAAGAGCTTCTTGAACCTACCAGGATATACGCGCCCTTCATTTTGAAGTTGAAAGAAGCCGTCCCCTTAAAGGGCATTGTGCATGTAACCGGTGGGGGGCTGATTGAAAACGTTCCGCGAATAATGCCTGAAGGTCTCAAAATGAGACTCTCTAAGGACTGGGAGATTCCACGCGTGTTCGAACTGCTTCAGGAACTAGGCGGTATTCCTTCCGATGAAATGTATCGGGTGTTTAACATGGGAGTGGGTATGGTCGTTGTAGTTCAAGAGACTGACGCGGACAGAGTCATTTCTATGAGCAAAGAATCGCAAATTCCGTGTTTTGTGGTAGGTGACATAGATGAAAGATGAAGGAAGTAAGAGGCTCTCTCTGGGCGTCCTTGTTTCAGGACGGGGTACTAATCTTCAAGCCATCTTAGATCGGTGTGAAGAAGGCGTTCTTTCTGCTGAAGTGAAAGTCGTCATATCTAATAGACCCGGTGTAATGGCGCTTGAAAGGGCATCTGCCAAAGGGGTCCCTTGCTTCGTCATAGAACCGAGGGATTTCGGCAAATGGCCAGACTGTAAGGGCAGATACGAAGAGAAGATAGTGCAAGAGCTAAAATCATACGGAGTCGAATTGGTTGTGCTAGCCGGGTACGACCGCTTGGTCGGGGAGACCTTACTTAATGCATATCCCATGAAGGTAATCAACATACACCCCGCCCTCCTGCCATCCTTTCCGGGACTAAATGCTCAGAAACAGGCGTTGGAATACGGCGTTAAAGTATCCGGTGCCACTGTGTTTTTTGTAGACCTATCTGTAGATGGGGGGCCTATAATCCTGCAAGATGCCTGCAAGGTTATGGACGACGATACGGTCGAGTCTTTGTCTCAGCGAATACTAGAAATTGAACATAGGATTCTCCCTAGAGCAATATCCCTTATAGCCGAAGATAGGCTGAGGATCGAGGGAAGGAAAGTAAGAATCCTAGATCCATCTCAAAAGTGAAAAGGGGAGGCGCAAGCGTTGAAGCGTGCGATCATTAGTGTAGCCGATAAGACTGGAATATCGGAATTTGCCAAGGCTCTTTCGGAACTTGGCTGGGAAATAGTATCCTCAGGTGGTACTGCACGATTCCTTAGGGAGCATGGCATCGCTGTTGTGGAGGTAACCGAGATAACTGGATTTCCCGAGATTTTGGGCGGCAGAGTAAAGACGCTTAACCCGATGATACACGGTGGGATTTTGGCAAGGCGTGATGTTTCGGAGGATATGCGCCAGATTGAGGAGCTAAAGATCACGGCGGTTGACATGGTTGTGTGCAACCTGTATCCCTTTGTCGAATACGCTTCACGGCCTGACGTGGCAATAAAAGACATGATTGAGCAGATAGATATAGGCGGACCAAGTCTGATGCGTGCCGCGGCGAAAAACTACCAGTGGGTGACTGTTATCTGCAAACCGGAAAGATACAGCGAGGTGATCCGGGAACTAAGGGACAAAGGCGATGTGCCTGAAAAACTTAGACAGGAGCTAGCTCTTGAGGTTTTCAGACATACAGCTTGCTACGACGCTGCCATCGCTTCATACTTGGGTTCAACATGGGCGGGAATCGGATCCCAGTTCCCCGACGAACTTGCGCTAGGCTTTAACAAGGCATTTAGTCTTAGGTATGGAGAAAATCCGCACCAGAAAGCGGCCTATTACGAACCTATACTGGGAGGTACGGTTCCTTCTCTCAAAGGACGTCAGCTCCAAGGAAAAGAGATTTCATACAATAACATAAACGACATGGACAATGCATTCCATGCGGTGTGGGATCTGGAATCTCCGGGATGCGTAATAGTTAAGCACGCTTCTCCTTGTGGAGCTTCAGTTGGAGATTCTGCCGAAGATGCATTCGAAAAAGCTCTTGCCTCAGATCCTGTATCTGCTTTTGGCGGTGTTGTGGCCTTTAACTGTGAAGTAGACAAATCCTGCGCGTCTGCGATGAAGAAACTGTTTCTTGAAGTTTTGGTAGCTCCTTCTTTTACGGAAGAAGCGCTAGAGATTCTAAAGAAGAAGAAAGATTTGAGAGTAATCGAACTTGATCCCTGTACGGCACCTCAGGATCGTTTTGGGGAGCCTGTGGCCTTGAGCATAAAGTCGGCTATGGGTGGAGTGTTGGTGCAGGAACGTGATACCTATCTTCCCAAAGATGAAACATGGAAGGTAGTCTCAAAGAGGGAACCAACTCCCGAGGAACTATGGGATCTTCGATTTGCAGTAAAGGTATGCAAATATGTAAGGTCAAACGCTATCGTACTGGCTAAAGATCTCTTTACGGTAGGGATTGGAGGAGGACAGCCTAACAGAGTTGACTCTGTCAGAATTGCGGTAGAGAGAGCGGGCGAAAGATCATTTGGATCTTGCATGGCATCGGACGCTTTCTTTCCTTTCCCAGACTCTGTCGAAGAGGCAGGGAAAGCAGGGATTACCGCTATAGCGCATCCCGGCGGGTCGCTGAGAGATCAGGAATCGATAGATGTTGCTGACCGGCTGGGACTAGCAATGGTTACTACAGGAACGCGTCACTTTTTGCATTGACTAGATGGGCATTTACGGTGAGTTCGAGTTGGATTGTCTTGCGAGTAGGTAAAGACAAGGGGGCATTTCGGTGAGAGTAGCAGTTATTGGGTCCGGTGGAAGAGAGCATGCTCTTGCCTGGGCGATTGCTCGAAGCCCGGAAGTAGAGAAGATCTGGACGGTGCCTGGGAATCCGGGGACTGAAATGATCGGGAAAAACGTGTCCTTGGATCCTATGGACTTTGCAGGCATCTTAGAATTATGCAAAGAAGAAGCAATTGATTTTGTAGTTGTGGGGCCCGAAGATCCGCTGGCAGGAGGAATTACAGACTTTTTATCTCGACACGGTATCTCGGTGTTTGGCCCATCGAGATCCGGAGCTATGTTGGAGGCTAGCAAAAGCGTAGCCAAGAATTTCATGGTAAGACATGGTATTCCCCACGCCTTATTTCGCGTTTTCGAATCTTCTAAGGAAGCAGTTGATTACGTAAGGTCTGAGCCGGGTCCTTGGGTCATTAAAGCCGACGGTTTGGCAAAAGGTAAGGGAGTGACAATTACCGGGAACTTAGATGAAGCGGTAACGGTTATTGAGGGGCTGGTTTCGGGCAAACTCTATGGCGAAGCAGGACGTAGGATTGTTATTGAGGAGTTTCTTGAGGGTGCCGAGGCTACAGCGATGGCTCTTTGCGATGGCAATGGCATATACTGCCTTCCTATTGCCAAAGACCACAAACGAGTGTGGGATGGCGATAGAGGGCCCATGACCGGAGGGATGGGAGTATACTCCCCGGTTCCATTTGTGGATGAAGACATGAAGAAAAAGATCTGCACAGATATTTTGAGACAAACCTTTCTTGGCTTGAAAGAAGACGGCATTGACTATCGCGGAGTCATCTATGCGGGTTTGATGCTGACCGCCAAAGGGCCGAAAGTGCTTGAATACAATGTTAGATTTGGCGATCCGGAAGCTCAGTGCGTTTTGCCTAGGCTTTCGGGAGACATCGCAGGCATATTGAGCGCATGTTCTCACGGAAGACTTCTTGATTTTCTTCGCGAAAATGAGATGAAAGTTTTAGATGAATCTGCGGTTACCGTAGTGGTTGCTTCCGAGGGATATCCTCACAGATATACCACAGGTTTTGTCGTCGAAGGGATTGAGCAAGCAGAAAATGTATCTCCGGGCAACGTGTTTGTTTTTCATGCAGGTACTGCGAGGAATTCGCAAGGGCAGGTTATAACCGCGGGCGGGAGAGTCCTTGCTGTTACTGCTCTTTCCGACACTATTGAGAATGCGCGAGAGGTTGCATACAGTGCGGTGAAAGAAATCAATTTTACGGGTGCATATTATAGGAAAGATATCGGCAAGTTGAAGTGAGAGAGGGTTATGAGAAAAGGCAGCACTTCTGAACTAACTAGAATCGGAATGTTGGCGGGTTTGTATGCTGTGCTTACTGTGTTGCCTCCCTTTTCGGGCTTCAGCTACGGTCCTATCCAAATAAGGGTTGCCGAAATGTTTGCCGTGTTACCCTTCGTATATCCGTGGGCTAAGTGGGGGCTTTACCTTGGGTGTATTCTTGCCAACCTGGGGAGTCCCTTTTTTATCTGGGACGTTACTATTGGTGCTCTTGCCACTCTCTTAAGCGCATACCTTACTGAGAAAATGCCAAATCCTTACTTGGCGCCCATGCCGCCTGTGATCGTAAACGCCATCTTTGTCTCATCGTATGTGTCATTTCTGAGCGGCCTTGGGTACCCTATCGTGCTTGCGCAGATTTTCTTAGGAGAGGTCGTCTCGTGCTACATATTAGGTCTACCTCTCTTGCTCTTTCTCGTCAGAAACCCTGCTTTCACCGAAAAACTCAAATGAAATGATAGGCAGGAAGATATAGAGGATTTTTCGGATTTAAAGACAAATGATGCGTGTTTAGTGCAGGATGAAATCGATTTCGGGTTGAGCGCCTTCTAGAGTGATTACTAATTTGTTTGGCACACACACTATTGACTGACCGGGTGCGGAAATCCATCCTGTTCTCCAGCATATCTCGTTTGGGCAGACTGAGTGGTCTAAGGGTAGTACCCGGACCTTTCCCTGTCCATACTCAATGGTAATCTTTCCCCTAGGAGCAGATACAGTCACTTGTGATAGGTCTCCGGTGTCTAGGGGGAGTCTTTTTATTTCTTTACCATCTATGACGACTACTGCTACCAGTTCATCCTGATTATGGGCCAACAGACCAAACCCTGCCCAGACCATGGCTGTGATTACCACGCATGAAAGGACGAGAATCTTGTCGTTCTTGGTCACATAAGTCACCTTCCTTTCATGATTATAGCAGACATGAAGGCCCTAGACTTAGCGGTACATGTCCGGTAGTAGCAGTCCGATCACATTCTCGGATATAGCTATTGAATATACAGCTGGAATGGGATTATAATGAAAAGTTAAACATAGATGAATAAAGAAGAAGGATTTTGCCGAACTCCGTCGAAGAGGTAATAGCAAACAAGGTCATGCGGAAATTTCATCACACATTTGTACGCAGCAAAGTCGCACCAAATTCCATCAATCAGCATCACCTTAGATAACGTTGTGCTAAACAGGGAATGCATGACTTATTTTCAAAAAGGAGGTGAAAACATGACTAATTTGTTGATTTTGGCTGCAGAAGCGCCGGCTAGAAAATGGGGCATCTTTGTACCGGATGACAGCACGATATTCGGTCTCTTCTTCGGGATCTTTATGCTGATCTTGGTGTACGTCATGATCCAACGTGCCAGAGCCGGGTTGCCGATTCCCGAGATCCGCCGGATCCCCGGAATGGAGGCTTTTGAAGAGGCTGTAGGCAGAGCGACTGAGATGGGCAGGCCGGTTCACATCACCAACTACTCAGCTGACGTTGGAGACTATGACACTTGGGCATTCTGGTCATATCTGGCACACGTGGCAAAACTGTGTGCTTCGTATGACACGAGGATAATCAACACCAACGCCGAGTACCTGACCATGACAGTTAACGAAGAGATCATTAAGCAGGCTTATCTTGAAGCCGGAAGGCCAGACGCTTTCAACCCGGACGATGTAAGGTTCGTTTCGCCCTGGCAGTTTGGCTACACCATGGGTGTCGCTGGAATAATTGCCCGAGAAAAACCGGCAGCGAACTTCCTAACGGGCTATTTCTATGCAGAAGCACTCATATTGGCTGAAGCGGGTGCGTTGGTAGGAGCGATTCAGGTTGCTGCAAGTGCTTCAACCGCCCAGCTGCCTTTCTTCATTGCCGCTTGCGACTATACCATGATTGCTGAGGAATTCTATGCCGGAGCAGCCGCTCTATCCAAGGAACCTGTCATCTACGGTTCGGTGGTTGCCCAGGACATAGGGCGTGTCGTCCTTACTGCTCTCATTATCGTAGGCGCAATCATGAACACTTTCGGTAGCGATGCGATCATAAGGCTGACCAAGTTCTAGTGCCCAATAAGAGGGACAAGGAGGTGAAGAAATTTGAAAAGGGAAGTCCCAATGGTATTGACCCTCATATTCGCCATCATCCGATGCGGGTTTGAGTTGATTGAGCCTATGCTTTCCTGGGAATTAGCACCGGGCCAAACAGTATTCTCAAGGTTGTCCTTTTCAATCACGTTCATGACCGTTATGGGCCTCTTAATGGGACTCATTAACCTTACGCGACTCCACGTGAACACAATTAGGCGCAAACGGGAAAACTGGGTGTATAGTATATGGCTGCTTTTTGTACTGTACGGTTACGCTATCGTAGGACTCGGATGGGGGCCTAATGGCACCACTTTCAACTGGATCTATGAAGCGGTGATCGTTCCTCTTGACTCAACCATGTTCTCGATGCTGGCATTTTTCATCGCGTCTGCGGCATATAGAGCCTTTAGAGCAAGAAATATCGAAGCCAGTATATTGCTGGTGGTCGCGTTCATAGTGATGCTTGGCAACGTATCCATAGGAGAAATGATATGGAGTTCCTCGGGTTGGTTAGGAGGATTCAAAGGTATCAAGGACTGGATATTGGCGGTACCCAACGTCGCACATGCCCGAGCGCTTGCAATAGGAATATTCCTCGGGGCGTATGCGGCTACCTTGCGTGTGTTTCTGGGACTGGACAAGAAATATCTTGGCGGTACTGACTAGTCATGTTTTGCGTTTGCAAGTACCCGTTCAAGTTTAGTTTGGTGAAAACCACGGAATATTCTAGGGAGATTATGACTGTTGAAGGGAGGGAAATGATGTGACATTTTGGGAGAAGTTGGCAGTTATTGACCCAAGATGGATTTTTCTTGGAATGGCTGTTCTCCTTACTTTCCCCGTGCTGAGCCCCTTAGGTCTGGCCATTACAATTGACCAGGAAACGACAGTACCTATCTACAACTGGATTGAGAATCTTAATCCGGGAGATATAGTGTTTGCCGACGTGTCTTTCAGCGGAGGTTCCGAAGGAGAGCTGGGCCCCCAGCTTCAGGCCTGGTTTAGGCATTGCCTGCAAAAGGGCGTCAAAGTCGTATGGGTTGCTCAGTGGAACACAGGTGAACGGTTGGGGTACAACATGTGCGTGGAGGTTACTGAGAAGCTCGAAGAAGAGGGCATTCACACTGAGTATGGAGTAGATTGGGTGTACGTAGGCTGGAAAGCCGGCGGCACTACCATGTGGCGCAATATGCAGATCGATTTCTGGGATGCATGCGCAGGAACCGACATGCTCGGGAATTCGTTCGATGACCTTCCGCTGATGGAAAGAGTGCGGAAGTGGGATAAAGAGACATGCAAGGGCATTATGCTGTTTACTGCAGGTTCCCCGGGAGTTCCTACCTACACAACGTATTTCCATGATTACGACATCTATCTTGGAGACGTTGCGGTACAGGTTCCAGGGAACATGAACTTGCTCAGGTCGGGGCAGATAAAGGGAATCCTTTGCGGTCTGCCGGGAGCAGCTCAGTATGAGATCCTTTTGGAGAAACCAGGCAGGGCAGTAAAACTCATGGATGCTCAGTCACTGGGTCACCTTTGGATTATGGTACTTGTTATCTTGGGGAACATTGGTTTCTATGTGAGAAGGAAAAGCGGCACACCGGTAGATTGAGGTTGTGCAATAGATAGATGAGAGAAAACTCACAGAGCTCAAAGGAAAAGAGCATCTGTCCAAAAAGATGGGAGGTGAACTCAATTGACAACTGCTCAAGTCTGGGTTGCCGCACTTTGTACCCTGGCAGTTTACAGTTATCTATATAAAGAAAATCCGGCGTACAGAATCGCTGAATATACGCTCGTGGCTCTGTACACATCTTACTCAATAACCCTGGACTTTCATGAATACTTGATACCCTACGCCCAGCGGTATGCTATAGAAGAAGGTCAATGGTATTTCTGGGTGATGGGCGCGCTAGGCTTGCTCCTTTATTTCCGGTATGCTCCGCCAAAGTATAACTGGCTTGCCAGGTATCCGATTTCTATCGCTGTTGGATGGGGTTTGGGATACAACCTGATTAGACTCCCCAGGCCGGTTATGGTCCAGGTGAGGGATGCAATGAGACCTTTGAATACAGTGAATAACGTGCTGTTCTTTGTATTCTTCCTGTGCATTCTGTTCTACTTCTTCTTTACGACAGGCAAGGAGTCTAAGTTCATACAGGGTTCCGGCCGAATCGGCAGGTACATCATGATGGTTGGATTTGGATGTGCATTTGGAAATACGGTTCAAGGGCGTATTTCTTTGTTCCTAAACAGGCTGTCTTTCTTGTTGATAGATTGGCTTGGCATACAGATCTGGTAAAACAAAAGAGCATATAAAATAAGTTACAACCAGGAAGGTTGTTACAGAAACCTTCCTGGTTTTGCTATGTCATGTTGGCGAGGATAAGTGACGACCACGTCTCTAGGGGTTCTAAGGTTGGAGCCTTGCTCAGTTCGATCCAGCTGCCCATCATCTTGTCTTTTTCCCTTACTGCGAGTATGGGTGACGGCAGTTGGACAACTGATGCAATGCCAAGATGGACGCTTCCGACATCGTTTGCGTCATCATTGATGAAACCTATTATACTCAAAGATGGATTTCCGCAGAGAATGACTTCTTCACGTATCTCCCTCATAGTATTTAGTCCAACGATTGTTTTGAGATCGGAAATCAGCCTTCGCCCCGGCCACGGTATGTCATCTATAGGGTTCATATGGCCGCCCACTCCAACCGACAAAAGACCCTGGAGCCTTGTTTCCGTTTGGGTGTTTAATCGTTTCATAACGAAAATCTGTTTTCTCGATAAAAAGAGCGTGTAAGAAATAAGCTGCTTGAACGAAGGGTCAGTCTCAACAACCGCCCTCGATTTGAAAGTCGAGTGTCTCGCAATAGCTTGCCACAGGTCTGAAGTAGGCATCTTGAGGCCGCGCCACTGCCCTACTCGTGAGTATAAATGTCTCACGGGAATGCATAGGACTTCTTCATCTTCATATTTGTCTGGTAAAGACACAGGTTCACGCTCCTTTAGTAGTCAATGTGTATTTTACCAAGTTTATTTCGTCCAGAAGCGGTCTATTGCCGCACGCTACCGTAAACACGTAGCTATTGCTTAGGTCGTAGCATGTGTAGAAGGTTCGTCTCGCTTCCGGATCGATATAACAAGCGGTGTAGAACGCGTATGTAAGGTGTTTTGGGTTGGTTTTGAGCATTACCTGGCACAAATAGCCTTTTCCGGGTACGGGGCGCGATGCTATGTCGACCTTTATGCATGTATCTCCCACGAAAATATCCGGTCCGGATTGGAGAGGCTTCACCCCAGTCTGACATGACATGAAGAACTTTGCCCATGTGCTTGCTTCTTCAAAAGATGGGTAGGAGATGCATATCAGTGCGGAGGGGTTCGGATCTTCCGGTCCAAGCTGCATGGCACCTACTATTATGTCTGGGGAAGTAACTATTTGCTCACAGTAGTTCAATGCGAAAGCCTCTATGTTTTCCACGCCAAAACCCTCCCTTTATAGTACTATACCAATCTTCATACGAATGGCAAATTGTTTGAGATAAGTGTTCTAGTAAATATCCACTCTTGGTTTTGAGCAGGTTATAATATAAAGTGAGAGTGTAAGCAGTAATCTTGCATGTTCTGATGCTTGCGATTTTTTACGTGAAGAAAGGTATGGAAGCGATTGTCTGAAAGAAAACCCGAAGTGATTTCCTGGGATGAACTCAAATGGCATCTAGGTAAAGTCGAAAAGCCTTCAAGATACACCGGAGGCGAGATCAATGTCAGCAATAAGGATCCCCTGTCGGCAAAGGTCCTTTTTGCCCTGGCTTTTCCGGATGTCTACGAAGTTGGCATGAGTCATCTCGGGTCTCATATCTTGTACCACGTCATTAACCAAAGGCCCGATGTTGTTTGTGATCGCGTGTATGCTCCTTGGATCGATATGGAAAACCTCCTGCGAGATATTGGTTTTCCGCTATTTAGCGCTGAGAACAGAATGTCCCTTTCATCTTTTGACATTGTAGGGTTCTCATTGCAGTATGAGCTTACTTACAGTAACGTTCTTTCAATGCTCGATCTAGGCGGCATCCCCTTGAGATCCGAACAAAGAAGAATAGGCGATCCCTTAGTGATAGCGGGTGGGCCGTGTGCTATGGCTCCGG
Organism: Candidatus Fermentithermobacillaceae bacterium; assembly: GCA_018052475.1. Lineage (GTDB taxonomy): Bacteria > Bacillota > Sulfobacillia > Fermentithermobacillales > Fermentithermobacillaceae > UBA3907. Next base: position 97,502 of record JAGPNG010000002.1, read on the forward strand.
AGCCAATTGCGCCTTTCATAGATGCTTTTGCTTTGGGCGACGGTGAAGAGATTGTCCTTGAGATCATAGATACGTATAAGGGATGGGCAGATTCAGGGAAATCGAGGTTGGAGCTTCTGGCTGCACTTTCCAAATTGGAGGGCGTCTACGTCCCGTCCCTCTATGGGATGGAGTACGGAAGCGACGGGACTATCAAAGGTATTCGCAGTTCAAAGGGTGCACCCTCGTGCGTGAGGCGAAGGGTCGTAAAATCTCTTGATGAAGTTTCATTTCCGGACAAGCCGCTGATTCCTCTTATGGAACCGATTCACGATAGGGCTATGGTAGAGATCTTTCGAGGATGTACACAAGGCTGTAGGTTTTGCGAAGCAGGCACCATATATAGGCCCGTGCGTGAGCGTTCTTTGAATGGCTCTTGCGATCTTGCGCGAAACCTAGTCCGGGCTTCGGGGTATGAAGAAGTATCCTTGGTATCTTTGTCCTCGGCTGATTACAGTCGTATTGAAGAACTGATTGGAAGGCTTGTGAAGGATGATCCTTGCGGGGCGAAGGTGTCACTACCTTCTCTTCGCGTAGATTCGTTTTCTGTCGAACTTGCTCAAATACTATCCACGGGTCAAAAAGTTGGACTGACTCTGGCGCCCGAAGCCGGTTCTCAGCGAATGAGAGACGCAATAAACAAGAAAGTTACCGAGAAAGATCTTGTCGATGCAGCTTCTTACGCGTTCTCAAACGGGTTTTCTCACATCAAACTTTACTTTATGGTGGGACTTCCCGGGGAAACTGATGAAGATGTTTTGGCCATTGCAGATGTGGCGAAGAAGATTAGGCAGATCGGAAGGGACATGAAAGTTCGTCCAAATGTGGTCGTATCAGTTTCAGGGTTTGTGCCAAAACCTAACACGGCGTTTCAGTGGGAAGAAGGAGTCTGTCAAGAGGAACTAAAGAGGCGACAGGTGCTCTTGGGCAAAGCCTTGAAAGGTCCGGGCCTTACCTATAAGTATCACGATGCGAAGACTACCTGGCTTGAGGCGGTGTTTGCCAGAGGCGATCGAAGGCTCTCTAAGACGTTAGAGATAGCTTATCGGAAGGGCGCTAGGTTTGACGCATGGCCGAGCATGATGGATGAAAACTTGTGGATGGCATCTTTTGAAGAATCCGAACTGGATCCGTCGTTTTTCGCTCATAGAGAACGCGAGGAAACCGAAATACTTCCATGGGATCATTTGGATTCGGGTGTAGACAAAGAGTTTTTGCTCTCAGAGCGTTCGAAGGCCAAAGCAGGAATCACAACCCCAGATTGTAGGCGTGAAGGATGTGTTGGGTGCGGAGTATGTCCTAGCTTTGGAGTCGAAAACAAGATATATCATTAGAAAGAGGTTCACCGGTGGGAGAGCTGAAAGTAAGGGTCAATTACGTCAAAGGTGATGAAGTCAGGTTTTTGAGTCATCTTGACTTAGCACGAACGATCAAGATGGCGCTTAGAAGAGCTAGGTGGCCTGTTGCTGTGACAGGCGGATTCTCGCCGAAAATGAGGGTGTCCTTCTATTCTCCTTTACCTGTAGGGACTGCAGGATATGATGAATACGCGGACGTGGTTATGGATGTACCTACCGATATCCCTGACGGAAAGTTTCCGATTGAAGGCGACATGTCATCAATGCCTGAGTTTTTGTCTCAACTTACCCTTCGTCTTTCCGAAACCTTGCCGTTAGGCATTTCGGTGAAAGAAGTCTTTCAGGCTCCAAAAGACGAAGAACCTTTTGAATCGAGGATTGCATGTTCTTTGTATGAGGCGCATATTAGAGGAGCAGAGGGCAAAGCACTATCATCTGCGATAGATGATTTCCTTATCTCCCCGAGTGTTTCTTATGATATACACGGACCAAAGGGAACTAGGACCCTAGATTTACGTCGATTTGTAGAAAATGGACACATCACGCTAAGCGCGAACCCAGAAACAGGCATTATTCGGTTATCGATGAAGATAAAGCATATGGACGGACGAACGGCTAGACCGCAATGGGTCATTGACTCCTTGTCTAGGTTCGGGTTTTGCGTAGATGCGAGAGAGATAATAGTAAACAGGCTCGAGATTATTCTCGGCCGATATTAATAGGAGATGATGTTACTCCCATGAATAGGGAGATCCTTGTGAATGTTAATCCGGATGAAACCAGAGTTGCCCTTGTAGAGGGCGGTTCTGTTGTGGAGTTTTACTTAGAGAGGCCCACGACTCATAAAACAGTGGGAAACATTTACCTAGGCAAGGTAACCAATGTTTTGCCTGGTATGCAGGCTGCGTTTGTAGACATAGGAGAAGACAAGAACGCCTTTTTGTATGTAGATGATGCCTCGCTACCACCTGAGTTACAGGTGGGAAAAGCTCCCAAACCTGCAGCCAGACGGAAAAGGGCCATCAATGATTTGGTCAAGCCCGGACAAAGCATATTAGTACAGGTGACCAAAGAAGCTATGGGCACAAAGGGCTCTAGGGTGACACGGCACGTTACCTTACCCGGGAGATATCTTGTACTTATGCCTACGGTAAACTACGTAGGTGTATCCAAGAGAATTGCAGATGAGGAAGAGAGACAAAGGCTCAGGCAATTGGCGAAAGATGTGAAACCCGAGAATATGGGGGTTATCATAAGGACAGTTGCAGAGAACAAGTCTCGGGAGGAGATCGAAAGAGACCTAAACTTTGGGATAAGGCTTTGGGAGAAGATTCAGGCGGAAGCAAAATTGAAGCAAGCTCCTGCCTTGGTACACGAAGATCTCGATCTGGTCGCTAGGATGGTAAGAGACGAGCTCAACGAGAAAACCGCAAAGATGATCATTGATGATGGCCCTACGTATGGTAGGGTATTGGATTTATTGGATGCAGTGTCGCCTGAAATGAAAGATAGGGTCGTATACTACAGAGACAAAGACATTCCTCTTTTCAGTTTGTATGGTGTCGATGCTGCTATCGAGCAGGCGTTGCAGCGTCAGGTTAGGCTGAAGTCAGGCGGTTATATAGTCATAGATAGGACAGAAGCGTTGACAGTGATCGATGTAAATACGGGCCGATACGTAGGCACGAAGAACCTTTCTGACACAGTGCTAAAGACGAACTTGGAGGCATGTGACGAGATATGCAGGCAATTGCGTTTGCGTGACATCGGCGGAATCATCGTTATAGATTTCATAGACATGGACAATCCCGAAGACAAAGCCATGGTTCTTAGCGAACTTGAACAGCATCTAAAAAAAGATCACACTAAGACCGTTGTGGTTGGCCTTACTGGTCTTGGACTAGTGGAGATGACTAGGAAAAAGGCCAGGCAGAGTCTAGATGCTATGCTCACTAGGATGTGCCCCTATTGCGGCGGTAAAGGAACTGTGATGTCTGAGGAAGCTGTTGCCTCAAAGATAAGGCGGGAGATTAGGACGCTTTTGAGGAACACATCATGTGAGGCGGTTTTAGTAGAGGTAAGCCCGGGTGTCGCGTCATACCTTATTGGCCCAGGGGGGTCAAATCTCAAAGATCTGGAGAAGGAGACGGGGAAGAGCATTTTCATACGGGGATCAGAAGATCTCCACATTGAAGATATGAACGTAAAGGCTCTGGGCACCAAAGAGGAGATCGCGGTGAGGGCCGCTCCGGTCAAGGTCGGTGAAGTTTTGGACTTGGTGATTGAGGAACCCCATTCTCAGAGCGATAGCGATGGAATTGCGCGGATAGAGGGTTACGTTATCCAGGTAGAAGGGGCAGGTTCAAAAGTCGGACAAAAAGTGCGGGTCGAGATCACTTCAAGTCTTAGGACTTTTGCAAAAGCTGTCATGATAGACGAAGATTAAAGTTAGGAACGATGGAAGCGGTCCGAGAATCGGACGTAAGGCGAGTCGCGAAACAGTGTGCCTATGGCCCTGGCAGACATGTTTCTTGACATAGGTTTTGCAGGCGTGCTAGACTGTAGCGGTAACTGTATAGTTGGCTCAAGACTAGGGGGTTTACTAAGTTGTATGCGATAGTTGAAACAGGTGGTAAGCAGTATAGAGTGTCACCAGGAAGCACTCTGAGAATTGAAAAAGTAGATGGGGACCGCGGCGGGAGAGTAGTTCTTGACAAGGTGCTCGCTGTATCTGATGGAGAGTCCCTGACAATTGGGGCGCCCTATGTTCAAGGAGCCGTGGTGAAGGGTACAATTGTTAGGCAAGGCAAGGGAAGGAAGATTCTGGTTTTCAAGTACAGAGCCAAGACCAACTACAGAAAGCGATATGGGCACAGGCAGGCTTTTACTGAAGTGAAAATCGAATCTATTGAAACCGATGCTGAAAGTACAGCTTCTGCGTAAATGTCCGCCAGATGACGAAGAGACGAGCCCGGGTGTATTGGTTGGATTCATCATCGAGGGCCATGCAGAGTTCGCTGAACACGGTCAGGATATTGTGTGTGCGGGGGCATCTGCAATAGCTCAAGCAGCTTTGTTAGGGTTAAAGGATTTCCTGGGCGAAAAGGTTTCGTTTGAGAAAGGTCCCGGGTTCTTGGAGGTTTCTATTGACACAGAAGCTGCATCTGAGACCCAGTCTAAGGCTATTATGAGAGTGTTAGAACTCGGGCTGCAATCGATTTGCCGGGCGTATGCAGGGCATATAGATATAAGATATTGTGATGTGGTTTAGGTAGGTGCGCATAGGCATATGGGGGACAAATGCGAGTCTCTTTGTGCCAATAGGGAGGAGGGGAGAAATATGATGCTGATAGATCTCCAATTGTTTGCTAAGAAAAAGGGCGTAGGAAGCTCAAGGAATGGACGAGACTCCCACTCCAAACGGCTTGGAGTGAAGAACCATGATGGGCAGTTTGTCAAAGCCGGAAGCATTATAGTTAGGCAGAGAGGCACAAAGGTACATCCGGGCTTAAACGTTGGGATTGGAAATGACTATACTATTTTTGCCAAAACCGACGGATACGTCTCTTTCGAAAGGAAAGGCAGGGATAGAAAGATCGTATCCGTGCTGCCGGAAAATAGTGCCAGAGAAGGTGTGGCTTCTTTGCCCGATGACAACAACTGAAGAAACGGATGTCTGTGATTTTGGGTGGTTAGTTTTTGCCGGATTGCAATAAAATGACGGTATGTGCGGCGGCTTTGCCCGCCGCTTTTGGTATTATAGCCTTGCCCTTTTGGGCTTGGGAGGAGTTTTCGAGTTGGGTGCGCGTTTCATCGATAGAGCAAAGATATATGTTAAAGCCGGAGATGGGGGAAATGGATGCGTTGCATTTCGCCGGGAGAAGTTTGTGCCTTTTGGCGGGCCGGCAGGAGGAGATGGGGGCAACGGAGGCAACGTCATTTTTGTAGTTGACCCGAACATAAACACGTTACTGGATTTCAGACACAGACCCCACCTTGTTGCCCAGAACGGGCGTCCTGGAGAAGGGAGCAACAGGTCCGGAAAGAAAGGGAAGGACTTGGTCATTATGGTGCCCCCAGGTACCGTTTTGTTTGACGCTGAAACAGGCGAGATGATTGCAGATCTTACCGATGTGGGCCAAGAAGTAGTGGTCGCAAAAGGTGGCAAAGGAGGTAAGGGTAATGCCAGATTCGCGACTTCGGTCAATCAGGCACCTAGGAAGTTCGAAGAAGGCAAACCCGGAGAAGAGCGCTGGATTCAACTGGAGCTTAAGTCAATCGCAGACGTTGGACTGGTAGGTCTTCCAAACGCGGGAAAGTCTACTCTACTGCGGGCGATATCAAAAGCTACTCCGGAAGTCGGACCTTATCCGTTCACAACTCTTACTCCCCACTTGGGTGTTGTCGATGGCGATGGTTGCAGGTTTGTAGTTGCAGACATACCGGGACTTATAGAGGGCGCCAGTGAAGGAAAGGGCCTAGGGCACGAGTTCTTGAGGCACATCGAAAGGACCCAGGTACTTCTTTATGTGATAGATGGGTGCAACGGTTTTAAGGCTGCTATCGATGATTTTGTCACAGTGCAACGTGAGGTTATGCAATATAGCGAAGATATGAAGAGGAAAGAAAGCCTAGTTGCGATAAACAAGATAGATTTGGTAGGCTCTACCGAAGAATTAAAGGAACTTAAGGAGAATTTTGAACAATTCTTGCAAAAACCAGTCTTTTTGATCTCAGCCGAGCAAAAAACAGGGATAAACCCCCTCATTTCTGAGCTTTGTCACATTTTGGAGGCTGAAAAGAAGGATTTTGGGTAGATTTAGAGAATACAAGAAAAAACTCTAAAGGCTAATTTCGACGAGGGTTACTTGGTTTTGGAGGCATGTTAGTGACAGCGATTGGTATAATGGGTGGCACTCTCGATCCGATTCACTATGGACATCTCAGAGCCGCTGAAGAGGTATTGCAAGGGTTTGGGCTTAGACGAGTGGTGTTTGTACCTTCAGGTAGGCCTCCGCATAAGTCCCCTGCTGAAGTGACTTCTGCCGAACACAGATATATGATGGCAGAACTTGCTACTGCCGACAATCCGAATTTTGAGGTGTCCAGAATTGAGATCGATAGAGAAGGGCCTTCTTACACGATAGATACCCTCAGAGAGTTCAGGAGCGCTCTTGGCAGTGACACAAAAATCTATTTCATAACAGGGCTTGACGCAATAGTTGATGTTTATACTTGGAATGAATTTGAACATCTATTTGAACTTGCCGAATTCATCGCGGTGTCGAGACCCGGATACAGTGTCGAAACCTTGGGTACTCTTGAAAAGGTGATTGGGCCCGAGCGCTTTAGCAAAATACACCACTTTCCTATCACGCTATTGGCCATTGCATCTCGTGAGATAAGGCAGCGAGTCAAAGAGGGCAGGTCAATCCGGTATCTGGTGCCAGAATCAGTGCGTCTATATGTTGAAAAAGGCGGGCTTTACACCGAAAGCACAAGCAAGAAGTTTTGGCTTCCCGGTTGTCTAGATTGATGTGGGTGTTAGGTTAGAGCGGAAGCGAATGTGCAGGCTTCCCTGTATTTGCTGCACAATAGAAAATCAGGTATCTAGCTGTAAGCTCAAGGTGATGTTGGGGATCGGTCAGGTTCTATGAGGGGAGGTGCGTATTTGTGAGGACTCTATATGTTGGAAATTTGCCATGGGAGACGACCAGTGAGGAACTATCTGAAATGTTCAGCGCGTATGTAAATGTGCTAAACTGCCGTATTATCACGGATAGAGATACTGGGAGATCCAGAGGTTTTGGGTTCGTTGAAGTTAACGATGAAGACGTAGAAAAGGCCATAGAAGCGATCAATGGCGCTATGCTCGGTGGCCGACAGTTGGTAGTAAACGAAGCAAGACCGAGGCAGCCCAGGATGTAATCACACAAGACGCCGGGAGAAAGTATATCGGTTTTCTGAAGTTATCCGGGACTACATGACGGTATCAATAAAGATGGGCGCGATAGCGATAGCGCCTGGTGGCAAAGAAGCAATTTGATCTTTGTAGTACGGCATGGCTGAAAGGCTATGCCGTTTCGCTTTCTGCTGGGTTCACGGCTCTTAGTGCGGCATCGCTAAGCGTTAGGTACGCTCTGGGCAAGTGAACAAAAACCGCTAGACGATGCATACTCAGATCGGAGAAATTCTTCCTGAGGACGTCCCATATTCCGTGTAAATTTTCAAAAGAATCGTGATCTCTTGAAGGAGTCTTACTTTTGTTGTCGAATTATATACAATTGGCAGCTATGTAGGCGGTTGAGAAATGGCGAGGAGGTATCCGAGTCGCCATGGAAAGGAAACAAGAAAGCATTTTGATTAGCGATTCAGAGAATTATGGGAGGTGATTCTGCTTTGACTTTAGTAAAAGGCAGAGTTTTTTCATTTTGGCTGCTCGTAATAGTTATTGGTTGCCTTTTGTACTCTATGTGGAAGGCGTCAAAGGGAGGCAATGTCTCGATAAGGAAGATTGCCGGACTTGACTCCATTGAAGAAGCGGTTGGCCGTGCGACAGAAATGGGCAGACCCGTTCATTACTGTCCGGGCCTAGGAGGAATAGGTGCTGTTGAAGCACCGCAGACGTTTTCCGGATTGGCGATCTTGAGTCACATCGCAAGACTGACTGCCAGGTTCGATGTGCCGCTCATTGTCACCATAAGGCAGCCTGAGGTATTTCCTATGGCCGAAGAAACGGTTAGGCAAGCGTATCTAGAGGAAGGTAAAAGCGACAGATACGATCCTAACAACATACGATTCCTTTCATCTCAGCAGTTTGCCTACGCTGCCGCGCTTCTGGGGATTATGGCTAGGGAACGGCCTGCCGCGAACTTCATGATGGGAGCCTTCTGGGCTGAATCCCTCATGTTGGCCGAGGTAGGTTCTGAGGTTGGTGCGCTGCAGATTACAGGCACCGCCCAGCTATCTCAGGTACCTTTTTTCGTGGCCTCTTCGGATTATACGCTCATCGGAGAAGAGCTCTTTGCAGCAGCAGCGTATCTTTCTGGAGACAGGATGCAGCTCGGTTCCATCGTAGGTCAGGATATGGCAAAAGTGATAGTAGCAGTTCTAATAATCGCCGGTGTAGTGACTCGAAGTTTTGGCTCTAATTTCTTCGGGGAACTTCTGAGCAAGTGAAAGGGGCGATAAGTCTATGAAACGTGAATTACCCATGATACTGGCGTTTATCGTCGGTTTACTCATGATTGTATCATTCTTTTTCTCGTCTGAGCCTTTGAGCCAAGCGGCCAATACGGTGCAGAACTGGGGAGTGATAATTGCAGCGTTTGCCCTAGGATTGGCTTCAATCAATCTTATTCAAATTCACGCGAAAAGAATCGTGAAGGGCAAGGACTTGGACTGGCTGTATTCAGGAGCACTCTTGTTTTCTATGATAGGCATAGCGATACTGGGGATCGCCAAAGGGCCTACCGACACAAACTACCAATTCTGGTTCGATGCTCTTTTTGTTCCGGGACAAGCTACGGTATACGCGATGACCGGATTTTTCATTGCCTCGGCTGCATATAGAGCATTTAGGATTAGGAACCTTGATTCGGCGATATTATTGGTATCGGCGGCCATCCTGATGCTTGGCAATGTGCCGATCGGCGAGACGATATGGTCACAGTTCCCCGTGATAGGTGAATGGCTGATGAACATTCCTAACCTGGCAGGGCAGCGGGGCATGCTCATAGGTGCCGGAATTGGCGGCATAGCCTCAGGCGTAAGGGTGCTTCTAGGGATCGAAAGAACGTACCTAGGCAGCTCAAGCTCATAAAAGGAGGGACAAACATTGTTTGATAAGCTCGTACACATGGACCGCCGTGTTATATATGGAGTTGTTTTTCTGTCCCTCACTATTCCCCTTATTTGGCCTATAGGTCTTGGAGTAGTAGTAGGGCCGGAGACGAAACAACTCTATGACATGGTTGAAGCATTACCCAGTGGCAGTGCGGTTATAGTATCGATGGACACTTCTCCGGGCGGATATGGGGAGTTGTCTTCCGGCTCACTGGCGCTTTTGAACCATCTTGCGGAGAAAGGCATAAGAGTGATAGGCATGGGCTTTTTTGATACAGGCCCAAGTCTTTTGGAAACTGCGCTTGGTGGCTCCAAGTTTCGCGATAAGGAGTACGGGGTAGACTATGTAAACCTTGGGTACCTCGCCGGCGGAGAAACTGCCATGGCAAAGGTAGCCAAAGATATACTCGACAGCTTTCCAAGAGATTACAGAGGTAACGTTACCAGCGACCTTCCTGTTATGAAAGGCATAACTTCATGCGAGGATATAGCTCTTATAATTAGCATTTCGTCAGGAACTCCGGGAGTACCTGAGTGGATAAGGCAAGTTGGTGACCCTCTAGGTGTTCCCATTGCCACGGTTATCGTTGCGGTGAATGTGCCCAATATGACTCCTTATGTCCAGTCGGGGCAGATCGTTGGCATGATACCAAGCATGAAGGGTGCGGCGGGGTATGAGAGCCTTATGGGTACTGCCGGACTCGGCACAAGGGGAATGGACGCTCAGTCAATTTCCCATCTGACCATACTTGGGTTGGTAGTGCTCGGTAACGTAGTATATCTTGCGACGAAAAATACTAAGCCCTCCGAAGGAGGTGCCCACTAATGCGGATAAGTGGCGATCTTGGAACGTGGATTGCGGCTATAGCTACCATAGGTATTATGAGTTTTGTCTTCAAAGACAACCCGCTTTACAGAATTGTTGAAAATGTCTACGTAGGGGTGTCTGCAGGGCATGCTCTTGTATTAGGTTGGATAAACATAAGGGACCAAGGCATAACTCCTTTGACTTCTGAGGGTGAGTGGAGTGTCATAATCCCTTTGTTGCTAGGATTGCTTCTCTATACCAGATACTTCAAGGATATAGCATGGCTTTCCAGATTCCCCCTGTCCATCTTGGTAGGTATAGGAACAGGTTTAGCCATTAGGGGGACAATCGGATCCCAGATAGTCAACCAAGTGAAAAGCACTGTACTTCCGCTAAACAACATCAATAATGCCATTATCGTCTTTGGAACGCTTGGAGTCCTTTCTTACTTCTACTTCTCCAAAGAACACAGAGGAGTTCTCAAGCATGTTTCAACTTTTGGAAGATGCGTTATGATGGTGTCTTTTGGCGCAGCATTCGGAAGCACAGTTATGGGGCGTATGGCACTTCTTATCGACAGGCTGTACTTCCTTTACTCCAACTGGTTGGGTATCATTAGGTAAGATTAGGTCCATTGGGCATTGATCTGGATTGAGACTCTTTGGGGCGGGCGGCAAGAGCCGTCCGCCTCATGCGTAAAGGAGACCAAGAGTCCCCTTATTGTGTTAGACTGTCATTGCAACCCGCGCTAAGGTTTTGATGTCTAATAATATAGGGGGATATCAGTCAGTTGATGTATAGTCATATTCACGATTTTGTGAGAAATCGTATCGATGAAGAACGGTTTGTACACAGTGAGAATACGGCTTGTTATGCATATGATATCGCACAGACTTATGGAGTTGATCCCGAAAGAGCTTATTTGTCAGGATTGCTTCATGACATCGCTAGAGATCTCTCACCCCAAGAGATTTTGCGAGTGGCATTAAAAGAAGGTATAATACCTAGAAAAGAAGAGCGCATTTGTCCTTTTTTATTGCACGGGAAGGTTGGGGCGCAGATAGTTAAAGAAGAAATCGGTCTTTTGGATGAGGGAGTCCTTAATGCAATTTCTTTTCATGTTACGGGAAGACCAAATTGGACCAGATTGGAACAGGTCCTTTATCTGGCTGATAAGGCTGAGCCGGAAAGAGTCTATCCTGGAGCGGATAGGATACGAGATCTGCTGAAAAGAGGAGATTTTGAGGGCGCCCTCTTTGAATGTCTGCGCGAAAATATTATATATGCAGCCAAGACTCAAGGCTGGATTGTGGACACTGACACGGTGGTGATATTTAATGGGATGGCGACGAGATTCTCATCGAAGTAATTCCGGGAACGATATTGATGAAACAAGGATATATGAAATGCCGAAAGAGTCAGTCAAGCCGCAGAAGCGGCGACGGCTAAAGAAGGCGTGGATAGTAGTGCTGGCAGTCGTTTTGTTCGGGGCAGGTACTGTCTTCGGAATGTACTCTTATCTAAAAGCGTACTCTAGCAGTTATCCTTTTTCGAGTGGCGATGTGGTGGCCGAAAGTTCCAGGATAAACATACTTGTTATAGGCATAGATGGCGGAGTGAACGGAAAAGTAAATACTTCAGGGAAGACAGGAACACGGTCGGATGTGATGATGGTTGTAAGTATTGACCCTGAACTCAAAAAGGTCGGCATACTATCTGTTCCGAGAGACACTCGGGTTTTGATACCTACGGTAAATAGCATAGAAAAGGCAGGACATGCTCATGCCTATGGCGGACCCGACCTTGTTGTCGAAACCTTAGAGAACCTGCTCGAGATAGATATCCATCGATACGTGCGAGTTGACTTCGAAGGCTTTAAGAAAGTTATCGATGTTTTGGGTGGGGTATATATCGATGTGCCGGAAGACATGGATTATGAAGATCCTTACCAGAACCTTTATATTCACATAGAGAAAGGTCCTCAGGTTCTCAATGGCGAAAAGGCTTTGGGATTTGTTCGGTACAGGCAGTACAGAAATGCAGATATTGGAAGAATAGAAGCACAGCACCTTTTTTTGCAGGCACTTGCAGATAAAGTTCTCAGCGTCGCAACTCTGCCTAAGATACCTCAGTTAGTATCGGAGATTATGCCCTACGTTGTGACCGATCTTTCTAACGAGGATATCATGTACTTGGCTTCTGTGGGGCTCAATATGAAGATGCAAGACGTTGAGATGGGCGTTTTGCCTGGAAGCGATGGATATATAGGCGATTTGAGTTATTGGCTTGTCGATGCAGAAAAGGCCCAAGAGGCTGTTGATAGGCTTATAAGAGGCATAGATCGTACCAAGAACGCTAACGTCAAAGTGTCTGTACAAAACGGATGCGGAATTCCCGGCGCCGCTGATTACGTTGCTTCGATTCTAAGGAGCTACGATTTTCAAGTGGTGAGCGTGGACGATGCTAGCCGGTTTGACTATAAAGAAACGAGAGTGTTGGCCCCTAAGGAACAAAAGGACGTCCAGATAGAGATCTTAAGGATTCTAAAGAGCACTTCTGATCAGGCAAAAGCGTACGTTTCTCACGACCTACCGGATGAAGCGGATGTGTTGGTCATAATAGGCAATGACTTTAGCAAATATGGGCAGTAAGAAGCTGGGTCCGTACGGACTTATCTTAAGGGAGGCGTGATTTTTATAGACAGGACCGATACAGGAAATAAAGGATCTTTCCAGTCTGATCCTGAGGCGCGAGCTGCAAGAGAGTTTGCGGTTGACGCTGCCAGAGCTTTATATGATGGAAAAGGTCTAGATGTTGACATACTGGACGTAAGAGAAGTCACCCTCATCGCAGACTATTTTGTCATTGCATCCGGCTCTAGCGTAAGGCATGTTAAAGGCCTTGCAGACCGCGTACTCTACCTATCTGAGGGCAAAAGAAAACCAATTCACGTGGAAGGCTATCAGCTAGGCACTTGGGTCCTTTTGGACTACGGGGACGTAGTAGTGCACATATTTAGAGAGTCGGAGCGAAGTTTCTATGGTTTGGAGCGGCTCTGGGGTGACGCACCTATGGTGGACTTTTCCAAGTAACACCTCGGATTTTCGTTATTGGAATTATTCGTTTGGAGAGATTAATCATGAAAAAGACGTTTATGAGTGCTTTGACAATGATTTTGGCACTTTGCTTTTTGGCCTTACCTTTGGCGTCAGTGGTGAAAGCTCAAGTTCCCGGAGTAGAATTCAAGTTGGGCAATGAGGTCTTATTTGACTCCGAGCGATACTATGACCTCATGAAAGGCAAAAAGGTTGGCCTTGTAACCAATCAAACGGGCGTCAACAGTCAAGGCATAAGTACCATAGACCGTTTGGCCGGAGATCCTAACGTGAAGTTGACGGCTCTTTTTTGTCCTGAGCACGGACTCGATGGTACGGCGCCGGCTGGTTCATATGTGAAATCCTATACCCATCCTACGCTACAGATCCCGGTGTATAGCCTATACGGTAGCACGAGGAAACCTACTTTAGACATGCTGCAGAATGTGGATGTATTGGTTTTTGACATCCAGGATGTAGGCGCCAGATGGTATACATATATTTCCACTTTGAACTACGTCTTGGAAGTCGCAGGCTCATGCGGCAAACCTGTTATCGTGCTTGACAGGCCCAATCCTCTTGGGGGTGAGATCGTAGAAGGTCCTGTGCTGGAAGACAGGTTCAAGACTTTCGTGGGTGTAGATAACATCCCTATGGCGCATGGGATGACCATAGGGGAACTGGCTCGCTTTTTCAATCGCCCTAGCAATGGTTTCAATGCCGACCTTACGGTTGTACCTATGCAAGGGTATACGCGGGATATGATTTGGCAGGATACGGGCCTTAGCTGGATTCCAACCTCCCCAAATATCCCTACTATCGAGTCAGTCTTTTGCTATATGGCTACCGGCTTAGGAGAAGGGACTGGCGTTGGTCAGAGAGACAAATTCACTTGGGTAGGGGGATTGGGGATTGATAGCCAGAGGTTTGCAGATCTCTTGAACGGGTCTAATCTCTCAGGCGTGGAGTATATCCCTGACACGAGAGGATCGTATGGTGGAGTGAAACTCAAGATCACTGACTACACGACGTTTAATCCTGCGCGCTCCGGTATATACGCCTTGGCGTACGCCAGACAGCTGAGCAGTTTCAAAGTGCCAAAAAGCGGTTCTACCACTTCGAGCATAGTTATGTTCGATAAGATTATGGGTACGGATAGGATGGGTATATGGCTTGAACAGAAACTCTCGCCTCGAGAAATTGAAAAGAAATATGCCGCCGAACTCGAACGGTTCAAGAATGAGAGACAGAAGTATCTAATCTACGGATACGCCGGAAAACCGGGAATGGTTGCTGTGGTTGTTGACCGCGTGCCTCTTTTCTTTGATTCTGAACCATACATAGATGAAAATGGTCGCACAATAGTACCGGTTAGAGCGATTGCAGAAGCTCTTGGTGCCGAAGTGAATTGGAATCAGGAGCGACGTGAGGTTACTATAGCGAATGGTTCGTCGTCTGTTAGTATGATCATAGGGAGTAACGTGGCGTGGATTGATGGTCAGGAGTTTGTCATGGACACAGTTCCTGTCTTGGTGAACGGCCGCACGATGGTTCCGGCTAGGTACGTTTCTGAACTTCTAGGTGCTGTGGTTGACTTTGACTACGCCGTGGAGTATGGATACAAGACCGTGCTGATTAATAGATAGCCACCATGCTATGCTCTTGAATCTATAGGTGCTTTATTTAGGCAGTTTCCCAAAACTGCTCGGTCATGTGCCTTTCATGGGTTTAGAGCGTTCTTATGAGAATCGTTGTGCCGATGGTATCCTCTATAACGCTGAGAAGTTTTGGAAGATCTATGCTGGGATCCAAAAGACACCTGTAGGTTTCAGATTCAGTTTCTATTTCTATTTCGGGGACTTTTTTTCGTAGAAGGGATATAGAGACTATGTCATCTGCGTCGATCATTATGGGCCTTTGTTGAGTCCCGTGATCTTGCGGCGTTAGCACGATCTCTGATCGTGTGCTTTGCATTCTGCATGGAGTGGTCTGATAGAAGCCAGTCCTGAGTCTTACAAGAACGTCTATTGTTATCGCCTCCCTAATTCCCATTGTGCACATATGAGATTACTTTGATATACCTTCTCGTCATTTGGCAATGCCAAATACTTTCACGGATTGTGTCAATCCAGTGCAGGATTGAAACAAATTGGAGGAGAAGTCTAAGGTATCAAGATCAGGTGCTTGCGTATTCGGAAAAGGGGGGGCTCGCTATGCACCTTTCTCAGAAACTAGACGCCCTGATGGGTGTCACAAACACTACCAATAGTATGCTCGCTCGATATGTTTCTTTGGATCCTTCATATATAAGCAGGTTGCGATCTGGAGCCAGAGTGTTCATTAAGAAAGAAACCAGAGAAGAGTATTTCCAAAGCATGGCTACCTACTTCGCTCGCCATTGTACCTTGGACTATCAGCGGAGGGCGCTATACGATCTACTGAAGATAAACCCTTATTCATATGACGAGGATGAAATTGCGGAGGCCATCTACGAGTGGCTTTTGGTTGAGGACACCAATGCTCAAACCGTAGGGAGTTTTCTTGAAGGACTGTCAAATATTCAGTTCGGCAGAGGCCAGCGATCCTATGAGGATGATCCGTCGACCCCTGTCTCCAGACCCGATACCTCTGTTTATTATGGCGTGCAGGGCAAAAGGCAAGCAGCGATAGATTTTCTGTCTGAGGTTATCCAGCATGAGACCCCCCAGACTCTATTACTGTTTAGCGATGAAGACATAGAATGGCTCGTTGGCGATCGCCAATTCACGCTTAAGTGGGCTGAACTCATGGCCGAGATTGTTTCGCGAGGTAATCGCATAAGGATCATACATGTCGTAAGCAGGGATCTAGATGAGATGCTCGCTGCGATTGCCCAATGGATGCCGCTTTATATGTCTGGTGCGATAGAACCTTACTTTTACCCCAAAAAGCGAGATGGTATCTTCAAGCGTACCCTCTTTATTGCTCCGGAGACCGCTGCCGTTGTGTCTACGTCGGTAGGAAGTGAAGAGACCAGACCTGCGAATTTTCTATTCAGAGACAAAGAGACCATAGGATCTTTCGTCGATGAATACAATGCATATTTCAAGATGTGTAGACCTCTCATGAAGATCTTTACCACTAAGGATAGAGATTACTACATTTCAACACTTGTCGAGTTCGAGAGGGAAGAGACGAATTCTATCATTTCAACCAATTCCATCTCTATTCTAACCATGCCGGAAAGTCTGGTGCACGATGTGTTCGCCGAGTTTGGCCCTAAGGAAAAGGGTAAGTTTCTCAATGAACACAGGTTAAGACGAGATAATTTCGAGAAACAGATCCAGAGCCACCTCTTCACTGAGATTATGAGCCTTCCGGACGTGGCGGCTGTGAAAGAAGGACGTGTCAAGATAGCCTCAGCAGACATGCTAAGTATGAGTTCCGCCTACTATACTTCTGAGCAATATGTTGAACATCTCGAGCACATCATCTATCTCGTTGACACATACCCGAATTTCCATGTCTCAATCGATAGATCCGTTGCAGAAGACAGATCAATTGTTTACGCAAAAGAAGACGTAGGCGTCATCGTCGCCAAAACTTCCGTCCCAACAGTTGCTATGGCAATCAACGAAAGCAACTTAACTGCAGCTTTCTGGGATTACCTGAGACAGTCCATAGACGACAGAGACTACGCAAACCCGCACAAGAAGAAAGAAGTAGCCAATACACTGCGCGAATTCGCAAACCACATCAAAGAATCGTGAGAATCGGTAAGGCGAAGCAAGGGGGACGGTTCTTTTTGCTTCACCTGAAATTGTCTAAGGTGAATCGGACGGGCAAAAAAGGAAGGGCGACATTGATTTATATGGCCCGTAACCGTATGTTTTTTTGCTCCCTTAGTACGCCTGTTGGAAATTGAAGGCGAAGATAATCACCGTGCCGGCGCGGTTTCACCGCTAAAGATTGCAGGATATGGTAGGCTGGTGGAGCCGATGGGGGTCGAACCCACGACCTCCTGAATGCCATTCAGGCGCTCTCCCAACTGAGCTACGGCCCCGCCTGTGTTGCTACTCTACTATCATACTGGTGCTGGAACAAAAGTCAAGTGCGCATAGGGTACAACTTCCCAAACGTCGGCGTTGCTGAAGCAAAAAGAACCGTCCCTCTTGCTTTCCCCTTGCTTTCAAGGAACGGTTCCTCGTGCTTTGCTTGTTCGGTCAGTACAGAAAACACGACACCCAGTGGTCCGGTTCGAGTTCTTCTAGGTACGGGTCTTCTTCTCTGCAGCGATCGTGTGCCTGCGGGCACCTACCCGCGAATCTGCATCCGGGCGGTGGGTTGATTGGACTTGGCACTTCTCCAGGTAAGCTTATGCGCGCTCTTGACTTTTCTATGTTCGGATCGGGTATAGGGTTGGCTGACATAAGCGCTTTAGTGTATGGATGAAGCGGCCACTCGTAAATGCGCTCGGATGGAGCGATCTCGACGATCTTACCTAGGTACATTACTGCAACCCTGTGAGATATATGGCGAACCATAGAGAGATCGTGGGCTATGAACATAAACGACAGTTCTCGTTCTTCCTGGAGTTTTGTAAGTAGGTTTACTACTTGCGCTTGTATTGATACGTCCAAAGACGAGATGGGTTCGTCCGCTATGATGAATGCGGGATCGACCGCTAAGGCTCGAGCTATCCCGATTCTTTGTCTTTGCCCGCCCGAGAACTCGTGCGGGAACCTATTGGCATGTTCCCTGCTGAGGCCGACGATTTCGAGGAGGTGATGTATTTTATCGGTACGCTCTTGTCCTGACTCAAGCCCGTGAATATCCAAGGGTTCACCTATGATTTCACCTACTGTCATCCGTGGGTCTAGCGATGCATAGGGATCCTGGAAGATCATCTGCAGTCTCCTACGGAACCATAGGAGATCCTTTTCCGGAACCCTGGTGATGTCCTTGCCATCAAAGATGATCGTGCCATCTGTTGGCTCATAGAGTCGTGATACGGTTCTACCCACAGTTGTCTTACCGCATCCACTTTCTCCAACTATACCTAAAACCTCGCCTTTCCTCACCTCGAAAGACACATCATCGACGGCTTTGAGGATTTTACGCTTTCCTACCCTGAAGTACTTTTTCAAGTTGTCAATCTTGAGGGCGATTTCATCAGTCATGTGCACCACCCCCGCCGTATAATTCTACAGGTAGCCGGTTCGGATTTGCCTCATGGTGGAGCCAGCAGGACACACGATGGCTGTCTCCAACGCTTATAGGTTCCGAGTCGTGTTCCAAACAGATCTTCATAGAGTACTTACACCTTGGTGCAAAGGCGCAGCCCGTCGGAGGTTCAAATAGATCAGGCGGGGTACCTGGAATTGACGCTAATTCCATTCGAGACGGCGCATCCAGCCTAGGCACAGCCTGTAGGAGCGCCCTGGTATATGGATGCGCAGGTCGGTAGAATATGTCCGACGAGCTTCCGCTTTCCACAACCTTGCCTGCGTACATTACCACGATATTGCGCGCCAGACGGGCTACAACACCCAAGTTGTGAGTTATGAGGACTATAGTCATCCCCATCTTATCCTGCAAGCTTTGCAGGAGTTCAAGTATTTGAGACTGAATCGTCACATCAAGAGACGTAGTAGGCTCATCAGCGATTAAGAGCATCGGCTCGCAGGCAAGGGCAATAGCTATCATTGCCCTCTGGCGCATCCCGCCGCTAAACTCGTGCGGATATTGTGACGCACGAACCGTAGGGTTAGGGATCTCTACGAGGTTTAGCATTTCAACTGCTCTTTCCATAGCTTCGTGTTTTGGTACGCGTTGATGCTTCATCACTGCTTCTGCAATCTGATTACCTACTGTCATCGTAGGATTTAGCCCTGTCATAGGATCTTGGAAGATCATGCCTATTTCTCTTCCTCGAACAGACTGCATTTGTTTTTCGGTTAAAGATAAAATATCCTTACCGTTGAAAGTGATCTTACCGCCCTTTATCTCTCCGGGTGGCATTGGTGTAAGTCTCATCACGGCTTGGACAGTTACAGTTTTGCCGCAGCCCGATTCGCCGACAACGGCGAGCGACCCTCCCTGTTCCACCGAATAGGTTACTCCGCGTACTGCATGTACTTCGCCTGCGTAAGTGTGGAAAGAAACCTGGAGGTCTTCTATGGACAGCAACTTTTGTTCAGCGAGTTCCGCAAACTCCTGGTTAGCAATGTTTTGTTCCATGTTGGCTCACTCCCTATTGACGCAGGCGCGGGTCAAGAGCATCTCTTAATCCATCGCCAACAAAGTTGAATGATAGTATAAGTAGACTCATAACCAAAGCGGGGATAATCATGTTTTGCGGATATATCCTGAGCACCTGATATCCCTCGTTTGCAAGAGTTCCCAGACTGGCTTGGGGCATTGGGACTCCTAAGCCTATGAAGCTCAAGAATGCTTCTCCAAATATTGCCCCCGGTATGCTAGACGTTAGACTGACAAGGACGACACCCATGGTGTTGGGAATGAGGTGCCTGGCAATTATCCGGCGGGGAGGAGCTCCTACCGACTTGGCCGCGAGTACGTACTCCATTTCTTTTAACTGAAGGATTTGTCCACGCACTAATCGGGCCATGCCGACCCATCCGGTCAAACTCATGGCGATGATTATCGAGGCAAGCCCGGGTTCCATAACTACCAGAAGCAATATAACTACCAGTAGATATGGTACGCCGTAGAGAATGTCTACTATGCGCATCATTATGTCATCTACGATACCGCCGAAGTAACCCGCTATTCCTCCCCAGACTACTCCAATCACCAAGTCTATTAGGGCAGCTGTGATTCCTATGAACACCGAGATCCTTGTGCCGTGCCACAACCGAGTGAACATATCGCGGCCAAGATAGTCGGTGCCAAACCAGTGGCGACTGCTGATGAACTCGTTGATGTGACCGTAGTCGCAGGTTCTATAGTCCCATGGACTAACGATGGGACCGAAAATGGCCATCACTGCAAGTATGGCGAGGATGCTTAGCCCGATGACCGCCAGTTTGTTCTTGCGGAACCGCATCCAAACATCTTCCCAGTACCCAATCGGCGGCCTGGTAATAGCATCGCTCACTTTCTCGTCGAGTGTAAGAGGCGCAAAGTCTTGGGGTTCAGGATAAAAGTTCAGCATTTGCTAGTCCTCCTTTCCTCGCGCGATTCGAATTCTAGGATCGATTAGGCCGTATGCTATATCCACGAGAAATGTCATGAATAGCAGCAATGCGGAATAGAAAACAGTGGTCCCCATTATCATGGGATAATCCCTGTTGTATATGCTTTCAACGAAATACTTGCCAAGCCCGGGTATGCCGAACATGCGCTCAATCACAAGAGTGCCCGTGGTTATGCCTGCAATCAAGGGACCCAGGATTGTTACTATCGGTAAGATTGCATTTCTGACTCCGTGTTTCCAAATTATCTGGGCAGAATTGAGGCCCTTTGCTTTTGCGGTACGTATATAGTCTTGGTTGAGAACCTCAAGCATGCTTGACCTCATCATTCTTGTCATAGTTGCCAATGTGCCAAGGCCAAGTGCAAACGCGGGAAGTATGGTATGTCTGAAACTCTCCCACCTGGCTATAGGTAGAAGCTTCAGCTTGTATCCCAGTAGATACTGAAGGATCGATGCTACGATGAAGTTTGGTATCGAAACGCCGATTACTGCGATGATTATTGCAATGTAGTCAAGGGCTTGGCCCCGATATAATGCAGCTATGATTCCAAGCGCAAGACCTATGGTAACTGCAAAAACTAAGGCTTCAATACCCAGTACCGCTGACGTTGGAAATGTGTATTTGATTATATCATTGACGCTACGGCCTCGTTCACGGATAGAAAGACCCAGGTCGAAGTGGAGTAGGTTTTTGAGCAAAGTGGTATACTGTTGCCATTTGGGTTTGTCTAGCCCGTATTTGCGTTCAAGTTGTTTTTCGACCAGGGGCGTCAGTTTCACACTGGTAAATGGGCCGCCGGGTACTGCGTTCATCAGTATGAAACTAACGGTGACGATTACCCATAGCGATAAGAGCATGAAACCGAACCGCCTAACAACATATCGCCCCATTTCTTCGCCTCCTTATGCAAACGGGGAGCCTGAGCGAGGCTCCCCGTTTTCGCACTCTCTCAAATGCTTGTTGATGGATATATCACTTGCTACTTGCCAGGAGGTGTAGGCGCTTCGTAACCAAGTGCCTCGACCGCTTCCTTGAAGAGTTTCTGAGCTTCAGCAGGATCGCCATTTATGGGCAGATAGTCTTTCAGATACTTTTCAACAAAAACCTCGCCGGGTTGTGCTCCTTGCATTGAAGGAGGGTTGTAGGCGTAGGCGGGTGCGGAGTAGTTTCTTAGAACGTTATCGCAATATTCCTGCCTGTCAATGGCTAGAGACAGAGCCTTTCTAACCTTGGCGTCTTTAAGCAACGGATGTTCTAGATTGCATTCAAGATAGAAGCATACGGCTTCCGGCATTTGCTTGAACTCGTCTGGGCGCTCGGCCTGGAACTTCGGAATGAAGTCGCCGGGAACGCCGATAACATCCAGTTCTCCTGCTTCGTACATGGTAACCGGCGTGTTGATATCTTTGATCATGTCAAAGTTTATTGCGTCTAGTTTTACGTTTGAAGCATCCCAGTAATTGGGATTCTTCTTCAATACCATCTTGCTTCCATGTTTCCAATCGTCGATTACGTACGGCCCGCAGTAGAGCATCTTATCGAGCTCAGTAGCATAGGATTCGCCCCACTCTTTGTGTGCTTTCTCGTTAAGTGGGAAATAGGTTGCAAATGCAGTAAGGCTAAGGAAGAAAGTGCTTGGAGCTTCCAGGGTTACTACAAGATGTCGGTCATCAGTTGCCTTGACACCCATATTATCCATGGCTTCTTGTAGTTCCTTGAGAGCTGCGGCGTTTCCGTCGGGATCTTCGTTTACATCTGGGATCTCAACATTGGCCACAGCTTCGGCGCCCTTGACGAAGAACAGCATGTAGTTGTACTGAGAAGCAGTTCGCGGATCAACTGCTGTTTTCCATGCGTACTCAAAGTCATGAGCAGTCAGCGGTTCTCCATTGGACCATTTCAGTCCATCTTTGATCGTGAATTCGTACACAAGACCATCTTCTGATATTGTCCAACTTTCCGCGAGCCCTGAGCCCTGTTCGTATGCGCCGTCGGGGTTCATACGTACAAGGCCTTCCAACACGGCGTTAAGGACGTCTAAGGACACCGTATCGGTACAAGTGACTGACTGAAGATCTGGGGGCTCTTCACCAAGGTTCAGGTTAAGTACGTTGTCACCGTCCGGACGTCCTTCTGTGTAGGCCCATTTCCATTCGTTACTGGGCATGAAAGCGGTTCTGACAATGCCTTTCACCCACGGATGTTCGGCGTAGTTCCTCTGACGCCAGTAGACCGGGATGATCGGGGCTTCATCCAAAAGGATCTTTTCCGCCTCGGCCATCAGTTCCATACGTTCTTGCTGATCAGTGGATTTCTTGGCTTGGGCTATGAGTTCGTCATATCTGGCATTCGACCAGCCCACGTCATTGTAAGGACCATCAGTAACCCAAAGATCGAGGAAACTCATGGGGTCGTTGTAATCAGCACCCCAACCTGCGAAGACAAGATCAAAATCATGATCTCTCATCTTCTGCAGTCGTGTTTTGAAGTCGACATTTTCCAGCACTAACTCGATGCCAAGGTTCGTCCTCAGGATTTCCTGAAGCCCCTGCGCGTATTTCTTAGCGGCTTCGCTATCATCTGATAGGAACCGGATGGCTGGTAATGCCTCCTTCTCTTGTTCCGGCCCACAGCCTGCGAGCATTGATGCAATTAAAAGAGCGCAGGTTAAGGCCACCACAACCTTTTTGATTCGCATTAACTTCCCTCCCAATAGTTTTGTGTTGATTCGCCAGCTGCCAAAAACGAAACGCCAACTGGTCCGGTTAGGGTGAGATTCCCCGGACACCAACGAAAATCCTCCTTAGCTGCCTAGAATCTCCAAGGAAGATGTCTTAAATGGCCATCTTACACGAAAGACTCGATTTGCCTTGCCCATAATAATAGTGTATTGTTAATGTGTGTGCCTTATGGGCAGCACACGTTTGGGAAACCAAATACTGATACCTAAGAAAGGATGACAGATGTGTCACTGGAAAAGGAACTCCAGGATGTTAGGGTGGAAAAGGATTTGTTGGGTACTCGCACCTTGCCCGCCCAAGCGTACTACGGAATCAACAGCCTTCGTGCATCGGAAAACTACACTGTAAGCGGTTACAGCCTTCATCCTGAGCTGATCGTAGGTCTTGCAATGGTCAAGAAAGCAGCCGCTATGGCTAATCTACGGGCTGGGCAGCTCGAACCAGATAAGGCTCAGGCTATTGCCAAAGCAGCAGATGAGATTATAGAAGGCAAATTGCACGACCAGTTTATCGGGCAAGCAATTCAAGGGGGAGCCGGTACAGGTATTAACATGAATGCCAACGAGGTGATTGCTAACCGTGCGCTGGAAATTCTGGGCCACAGGCCAGGCGACTACCAGATCATTCATCCCCTAGATCACGTTAACAAGGGTCAATCCACCAATGATGTAGTGCCTACAGCTATACGCATAGCTGCGATTCGAATGTTCCAAGGGTATATAGAAGCGGCTCAGACGTTAGTCGACGCGTTGAAAGAAAAAGCGTCCGAGTATGAAGATGCACCTAAACTCGGCAGAACGCATCTGCAAGACGCTGTTCCCATAACCATAGGGCAGGAACTGCAAGCGTGGGCATCGGCCGTGTCCAGAGACGTACAGCGGGGACATAGGGCGATCGATCTTTTGTCGGTAGTCAACTTAGGCGGAACTGCTATCGGCACCAGCCTAAACGCAGATCCTTTATATGTTGAATATGTAGTTGAAGAACTGCGCAAGTGCAGCGGAATAGATAGTTTGAGACCGGCTTCAGACCGGGTAGATGCAACTCAGAATCTGGATATCTTGGTTGAGGTGTCGGGGCTCCTCAAGGCTAATGCTACTACCCTTACTAAGATCGCCAACGACCTTCGCCTTATGGCTTCGGGTCCTATGGCCGGGCTGGCGGAAGTAAGACTTCCTGCCATTGCCGCAGGTTCCAGCATCATGCCCGGAAAGGTGAATCCGGTTATACCCGAGATGGTCAATCAAGTGTGTTTCCGTGTCTATGGCAACGATCTGACCATTGCGCTTGCTGCCTCAGCCGGCCAATTTGAACTCAACGTTATGCAGCCCGTACTCTCCTTCTCACTCTTTGAGAGCATTGGCATGTTGCGAGAATCCATGAATTCTCTGGCCGTTAAGGTTATAAAAGGTATGGAGTTTAACACTGAGAGATGCGAACGATATGCGAGCAGTTCTTTGAGCTTGGTTACAGCTCTTGCCCCCATAATTGGGCACTCTGCTGCGACTGAAGTATCAAAGAAGGCCATGGAAACCGGGCAGGATATCCTGAGCGTGGTTACCAAATCGGGCATATTGGACGAAAACACAGCCAAGACGCTGCTCGATCCGAGACATATGCTTAACGTAGCTTCGAGCGATTAAGGTATATACTCAGGTTAGATGCAGCATAGTTTTGCAAGGGTATGTTGAGAAGAGATTAGCGGCAATATGGAGCACCGGGTGGTGTAGCGAATGAAGGAAATCCAGGCAAAAGAGATTACTGATGTCGTTGAAAAGTTATGCGTGGATGCGTGTACTAGGTTGGGCGAGGACTGGTGGCAAGCCATAGATAATGCTATTTCGCAAGAAGAATCTCCTTTAGGCAAAGACATGCTGAGGATTGTGAAGGAGAACGCTCGTCTGGCCGCCGATACAGGTGAGGCCATCTGCCAGGATACAGGGCTGGCAGTAGTGTTTTTGGAGATTGGCCAAGATGTGCATGTTGTAGGCGGAGATCTCTACGAAGCGGTAAACGAAGGAGTACGGCGCGGATATGTGAACGGTTATCTACGAAAATCTGTGGTGAAAGATCCCCTTATCAGAGAAAATACTGGCGACAACACTCCTGCGATAATACACGTACAGATAGTACCGGGTTCTGATCTCAAGATAGTGGTAGCTCCGAAGGGAGCAGGCTCTGAGAACTCTTCGGGACTAAAGATGCTTAAGCCTGCAGATGGGAAAGATGGCGTGGTGAATTTCGTCCTTGAGACAGTTGAGGCTGCAGGGCCCAACGCTTGTCCGCCCATTGTACTAGGTGTGGGAATAGGGGGAAATCTTGAGACATCAGCTCTATTAGCGAAGAAAGCGCTTTTGCGTCCCCTGGGGAGGAGGCATCCCGAGCCGCATATAGCAGGGCTTGAGGAAGAGATCTTGGAATTGGTGAATAAAACCGGCATAGGTCCCCAGGGATTAGGCGGACGCATAACTGCGTTGGATGTGCACGTGGAGGTCTATCCGACTCACATAGCAAGTCTGCCTGTGGCGGTGAATATTCAATGCCATGCGTCTCGCCACGCAGAAGCTGTATTGTAAAAAGAGGTGACTCAAATGATTCGGATCAAGACACCCCTTGATTCTGAAACGATCGATAGACTTCAGGCTAAGGACCAGGTGAGCCTTAGCGGAGTCATTTTTACTGCGAGGGATGCGGCTCACAAGAGAATGGTTGATAGTTACTTGGCAGGCGAGGCTCTGCCGGTGGATCTAAAAGGGCAGGTAATATACTACGTTGGTCCGTGCCCCGCAAAGCCCGGAAAAGTTATCGGCTCCGCCGGACCTACGACAAGCACTCGAATGGATCCCTATACTCCTTTATTGTTGCGAGAACTGGGGCTAAAAGGGATGATCGGCAAAGGCAATAGGAGCAAAGAGGTCGTTGATGCGATTAAGGAACAAGGAGCCGTGTATTTCCTTACCATAGGAGGAGCTGCTGCCTACTTGGCTCAACGGATCAAGAAGGCAGAAGTGGTCGCTTACCCTGAGTTTGGACCCGAAGCTATATACCGTTTGGAAGTAGAGGACTTTCCTCTAATCGTGGGTATAGATCGCTATGGACGAAATGCATATGAAGAAGGAAGAGCATTGTATAGGCAGATTTCCTAGAGTTATGAATTTGGTGTAAGAAGGCAGCGGGTTTAGGAGTCTGTGAAACCGAGGATCTAAAAATGAGGAGGTAATGAGTCTATGGATATTCGTACCAAGGCGTTGGCTCTGCACAGAGATAACAAGGGCAAGATCGCGATCCAAAGCAAGATAGAGCTTAAGGGTAAAGAAGACCTAGGTTTGGCGTATACCCCTGGGGTAGCCGAGCCATGCAAGGAGATTCATCGAGATAAGAACCTAGTTTGGGAGTATACTTTCAAAGGCAACATTATAGCTGTCGTAACAGATGGAAGCGCAGTATTGGGGTTAGGCAATATCGGACCTGAAGCAGCATTGCCTGTCATGGAAGGCAAATGTGTTCTTTTCAAGAAGTTTGGTAACGTAGACGCATTTCCCTTGTGCCTTGGAACGCAAGATGTAGATAAGATAGTGGAGACAGTGAAGCTTGTTTCTCCGACCCTAGGCGGGATTAACCTTGAAGATATCTCGGCGCCCAGATGTTTTGAGATTGAAAAGAGACTTAAGAAGGAAATCGATATACCGGTTTTCCATGATGACCAACACGGTACAGCGATAGTAGTAGCCGCCGCAATGATCAACGCATTGAAGGTTGTGAAGAAAACTCTCAAAGACATAAAGATCGTTGTAAACGGGGCCGGAGCGGCGGGTATGGCCATCACCAATCTTCTTATGAATATGGGTGCAGGCGACGTAATCTTGTGCGATAGCAAAGGGGCTATCTATCAGGGTCGCGCCGAAGGCATGAACCCTTACAAAGAAGAAATAGCTCAAAGGACGAACAAAGAAGGAGCCAAGACCTTGGCCGAAGCCTTGCAGGGTGCTGACGCATTCATAGGCGTATCTGTAGGCGGTGTGCTGACTCAGGATATGGTAAGGACCATGGCCCAAGACGCTATAGTTATGGCTATGGCCAACCCGGTGCCGGAAATATACCCCGACGAAGCCAAGGCTGCGGGAGCGAAAGTTGTAGGTACCGGGCGATCCGATTTTCCCAACCAAATCAACAACGTGTTAGCCTTCCCAGGGATCTTCAGAGGAGCACTTGATGTTAGAGCGCGCGATATCAATGAAGAGATGAAGATAGCTGCTGCAAACGCACTGGCAAGTCTGGTAAGCGAGGACAAACTGGGTCCCGACTTTATCATCACCGACGTTTTTGATCCGCGAGTAGGTTCTGTAGTAGTAAAAGCAGTGGCCAAGGCCGCTATAGATAGTGGCGTAGCTAGAGTGTAATCATCGAGCACGGAAAGAGCCGGGGTTGGTTTCCTTGACCCACTAAGTTGCCCTTTCTTGGCTTCTTGGTGGCAGGTAGAGATTGGCGACCCGCCCCGGCTTTTTTATTTGGAGCCTAAGTCCGTTAAGAAATGCAAACAATGCATAAGTATGCATCCCCATCGTTTTAGCCGAAGACCGTATAGATCTCTGCCATGCACGGGAGCAAATTGCATCTTGCCCAAAAAACATCCTATAGGAATTCGCATGAAAAATTCATCTTTTCATAGTGACAAGATATGCACATTGATGATAAGATATTCAGCAATTGTTCCTATGGGTTCCGAGGCTCTTGCACATTGAAAAGCTGCAAGGGACAAAACAGATCAAATGGCGGTACACGGGGTTTCATTGGTTAAAATTCCGCCATGGATACAAGCGCCAGGAGATTCGGAAGAACCGCAGTGAATAGGGACGGAAGAAAGAGGGGACGCATGGCAAATGACTAAAAAAATGAGTCTGGTCGTTATACTACTATTGGTTTTTTCATTGGTAGCAAGCGGTTGTGGATCGGGTAACCAAGAAGAAGGCAGTAATGGGGAACCAATGACCGGAGGCGTTATCACCTATGGTATAACCGGGGATCCGGTAACGTTCAACCCCATATTGTCTACAGGCGGTACTGCAACCCTTATCATTTCGAGAGTTTTTAACGGTCTGCTTAAACAAGACGAGAATCTCCAAATGGTTGGAGACCTTGCGGAATCATGGGAGTTTTCAGAAGACGGTCTGGTGTGGACGTTTAAGCTAAAAGATGGTGTGAAGTTTCACGATGGAGTGCCTCTTACATCAGAGGATGTGAAATACACTTATGATGCTATTCGACATCCTGATTACCAAGGCGTAAGAGCTACGGATTTTGAGCCTATCGACAAGGTAGAAACCCCGGATGAACACACAGTAGTGCTTTATCTTAAGGAGCCATTTTCGCCGCTTCTATCCAAACTGTCGATTGGAATCATACCTAAACACATTTTTGAGACCACCTCCATTGCGGATATGAAGCAGAACAAAGCCAACATGGAACCTATAGGCACAGGGCCATACAAGTACAAGGAGTGGCAGAAGGGTCAGTATATCCTTCTGGAAGCAAATGAAGACTACTTCGAAGAAGGTCCGTACATTCAACAGGTAGTTATAAAAGTTTATCAGGACGAGCAGGTTATGCTAGCAGCCCTTGAAAAGGGAGATATTGACTACATGGATTCCATCCCTGTAGACGATATCGATAGGATGAAGGAGCAATATGCAGATACCTTCGACTTCAAGGAAATACCGATGAACGGTTACCGCTATATCGGGCTAAAACAAACTCACCCAATTCTTAGAGATCTGAAAGTAAGACAGGCGCTTATGTATGGGCTCAATAGGCAGCAGATCGTAGACGATTTGCTTCAAGGATATGCAACTGTCATGAATGCCAACATCCCGCCTGTATCGTGGGCATATGCAGACGAGGAGCTAAACCCGTACCCATATGATCCTGCTAAGGCAGAGGCTTTGCTGCAGGAAGCGGGCTGGATAAAAGGTCCCGACGGAATTTACGAAAAAGACGGCGCACGGCTTTCATTTACCGTCGTCGCTAGATCCGGAAACAAAGAGGAGGAAGCTGTGCTTCTTCTTGCCCAAGAAGATTGGAACAAGATCGGTGTTGAGATGAAGCCTGAGTTCATCGAGTATTCGGTATTGTTGGAGCAGTACCTTGATGTCGCCAAGTTTGAAGCATATTTGCTCGGGTGGTCTTTGGGGGTAGATCCTGATTGTTACCTGTTCTTTCACTCTGAATGCGGTGTGAATGAAGAAGGTCAGCTTGTGGGATTCAACGACGTAGAGTTCAAGAATGAGGAACTCGACCGTCTTTTAGAAGAGGGTCGCAAGGAACTGGATCAGGAGAAGCGCAAAGAGATTTACAAAGAGGTACAAGCTATCGTAAACGATCAACTACCGTATATATTCCTTTACTCAAGAAACAATGTTCAGGCGATGAACAAACGCATTCAAGGTGTTGTGTGGTCGAAACTGGGCCCTATGTATCCCGAAAAGTGGTACATCGAGTGATACGAAGGTAAAGAGACCGCACAAAGCCGAGCATCTCTTGTGTGATTGAACTTTTAGTGACGGGTTTTTCAGACAAAACCATATGTTTCTGGAAAACCCCTGCAAGGGGAGATATGTCGAAGTGGTTAACTACTTGGTCCGAAGGGTCGTTCAGGTCATTCCGTTGCTCATAGTCATATCATTGGTGAACTTCTTCATAATGCATCTTGCGCCCGGAAATCCGGTGCTTCTCATGACAGACCGGAATGCTACTGCTGAAGAAGTTGCTAGGATAGAGACGCTTTACGGACTAGATCAGCCGATATACATCCAGTATTTCAAGTGGCTAGGTCACGTCCTGAAGGGAGACTTTGGGAATTCTTTTATCGACGGTCGCCCTGTTTTAGACCATATCGTGGAACGGTTGCCTTATACCCTATATCTGAACCTCATAGTTATGGTCATCATATATGCACTGTCTATACCTATAGGGGTGATCTCGGCGCTGAAACAATACTCGAAGTTCGACCACGCCGTAACGTTCTTTGCATTCTTGGGACAGGCGCTGCCGAGTTTTTGGTTTGCCTTGATCCTGGTGTACGCTGTAGGCATCAAGTCTGCCTGGCTGCCTATATCAGGTGTAGCTACCATCGGAGTTAATCTCAGCACCCACGGGATCCTTGCAGTCATCGCCGATAGAGCGAAGTATCTTGTCCTTCCGGTAACGGTTATATCGTTGGGCAGCATGGCCGGGATTACTCGATACATGCGATCCAGCATGCTTGAGGTCATAAACCAGGATTACATTCGTACGGCGCGGGCAAAAGGGTTGCCTGAGAAAGTGGTCATTGTGAAGCACGCTCTGAGAAACGCTCTTTTGCCGATAGTGACTCTTTTAGGGTTTGAACTGCCTATATTGTTTAGCGGCTCGGCCATAATCGAGACCATTTTTTCGTGGCCGGGGTTGGGGCTTCTTGCGGTAAGATCCGTGTTTCAAAGGGATTACCAGGTGGTAATGGCCCTTAACATGATAGGCGCGCTTCTCATGGTGGCCGGCAATCTCTTTTCGGATGTGTTATATGTCCTCGTAGACCCAAGGATAAAGTACCAATAGTCAAAGGATTTAAGCGGGTGATAAATGATGGGAATTCGCGATAGATCAGTGCAAGCTAAAAATAAAGCAGATATCGGTTATTTTGATGTGGGCTTAGACGACGAAACAGCCATGGGGGCATCGGAGTCCTATGGGAAAATGGTTTGGCGTCGCTTCAAACAGCACAAATTGGCAATGGCAGGACTCTATTTCTTAGTCTTTATGTATCTGGTTGCCATTTTCGCCCCGTTCATTGCCACTCAATCATACAGGGAGACCATGCCTGCCGATCGGTTGGACGGCATTTCCTGGGAACACTTGATGGGTACCGATCACTTAGGAAGGGATGTCTTTAGCCGAGTGGTCTGGGGAAGTCGCATCAGTTTGTCCATTGGTTTTGTAGCCGCAGGGGTTTCGGTTCTTTTGGGCACTGTCGTAGGAGCTGTAGCAGGATACTATGGTGGGAAAATCGACAACGTGCTTATGCGGATAACAGAGGCAGTGATGTCCTTTCCGACGTTTTTCTTGCTCATAACAATAGTATCTGTGGTTGAGAGGAACATTTTCAATATCATGTTGGTCATTGGCCTTACGTCTTGGCCAAGTCTTGCGAGGATGGTGCGAGGACAGTTTCTGTCTTTGAGAGAGCAGGAGTTTGTGACCGCAGCCAAAGCGCTGGGCGCTAGCGATGCTAGGATCATTTTCAGACACATACTGCCCAACGCGATGGCTCCTGTAATAGTGTCTGCTACGCTAAAGATCGGAGGCGCAATACTTTCCGAGTCAAGTTTGAGTTTCCTGGGGCTAGGCGTACCGGAACCGTTTCCAAGCTGGGGTAGCATCCTAAATGCCGGCCGGACTAATTTGCGTCAGGCACCATGGATAGCTACGTTTCCGGGCATATTCATTTTCCTTACAGTACTGGCCTTTAATTATGTAGGAGACGGTCTTAGAGATGCCTTGGATCCCAGGCTCAAAGATTGATGTGAGGATGAGGATGAAGAGATGATAAGAAATGTGTTGGCTCAGAAGTTGAAGGGCAAAGGCAGCAAGAATACAGCGGAAGAAACCGTTGATATTGTCTTGGGCGAAGAAGGTGTTGCAGAACAGTCCGGACTTTCCTCTTCAGATCTTCTTTGCGTAAAAGACTTAAAGACAACCTACTATACTTTCGAAGGCGCAGTCCCTGCGGTTGATGGAGTTTCTTTTTCCATAAAGGCAGGTGAAACAGTAGGGATAGTTGGCGAGTCAGGGTGCGGCAAGAGCGTTACTGCCCTTTCCGTCATGGGATTGGTTCCTTATCCTCCGGGCAGAATTGAGGCGGGTCACATTTGGTTTGAAGGCGAGGACCTTCTTACAAAGTCACCCGAAGAGATGCGGGGTATAAGAGGCGACAAGATAGCTATGATATTCCAAGAACCCATGACCAGCCTTAACCCGGTTTACACCATAGGTGACCAAATCGCCGAGGTACCTGAGTATCACAGGGGGTATTCAAAGGAACAGGCGCTGGAAAAAACCGAGTTGCTTCTTACTTCGGTCGGCATATCTGACCCTCTTCGAAGATGCAATCAGTATCCTCATGAGCTGTCGGGAGGGATGCGTCAGCGGGCCATGATAGCCATGGCACTTGCCTGTAATCCGAAACTCCTTATCGCGGATGAGCCTACTACTGCCCTTGATGTTACAATTCAAGCGCAGATCCTTGAGGTCATGAAGGATATAAGAGAGGATTTCGATACGGCCATCATGCTCATCACCCATGACTTAGGTGTGATCTCAGAGATGGCAGAAAGGGTCATCGTGATGTATCTTGGCCGGGTTGTGGAGGAAGCTTCCGTCCGTGATGTCTTTTACAATCCACTCCACCCATACACAAACGCTCTTTTGAGGGCTATCCCAAGGCCCGGTTCGGCGAGAAAGAGGCTCTACGCCATACCGGGTGTGGTGCCGAATCCCATGTATATGCCGAAGGGATGTAAGTTTAGCACTCGGTGCGAACATGCGAAGGATGTGTGCTGTACCGAGGAGCCTTGTATTACCGAAATATCGCCGGGTCATTCGGTTAGGTGTTTTTTCCCGGGCATCGATTCGTAGAAGATAAAAAGGCACCTGACTAACATGGCTCTTTACCTAAGGACTTCAAAGAGGTGAATTTGGTTGAAAAGTAAGATGGAAACGAATGAACTAGAGGTTGAGAATGCGATTGGGCAGGCACCTTTGTTGGAGGTGCGAAATCTAAAGAAGTATTTTCCGGTAAGAAGCGGGCTGCTGTCTAAGACAAGCGGATGGGTGAAGGCAGTAGACGATGTTTCCTTTGACGTATATCCGGGCGAGACTTTGGGACTGGTTGGCGAGTCAGGGTGCGGCAAAACTACTACCGGACGGTGCCTATTGCGTCTTGAAGAACCAACGTCGGGCCAGGTGGTTTTCGAAGGGTCAGATGTCCTTAAAATGAATAGCCAAGAACTACGGCATTTGCGCAAAGAAATGCAAATAATATTTCAAGATCCTTACGGTTCGCTAAACCCTCGGATGACAGTAGGGGACATAGTAGCCGAAGCCCTTACGATTCACGGGGTGGCTGCGGGCAAAGAAAAACAAGACAAGGTTGACAACTTGCTGCGGGTTGTAGGTCTTAGCCCGTACCATGCAAGACGGTATCCTCACGAGTTTTCAGGGGGGCAGCGTCAACGCATCGGTATTGCTAGGGCGTTGGCCTTGCGTCCGAAACTCGTAGTATGTGACGAGCCGGTATCTGCTTTGGACGTATCAATCCAGTCGCAGATCCTAAACTTGTTAGATGATCTGCAGGAAGAGTTTAACCTGACATATGTGTTCATCGCGCACAATCTCAGCGTAGTTGAGCATATATCCGACAGAGTTGGGGTCATGTATCTCGGCAGGATGGTAGAACTTGCAGACAAAACTACATTGTATGCCTCTCCTCAACACCCTTATACCCAGGCTCTTTTATCGGCGATCCCTGTGCCGGATCCGGACCACCAAACTAAGCGCATAGTGCTAGAAGGGGATGTACCAAGTCCCATAGACCCTCCATCGGGGTGCGCTTTCCATCCCAGATGCCCTTATTCCATGGAAATCTGTCGCCGGGAACAGCCCCAATGGCAGGAAAAAGATCCAAACCACTTCGTTTCTTGTCACCGCTGCTGAAATCAAGGACAGTTCATTCGGTCGACGCTGACGCACAAAAAACCGCGGGGCTCATAGATGATACCCTTTTTAATTGTGGCGCATATCCTTTCACATTATAATGATTGTGGGCCTGTGGTGCATTGGCATAAAGGCGCCCGGAGGTTTATGAGTTACCTTCGGTGTTTTCACGTACCTTGTGTTTGGCCTATCGTATGGGTGTATTTCTTCTTTGAAGGGATTTTACCGTAATTGGGAGGTTGAGATGTCTCGACGAGAGATTGCAGTGATAATTCTGGTTATGCTGGGCATTGTCCTTATGGGATTTGTTTTCGGGAGGGTAATACTTCCGCGAATTATTATGTGGAATATTGGCACAAAGATAAATACCCCGGAGGCGGGCACCAGCTTAAGGTTCTTCTTTGGTCAAAAGGAAGCCGGGAGTATTTCTGAAGTAGCAGGGTTTCCTGTGCGCAACGAAGAACAAGAAGGGCCTGGAGAAAATATGGCAGAAGGCGCAGATCTTCTCCTTGCGACGACTGAACCTTTACATGGCGATTCTTCCGAAAAAGGTCCCGAGTACATCGCCGAGCCTGAACGCCTTTCAATCGATGTGGATGTATCTATGCAGACGGTTAAAGTCTATCAAGACGGAGAGGTCATAAGAGAGATGGTAGCCTCTACCGGGGTAGAGGGTCATGAGACTCCTTTAGGGACTTTTGAGGTTCAGAACCGCGGTTTGTGGTTTTTTA
The DNA here is from genome assembly GCA_018052475.1 of Candidatus Fermentithermobacillaceae bacterium. Taxonomy (GTDB): domain Bacteria; phylum Bacillota; class Sulfobacillia; order Fermentithermobacillales; family Fermentithermobacillaceae; genus UBA3907. Next base: position 132,061 of record JAGPNG010000002.1, read on the forward strand.
ATGCAAAATACGGGCAGGGGGCTAAATATTGGGTGTCTTTTAAGGATTGGGGTGTTTATTTGTTTCATTCTTTGGCTATGAACGAAAATGGGGAGATTATCGAAGAAGAAGCTGAGAAACTTGGCCAACCTGCTTCCCATGGATGCATACGGCTTCAAGTGGAAGATGCTAAGTGGATATATGATAATATTCCCGAGGGGACCACGGTTTTTATCCATGACTAGAAAGAGGCGAAATTCAGAAGTCTCAGCGTGCAGAGCGGTTTTTGTTAGTTGTGCTTCTTTAGAGATTACTCATCGAGGAACGGGGAGAGGATGCTTTGGCAAATATTGCCGTAGTTACTGACAGCACGAGTGATATCGGAAAAGAATTGGCAAGGGAATTTGATATAACTGTGATACCGCTTTCGGTTGTCTATCGTGGAGTGGTCTACAAAGATGGGGTTGATTTGACGCCGTCTGAGTTTTATCCGATCCTCGAGGAAGCAGGGGAGGAATTGCCTACTAGTTCGCAGCCTTCGCCGCAGGAGTTTTGGGATACTTACAAGCCTCTGTTGGATTCGGGCAAGGAGATACTGTCTTTTCACATTTCTAAGGGATTAAGCAGTACTGTTGATGTCGCGCGGATGGTGGCATCGGAATTGGCGCCCGATCGGATACATGTAGTTGATACTCAATCCATAAGTTTTGGCATCGCGGGGCAGGCCATAGAGGCTGCTCGTTTGGCGATGGAAGGTTTCAGCGTCAAGGATATTCTTGAAAGAGTTTCGAGACTCAAAGATCAAGCTGAGGTTCTTTTTAGTCTGGACACATTGTATTACCTCCAAAGAGGCGGACGCATTGGTAAGGTGTCTTCTGTAGTCGGAACTTTGCTCAAGATCAAGCCCATAGTCCGTGTTGAAGAAGGTATTTACGTGCCCTTAGCCAAGGTTAGGAGCATGAAGCAGGCTATAGGTGGGATGGTGGAGTTTCTGGAAGGGAAATTCAGAAGGCGCGGTGTGTCTATTGCTGTAGGCCACGGGCAGGGGTTTGAGTATGCTCAATCTCTTTTGAAACTGGCTTTGGAGAAACTAAATGTTAAGGGCGCTCCTTCGCTCTTCGAGGTCGGACCCGTAATTGGGGTGCATACCGGGCCGGGTACTGTAGGGATTTACGCGAGGCCTGTAGAGTATTGAGCTTTGATCCTTGTCCGAGTGCGACAAAGTGATAGACGTGGAACGATAGAGAGCGAAAATGTGTTAGGCAAGTTGACGTTGGTGTGCAGTAAGAAAAGGGCCCGACGAAAAGCCGGGCCCTTTTGATATTACCAAGCGTTTTAGCCGAGGAGTTTCAGGATTGCCTGCGGCGTTACGTTGGCCTGTGCCAGCATTGCAGTGCCTGCCTGCTGCAGGATTTGGTGTCTCGTGAAGTTTGCCATCTCTAGAGCCATGTCTACGTCTCTTATTCGGGAGTTGGCTGCGTCTAGGTTCTCGGCAGCGGTATCTAGGTTGTTGATTGTGTGTTCTAGTCGGTTCTGGTAGGCTCCGAGTTCGGACCTTTGCGTTGATACAGATGATATTGCGTCGTCGATGAGTTTCAACTGTGTGTTGAAATCGAAACCGACTTCGTTGAATTTGCGCACGTCTACCTTGTTCTCAGTGCCGTCTGTGAGGCCTAGCGCCTGCGCTCTCATGTCGCTGATCATGACGTCCATATTCTGATCTTTATTGGCACCGATTTGGAGTAAGAGGCTGCCTGGATCGACATGGAAGTCGAGGGTCGTTCCATCTGCTATTTTCCACTCACTAGGGGCTGTACCGCCCGCCGTAAGCTCGATACTAATCCCAAAATGGCTGAAGTCCAAAGTGCCTCCTGCAATCACGCCACTCGTTACGTCTACAGCACTACTAGGTACCTCGACCTTTTGGGTAGTGCTTGGGTCATCTGTGTTGTAGAGTATGGCATTCCATTTATTATTAGTCGTATCTTTTTCAAACTTCAGCTTATACGTTCCTAGTTCAGCACCGGAAAAGTCTGACACAGCTACGCCATCAGGAACTAAGCCTGTATAACCCACCGTATTTACTAGATTGCCCGTCAACAAGCTCTTTGTGTTAAATTCAGCACGTTCCGCTATTCCCGTTATCTCTTCAATTAGAGCATTGATCTCCTGCTGTATCTTCTGTAGGTCGTCTGATGCGTTTGTTCCGTTATGCGCCTGCAGTACAAGCCTGCGCATGTCATTCAACATAGTGTGGGTCTCATTCAATGCGCCTTCTGCTGTCTGGATAAGCGAGATGCCGTCCTGGGCGTTTCTAGACGCCTGCCTGAGGCCTGATATCTGAGCTTTCATTTTCTCAGAAATGGCCAAGCCTGCAGCATCGTCGGCCGCTCTATTAATCCTGTAACCAGAAGACAGTTTCTCCAACGACTTTGACATCATGTTTCCCGTAATACCGAGGTTTCTCCATGCGTTTAACGCCGGAATGTTGGTGTTGATTCTCATCTTCTTCACCCTTCCTTGGATGTTGTTTCGGCCCTTCCTTGGGCCTTAATTGAGGCTCTTTGTCCTCACTATGCATATCGATACCGGACGCAGTCTTTCATATGGGACTTGCGTCCCATTTTAGCTATAGGCGTTTTTTTGCAAGAAACCAGCCTCTCGAGTCGAGGATCTGTCACTTACAGTGTGGCGCAACGCCTAGGCTACGGCGTATCTCGTGGCCCGCCATGGGTGTAGAATCCCTTTCCTTGAATCATCCCTTGGAAAAGACTCTGGAAAACCCGTTGCGATCAAGGGTAATCGACATACGATATAGAATGAATAGGAGAACACTGATGGATAAATGCGAAGGGAAGGATGAACACTGAAAAGAAAGTTAGGTATCCTTTTTTCTTTCACAAGCCATCAGTCAACGATCTACTAGGAGGGTGAAAATATGCAGAAAAGCAAAACCCCGGTATCATTTGAAGACCTCTGGCGCTTCAAGTTTGTCGGAGACCCCGATATATCGACTGACGGTAACAAGATAGCCTGGGTTCAAACGAACATAAATGCAGACAAAAACGCATACGAGTCAAGTATTTGGATGTCTCGGAGGGAAAAATGCGAGGTAGATGGTCTATTTGAAAGACCCAGACGAATCACCTACGGAATGAAATCGCCAGATCTCGGCGCCCGAGAGGGTTCCCCTCGGTTTTCCCCTGACGGCAGGTATATGGCGTTTACGTCTAACCGCTCAGGCCAAAATCAGATATGGATTTTGGACTTAGAACAGGGAGGAGAAGCCAGGCAGCTGACCCAAGGAGAAGAAGGCAAATCTGGCATCACATGGTCTCCCGATGGCAAGCTTATAGCCTTTGTCTCCCGGGAACCCAAGGAAAAGGAAGAAAAAGAAGATCCCCATAAGTCCAAAGACGTTACAGTAGTAACAAAACTGAGGTACAAAGCCAACGGCGTTCCATACATCGTAGATCCCAGGCCAAGACAGATATTTGTGATCGATGTGGAAAAAGGAGAGCAGAAACAGCTCACCTTCGGTGAGTACGACTGTTATTCACCCGCCTTCTCGCCTGACGGAAAAGTTGTGGCATTTAACTCCTGCCGCGAGCCTGATGGAGAAATAGACGGAGTCCCGGATATTTGGGCTCTTACTTTGGAGACAGGGGAGATGAGAAGACTTACAGACGGGCGCGGACCTGCCGGTTCGCCTGTATATTCTCAAGATGGTAAGTATATAGCCTATTTCGGAAATCTTAGAAAAGATGTAGCAGCCGCCAAATCCGAGATATTGGTAATCCCAGCCCAAGGAGGGGAGCCTCGAGTCCTCACGGAAAAGTTTGACCGCAGCATGGGATGTTCAGTTTCCACCGACTCTAAAATGGATGGAGGCGGAAGCGGTCCGTACTGGTCTGCAGACGATCGGTTCATATATTTCCTCGCTACCGACAGAGGCTATTCAAAAATCTTCAGGGTATCGGTTGACAGCTGTGAGATATGCGAAGTGTGTGAAGAAGGAGCGTACGGTTCCTGCGACCTCGTGGTAGCTGCAGATCAAGAACCTGTCCCCGGGTGCGTTGACCTTTCAGGAAACGCCAAACTAACGACTCCTTCGGTAATAGAAGCCAAGGACTATCCTCCTGCAATAAGTTCATTTGCGTTCTCTGACGGAGGTCCGGAGCATGTATTCGTGTTCATAGGCGGCTCAGAGATTAAGCCTGCCGATGTGTACGTTGCGAGCGGTGTGTCACAGGAGCCTGTCGAATTGAAGCCGGAGGGGTGTCGGGTTAAAGGGTGGCAGTACAGCGTGGTTTCTCGCAGACATACTTTTAACCGGGTCATCCGGCTCACCGGAGTAAATGACGACGTCTTGATGGAACTTAACCTTTCTAAGCCTGAGCCGTTCATATTTCAGAGCCCCGACGGTCTTGAGATAGAAGGCTGGATGATGAAGCCCATAGACTTTGAACCATCAAAGAAATACCCGGCTGTTTTGGAGATTCACGGCGGTCCTGCCGCCACCTACGGAATGGCTTTCCTCCATGAGTTTCAGGTGCTCGCCTCCAAGGGCTATGGGGTTTTCTATTGTAACCCCAGAGGTAGCTTGGGGTATGGGGAATGGTTTGCCCAGCAGGTAATCGCAGATCAGGGCGGAATGGACTATCAAGACATAATGGCGCTTAGAAATGTGATGGATGGAGTCGGTTGGGTCGATACTTCCAAAGTAGGGGTGACCGGCGGCAGTTACGGGGGCTTCATGACCAATTGGATTGTGGGGCATACAGACAAGTTTGCTGCTGCGGTGACGCAAAGAAGCATTAGCAACTGGTACACCAAGTATGGTACCTCCGACATCGGTTTTTACGGAAACAAGAAAGGCATGGGAAACAGGGACTTGTGGGATAGCGAAGGATGGCTGATGGAAAGGTCACCTATAAGGTATGCGCCTAACGTGAAAACTCCGATCCTTATACTTCACAGCGAACAAGACTATCGTTGCCCAATGGAGCAGGCAGAACAATGGTACGTGGCTCTTAAGCGACTAGGCAAAACCGTGGAACTTGTACGATTTCAAGGTGAAAACCATGAGCTTTCAAGGTCTGGCAAACCATGGAACAGAAAAGAGCGGCTTGCGCATATGCTGCGATGGTTTGACCAGTATCTCAAATAGCGTGTAGGGGTGGCATAGGTGTGATGCGGTACCTTAGATGAACGCCGACAGGGGAAACTTGTATGGGTAGTTTTGGTAGTTTTGTGTTGCCGGAAAAGTTTCGCAAGTGGGTCTATGAGGATAGGCGAGACATGGTGCTTGGTATGGCGCCAGGGAGCGTTTCTCCATAGTTGGGCAAACTACCAAGAAAACGATGAGGTTACCCTTCTTTTCTTCGAACCCCCTGCTACGAGTTTTGAAGTGAGAGGGAGGATCGAGATCCAAAGGGCGGGACCCTATCAGCGGTTTATCAATGCTCAGCACGATGTCTACCACAAACCGAATGTGGCAAAATGGGTGGAGCGGCCTGCATATCTCGTGCATATCGAGGAGATCTACGATAACGGGTTGGGCAAGGATGCCTTTGAAACCCGGATACTCTGACGATTTTATATGTGCAAGCCGAATACAAACGCTCTCCGGCGCCTTGGCGCGACGGAGAGCGTTTTCGTACCTGCGATGTCTATGCTACGACAGTCGATGAGTTGCAATTACTTGATCTGAATGGTGTGTCCCTTCTGTGCAGGTTCAGTCTTCGGCAGCCTAATCTTTAGGACACCGTTTTCGAATTCAGCCTCGGCTTTGGACGGGTCAACGCTGGTGCCGAGAGCTACGCTTCGGACCATCTTGCCGAACGAGGACTCCTGCACAACCCAGTTTTCTTCTTCAACTTTCTTCTCATACCGTTTCTCAGTGGCGATGCTGATTGCGTTTTCGGTGCACCTTACCTCAATGTTTTCTTTATCTACTCCGGGAAGTTCAGCTCGTACCAGGATAGTGTCACCTTCATCCACGACGTCTACCGGGAAAGTACCCATTTCCACTTCCGCCAGTGTTCTGG